>NZ_SJFN01000027.1 GCF_004328075.1 Siculibacillus lacustris | reverse complement strand
GCGGCGGCGCCACGGCCGGGGCGCCGGTCGGCACCGGGACGCCGGCAGGTTCGCGCGCCGCGTTGGCGGTGATCGCCGCGATGTCGACCACGACGCGCGGATCGATGAACACCAGCGAACGCGGGCGCACGTCGCCGACCAGGATCGGCAGCATCCACAGGCGGATTTCGGCGCGCGGCACGTCGACGCCGATGCCGTCGCCGCGATCGACGGTGATGTCGGAGAGCGCCACGGAGAGGCCGTCCTGCAGCGACCAGTCGAGCCGGGCCGACCCGACCCGGGTGCGGCCGCCGGCGCCGATCAGCTCGCCGAGCACGGTACGGGCGGCATTGGCGGCGGTCTCGATCTCGACCGGTCCGTGGGCGACCAGGGCGGCGGTCGCGGCCGCGCTCGTCGGCGGAGCTCGTTGTCGATGTCATGCTGCGTTCGTCACCACGCTGATCGGGGCCTCCCGGATCGGCGCCGTCGACGCCTCGTTCCATGAACCAAACCCGCGAAGTCTCGGAATCGTTCCGTCGAATCGTTCCGTCGTCGAATCCGTCCGCCGATCGGTTACACGTTTCGCCGCGTCCGGTCGAACCACCTTGTGGGGCGGCCCTGCTCGGCGCTAGGCTCGCGTCGCGGCGGCGCTCTTCGCCCGGACGGAGCCTGCGACTCTTCTCGACCATCCCATCACGACGAAAGGAAGGCGGCATGTCCCTGACCCTCGGAGCCGAGGCGCCCGACTTCACGCTGCCCGACGATCGCGGCGGCGAGATCCGCCTGTCGGCCCTGCGCGGCGCGCCGGTCGTGGTCTATTTCTACCCGAAGGACGACACCTCCGGCTGCACCCGCGAGGCGGTCGAGTTCACCGCCCTGCTGCCGGAGTTCCGCCGCCACGGCGCGGTGGTGATCGGCGTCTCCCCCGATGCCCTGCCGGCCCACGCCAAATTCCGCGCCAAATACGACCTCGGCGTCGAACTGGCGGCCGATCCCGACAAGGCGGTGCTGGAGGCCTGGGGCGTGTGGGTCGAGAAGTCGATGTACGGCCGCAAGTACATGGGGGTCGAGCGGACCACCGTGCTGATCGATGCCGCCGGCCGCATCGCCGCGATCTGGAACAAGGTCAAGGTCCCCGGCCACGCCGATGCGGTGTTGGCCAAGGTCGCCGCCCTGGCCGGTTGATCGACCGGAGTCCTGCGACGCCTCCCGGAGGGAGCGAGCCATGCCCGAGCTGCCCCATGCGCTGATCGCCTTCGCCGGCTATTTCGGCGCGGCGATCGCCTTCGCCATCGCCTTCGTGGTGATCTACACGCGCCTGACTCCGCACCGCGAATTCGAGCTGATCGTCGTCGAGCACAATGCCTCGGCGGCGCTGGCCCTCGGGCTCAGCCTGATCGGCTTCGTGATTCCGCTCGCCCGGGCAATGGCCCAGGCCGAGTCGATCGTCGAATTCTGCATCTGGGCGGCGGTGGCGCTGGTGGTGCAGATCGCCGCCTTCCTGGTCGCGCGCCTCGCCCATCCCGACCTGTCGCGGGCGATCGAGACCAATACGCTGGCCGCGGCGATCTGGCTCGGCGCGGTGTCGCTCGCCGCCGGGATGCTGTCCGCGGCGGCGATGACCGAGTGAGGTGACCATGCCTCGCACCCGCAAGCCCGAATTCGGCCGACGCGCGCCGCCGGCCCTGCATCGCCCCGAGGGCCTGCCCGGCGGCCAGCAGCCGGCTTCGCCGACCCGCAAGCGCACGCTGGTGCTGTCGCTGGTCGCCGCCGGAGCGGTGGCGGCGGCGGGCGCCCATTTCGCCGAAGGCAGTCGGGCGAGTGGCTGCACGCCCGCCCCGTCGGCGGGCGCGGCCGGCGCGACCGTCGCCGGCAGCCCGGCCTTCGATCCGCTCGGACCGACCCCGGCCGACCCTTGCACCTCGTCGCGCGGCGGGTCGGGCGTCGCCCATTGGTATCGGCCGTGGTCGTAGTCGTCCGGTTGGGGCTCGTCGGGCACCTCGAGCTGGAGCTGGGGCGGATCGTCGTCCAGCGCCGGATCCTCGAGCGCGACCCATGTCGCGGCGGTGCCGGTCTCGGCGCCGTCGACGGCGGTGCGCGGCGGCTTCGGGTCGTCGGGCGCCTTCCACATCTCGGGGGGCAGCTGATGAAGCGCCTGCGCCTGCGCCCGCGCCCCGACGCGGCGGCCCGCCATGCCGAGATCGGCTTCGACTTCGCCGAGATCGACGGCACCCCCTATTGGGACGAGAGCGTCGCCTATCGCTTCACCCTCGCCGAGATCGAGGACGACATCGAGGCGCCGACCGCCGAGCTCGCCGCGCTGTGCGAGGATCTGGTCGACCGGGTGGTCGCCGACGAGCGCCTGCTCGCCAAATTGCGCCTGCCGGCCGCCTCATGGGACGCCATCCGGGCGAGCCGCCGCCGCGGCGATCCCTCGCTCTACGGCCGCTTCGACCTCGTCTACGACGGCCACGGCCCGGCCAAGCTCCTCGAATTCAACGCCGATACCCCGACCGCGCTGTTCGAGGCGGCGGTGGTGCAATGGACCTGGCTGTCCGACGGGCTGGAGAGCGGCTTCCTGCCGGCCGGCGCCGACCAGTACAATTCGCTGCACGAGAAGCTGATCGAACGGCTGCGGACCATCGTGGTCGGCGGATCGCTCCATCTCGCCGGCATGACCGGGGCGCGCGAGGACGCCGGGACGCTCGCCTATCTCGCCGACTGCGCCACCCAGGCGGGCCTCGCCGCGGCGGTGCTCGACGTCGCCGAGATCGGGCTATCCGGCGACCGCTTCGTCGATCTCGCCGACCGGCCGATCGACACGTTGTTCAAGCTCTACCCGTGGGAATGGATCTTCGCGGAAGACTTCGGCCGCTCGCCGGGGATGGCGACGACCCGCTTCGTCGAGCCGGCGTGGAAGGCGATCCTGTCGAACAAGGGCATGCTGGCGCTGCTGTGGGAGGCCGCGCCCGGCCATCCCAACCTCCTGCCGGCGTTCTTCGACGACGATCCGCGCCGCGACTCCCTCCACGGGCGCTATGCGCTGAAGCCGCTCTATTCCCGCGAGGGCGCCAACGTGATGCTGGTCGACGGCGGCCGCCTCCTCCAGCGCACCGAGGGCAGCTACGGCGCCGAAGGCAGCGTCGTACAGGCGCTGGCGCTGCTGCCGAATTTCGACGGCGGCCACCCGGTGCTCGGCAGTTGGCTGGTCGGCGACGCGCCCTGCGGCCTGGGCATCCGCGAGGATACTTCGCTCGTCACCGGCGACCGCTCGCGCTTCGTGCCGCACGTCATCGCCGACTGATCCGGCGACCCACAAGCAATTATTAACCTTGAGAGATTGTAATCGGCCCGTCCCAATTCCGGTCGGAGACGGCACGCGCGATGACTTCCCCCGAGGATCTGCCCCGCGGCTTCGGCCGACGGCGCGAGCCGCACCGCATCACCATCGTCCACGGCGACCGGGTGCGGGCGTTCCACGTCGATCCGGGTCGGGTCGCGGCGGTGGCCGGGGTGTTGGGCGTGTTCGCGCTCGCCTATCTCGCCGCCACCGGCTACCTGGTGTTCCGCGACGACATCCTGTCGGGCACGATCTCGCGGCAGATCCAGCAGGCCCGCGCCTACGAAGACCGCGTCGCGGCGCTGCGCGCCGAGATCGACCGCATCAACGGCCGGCAGTTGCTGGATCAGGAGAGTTTCGAGGCCAAGATCGACCGCCTGCTCGAACGCCAGACCAAACTGGTCGAGACCCAATCGCGGCTCGGCTCGCTGGTCGACCGCGCCACCGAGGCCGGATTGAAACCGGTGCCGGTGGCCCCCGGTGCGGCGCTGGCGCCGCTGCCCGTCGCCCCCGCCGCGATCGCCCCGCCCAACGAGGCGACCGGCTCGGTGCCCGCGCCGCTCGATCTCGACGCCTTCGCCCTGCCCTTGCGCTCTTCGCGTCTCGAGGGAAGCACCGATCGCCGCCGCGACGATCCCAGTCGCCGCATCGCCGCGGTCGAACGTGCCCTCGACGGCTTCGAGGGTGGTCAGAGCCGGGCGCTCGGCCGCCTCGCCGACCTCGCCGAGACCAAGACCCGCAAGATCACCCGCATCCTCGGCCAGATCGGCTTCCGCGTCGCCGAGGGGGCGCCGAACCGCGCCGCCGGGGCCTCGGGCGGCCAGGGCGGCCCCTTCGTGCCCGATCCCGCCGCCGATCCGGCGGCGCGCGCCGATGCCGCGCTGGTGCGCCTCGGGCTGATCCGTCGCGCCACCGCGGCCCTGCCGCTGGCGCGCCCCCTGCCCGGCGACCCGGCGGTGACCTCGGGTTTCGGCAGCCGGGTCGATCCCTTCCTCGGCGTGCCGGCGCTGCACACCGGCATCGACTTCCGCGCCGACGCCGGCGAACCGGTCCGTGTCACCGGCCCCGGCACGGTGATCTCGGCCGGCCGCCAGGGCGGCTACGGCCTGTGCGTCGACGTCGACCACGGCAACGGCGTGGTCACCCGCTACGGGCACTTGTCGCGGGTCGGCGCCACCGCCGGGCAGAAGATCCGCCAGGGCGAGGTGATCGGCTTCGCCGGCTCGACCGGTCGCTCGACCGCCACCCATCTCCACTACGAGACGCGGGTCGGCGGCGAGGCGGTCGATCCGACCCATTGGATCGAGGCGGGCCGCGAACTCGGGCTGTGAGCCCGGCGTCGCGGCGCAGATACGATTCGGGCGGAGATCGCTCCCCGCCCGGCTCGAAACGCGCGTCGAATCGTCGGCTCAGTCGATGTCTTCGACCGCGGCGACGGCGCCACCCTTCACCCGGGCGGCCAACGAGGCTTCCATGAACGGATCGAGGTCGCCGTCCAGCACCTTGGCGGGATCGGTGGTCATCACGCCGGTGCGCAGGTCCTTGACCATCTGATAGGGCTGCAGGACGTAGGAGCGGATCTGGTGACCCCAGCCGATCTCCGACTTGGTGGCGTTCTCGGCGTTGGCCTTCTCTTCGCGCTTCTTCAGCTCGACCTCGTAGAGGCGGGCGCGCAGCATCTCCCAGGCGGTCGCCCGGTTCTTGTGCTGCGAGCGCTCGGCCTGACAGGCCACCGCGATGCCGGTCGGGATGTGGGTCAGGCGCACCGCCGAATCGGTGGTGTTGACGTGCTGGCCGCCGGAGCCCGACGAGCGGTAGGTGTCGACCCGGATCTCGGACTCGTTGATGACGATGTCGATCGAATCGTCGACCACCGGGTAGATCCACACGCTGGCGAAGGAGGTATGGCGGCGGGCGTTGGAATCGAACGGCGAGATGCGCACCAGACGATGGACGCCCGACTCGGTCTTGAGCCAGCCGTAGGCGTTGAGACCCTTGATGCAATAGGTCGCCGACTTGATGCCGGCCTCTTCGCCGTCCTGGTTTTCCAGCGCCTCGACCTTGTAGCCGCGCCGCTCGGCCCAGCGCACGTACATCCGCGCCAGCATGTTGGCCCAGTCCTGGGACTCGGTGCCGCCGGCGCCGGCATGGATTTCGAGGTAGGTGTCGTTGGAATCGGCCTCGCCCGACAGCAGCGCATCGACCTGACGCTTGGCGACGTCGTGACCGAGGTCGCGGATCGCCGTCTCGGCCTCGGCGATGGTCGCCTCGTCCGATTCCATCTCGCCGAGCTCGAGCAGGGTCAGATGGTCGTCGATCTCACGCGCAATGGCCCGCACCGTGTCGATCGACTTGGTCAGCTGGTCGCGTTCGCGCATCAGCTTCTGCGCGCGGGCCGGGTCGTTCCAGAGATCGGGGGATTCGGACAGGGCGTTGAGCTCGTCCAGTCGTTTCAGCGCGACATCCCAGTCAAAGATGCCTCCTCAGCAGGCTGAGCGCCTGCTGGATCTCGTCCACGATGGACTGGATCTCTGCCTTCATCGGTGTTCACCTCGAAATACGCCGGTTCGGATCGCCGCCCGGGAAAGGCGCGGACCATAGCGACGGGTCGCGGCCGTGTAAACGGCGGCACCGGCGGCGCGCCGCCCGTGCCGTCGGAGGTCACAGCGAGAAGCGGTATTCGGTGCGCTGACGATAGAGTTCGCCCGGGCGCAGCACCGCGCTCGGGAAGCTCGGCTGGTTGGCGGCGTTCGGCCAACGCTGCGGCTCCAGGCAGAAGCCGGCGTTGGGGCCGTAGCGGCGCTCGTCGAGGCCGGGCACCGACACGTCGAGGCCGGAGCCGTCGTAGAGCTGGATCCCCGGTTCGGTGGTCCACACCTCGAGGGTCACCCCGGTCTTCGGTCCCCGCACCCGGGCGGCGAGGCGCGGCAGCGGCACCGGCGCCTCGGCGAGGGCGAAATTGACGTCGTAGGCCACGCGGGTGCCGTCGACCTCGCGCCGGATCGGCCGGGGCGCGCGGAAATCGAAGTCACTGCCGGCCACCGGCAGGATCTCGCCGGTCGGGATCAGATCGGGGCGCGACGGCGTGTAACGGTCGGCGAAGATCGTCGCCTCGTGGTCGAGGATCGAGCCGGTGCCGTCGAGATCGAAATAGGCGTGGCCGGCGATGTTGACCAGCGTCGGGCGATCGGTGGTCGCCTCGATCTCCATCACCAGATGGGTGCCTTCGAGCGTGTAGGTGGCGCTGATCCGCACCAGGCCGGGGTAGCCCTGATCGCCGTCGGCGTCGACGAGATCGAAGCGCACCCGATGGTCGTCGGCGAAGCCGATGTCCCACACCCGCTTGTCGTAGCCGAGCGGGCCGCCGTGCAGCTGGTTCTCGCCCTCGTTGAGCGCGAGCTGGTACTCGACGCCGTCGAGGGTGAAGCGGCCGCCGGCGATGCGGTTGGCGCAACGCCCGCACACCGCGCCGAAATAGGGCGAATGGGCGACGTAGTGCTCCAGCCGGTCGAAGCCGAGGATCAGCGGCAGCGCGCCGTTCGGCGTCATCAGACGGATGTCGCGCAGCGCCGCGCCGCGGTCGAGGATCGACACCGCGAGCGGGCCGCCCTTGCCGAGCTCGACGTCGTGGACGACCCGCCCGTCCCTCAGAGTTCCGAACGGTATCACGGACATGGGAGGCCTCCCTCGCGTTGCGCCCGGCCGGGCTCGCGCCACTCTAGCCGGCGGCGACGTCGGTTCAATCGGTAGATCGCCGCAGGGCGGTGCGCGGGCCGGCGCGGCGTCAGGCCGCGCGGCCGACCTGGACGACCTCGCGGGTGCGTTCGAGGAAGCGGGCGACGGTGTCCTGGAGCCGGCGGTTCTGGTCGGCGAGCACGTCGGAGGCGCCGGCCACCTCGATCGCGACCCGACCTGTGGCGCCGGCGGCTTCCGCCACGGTCACGACATTGGCGGAGACGTCGTCGGTGGCGGTGGAGGCCATCTGCATCGAGCGGGCGATTTCCTGAGTGGCGGCGCTCTGCTCCTGAACCGCCGCGGCGATCACCGTGGCGGCGTCGGAGATCTCGCCGACGATGCCGGTGATGCCCTCGATCGCCGCCATGCAGCGCGCCGAGCGATCGACGACGGCGCGGATGCGGCCGGAGATTTCTTCCGTCGCGGTGGCGGTCTGACCGGCCAATGCCTTGACCTCGATCGCCACGACGCCGAAGCCGCGACCGGCCTCGCCGGCGCGCGCCGCCTCGATGGTGGCGTTGAGGGCGAGCAGCTTGGTCTGTTCGGCGACACCGCGGATCATCTCGACGACCCCGGCGATGTCGCCGACCGCCGCGGAGAGATCACCGATCGCCGCGCGCGATTCGGCGACACGGTCGGCGGCGCGGTCGGAGATGCGCAGCGCTCGCTCCGACTGACGCGAAATGTCTTCGACGGCGCCGGTCAGTTGTTCGGTGGCGGCGGCGACCGAGGCGACGGTGACCGAGGTCTCTTCGGCCGAAGCGCCGATGGTGGTCGAGCGCGCCTCGGTGTCGGCGGCCGAGTCGCGCATGGTCACCGCCGAGCGCGACAGGCCGACCACGGCGCCACCGAGCGCCCCGGCGACGCCGCCGACGGTGGTCTCGAACTCGGTCATGACCGTGCCGAAGGCCACCAGACGGCCGTCGATGGTGTCGACCGCCTCGTTCATGGTGCGGGCGGCGGCCCCGAACACCCCGACCATGCCGCGCTCGACGATGCGGCGATGGCGGGCGCCGTCGCGCACGCAGGCGAGCGTGGCGCGGGCCTCGCGGACGAAGGCGTCGGAGGTGTCGAGCAGGCGGTTGACGTCGCGGGCGAGCCGCGCCACGGCACCGCCGTCGGGCAACAGCACGATGCGGCGCTCGAGATCGCCGCGGGCGGCGTGGTCGAGTACCTCGGAGATGAGCGCGAACGAGGTTCGCGCCCGGCGCACCTGCGACAGGCAGGCGCCGGCCAGCAGGGCGGCGACCAGGGCGGCGACGGCGACGGCCGGGCTGCCGACGACGGCGCCCTCATAGACCGCGACGGCGGCGAGCAGGACGGCGAGCCCCGCCGCCAGTCCCTCAGCGCGCGAGAGAGAAGACGAATTCGTCATAGCCGATCCTCAGGTCGCGCAGGGTGGCGTGGAGCGCCGCGGTGGAGGCGGCGAGCCCGGAAGCACGATCGGCAGCGGCGTCCTCGATCGATTTCAGGCGGGCATAGAGCGGGGTCACCGCGGCGATCGCCGAACGGTCGGGAACACGACGATTGGAGTGATAGCCGACGATGCCGCCGTCGGCGGCGAAGGACGGCGTGATGTGGGCGAACACCCAGTAGTGATCGCCGGTCGCCGCCATGTTGAGCACATAGGCGAAGATCTCGTCGCCGCGGGCGATGGTGTCCCACAAGAGCTTGAACACCGCGCGCGGCATGTCGGGGTGACGAATGATCGAATGGGGCTGGCCGATCGCCTCGTGTTCGGCGAGACCGGCGATCTCCAGGAAGATGTCGTTGGCATAGGTGATGACGCCGGCCGTGTCGGTCTTGGAGACGATCACCTCGTCGAGAGCGAAGGTCCGCTCGATGCCGGTGGGGCGCACCGTGGCGGCGAATTTCCGCCGCGCCGGGGGCCTGGGGGAGGTTTCCGATCGTTCGCCGCGCCCGAATGGCATCGCTCTCTCCGAAATGACGTGACGGCACTCTCCGGCGCGCAGAGTGAAGAACTCACTAACATCTACGGGAAATTCTTCGGTTCACACCGCGGTGCTGCCCTGCGTGGCGGCTTGGGCTCGACGATGGGGTCGTGATGCGGACGTGAGCCGACGGCGGCAGACGCCGATTCGTCGAAGATTCGAGACTCGGAGAAAATGTCAGGCGTTTCGCCGAGCAACGGGGTGGGATGCGGCGAATAGTCCGCTCGCTCCATTCGGATCCGCCACATTTCATCTCGGCCGGAACGGACGCACGTCTTCGCCGATCGGCGTCTCCCGCGCCGGCCGTGCCGATCTTGCGGCGGCGCTCGTCAGCTCTCGGCCAGTGCCGCGGCGAGACGGCGCCAATGGTCCTCGGGTCCCGGCAGACCGAATCGCAGCAGCGTCGGGTCGTGGGGGAAGCGGCGGACGTGGACGCCGGCGGCGGCGAGGCGGTGGCGGACCGCCGAGGCCTGCGGATGGGAGACGAGGCGGAACAGCGCGGTGCCGCCGACCGGGGTGAAGCCGGCGTCGGCGAGCAGGCCGTCGAGGCGCTCGGCGGCGGCGGCGAGCCGGCGGCGGGTCTCGGCCAGCCATTCCGCATCGTCGAGGGCGGCCTGCCCGATGCCGATCGCCGGGCCCGACACCGCCCAGGGGCCGAAGGCGCGGCGGATCTCGGCGGCGAAATGCGGCGCGCCGAGGACGAAGCCGAGGCGCAGACCGGCGAGCCCCCAGGTCTTGCCGAAGGAGCGCAGCACGATCGTCGACGGCGGCAGATCGGCGGCGATGCTGGCGGCGGGATCTTCGACGTCGACGAAGGCCTCGTCGACGATCAGCGTGCCGCCGCTGCTCGCCAGGGCATCGGCGATCGCCGCGAGCGCGGCGGGCGAGAGGCGCCGGCCGTCGGGATTGTTGGGATTGACCACCACCGCGACGTCGGCGCCAACCAGATCGATCGGATCGTCGACCACCATCACCGAGCGCCCGGCGTCGCGCCAAGTGCGGGCGTGTTCCTGATAGGTGAAGCCGAGGATCGCCACGCGGGCGCCGGGAAGCACGCGCGGCAACATCTGGATCGCCGCCTGAGTGCCCGGGGTGGCGGCGACCCGGGCCGCATCGCCGACGCCATAGGCCCGCGCCGCGGCGGCTTCGAGGGTCGCGACGCGGGCCGGTTCCGGCAGGCGGGTCCAGTCGTCGGGATCGAGCGGCGGCAGCGGATAGGGCCACGGGTTGATGCCGGTCGACAGATCGATCCACGGCGTCGGCGCCTCGGGGTGTTCGGCGCGCACTTGCGCGAGGTCGCCGCCGTGATAGACCGGGCTCGCCGCCTGCCCTGCCGTCGCCGTGCGTTCCGGACCGTCCATGTCGCTCGCTCTCTCGCCGTCGTCGACGCCGACCCTCGCGCTGATCGCCCTGGCGATCGAGGCCGCGGTCGGCTATCCCGCCCCTCTCTACGCTGCGATCGGCCATCCCGTCACCTGGATCGGCGCGGTGATCGCTGCGCTGGATCGTCGCCTCAATCACGATGTCGACAGTTTCGCGCGACGCAAGGCGGCGGGCGTCCTGGCGCTGATCGCCGTCCTGGCGCTGACCGGCGGGGTCGCTCTGGCGATCGTCCTGGTCCTGCGGGCGGCTCTACCGGGTGCTGCGGCGCTCGTGGCGGTGGCGGTGGTGGCGGCGAGCCTGCCGGCCCAGCGCAGCCTCGACGTCCATGTGCGGGCGGTCGCCGACGGGCTCGATGCCGGCCTCGACGCCGGACGGCGGGCGGTCGGGATGATCGTCGGGCGCAACACCGGGGTGCTCGACGGGGCCGGCGTGGCGCGCGCGGCGATCGAGAGCCTCGCCGAGAACTTCTCCGACGGCATCGTCGCGCCGCTGTTCTGGACGGCGGTGGCCGGTCTGCCCGGCGGCGCCCTCTACAAGGCGGCCAACACCGCCGACAGCATGATCGGCCATCGGACGCCGCGCCACGAGGCCTTCGGCTGGGCGGCGGCGCGCTTCGACGATCTCGTCAACCTGCCCGCTTCGCGGCTGGCGGCGCTGTGGCTGATGGCCGCGGCGCTGGTCGTGCCGGGGGCCTCGGCGGCGGGGGCGTGGCGCGCGATCCGCCGCGACGCCGGCGGCCACACCTCGCCCAACGCCGGCTGGCCGGAATCGGCGATGGCCGGGGCGTTGGGCTTCGCGCTGGCGGGCCCGCGGGTCTATGGCGAGAGCCTGCTCGACGCCGCGGTGATGGGCGACGGCCGCCGCGACCTCGGCGCCGCCGACATCCGCCGGGCGCTGACGCTCTACCGGGTGGCGCTGGGGATCCAGGCGGCGGTGTTGGCGGTCGTGGCGGTAGCGATCGGGTGAGCGGCGGCGGGCGCGTTCAGGGGACGGCGCCCTGCGGGGACCGCCGAAACTCGACGTCGACCCCCAGGACCGTCTTGCGGTCCGGCGACACGTAGGCTTCCGGCGCGAAAGTCACCACGAGATGGCGGTCGTCGGTCCAGACCGGCGGGCGCTCGAGCCGATCGAGAGCGTTCTCGTCGAAACGCAACACCGGCTGCCATTTGCCGAGCCCCCAACCCTTGGCCCGGCGCATGCGGATCTCGCCGTATTGCTCGCTCATCCCGAGGCCGAAGCCATGATCGCACCAGACGAACGCCACTTCGCGCCGCCCGTCGGGCGAGGGATGACGTGACCGGATCACGTCGACCTGAACATCGAGCGCGAGCCATACCCAGGCCACGGCCCCGGCCGCGAGCGACGCGACCACGGCGATCGGCACCAGGGTCAGGATGGCGAGCATCCGCCCGCCCGAAGATTCACTCGAGGATCTGGTCATCGGGATTGCCGTGAGAGTTGGCAGCTTCCGCTCCGTGCTCACCCGTCGCGGTCGTCCCGCGGGTGCCGGTCTCTCGCCGATTGCAGCACGTCTTCCTCGTGTAGACCAATGTCCGATCGGCCGTGAGCGGGCGTTCGGCGGCGATCTGCCCGACGTCCCGTTTCCGCGCAGACGCCACCCCTCACCGCGCCAACGCCCACAGCCGGTCGAGATCGACGTGGGCCGCCACATGGGCGGCGAGCGCGTCCAATGTCGTTTCGATCCGCGCCTCGAAGGCGAGGTCGGAGGTCGCCGCGCCCCAGCCGGCGAGCAGCGCCGCGCGGGCGCGGTCGTCGGCGAACAGGCCGTGCAGATAGCAGCCGGCGACGCGGCCGTCGCGGCTGACGGCGCCTTCCCTCCGGCCGTCGGCGAGGTGGGCGAAGGGGCGGGCGCGGTCGGGGCCGTCGGTCACCCCGACGTGCATCTCGTAGCCGGCGAGCGGAGCGCCGCCGTCGGCGAGCGTGCCGGCGACGCTCTCGAGGTGCTTGTCGCCGCCGAGCACCGTCGCGACGTCGAGGAGACCGAGGCCGGGGACTTCGGCCGGCGGGCCTTCGAGGCCGTCCGGGTCGGCGACCGCGCGGCCGAGCATCTGGTAGCCGCCGCAGATCCCCAGCACCCGGCCGCCGCGGCGGACGTGGGCGAGGATGTCGATGTCCCAGCCCTCGGCGCGGAGCGCCGCGAGATCGGCGATCGTCGCCTTGGAGCCGGGCAGCAGCACCAGATCGGCCGAGGCCGGGATCGGCTCGCCGCGCCCGAGCATCACCACGCGGACGCCGGGTTCCTGGGTCAATGGATCGAGATCGTCGAAATTGGCGATGTGCGGCAGGCGCGGCACCACCACGGTGAAGGCGCCGGCGCCGGTCGCCCGCCTCGTCTCGAGCACCACCGCGTCCTCGGCCGGCAGGCGGACGGCGTCGCCGAACCACGGGATCAGCCCGAGCGCCGGCCAGCCGGTGCGGTCCTCGACGAAGGTCATGCCGGATGCGAACAGCGCCGGATCGCCGCGGAACTTGTTGACCAGGAAGCCGACGATGCGCGCCGCGTCGGCCGGATCGATCACCGCCTGGGTGCCGACCAGCTGGGCGATGACGCCGCCGCGGTCGATGTCGCCGAGCAGGATCACCGGCACGTCGGCCGATGCCGCGAAGCCCATGTTGGCGATGTCGCCGGCGCGCAGGTTGACCTCGGCCGCACTCCCCGCCCCTTCGACGATCACCAGATCGGCGCCGGCGCGCAGCCGCGCGAAGCTCTCGGCGACGGCCGTTGCGAGATTGGGCTTCCAGGTCTGGAAATCGCGCGCCGCGGCATTGCCGATCACCTTGCCCCGGACCACCACCTGGGCGCCGACGTCGGACTGGGGCTTGAGCAGCACCGGGTTCATGTCGACACTCGGCGGGATCCGCGCGGCGCGCGCCTGCAGCGCCTGGGCGCGGCCGATCTCGCCGCCGTCGGCGGTCACCGCGGCGTTGTTCGACATGTTCTGCGGCTTGAACGGCCGCACCACGAGACCGCGGTCGGCGAAGGCGCGGATCAGTCCTGCGACGATCAACGACTTGCCGACGTCGGAGCCTGTTCCCTGGATCATCAGTGCCTTGGCGTATTTTCCGGAAGTCATCTGTGAGCTACCCCGGTCAGAATTCGATGCCCAACTGCGCCTTCACGCCGGCCGCGAAGTGGTGTTTCACGGCACCCATCTCGGTCACCAGATCGGCGATCGCCAGCAACTCCGGCTTGGCGTTGCGGCCGGTGACGACGATGTGCAGATCGGGCCGGCGGGCGGCGAGGGTCGCCACCACCGCGTCGAGGGGGAGATGGTCGTAGCGCAACGAGATGTTCAACTCGTCGAGGACGATCAGGAAGATCCCCGGATCGGCCATCAGCTCGACCACCTTGTCCCAGGCGCGGGCGGCGGCCGCGACGTCGCGGGCGCGGTCCTGGGTCTCCCAGGTGAAGCCCTCGCCCATGGTGTGCCAGGCGACCAGATCGGGGAATCGCTCGAGCGCGGTGCGCTCGCCGGTCGACCAGGCGCCCTTGACGAACTGCACCACGCCGACCCGGCGGCCGTGGCCGAGGGCGCGGAGCACCAGCCCGAAGGCGGCGGTCGACTTGCCCTTGCCGGGGCCGGTGTGGACGATCAGCAGGCCCTTCTCGGCCACCGTCTTGGACGCCACTTCGGCATCCTGGACGGCCTTGCGCTTGGCCATCTTGGCCTTGTGGCGGTCGTCGTCGTTTCCCTCGGTCATCGTTCCGCTCCGCTCCGTCGTCTCGTCTGAGACCACGGCGGCGGCGGCGGCGCAAGACGTTGCGACACCTTGCCCCGACCCCGGGATGGGCGCGGCCGATGATCACGCGTTGACTCGCGCCCCGATCGCCCCTTATCTCGGACCATCGACGGTCTCTCGGGGTATCCCGAGGGTGAAAAGGGAATGCGGTTCCAAACTCGTCCGCGAGGGAGGAGATGCCGCAGCTGCCCCCGCAACTGTGAGCGGTGAGCGGCGCACCGATATGCCACTGGGGTTTCCCCGGGAAGGCGGTGCGTTCGTGTCTGATCCGTGAGCCAGGAGACCTGCCGTCGACGATCTGCAACCTGAGCCGCCGGCGGGGCGGTGAGAGGACAGCCATGCCCGACGACTCGTCTCCCCGACCCCTCTGTCCGCCCGACGCCCCCCTCGCGGGCGGCCCGACGGCGATTCTGGTCTGCACCAACTGTCGACGCGACGGCGACGACCCCGAGAGCCCGCGCGCCGGGGCGCGGCTGGCCGCGGCCCTGACCGCGGCGGCGGCGACGCGCGGCGGCGAAGCGGGGGCCGTGCGGATCGTGCCGGTCGAATGCCTGTCGGTGTGCAAGCGGCCGGTGACCATCGGCTTTTCGGCGCTCGGCAAATGGACCTATCTCTACGGCGACTTCGGAGCCGACACCGCCGAGGCGATCCTCGACACCGCCGCCCTCTACGGCACGGCTGCCGACGGACTGATCCCGTGGAAGACCCGGCCGGATGCCTTCAAGAAGGGCGTCGTCGCGCGTATTCCGCCGTTCCTCACGGGGGGAGGTGGGGCATGAAGAGGATGCTCGCCGCCACCGCGTTGCGTGACCTCCCCATCCCCGCAGCGCTCGCGGTTGTCGTCACCCTCACCCCGGCGTCCTCTCCCCCCTGGAGGGGGAGAGACAGAGAGGGGGGGCTCGGCGCATCGATTCGGGAAACGCTCGACGTCTGGATTGCCCGCGCGATCGACGCCGTGAAGACCTTTGACGTGGGTGCCCCCCCTCCCTGTCCCTCCCCCTCCAGGGGGGGAGGGAACGACAATCGCGAGCGCGTGAGCACGCCCCGTCTCCGTGGCCCATTCCCTTCTCCCCTCGTGGGAGAAGGTGGCGCGCAGCGCCGGATGAGGGGGCTCGGCCCCGCCACGAACCCGACCCGCGCCCGCTCGGCGACCGCCTCGCCCACCGCTCGCCCGACCGACGCGATCTCGCCCCCCGCCCCGTTCCCCGCCCGCTCCCGGCCTCCGAGGTGACCCCATGAGCCCCTATGCCAAGATCCCGGTGACCATCGTCACCGGCTTCCTCGGAGCCGGCAAGACCACGCTGATCCGCCACCTGATCGCCGCCGCGCACGGCCGCCGACTGGCCCTGATCATCAACGAATTCGGCGACGTCGGGGTCGACGGCGAGATCCTCAAGGCCTGCGGCGCCGACGCCTGCGGGCCCGGGGCGATCGTCGAACTGGCCAACGGCTGCCTGTGCTGCACCGTCGCAGACGACTTCATCCCGGCGATCGAGGCCTTGCTGGCGCTGCCCGAGCGGCCCGAACACATCATCGTCGAGACCTCCGGCCTCGCCCTGCCCAAGCCGCTGATCAAGGCCTTCGACTGGCCGGCGATCCGCACCCGCCTCACCGTCGACGGCGTCGTCGCGGTGGTCGACGGGCGGGCGGTCGCCGACGGCCGCTTCGCCGACGATCCGGCGGCCTCGGCCGCGCAGCGCGCCGCCGACGGGGCGATCGATCACGACAATCCGCTGGAGGAGGTCTACGAGGACCAGTTGCTCGCCGCCGATCTGGTGGTGGTCAACAAGGTCGACCTGCTCGACGCCACCGAACTCGCCGGGCTCGAGGCGACGATCCGGGCGATCCTGCCGCGAGCGGTCAAGTTCGTCGGCGTGACCGAGGGCCGGGTCGATCCGGCGGTGGCGCTCGGCCTGACCGCCGCGGCCGAGGACGATCTCGCCGCCCGGCCGTCCCATCACGAGGTCGAGGGCGACCACGACCACGACGACTTCGAGAGCTTCGTCGTCGAGATCGCCGCGACCAGCGATCCCGAAGCCCTGACCGCGAAACTCGGAGCGATCGCCGCCGATCACGACGTGCTGCGCATCAAGGGCTTCGTCGACGTCGCCGGCAAGGCGATGCGGCTCCTGGTGCAGGGCGTCGGCAGCCGCTTCCGCACCGGTTACGACCGACCCTGGGGCGCCGACGAGGCGCGTCGCGGGCGCCTGGTGGTGATCGGCCGCAAAGGGCTCGATCGGGTCGCCGTGACCGCCGCACTCGGCGGCTGAGGAGAGGTCGATGCATCTCGTCGCCGGCACCTTGCGCACTCTCGACGAGACCGCCGACGCCGTCGACCTCGCGCAGACGCCGGCCGACGTGGCGATGCTGTCCTTCTCCGATTCCGACCTCGCCGTCGCTGCCGCGGTCCACGACGCGGCCGACGGGGCGCTGCCGAGCCTGCGGTTGGCCTCGCTCGCCGACCTGCGCCATCCCTATTCGGTCGACCTGTGGATCGCCTCGGTCGCGGCGCATGCGCGTTTCGTGCTGGTGCGGCTGCTCGGCGGCCTCGACTATTGGCGCTACGGCGTCGAGGAACTGGCCGCGGCGGCGCGCGCCCACGGGGTGACGCTGGCGGTGGTGCCGGGCGACGCGGCGATCGACGAGCGGCTCGATCGGGCCTCGACCTTGCCGGTCGACGACCTGCGCCGACTGTGGCGGTGGTTCCAGGAGGGCGGGCCCGACAACGTCGCCTCGGCGCTGGCTTGGATCGCCGGGCGGATCGGATCGCCCCGGCCCTGGCACGAGCCGCAACCGCTCGCCGCGACCGCCGAGTACCGCGCCGCGCGGCGCGAGGGGGCGGGGCCGACGGCGCTGATCGTGTTCTACCGCTCCTTCGTCGCCGCCGCAGACACCGCGCCGATCGTCGCGCTCGCCGACGCGCTCGCCGCCCAGGGCTTTTCGGTCGTCGCCGACCACGTCACCAGCCTCAAGGATCCGCGGGTGGTGGCGGCGTTGGCCGAGCGGCTCGACCGGCTCGCCCCGGCGATCGTGATCAACACCACGGCCTTTTCGGCGCGGCTCGACGACGGCACCTCGGTGCTCGACCGCGCCGGCGTGCCGGTGCTGCAGGCGTTCCATTCGACCGCGGCGCGGGAGTCGTGGCTCGCCTCGTCGCGCGGTCTGGGGGCGGCCGATCTGGCGATGAACGTGGTGCTGCCGGAGATCGACGGCCGCATCGCCACCCGGGCGATCTCGTTCAAGGGCCGCGAAGCGCGCAGCGACCGCCACCAGTGGCAGCGGCAGGTCCACGTGCCCGACGCCGAGGGCATCGCCGCGGTCGCGGCGCTGGCGCGCGCCTGGGTGCGCCTCGCCGAGACGCCGCGAGCATTGCGCCGCATCGGGCTGGTGGTCTCCGACTATCCGGCCAAGCGCGGGCGCACCGCCTACGCGGTCGGCCTCGACACGCCGGCGAGCCTGGTGGCGATCGCCGAAGACCTCGCCGCCGCCGGCTTCGACGTGCCGCCGCCACCGGAGGCGGCGGTGTTGATGGAAATGTTGGAGGGGCGGGCGGGCGCCGAGGGCGGCGCGGCCGCGGGKGAGGCGCCCGTGCTCGAACGCCCCCCCGCCGCGGCGCCCTTCCCTTCTCCCCTCGTGGGAGAAGGTGGCGCGCAGCGCCGGATGAGGGGGCTCGGCGAAGCCCCGCCCGCCGAGGTCGCGATCGTCGTCCCCTCCCCCCCGGAGGGGGAGGGACAGGGAGGGGGGGAGCCCCCCGCCCCGACATCCGCCGTGAACGACCAAGCGCCGCGCCCCCCCTCTCTGTCTCTCCCCCTCGAGGGGGGAGAGGACGCTGGGGCGAGGGCGATCGGATCATCGACGCCCGCCGCATCGGCCGCCCGAACCCTCCAAGCTGTCGGCTCCGCTCCCCCCCTCCCTGTCCCTTCCCCACAAGGGAGGAGGGAACGAGGGGGCGACGCCAGCGGACGAGAGGCGACCGCGGGTGAGGCGCCCGTGCTCGAATTCGCCGCGGCGCCCTTCCCTTCTCCCCCCGTGGGAGAAGGTGGCGCGCAGCGCCGGATGAGGGGGCTCGGCGACGCCCCGCCCGCCGCGTTGGCGATCGTCGTCCCCTCCCCCCCGGAGGGGGAGGGACAGGGAGGGGGGGAGCCCCCCGCCCCGACGCCCGCCGTGAACGACCAAGCGCCGCGCCCCCCCTCTCTGTCTCTCCCCCTCGAGGGGGGAGAGGACGCTGGGGCGAGGGCGATCGGATCATCGACGCCCGCCGCGTCGGCCACCCTCCCCCTCGCCGCCTACGCCGCCGCCTTCGCAGCGCTCCCCCCGGCCTTCCGCGACCGGGTCACCGCCGCCTGGGGCGATCCCGCCGCCGATCCGGACGTCGCCGACGGGAACTTCCGCTTCGCCGTCGTCGAACTCGGGCGCCTCACCATCGCCGTACAGCCCGATCGCGGCCGGCGCGACGCGCGCAAGGGCGAGTATCACGACACCAACCTGCCGCCGCGCCACGGCTACGTCGCCTTCTATCTGTGGCTCCGCGAGGTCGGGCGGATCGACGCGATGATCCATCTCGGCACCCACGGCACCCTCGAATGGCTGCCCGGCAAGGCCGCGGCGGCGGCCGGCGACTGCGCGCCGACCCTGCTGCTCGGACCGGTGCCGGTGATCTATCCCTTCGTGGTCAACAATCCCGGGGAAGCGGC
The DNA here is from genome assembly GCF_004328075.1 of Siculibacillus lacustris. Classification (GTDB taxonomy): domain Bacteria; phylum Pseudomonadota; class Alphaproteobacteria; order Rhizobiales; family Ancalomicrobiaceae; genus Siculibacillus; species Siculibacillus lacustris. Next base: position 43,691 of record NZ_SJFN01000027.1, on the reverse strand, counting down.
GCAGGCCAAGCGCCGCATCGCCGCGGTCACCGTCGGCCATCTCMCCCCGCCGCTGATGCGGGCCGGCGCCCATGGCGCGGCGGCCGAGATCGAGGCGCTGCTCGACGAATTCTCCCAGGCCCAGGGGCTCGACGCCCGGCGCGCCCGGCTGATCGCCGCGGCGGTGCTCGACAAGGCCCGCGACAGCGGGCTGGCCGCCGAGAGCGGCATCGCCGAAGGCATGGACCCGGCCGAGGCGCTGGTGCGGCTCGACGCCTGGCTGTGCGACCTCAAGGACGCCCGCATCGGCGACGGCCTGCACGTCTTCGGCCGCGCCGCCTCGCCGGCGCTCGGGGCCGCGGCGGCCGAAACCCTGTCCGAGGGCCTCGATCCGGCGCTGACCGGCGATCTCGCCGAGCGCCTCGCGGCCTGTGCGGCGGCAGAACGAGCCGGGCTGCTCGCCGCCCTCGACGGCCGCTTCGTGGCCCCGGGACCGGCCGGCGCGCTGTCGTCGGGCCGCCTCGACGTGCTGCCGACCGGGCGCAACCTCCATGCCGTCGATCCGCGCGGGGTGCCGACCCGCACCGCCTGGGAGATCGGCCGGCGCACCGCCGACGAGGTGATCGCTCGCTATGTCCAGGACCACGGCGACTGGCCGCAGCGGATCGTGCTCGATCTGTGGGGCTCGGCGACCATGCGCACCGGCGGCGACGATCTCGCCCAGGCCTTCGCGCTGATCGGCGCGCGGCCGGTGTGGGACGCGGCTTCCGCCCGCCTGTCGGGCTTCGAGATCCTCAAGCCGGCGGTGATCGGCCGGCCGCGGGTCGACGTGACGCTGCGCATCTCCGGCCTGTTCCGCGACGTGTTCGAGAGCCAGATCGCCCTCTACGACGACGCGGTGCGGGCGATCGCCGCCCTCGACGAGGACGACGCGACCAATCCCCTCGCCGCCGCGGTGCGCGAAGCCGGCACCGCGCCGGACGCCGGCTGGCGGATCTTCGGGGCGGCGCCGGGCGCCTATGGCACCGGCCTGTCGGTGACCCTGGCGACCGGCGGCTGGGACAGCCGCGACGATCTCGGGATGCGCTATCTCGCGGCCTCCGCCCATGCCTTCGGCCGCGACGCCGCCGGCATCGCCGCGCCGGAGGCCTTCGCCGACCGGGTCGCGGCGGCCGACGCCTTCGTCCACGTCCAGGACATGGTGGGGCAGGACGTGCTCGATTCCGACGCCTTCGCCGAACACGAGGGCGGATTCGCCGCCGCCGCGGCCAGCCTCGGCGCGACCCCGGCGCTCTATCATGCCGACACCACCCGGCGCGACCGCCCCGCCGTGCGCAGCCTCGCGCAGGAGATCGCCCGCGTCGTGCGCTCGCGCGCCGCCAATCCGCGCTGGCTCGCCGGGCAGATGCGCCACGGCCACCGCGGCGGCGCCGAGATCGCCGAGACGGTCGCCAACCTCGTCGCCTTCGCGGCGATGACCGATGCGGTGACCACCACCGCCTTCGATCTGGCGTGGGACGCCACCCTCGGCGACGACGCGGTGCGCGCCTTCCTGATCGAGGCCAACCCGCGCGCCGCCGCCGCCGTCGCCGCGAGTTTCGAGACGGCGCTGTCGCGCGGCCTGTGGGCGAGCCGACGCAATTCGGTCGCCGGCCGCATCGGCGAAACCCTGGAGGCCACCGGATGACCCGTTCCGATCACCCCGATCCCGCCCTGGTGCGCGGCTGGTGCCCCGGCGCCCGCCGACCGATGGAGAGCGGCGACGGTTTCCTCGTCCGCCTGCGCCTGTCGGGCGGGGTGATGTCGGCGACGCTCGCCGGCGACGTCGCCGATCTCGCGCGCCGCCTCGGCAGCGGCCTGATCGACCTGACCCAGCGCGCCAACCTGCAGATCCGCGGCGTCGCCGCCGGCGACGTCGACGAGTTGATCGGCGAACTCGACGCCCTCGGGGTGATCGACCCGGACGCGGCGAGCGAAGCGGTGCGCAACATCGTGGCGAGCCCGCTCGCCGGCCTCGATGCGAGCGCGCCGATCGACGGGCGCGCCCTGACCCATGCGCTCGAGGCGGCGCTGGTCGCGGATCCGGCGCTCCACGCCCTGCCGCCCAAGTTCGGCTTCGTGGTCGACGACGGCGGCCGCTGCGGCCTCGGCGACGTCGCCGCCGACGTGCGCCTGACCGGGCTCGCGACGCCCGAGGGACCGCGGGTGCTGATCTCGATCGCCGACCGACCGGGTCATGCCCGGCCGATCGCCGTCGTCGCGGTCGGCGAGGCGGCGCCCAGCGCCGTCGCGCTCGCCCGCGCCGTGGTGCGGTTGCGCGCCGACCTCGCGGAGACGCCGCGGCGGATGCCGGAGCTGATCGCCCGGGTCGGCCTCGACGCGCTGCTCGCGGCGGCGGGCTTCGGTGCGGCGATGGCCGAAGTCGCCACCTTGCCGCGACCCGGCGGCGCGAACGCCGTACTCGGCGACCATACCGCCGGCCCGGTCGGTTTCCTCGGCCTCGGCGCGCCCTATGGCCGGCTGACCGCCGACCGGCTGGCGCTGATCGGCGATCTCGCCGGCGAGCGCGGTTCGGGCGAACTCAGATTGACGCCGTGGCGGGCGGTGCTGATCCCCGGTATCGCGCCGGAGAAGATGGGCCGCATCCGCCCCTGGCTGACCGCCGCGCAGTTCATCACCAGCGCCGACGATCCACGTCTGGCGGTGGTCACCTGCGCCGGATCGAGCGGCTGTCGCAACGGCGGCCGCGACACCCGCGCCGATGCCGAGCGGCTGGCCGGCCTCGCCCGCCGCCTCGCCCCCGGCGGCACGACGCTGCATCTCTCCGGCTGCGAGAAGGGCTGCGCCCGGCCCGGCCCGACGCCGATCACCCTCACCGCCCGCGGCGATCGCTACGACCTGATCCGCGACGGCCGCGCCTGGGACGCGCCGTGGCTCGCCGGCCTGACCCTCGACGAGGCGGCTTCGGCGCTCGCCGATCTCGCCCCGTTCTGACCCTCCCGCCCTCTTCGGAGTCCCGTCCCGTGGTCCACGTGCCCTCCCCCGCCTCTCCCCCCGCCCCCCGCGACTACGTGCGCGACGGCGCGGCGATCTACGAGCGGTCGTTCCGCATCATCCGTGCCGAAGCCGATCTCGGCCGCTTCGTCGATCCGGTCGAGGAGCGCACCGCGGTGCGCATCGTCCATGCCTGCGGCATGGTCGAGATCGTCGCCGATCTGGTGTTCACCCCCGGCGCCTGTGCCGCCGCCGCCGCGGCGCTCGCCGCCGGCGCGCCGATCCTGTGCGACGCCGAGATGGTGGCGCGCGGCGTGACGCGGTCGCGCCTGCCGGCCGACAATCGGGTGATCTGCACCCTCGGCGATCCCGGCGTCGCGGCGCTCGCGGCCCTCCTCGGCACCACCCGCTCGGCCGCGGCGATGGAACTGTGGCGGCCGCATCTCGCCGGATCGGTGGTGGCGATCGGCAATGCCCCGACCTCGCTGTTCCGCCTGCTCGAGCTGATCGACTCCGGCGCCGGCCTGCCCGCCGCGGTGATCGGCATGCCGGTCGGCTTCGTCGGCGCCGCCGAATCGAAAGAGGCACTCCTCACCGACGGGCGGGTGCCGGCGCTGGTGGTGCGCGGCCGCAAGGGCGGCAGCGCCATGACCGCCGCGGCGCTCAACGCCCTCGCCTGTGAAAGGGAATGACCATGGCCCTCGATCTCGCACCCGCCGCCCCGGCGACCGGGACCTTCCACGGCGTCGGCCTCGGGCCGGGCGATCCCGATCTGGTCACCGTCCGGGCGGTGAAGATCATCGAGCGCACCCCGGTGGTGGCGTTCTTCTCCAAGAAGGGCCGCCGCGGCCACGCCCGCACCATCGCCGATCCGTGGATCGGGCCGGACAAGGTCGAACTGGCATTGCCCTATCCGATGACCACCGAGACCCATTTCGGCGAGGAGCGCTACATTTCCTCGCTCGGCGCCTTCTACGAGGAGAGCGCCGCGCGCATCGCCGAGGAACTCGACGGCGGCCGCGACGTGGCGCTGATCTGCGAGGGCGACCCGATGTTCTACGGGTCGTTCATGCACCTGCACCTGCGCCTCAAGGACCGCTATCCGACCGCCGTCACCCCCGGGGTCACCGGCATGGCCGGCTGTTGGGCAGCCGCCGGGCTGGCCATGACCTGGGGCGACGACGTGCTGTCGGTGCTGCCCGGCACCCTCGACGAGGAGGCGCTGGTCGCCGGTCTGCACGGCTGTCAGGCGACGGTGGTGATGAAGCTCGGCACCAACTTCGCCAAGGTCCGCCGGGCGATCGATCGAGCCGGCCTGCTGGCGCGAGCGACCTACGTCGAGCGCGGCACCATGGCCGGGCAAACGGTGGTGCCGCTCGCCGACAAACTCGACGACAGCGCCCCCTATTTCTCGCTGATCCTGATCCCCGGCGAAGGACGTCGGCCATGACCGTCCGCCCCCCTCCCGGCCGCCTGCGGGTGATCGGCACCGGCCCCGGCCCCCTCGCCTGGATGACCCCGGAGACCGCGGCGATCCTGGCGGAAGCGACCGACCTCGTCGGTTATGCCGCCTATGTGGCGCGCTGCCCGCCGCGCGACGGCCAGATCCGCCACGAGAGCGACAACCGCGTCGAGATCGAGCGCGCCCGCCATGGTTTGGAACTGGCCGCGGCCGGCCGCGACGTGGCGGTGGTCTCGGGCGGCGACCCCGGCGTCTTCGCCATGGCGGCGGCGGTGATGGAGGCGATCGACCGGGGTGAAGCGGCGTGGCGCCGCCTCGACGTCTCGGTCCATCCCGGCGTCTCGGCGATGCAGGCCGCCGCCGCCGCGGTCGGGGCGCCGCTCGGCGCCGACTTCTGCGCGATCTCGCTGTCCGACAATCTCAAGCCCTGGGAGGTGGTGATCCGGCGGCTGACCACGGCGGCGGCGGCCGACTTCGTGATCGCCCTCTACAATCCGAAGTCGCTCGCCCGCCCGCGCAAGATCTTCGAGGCCTTCGACGCCCTGCGCGCCGTGCGGGCGCCCGACACGGTGGTGATCCTGGCGCGCGCCGTCGGCCGGCCCGATCAGCGGCTGATCGTCACGACGCTGGCCGACGCCGATCTCGACCTCGTCGACATGGCGACCTGCGTGATCCTCGGCAATTCCGAGACGCGGGTGATCGCGCGGCCCGACGGGCGGGCGCCCTGGGTCTATTCGCCGCGCTCGGTCGGCACTTCGGAGGGCGGACGATGAGCCTCGACGAACGCGAGCACGGCCGCGACGCTGTGGACGACCGGCACGTCGGGACGCGCCGGCGGCTGGACGATCACCACCGGCAGGCCGAGTTCGCGCGCCGCGACGATCTTGGCCTTGGTGGCGGTGCCGCCCGAGTTCTTGGTCACCACCACGTCGATCTGCGCGGCGGTCATCAGGGCGCGCTCGGCGGCGAGATCGAAGGGTCCGCGGTCGAACAGCAGGACATGGTCGGGCAGCCCGTCGAGATCGCCGGGATGATCGATGGTGCGGATCACGTAATGGTGCTGCGGCGCCACCTCGAAGGCGGCGAGGCCGAGCCGGCCGGTGGTCAGCAGCACCCGGCGCGGCGTCTCGCCGATCGCCCGCGCCGCGGCGTCGAGATCGCCGACCTCGATCCAGCGGTCGCCCGATTCGCGCTGCCACGGCGGACGCGACAGGGCGACCAAGGCCACCCCGGTCTCGGCGGCGGCCGCGGCGGCATGACGCGACATCTGCGCGGCGAAGGGATGAGTGGCGTCGACCAGCACGTCGACCCGCTCGGCCCGCAACCACTCGACCAGACCGGCGACGCCGCCGAACCCGCCGATTCGCGTCGGAATCGGCTGGGCCGCCGGCGCCTCGGTGCGGCCGGCCAGCGACAGCGTGGCGTCGAGATCGGGACGGGCGGCGAGCGCCCGGGCGAGCGCGCTCGCCTCCGTCGTGCCGCCCAGGACCAAGATCCGCATGTCATCCTCCGGGAGATCGCATCATGACCGAACCCCGCACCCCACATCCGTGGCTGGCGATCCTCGGACTCGGCGAGGACGGGCTCGACGGACTGTCTCCTGCCGCACGTCGGCTGCTCGATCAAGCGGAACTGGTGGTCGGCGGTAAACGCCATCTCTCTCTGATCGGCGACGTCGCCGCCGAGAAGCTCGCCTGGCCGGTGCCGCTGACCGACGCCTTCCCGGCGATCCTCGCCCGCCGCGGCCGGCCGGTGGCGGTGCTGGCCTCGGGCGACCCCTTCTCCTACGGGGTCGGCTCGCTGATCGCCCGCGAAGTGTCGCCGGCCGAATACGTGACGATTCCGGCCCCCTCGGCCTTCTCGCTGGCCGCCAGTCGGGTCGGCTGGGCGGTGCAGGACTGCGCGCTGGTGACCCTGCACGGCCGCGCCTTCGAAAAGATCGTGCCCCATCTCCAGCCCGGGCGGCGGATCCTGGTGCTGTCCTGGGACGGCACCACGCCGGGGCGGCTCGCCGCCCATCTGGTCGCCTCCGGCATGGGCCGCTCGCGGCTGATCGTGCTCGAGGCGATGGGCGGCATGCGCGAGCGGGTCCATGCCGGCACTGCCGCCGACTTCGACCGGGTCGATCTCGATCCGCTCAACACCGTGGCGATCGAGGTGGTCGCCGACGCCGGCGCCCGGGTGCTGCCGCGGAGCCCCGGCCTCCCCGACGCCTATTTCGACAACGACGGCCAGATCACCAAGCGCGAGATCCGCGCCGTGACCCTGGCCAAACTCGCCCCGCGCCACGGCGAACTCCTGTGGGACGTCGGCGCCGGCACCGGCTCGATCGCGGTCGAATGGATGCTCGCCGATCCCGCCAACCGGGCGGTGGCGATCGAGCCGCGGCCCGACCGCACCGCGCGGATCGCCCGCAACGCCGCCGCCTTCGGCGTGCCCGATCTGGTGATCGTCGAGGGCTGGGCTCCGGCGGCCCTCACCGGCCTGCCGACTCCGGACGCGATCTTCCTGGGCGGCGGCGGTTGCGACGCCGAGCTGATCGACCTGTGCCGGACACAGCTGGCGCCGGGCGGGCGGCTGGTCGCCAATGCTGTGACGCTGGAGACCCAGGCCGAGGTCTTCGCCCATCACGCCCGCCTCGGCGGCGAGTTGGTCCAGATCTCCATCGCCCGCGCCGCGCCGCTGGGGAGTTTCCGCGGCTTCCGCCCGGCGATGCCGATCGTCCAGTGGTGTTGGGAGAAGGCGGGTGCGCCGAGCGGTGGACGACCTGGGGACGACTTCGCGAAAACGCTGGACGCGCCTGTGGACGAGGTCGGGGACGAACCTGTGGACGACCCCGGGGAAAACCCTGGGGACGGCCGGGGGACGACGCGGTGACCGCGGGGCGGTTCCTGGCGGTCGGCATCGGCTGTCGCACCGGCGTCTCGGGCGAGGCGATCGCCGCGCTGGTCGAGCGGGCGCTGGCCGCGGCGGATGCGCCCGCCCTGCCGGCGGCGCTGTTCACGGTGGTCGACAAGGTCGGCGAGGCGGGGATCGGCGAGGCGGCGGTGCGTCTCGGCCTGCCCCTGGTGCATCTGCCGCGGGCGGCGCTGGCCGCGGTCGCCGATCGGGTGACGACGCGGTCGGAGCGGGTGGTGGAGCTGTTCGGGGTGCCGGCGATCGCCGAAGGCGCGGCGCTGGCCGGCGCGGGGCGCGGCAGCCGGCTGGTGGTCGAACGGATGGCGGAAGCGGGCGCGACGGTGGCGGTGGCGATCGGCGGCGCGACGGAGGAGACGACATGACGGTCCATTTCATCGGCGCCGGCCCGGGCGCCGCCGATCTGATCACGGTGCGCGGGCGCGATCGGCTCGCCGCCGCCGACGTGGTGCTGTGGGCGGGATCGATCGTCTCCAGGGACGTGCTGGTCCATGCCCGTCCCGACGCCCGCATCGTCGACACCGCGCCCTTGTCGCTCGACGAGATCGAGGCGGAATTCGTGCGCGCGGAAAGCGACGGCCACGACGTGGCGCGGCTGCAGTCGGGCGATCTGTCGGTGTGGAGCGCGATGGGCGAGCAGATCCGCCGGTTGGAACGGCTCGGCATCCCCTACACGGTGACGCCGGGGGTGCCGTCCTTCGCGGCCGCCGCGGCGGTGCTCGGGCAGGAACTGACCCTGCCCGAGGTGGCGCAGTCGGTGGTCCTGACCCGCACTTCGGGACGGGCCTCGTCGATGCCGCCGACCGAGACGCTGGCCGCCTTCGCCGCGACCCGCGCGACGCTGGCGATTCATCTGTCGATCCACGTCGTCGATCGGGTGGTCGCCGAACTCACGCCCTTCTACGGCGCGGACTGTCCGGTGGCGGTGGTGTTCCGCGCCACCTGGCCCGACGAACGGGTGATCCGCGCGACGCTGGGCACGATCGAGGCGGCGCTCGCCGCCGACCCGATCGAACGCACCGCGCTGATCCTGGTCGGCCGTGCGCTGGCGGCCGATCTGGTGCGGGAGTCCTCACTCTACGACCCGACCTATCAGCGGCGCTTCCGCGGGCGCGACGACCGTGCCGAGTGAACCGTCACAGCCAGCCTTCGGGATCGTCGATCGGCTTGGCGTCGAGCGCCTTGAGCAGGCCGCGCACCGCGCGGAACAGGCTCCAGATGCCCACCGCGATCAGCACCAGGAGGCCGATGCCGACGAAGGACAGCACGAAGCCGATGATCCCGGCGATCAGCGAGATCCAGAAGGTCCGGATCGCCGAGGTGATGTGGCTCGCGTAGACCGTCCCGGCGACGTCGCCCCGCTTCAGGTAGGCGACGATCAGGCCGACGATCCCGGCGATGCCGACGGTCACCGCGCCGCCGAGGTAGAGGGCCCAGACGACGATCGCCCAGGTCTTGGGAGAGGCCGGCGAAGACGCATCGGGGGTTGGGGTGTAGGACATCGAAGCCTCCGGCAATGGACGAATATCAACGCCCGTCACAATGAGGGCGGCTCGGACGGCTGTCCAGCGGTGGGGGCCGCGCTCCGCGCAGAAATCCGTAGGGAAATCTGCGGTTCAGGCGCCGCGCGACGCCACGTCCCGAAAACCCGTCGAGGCGACCAGTCCGCCCTGACGGTCGAACACCGCCACTTCGAGCGCGATCGGCGCGTCGCCGAGCAATTTGGCGGCGGTCGCCCAGGCGGCCGCGGCGATCGGGCCGCCGAGATCGAAGCCGTCCGCGCGGGCGATCTCCAGCACCTCGAGCGCCGAATTGGCGCTCCGCACCCGCTCGACGGTCGCTTGCGTCGCGCCGCCGTCGGCGGCGATCCGCGCCAGGAATTCGTGGTCGACCGATCCGCGCTTGGAGTGGAGATCGGCCATCCCCTGCGCCAGCTTGACCATCTTGGCGATGCCGCCGGCCACCGTGACGCGGGCGACCGGATGGCTGCGCAGGTACTTCAACATGCCGCCGACGAAGTCGCCCATGTCGATCATCGCCACGTCGGTGAGCCCGTGCAGCGCCTGGACCGCGAGTTCGCTGGTGTGGCCGGTGGCGCCCGCGACATGGGAGAGGCCGCAGGCCCGCGCCACGTCGATGCCGCGGTGGATCGAGTGGATCCAGGCCGAGCAGGAGAAGGGCACGACGATGCCGGTGGTGCCGAGCACCGACAGGCCGCCGACGATGCCGAGCCGCGGATTGAGGGTCTTCAGCGCCAGACTCTCGCCGTCGACGATGGCGATCTCGACCTCGGCGTCCGGGGCGATGCCGGCTTCCGCCGCGACCTCGGCGATCGCCGCCGAGATCATGGCGCGCGGTACCGGATTGATCGCCGGTTCGCCGACCCCGATCGGCAGGCCGGGGCGGGTCACCGTGCCGACGCCGCGCCCGGCGCGGAAGGTCGTGCCCGCGCCCGGGGCACCGCGGCAAACGGTCGCGACGATCAGCGCGCCGTGGGTGACGTCGGGATCGTCGCCGGCGTCCTTGACCACGCCGGCGCGGGCAAAGCCGTCGCCGCGCTCCTGAGTGGCCAGCGCGAAGGCCGGACGGCCGCCGCCGGGCAGGGCGATCTCCACCGGATCGGGGAAGTCGCCGAGGATCAGCGCCCGCCACGCCGCCTTGGCCGCGGCGGTGGCGCAGGCACCGGTGGTCCAGCCGCGGCGCAGGTCCGCGGGGGCCGGATCATTGGTCGGAGGAAGGTCGTCAATCATGTCGCGAGTTGGTATCTGAACCGCCGGCGACGTCAACGGAAGGATGTACGATGATCGATCTCGGACCGCTGACGCGGCATCTGCCGGAGTTCGTGCCGGGCAGCGTGTGGCTGGTCGGCGCCGGCCCGGGTGACCCCGGCCTGCTCACCGCTCGGGCGATCCATGCCTTGGCGACCGCCGACGTGCTGGTCTACGACGCCCTGGTCGGCCCCGACATCGTCGCCCTGGTACGTCCCGATGCCGAGCGCGAATTCGCGGGCAAGCGCGGCGGCAAGCCTTCGGCCAAGCAGCGCGACATCACCGAGCGGCTGATCGAACTGGCGCGCCAGGGCAAACGGGTGCTGCGGCTCAAGGGCGGCGATCCCTTCGTGTTCGGGCGCGGCGGCGAGGAGGCGCTCGCTCTGCATCAGGCCGGCGTGCCGTTCCACGTCGTCCCCGGCATCACCGCCGGCCTCGGCGGCCTCGCCGCCGCGGGCATCCCGGCGACCACCCGCGACACCAATCAGGCGATCGTGCTGATGACCGGCCATTACGCCGTCGAGGGCCCGGAAGCGACCGACTGGGCGGCCTTCGTGCGGACCGGGGCGCCCCTGGTCCTCTACATGGCGATGAGCAATCTGCCGGCGATCGTCGCGGCCTTCACCGCCGCCGGGCTTCCCCCCGACACGCCGATGGGCTTCGTGACCCGCGCCACCACGCCCGACCAGAAGGTGCTGGTGACCACCCTGGCCGGGGCGATCGAGGACACCGCGCTCGCCGGCATCGAGGCGCCGACCATCACCGTGGTCGGCTCGATCGTGCCGCTGCGCGCCGCCCTCGGCTACGGCGACGGCCGGCCATGACCCCTCCCCCCGCCGTTCCTCGCGGTCTTCTGGTGGCGGCGCTGCGCTCGGGCAGCGGCAAGACCACCGTGACCCTCGGACTGATGCGGGCGCTGGCGCGACGCGGCCTCGCCGTGTCCGGCGCCAAATGCGGCCCCGACTATATCGATCCGGCCTTCCACGGCGCCGCGACCGGACGGCCGAGCCTCAATCTCGACAGTTGGGCGATGCCGCCGGCGCTGCTCGCCGGGCTGGCGCGCCAGGCGGCGGTCGGCGCCGATCTGGTGGTGGTCGAAGGACTGATGGGCCTCCTCGACGGGGTCGGCGACACGCCCGGCCGCAGCGGCGCCAGTGTCGACGTCGCCCGCGCCCTCGGCCTGCCGCTGGTGCTGGTGCTCGACGTCTCCGGCCAGTCGCAGTCGGCGGCGGCGGCGGTGGCCGGTATCCGGGTGCTGGCGCCGGATCTGGCGATCGCCGGGGTGATCCTCAACCGGGTCGGCTCGGAGCGGCACGTCCGTTTGGTGACCCAGGCGATGACGGCGATCGGCGTCGAGGTGCTCGGCGCGCTGCCGCGGCGGCCGGATCTGGTGCTGCCGGAGCGCCATCTCGGTCTGGTCCAGGCCGAAGAGACCGCCGATCTCGCGGCGATCCTCGACCGCCTCGCCGATTTCGCCGAGGCCCATCTGGCGATCGACCGGGTGATCGCGTGCGCCGCGCCGCTCGGCGCCCCGGATCCCTCGGGCGGGCGGCCACTGCCGCCGCCGGGCGCGCGCATCGCGGTGGCGCGCGACGCCGCCTTCACCTTCCTCTATCCCCATCTCCTGCTCGGCTGGCGGGCCGCCGGGGCGGAGATCGTCCCCTTCTCGCCGCTCGCCGACGAGGCGCCGCCGGACGATTGCGACGTGTGCTGGCTGCCCGGCGGCTATCCGGAACTCCACGCCGGACGCCTCGCCGCGGCGACGGGCTTCCGCGCCGGGCTCGCCCGCTTCGCCGAGACCCGGCCGGTGCACGGCGAGTGCGGCGGCTACATGGTGCTCGGGCGCACGCTGACCGACGCTGCCGGCACCGTCCATCCGATGGCCGGCCTCCTCGACGTCGCCACCTCCTTCGCGACGCGGCGGATGACTCTCGGCTATCGCTCGGTCGAACTCCTCGCCGACGGAATTCTGGGCCGCGCGGGGCAACGCCTCGCCGGCCACGAGTTCCACTACGCCACGGTGATCGATGCCGGGGGCGACCCGCCCTTCGCGCTCGCCGCCGACGTCCACGGCGGCGCTTCCGTGGCGACCGGCGCTCGGCGCGGGCGGGTCACCGGCAGCTTCTTCCATGTGATCGCCGGCGCCTGAGGTCGATCTCGCCGCGTCCGTCACGGCGGTTGTGTGATTCTGCGGATTGCGGGGCGCGCCGCGGACCTGCGAGCACTGGGCCTCCCATGCGCGACGAGGCCGAAGACATGGAACGCGATCTGATGAACGTGGCGACCCCTGGTCCCGAGGCGGCCCAGATCGAGACGGCGATCGTGCGGATGGTGCGCCGCTTCTATGCGGGATGGACCGATGATGCGCTGCTGGCGCCGATCCTGGCGGCTCTGCCCGAGCCCGAGGCCCATCTGGCGGTGATCGTCGACTTCTGGTCGCGCCAACTGCTCGGCACCGAACGCTACCAGGGCAAGCCGTTCCCGCCGCACTGGGCGCTGAAGATCGAGCCCGCCCATTTCGACCGCTGGATGGCGCTGTTCGCCGAGGCCGCCCGCGCCGAACTGCCGGCCGACACCGCCGAACAGGCGATCACCAAGGCCGGGCACATGAGCGTCGCCTTCCAGGCCGGGCTGTTTCCGTTGCGCGGCCCCGACGGCCGACCGATGCGCCTGCCGCACTGACCCGGCGCCGTGGGCATAAAAAAAGGCCGCCTTGCGGCGGCCCAAGTCTAGGGAGGAAACGCCCAAGGAGGGCCGTGGCCGACGCCGGAGCGCCGATCACCTTCCCAATATAATGCTGCACCGCGAAATGGCAATGCAAAAATTCCGAAAGTCGAAGAATCCGAGTCAAACGGCCCGGCCGGCGCCTCTCGCGAACGCCCGTCACCCCGACGCCGACCGAGTGGAGGCGATGCACGACCCGAGGACGCGCCGAGTCGGCGGTGACGCCCGGTAAGGTATTCCGTGTGGCGGTGAACTGAAATTATTGTGCGACACTTGGAATTACACGGACCTTCGACAAAAGAGTTCTACGAGAGACCACCACGTCGAGGCCATTCGAACGAATTGTTAACCGCTTCGACGCCAATTCTGTTGCATCGATCCCGACGATTTTGCCCGGATGCGCTGCCCATGGCTCAGAAGATTGTTCCAACGAACCGCGAGGTGACGTTCGCCCCCGACGAGATCATCGTCTCCAAGACCGATCTCAAGGGGAAGATCACCTATGCGAACCGTACCTTTTCCAAGGTCTGCGGCTATTCCCGCGCCGAACTGATGGGGGCACCACACTCGATCATCCGCCATCCCGACATGCCGCGGGCGGTGTTCAAGCTGTTGTGGGATCGGCTCGCCGAAGAGAAGGAAGTCTTCGCCTACGTCAAGAACATGACCCGCTGGGGCGACTATTATTGGGTGTTCGCCCATGTCACGCCGTCCTACGACGATCAGGGTCGGGTGGTCGGCTATCACTCCAATCGCCGGGTCCCGGAACAGCGCATCGTTCGGGACGTGATGGAGCCGGTCTATGCCGGATTGCTGGCGACCGAAGCCTCCTATTCGAGCGCCAAGGAGGGCCTCAAGGCCTCCTATGCGCAGCTCACGGACCTCGTGAAGTCGAAGGCGACCAGCTATGACGAACTCATCTTTTCGCTCTGAGGCGGTGGCGCCGGGCGTCGCGGCGCTCCTCGGCGTGGCCGTCGCGGCGGCCGGGGTCGCCTGGGGATCGACACTCGCGACCTGGATCGGGCTGGCGCTGGCGGCGCTCGGCGGCACGGCGGCGCTGGTCCTCGGGGCCCGCACCGGCGCCGGCATCGACCGGGCGATCGCGGTGTGCAACGGCTTGGCGCGCGGCGACTTCGAGACCCGCAATCTGGTGTTCGACCAGCGCGGGGCGATCGGCGAACTCACCGAAGCGATCAACGACATGGCCGACCATCTCGACGCCTTCGTGCGCGAATCGAGCGCGGCGATGGATGCCGTCCGCCACAACCGCTACTACCGCCGCATCCTGCCGCACGGCATGCACGGGGCGCTGCTCCGGGCCTCGGAGACCATCAACGAAGCGACCGACCGCATCGAGGAGCGGGTCGAGGCCTTCAACGTCTCGACCGAGGACTTCGGCGCGGCGATCAACACCATCGTCGAGACCCTGACCGCCGCCTCCCACGGCATGGGCGACGCCGCCACCCGGATGGGCGACGGCGCCGGCACCACCGACCAGCGCGCCGTCGCGGTGGTCGAGGCCTCGCAGGCCGCCACCACCGACGTCCAGGCGGTGGCCGAGGCCGCCGCCCGCCTGACCGCCTCGGCGCGCGGCATCGGCGGCGAGATCGAACGCTCCGCGACCATCGCCCGCGCCGCCGTCGACCGCGCCGAAGAGACCGGCCGCATCGTCTCCGGCCTCGCCGCGGCGGCCGAGAAGATCGGTCTGGTCACCGGCCTGATCGACCAGATCGCCCATCAGACCAACATGCTCGCCCTCAACGCCACCATCGAGGCGGCGCGCGCCGGCGAGGCCGGACGCGGCTTCGCGGTGGTCGCCGCCGAGGTCAAGGGCCTCGCCGACCAGACCGCGCGGGCCACCGGCGAGATCACCCGCCACATCGGCGAAGTGCAGACCGCGACCCGCGCCGCGGTCCAGTCGATCGAGGGCATCGGCGGCACGATCGCCGAGATCGACGCGATCACCGGCGAGATCCGCCGCTCGATCGGCGGCCAGATCACCGCCACCAACGACATCGCCCACAACGTCGATTCGGTGCTCGAAGGCACCCGTGGGGTCACCCGCAACATCCAGGGGATCAGCGGCATCGCCCGCGAGACCGTCGATCTCGCCCAGGGCCTGCGCGACACCTCCGGCTCGATCTCCATCGAGGGCGGACGCCTCGCCGAGACGGTGCGCGACTTCCTGGTGTCGCTGCGCCAGGGCCCGCTCGACCGCCGCCACGCCACCAACGGCCGGGTGCCGGCCGGCCACGACATCGAGGTCCATCGCGGCGGCCGCGTCGACGAGGGGGTGTGCGTCGACGTCTCCCTCACCGGTGCACGAATCGCCGGCGCCGCCACCAACCTCGCGGTCGGCACCGAAGTTCGGCTGTCCGGCGAACCGGGCGTGCTGATCCCGGGCGTGGTCAAATGGGTCAAGGACGGCGAATTCGGAGTCGAATTCCGCACCGCCGACCTGTCGGAGGCGGCGATCGGCCGTCTGCGCCGACTGGTCGAGCAGGACCGCGCCGCCTGACCGTGAGAGGGCGGTTCGCAAAAATATGTCCGGATGCGGGCGTGACGCAGCGCAGCAGTTCGTGCAGAAATATATGGCGGCCGGGTTTGCTCCCGGCCGTCGTTCGTTTCTCCGATCCACGGGTCCCCCCATGCAGCGCGCGTCCCTGCCCCTCCGCCTCGCCCTCTCCGTCGCCTTGCTGACGGGCGTTTGCGGTACCTCGGCCCTGGCCCAGAGCGCCGGCGGTCCGCCGCCCGCCCCGCCGGTCCAGGTCGCGGCGCCGGTGGTCAAGGACATCCAGGAGACCCTGTCGTTCACCGGCCGCTTCGACGCGATCCAGACCGTCCAGGTCAAGGCGCGGGTGGCGGGCTATCTCCAGTCGATCGCCTTCGCCGAAGGCAGCTTCGTCCACAAGGGCGACCTCTTGTGTACCATCGATCCGCGCCCCTATCAGGCGGCGGTCGATCAGGCGATCGCGGCGGTGACCGTGTCGGAGACGACGCTGCAGTTCGCCACCTCCGATCTCGAACGCGCCACCCAGTTGCAGAAGACCGGCAACATCACCGATCAGCTGTTCGATCAACGCCGTCAGGCCTTCCTGCAGGCGCAGGCGCGGGCGGTCGGCGACAAGGCGGCGCTGGCGGCGGCCAAACTGAACCTCGAATTCACCGAGATCCGCGCGCCGATCGACGGCCGGATCTCGCGTCGCCTCGTCTCGGAGGGCAACCTGATCGGCGCCGCCGACACGCTGCTGACGACGATCGTCGCGGCCGATCCGATCGACTTCTATTTCGATCTCGACGAGGCGACCTTCCTGGCGCTCGAGCGGGTGGCGGTCGAAGGCGGCACCAAGGCGTCGATCGTCGGCCTCAAGGGCGCGGTGGCGACCACCGACGAGAGCGAGCCGAAGCGGCAGGCGGTGGTCGACTTCTTCGACAACCGCGTCGATCAAGCCTCGGGCACGATGCGCCTGCGCGCCAAGGTACCGAATGCCGACCTGTTCCTGACCCCCGGCCTGTTCGGCAAGATCCGCCTGC
Organism: Siculibacillus lacustris; assembly: GCF_004328075.1. Classification (GTDB taxonomy): domain Bacteria; phylum Pseudomonadota; class Alphaproteobacteria; order Rhizobiales; family Ancalomicrobiaceae; genus Siculibacillus; species Siculibacillus lacustris. The sequence goes on along the minus strand of NZ_SJFN01000027.1, from coordinate 27,314 downwards.
CGATGGGCGGCCTGCACCGCGGCGTGCTGATCCCCGACGAGGCGATCGCCTCCGACCAGACCCGCCGCATCGTCTATGCGGTCGCCACCGACGGCACGGTGACGCCGAAGCCGGTCGTCCCGGGCGCCAAGATCGACGGCTACCGGCTGATCCGCTCGGGCCTCGACGGATCCGAGACGATCGCCGTCAACGGCCTCGTGCGCATCCGCCCGGGCGTCAAGGTGACGCCGCAGCGCGTCGAACTGCCGCCGGTCAAGGCCAACTGAGAAGAGGCGACCCCGCATGCGTTTCGCCCATTTCTTCGTCCGGCGGCCGATCTTCGCGTCGGTCCTGTCGATCCTGATGGTGATCGTCGGCTCGCTCGCCTTCGTGTCGCTGCCGGTCGCCCAATATCCCGAGATCGCCCCGCCGACCATCGTGGTCCGCGCCTCCTATCCCGGCGCCGATTCCGAGACCGTCGCCGGCACCGTCGCCACACCGATCGAGGAGCAGATCAACGGCGTCGAGGACATGCTCTACATGTCCTCCTACTCGTCGGCCGACGGGTCGATGCAGCTGACCATCACCTTCCGGCTCGGCACCGACCTCAACAAGGCGCAGGTGCTGGTCCAGAACCGGGTGGCGATCGCCCAGCCGCGCCTGCCCCAGGCGGTGCAGCAACTCGGCGTCACCACCACCAAGTCGTCGCCCGACTTCCTGCTGGTCGTGACGATGTACTCGCCCGACAACACCCTCGATCCGCTCTACGTGTCGAACTATGCCCGCGCCAACGTCCGCGACCAGCTGTTGCGGCTCGACGGCGTCGGCGACGTGCAGATCTTCGGCGAACGTCTCTATGCGCTGCGCGTCTGGCTCGATCCCGACCGGCTGGCGAGCCTCGGGCTCACTGCCGACGACGCGGTCCAGGCGGTCAAGGCACAGAACGTCCAGGTCTCCTCGGGCACCCTCGGCGGCCAGCCGGCGCCCAAGGACAATGCCTTCGAGATGGTGGTCCGCACCCAGGGCCGCTTCCAGGAGGCCGCGCAGTTCGAGCAGGTGATCGTCCGCTCGACGCCCGACGGGCGGGTGATCCGCCTCAAGGACGTCGCCCGCGTCGAGATCGGCGCCCAGAGCTACACCAACGCCTCGTCCTTCGACGGGCGCACCGCGGTGTCGCTCGGCGTGTTCCAGCGGCCCGGCACCAACGCGCTCGACGCGGCCAAACAGGTCCAGGTGACCATGGCCGACATCGCCCGGGGCTTCCCTGGCGGGCTCGCCTACGCGATTCCGTTCAACCCGACCGAATACATCCAGGCCTCGGTCGACGAGGTCTACAAGACCCTGGCCGAGGCGCTGGCCCTGGTCGTCGTCGTGGTGATCGTCTTCCTGCAGTCGTGGCGCACCGCGATCATCCCGGTATTGGCGATCCCCGTGTCGCTGATCGGCACCTTCGCGGTGCTGGCGGCGATGGGCTATTCGCTCAACACCCTGACCCTGTTCGGCCTGGTGCTGGCGATCGGCATCGTCGTCGACGACGCCATCGTCGTGGTCGAGAACGTCGAGCGCAACATCGCCACCGGCATGCGGCCGCGCGACGCCGCCCACACCACCATGGACGAGGTCGGCACGGCGATCGTCGCGATCTCGCTGGTGCTCGCCGCGGTGTTCATCCCGGCGGCCTTCGTGTCGGGCATCACCGGTCAGTTCTATCGCCAGTTCGCGGTCACCATCGCGGTGTCGACGATCATTTCGGCGCTCAACTCGCTGACCCTGTCGCCGGCGATGGCGGCGCTGCTCCTGCAGCCGCACGACCTCGACCACGCCCCCCGCACGTTCGTCGGGCGGACCACCCGGTGGCTGGCGGACGGCTTCAACCGCGGCTTCGACCACGTCGCCAACGGCTATGCCGCGAGCGTCGGCTTCGTGGTGCGCTGGCGCTATCTGGCGCTGGTGGTCTATGCCGGGTTGATCGGCGGCACGGTGTGGTTCGCCCAACACCTCGCCACCGGCTTCATCCCGGCCCAGGATCAGGGCTATGCGCTGGTCATCCTGCAGTTGCCCGACGGCGCCTCGCTGACCCGGACGCAGGAAGTGATCTCGCGCGCCGGACGTCTGGTGCGCGAGGTCGAGGGCGTCGCCCATACGATCGAAGTGGCCGGCGTCAATGCCGCGACCTTCACCCCGTCGTCGAACGGCGCGGTGCTGTTCGCGCCCTACAAGTCCTTCGACGAACGCCTGCCGGCGGGGCAGACCTCGGACGTCATCGTCGCGGCGATCAAGGCCAAGCTGGCGCCGATGCAGGAGGCCTTCTCGGTCGCCGTGCCGCCGCCGCCGGTGCGCGGCCTCGGCAACCAGGGCGGCTTCAAGCTGCAGATCCAGGAGAAGGATTCGGCCGACATGCGCCGCATCCTCGGCCTGACCTATCAGATGATGGGCATGGCGGCGCAGGACCCCGATCTGCGCGGGGTGTTCACCACCTTCACCGCCTCGACGCCGCAGGTCTATGTCGAGATCGACCGCACCAAGGCGCAGATGCTGAACGTGCCGATCGGCGCGGTTTTCGATGCCCTCCAGGAGAATCTCGGCACCGCCTACATCAACGACTTCAACGCCTTCGGCCGGGTCTATCAGGTTCGCGCCCAGGCCGACGACCGCTTCCGCCTGTCCAAGGACGACATCTCGCAGCTCAAGGTGCGCTCGAGCTCCGGCGCCCTGGTGCCGCTCGGCACGGTGGTCAGCATCCGCGACGTCGCCGGACCCTCGCTGATCCAGCGCTACAACATGTACACCTCGGTGCCCTTGCAGGGCAGCGCGGCGCCGGGCGTGGCGTCGAGCGTCGGCCTCGACAAGATCGAGGCGATCGCCCAGAAGGTGCTGCCGCCCGGCACCGGCTTCCAATGGACCGAACTCGCCTACCAGGAGAAGCTCGCGGGATCCTCGACCATCGCCATCTTCGGCCTGTCGGTGGTGTTCGTGTTCCTGCTGCTCGCGGCTCAGTACGAGAGTTGGGCGCTGCCCCTGTCGATCATCCTGATCGTGCCTCTCAGCGTCGGCGCGGCGCTGGCCGGGGTGATGTGGCGCGGCATGGACAACAACATCCTGACCCAGGTCGGCCTGATCGTGCTGGTCGGGCTCGCCGCCAAGAACGCCATCCTGATCGTCGAATTCGCTTCCGAGGGCGAGGTCCAGCACCGCAACGGCCCGGTCGCGGCGGTGATCGAGGCCTGTCGACTGCGTCTGCGGCCGATCCTGATGACCGCCTTCGCCTTCATCCTCGGCGTCGTGCCGCTGGTGATCGCCGTCGGCCCCGGCGCCGAGATGCGCCAGGCCTTGGGCACCGCGGTGTTCTCGGGGATGATCGGGGTGACCTTCTTCGGTCTGTTCCTGACGCCGGTGTTCTACGTGACGATCCGCAAGACCCTCGGCTGGTTCCGCACCCGCGCCAAGCGCCGGGCGGTGTCCGAGGCCAATGCCCGCGAGGCGGCGAAGGAGGCGTGAGCCCCCTCCCCGCCGGGCGCACCACGGTGCGGGCGGCGGGTCGCAGCGATCGAGTGAACGGGAACCGCCGGATCAGCCGGCCATGCGCTCGGGCAGCGCCGGAATCGAGCCGTCGGACAGGCGCTCGAGCAGCTCCTCGAGCGGTTGCGGCCGGGCGATGTGGTAGCCCTGGGCCATGTCGATGCCGATGTCCTCGAGCGCCTGCAGCGTCTCGGCGTCCTCGACGAACTCGGCGACGGTGATCGCCCCGAGCTTGTGGCCGATGTCGTTGATCGATTCGACGATCGCCCGGTCGACGAAGCTGGTGGTCAATTTGCGCACGAAGCTGCCGTCGATCTTCAGATAGTCGACCGGGAACTGCTCCAGATACGCGAAGGAGCTGACGCCGGCGCCGAAGTCGTCGAGCATGATCGAATAGCCGGCCGCCCTGAGCGCCTCGACCAGCCGCCCGGCGTGGGTCAGATTGTTGATCAGCGAGGTCTCGGTGATCTCGAAATGGATCCGGTGGGGCGGCAGCGCCGAGCCTTCCAGCTTCTCGGCGAGATAGGCGAGCAATCCCGGATCTTCGAGGGAATTGGCCGACAGGTTGATCGACACCACCAGCCGCGGCACCGCCAGGATGGCGCGGTCGTAGCGCTCCAGCACCTGACTGATCATGAAGCGATCGATCGCCGCCATCAATCCGTAGCGCTCGGCGGCCGGGATGAAGGCGCCCGGCGACAGGATCGAGCCGTCCTCTTCGATCATCCGCACCAGGAGCTCGGCGTGGTGGTGCAGGCGCCCCGAGGGGCGCAGATCGGCGATGGTCTGGGCATAGACCACGAAGCGCCCGGTCTCCAGGGCGGCGCGGATGCCGGCGGCGGTGTAGAGCTCGTGATGATGGCGGCGGGCGTCGCCCTCGGACGGGTGGTAGACCGAGACGCGGTTGCGACCGGAGGCCTTGGCGGCATAGCAGGCGACGTCGGCGCGGCTCATCACGTCGGCGGCATGCGGAGTCTCGCCGTCGACGCGGGCGAGCCCGACCGAGGCGCCGACCTCGTAGACCCGGCCGCTCCAGGCGAAGCGGGTGCGGCCGATGCGTTCGAGCAGACGCTCGGCGATGGCTTCGGCCTCGCCGATCGGCGTGTCGACGATCAGCACCCCGAACTCGTCGCCGCCGAGACGAGCGACGACGTCGGCGCGGCGCATGTGTTCGCGAATCAAGCGGCCGATCTCGCGCAGGAGCACGTCGCCGGCGGCGTGGCCGGCGGTGTCGTTGATGATCTTGAAGCGGTCGAGGTCGAGGAACACCAGGGTGTGTTCGCGCCCGCCCGAGGCGAGTTCGGCGCAATGCTCCTCGAGCCGACGCTCGAACGAGGTGCGGTTGAGCAGGCCGGTCAGGGCGTCGTGGCTCGCCATCACGGCGAGCTCCTTCTGCAGCGTGCGGGCGCGGGTGACGTCCTGGAACACCAAGACCGCGCCGAGCACTTCACCGGTGGGTTTGCGCACCGGCGAGGCCGAGGCCTTGACGTCGACGCGGGCCCCCGACCGGCCGACCAGCACCATGCCTTCGTCGCGGGCGACCCGGTCGAGGCGGGCGAGGCAGGTGGTGACGACGTTCTCGACGGGCACGTCGTCGATCTCGTGGACCACCCGGAAGACCAGGTCGCACGGCCGCCCGAGAGCGGCGGTCGCCGACCAGCCGGTGAGCGCCTCGGCGATCGGGTTGACGAAGGTCACGCGGCCCTCTTCGTCGGTGCAGATCACGCCGTCGCCGATCGATTGCAGGGTGATGCGCAGGCGCTCCTTCTCCTGCTGCAGCGCTTCGGTGAGCAGGCGATGTTCGGTGATGTCGGTGTGGGTGCCGATCATCCGGGTCGGGCGGCCGTCGGGCCCGTGGGCGATGACCTTGCCGCGATCGAGGATCCACACCCAGTGGCCGTCCTTGTGGCGCATGCGGAATTCGCACTCGAACTGCGCGGTGCGGCCCTCGAGGTGGAGATGTTCCTGATGGAGCAGACGCGGCAGGTCGAAGGGATGGACCAGCGACAGCCAGGCGTCGGATTCGCTCGACATGTCCTCGGGGCGATAGCCGAGCATGCGCGCCCAGGTCGCCGAATAGAAGGTACGGTTGCGGCCGTAGTCGTGGTCCCAGACCCCCTGGCCGGCGCTCTCCAGGGCGAAGTTCCAGCGGCTTTCGCTCTCCTCCAACGCCTTTTCGGTCTCGCGGCGGGCGCTGATGTCCTGCATCTGGACGATCATGTAGAGGGCGCGCCCGGTCGCCTCGTCGCGCACCGCCGAGACCGCGACGAAGGCCCACAGCGGCGTACCGTCCTTGTGGAGAAAGCGCTTCTCGATCGTGTAGTCGTCGTATCGGCCGGTGACCAGACCGTGCAGCCGCGGCGCCACCTTCTCGCGTTCTTCCGGAAGGGCGAAATCGCTCGACGCCCGTCCGATGATCTCGTCGGGGGCGTAGCCGAGAAATTCGCACAGCGCGCGGTTGACCGAGAAGCAACGACCGTCGAGATCGAGCAGCGCCATGCCGAAGGGCGAGTGGTTCATGGCATCGCGGAAATAGGTCTCGCTGGTCGAGATCTTCTCGCGCTCGGCGGCCAATTCCTCGACCAGCATGGCGATGCAATAGGGCAGCAGGATCGCCACGGCGATCCACGGCGCGGCGACGAGCCCGCTGGCGGCGAACGGCCAGCCCACGGCGAGCAGGCCGAAGCGCCCGGCGAGCAGGACCGACCCGATCTGCAGGACGCCGAACACCGCGGCGGGGAGCCGGCCACGGCGGACCGCGGCGACCAGCACCGGCAGCATCAGGATCAGGGTCGGCTGATGCAGCTCGAACACCGTGAACCACAGCACCGTGCCGCACATCACCAGCAGGGCGGCGTTCTCGACGGCTGCGCGCCCGCGCAACTGCGCCCGGAAGGCCGCGGTCGAGGCGGCGGCGACCAGCGGCAGGATCAGCGCGGCGCCGATCACCCCGCCGAGCGCCACCGACATCGCCACCGCGCTCCACGGACGGTCGAAGCTCAGCGCCAGAATCGCCGCGTGGAACGGCATGCCGACCAGCGTGACGACGCCGCCGACCAGCCCCAGGGCCTTCAGGAAGGTCGGGACGTTCCGGTCGAGGCGGGCTTCGCCGAGACCGCTCAGCAACGCCAAGCCGAGGCCGACCTCGACGAAGTTGATCACCACCGACGTGGCGGAAAACAGCAGCGACCCACCGACCAGCAGGCGCGCACCGATCCCGGCGACGACGAGCAGGACGATCGCCGGCCACAGCGGCGCGGGGCGCAGGCGCCACAGCGAAAAGATGAGGAAGGCGGTCGCCGGCCAGATCCTGATCAGGTCACCGGGCGCATGGAGGAGACTCACGCTGCCGATCACGAGCAGGGAATGGATCGTGACGACTGCGATCAGCGTCGGCAGCCCGCGCAAATTTCGTCCTCCCGGTCGATCGGACATCGGGAATCGCTTCCCGCGGTACCCGATCGGCTCGCGATCGGGATGGAGGATCTTCGTCTGGTTATCCCTAAGTTTCGGTGAATCTGGGCAATTTCTCAGAATTACCACCGGGGGGCGAATCCTGTCGGTGCCCGGGAAGATCCGGAAAACACCCGGAAAACGGGCACTTCAGAATGTCGCCCAACTGAAATTTCGCGTATTACGTCAGGTAAATTAGGAATACACCCGATTCATCTTTTGTAAACCATCTTCCAGCAGTCTCGGTCCCCAGTAGTTCCGATCGAGTTCTCGATCGGTTCTTCCGCAACGTCACTTCCGCAGGCGTCGCCGCGAGGCGACGATGACGAGGCCAGACCTTCCGACATCCACCGCGAATTTCACCGAAGACCAGTCCGGGGAACACGATGACGAACGACGCACAAGGTATCGACCTCGCCCGCCGATTGGCCTTCGCCCGGATCGACCAGGAGACGACGCGCAATCTGCGCGAGGTCTGGGCTTCGATCGAGCCGATCCTGCCGGACCTGCTCTGCAGCTTCTACGGCCATCTCGGCACCGAACCGATGCTGGCGCGCATGACCTCCGGTCGCAGCACCGACCTCGCCAAGGCCCAGAGCCGCCACTGGGGACGGGTGTTCAGCGGCCGCTTCGACGACGACTACGCCGCCTCGGTGAAGGCGATCGGCCGGGCCCATCACCGTATCGGCCTCGAGCCGCGCTGGTACATCGGCGGCTATCAGTACGTGCTGAACGAGATCTCAGCCCATCTGGTGCGCCGCAGCGGCCTGCGGAAGTCCCGACTGATCGCCCAGTTGCGGGCGGTCAATCAGGCGGTGCTGCTCGACATGGACTTCGCCATCAGCGTCTACCAGGAGGTGCTGATCGAAGATCGGATGCGCCATTCGGCCTTCATCGAAGACCGCGTCGCCGGCTTCCGTCAGGATACCGAGAAGTTGCTCGGCGAAGTCGACGGCAACACCCGCCGCATGGCCGGCACCGCCGAACAGCTCACCAAGATCGCCGTCTCGGCCCATGATCAGGCGACCGGCGCGGCGGCGGCGGCGGAGGAGACCGCCACCATGGTCCAGGCGGTGGCCTCGGCCTCGGAAGAACTCAATGCCTCGATCGGCGAAATCGGCCGCCAGATCTCGTCGGCGACCAGCATCGTCGAGCGCGCCAACACCATGACCACCACCATGGCCGGGGCGGTCGGCAGCCTCGCGGCCTCGGGCAACAAGATCGGCACCGTCGTCGGCCTGATCCAGGCGATCGCCGCCCAGACCAACCTGCTCGCCCTCAACGCCACGATCGAGGCGGCGCGCGCCGGCGAGGCGGGCCGCGGCTTCGCGGTGGTGGCCAGTGAGGTCAAGAATCTCGCCGGCCAGACGGCGCGGGCGACCGAGGAGATCTCGCTGCAGGTCGGCGACATTCAGAACGGCACCGGCCAGGCGGTGGCGGCGATCGAGGAGATCGGCGCGGTGATGCGCGAGATCGGCGGGGTCACCTCGTCGATCGCCGCGGCGATCGTCGAACAGGGCGCGGTCACCCGCGACATCTCCGGCTCGGTCCACCAGGCCGCCGACGGCACGATGATCCTGTCGCGCAACGTCGTGGCGGTGGAAGGGGCGATCACCCAGACCCGCGACGGCGCCCGCAACGTCTCCGACGCCGCCGGCGCCTCCGGACGCCATTCGCAGGCCCTCGCCGAGGCGGTGCGCGGCTTCCTCGAGCAGTTGAAGCACGGTCCCGACGCGGCCGCCAAGGCGCCGCAAACCCGCGCCGGCTGAGGGCCGGCGGACACGACGACGGGCTCGGGAGGACGATCGGGGCGCGCGGGGATGCGCCCCGCGAAATTCACAGAGCCGTCATGTTGCAGTGCATGACTGGCGGGACGCGGCAGACGACCCCATATGGGAGATCTCGTCGACGTTTTTCACGTCGGCCCTGCTCATCCCTTCGACGTCCCCTCCTCCCGAACCCAGGACGCTCCTCATGTCCGAACTGTTCTCTCCGCTGGTCGTCGGCGACCTCACGTTGCCCAATCGCATCATCATGGCGCCGCTGACCCGCTGCCGCGCCGCGCCGGGCCGCGTGCCGACCGAACTCAACGCCGAATATTACGCCCAGCGCGCCGACGCCGGCCTGATCCTGTCGGAAGCGACCGCGGTCACGCCCCAGGGCGTCGGCTATCCCGATACGCCCGGTCTGTGGACCGAGGCCCAGGTCGAAGGCTGGAAGCTGGTCACCGCGGCGGTGCACGCCAAGGGCGGACGCATCTTCGCCCAGCTCTGGCACGTCGGCCGGATCTCCGATCCGCTCTACCTGCACGGTGAAGTGCCGGTGGCGCCGAGCGCCGTCCAGCCCGCCGGCCACGTCAATCTGGTACGCCCGATGAAGGACTTCGTGACGCCGCGGGCCCTCGAACTCGACGAGATTCCCGGCGTGATCGCGGCTTATGTCGAAGGCGCGCGCAACGCCAAGCTGGCCGGCTTCGACGGTGTCGAGATCCACGCCGCCAACGGCTACCTGATCGACCAGTTCCTGCAGGACAAGACCAACAAGCGCACCGACATCTACGGCGGCTCGATCGAGAACCGCGCCCGCCTGCTGCTCGAGGTCACCGATGCGGTGATCGCGGTGTGGGGCAAGGGCCGGGTCGGGGTCCATCTGGCGCCGCGCGGCGATTCCAACGATGCCGGCGACAGCAATCCGGCGCCGCTGTTCACCCATGTCGCCAGCGAACTCGGCAAGCGCGGCATCGCCTTCATCTTCACCCGCGAATACGAAGGCCCCGACAGCCTGACGCCGGCGATGAAGGCGGCGTTCGGCGGCGTGGTGATCGCCAACGAGAAGTTCACCAAGGCCAGCGCCGAAGCGGCGATCGCCGCCGGTCGCGCCGACGCGGTGTCCTGGGGCAAGTCCTATATCGCCAACCCCGATCTGGTGACGCGGCTGCGTCTCGACGCGCCGCTCCAGGAGATCGACTTCTCGACCGCCTACGGCATCGGCGGCATCGGCCCCAAGGGCTACACCGACTACCCGGCGCTGACCACCGTCGCCTGACCGATCCCGATCGCCAATCGTCCCGAGAGCCCGCCCCCCCGGCGGGCTCTCGTCGTTCGGGCAGGTGGCGCGATGTCGCGACGGTCCCACGTCGATTTCGACTGGCGGCGCGCCGCCGACCGCCTATTCTCGCGAGACCGGCATGCCCGCCGGCGACCGATGCAGCGAGAGTGACCCATGGGCCGTGCGCGCTCCGGCTTCCGCCATGTCTACGATGGCGAGACCCACGTCTTCGACGATCTGAAGACCCTGCTCGCCTGCGCCACGCCGCGCCGGTCGGGCGACGAGTTGGCCGGCATCGCCGCGTCCTCGGCGGCGCGACGGGTGGCCGCCCGCATGGCGCTGGCCGACCTGCCGCTGAAGGCGGTCCTCGACGAACCGGTGATCCCTTACGAGATCGACGAGGTCACCCGGCTGATCTGCGACGGCCACGACGCGGCCGCCTTCGCGCCGGTCGCGGCGATGACCGTCGGAGACTTGCGCGAACACCTGCTCGACTGGTCGACCGATGCCGCGGCGCTCGGCCGCCTCGCCCCCGGCCTGACGCCGGAGATGGCGGCGGCGGTGTCCAAGCTGATGACCAACGGCGATCTTGTGGCGGTCGCCGCCAAGACGCGTGTGGTGACCGGCTTCCGCTCGACGATCGGCCTGCCCGGACGGCTGGCGGCCCGACTGCAGCCCAACCATCCCACCGACGACCCGGCGGCGATCGCCGCGGCGACCCTCGACGGCCTGCTCTTCGGCATGGGCGACGCGGTGATCGGCGTCAATCCGGCCAGCGACAATCTCGGCGCGGCGATCCGCCTGCTCGAGATGCTCGACGAGATGCGGCAGCGCTTCGACATCCCGACCCAGTCCTGCGTGCTGGCCCATGTCACCACCTCGATCGCCGCGATCGAGAAGGGCGCGCCGGTCGATCTGGTGTTCCAGTCGATCGCCGGCACTCAGGGCGCCAATTCGGGCTTCGGCGTCGATCTGGGCATCCTCGCCGAAGCACGCGCTGCGGCCCTGTCGCTGAACCGCGGCACGGTCGGATCGAACGTGATGTATTTCGAGACCGGCCAGGGTTCGGCGCTGTCGGCGGATGCCCATCACGGCGTCGACCAGCAGACCCTGGAGGCGCGCGCCCAAGGCGTGGCGCGGGCCTTCTCGCCGCTCCTGGTCAATTCCGTGGTCGGCTTCATCGGGCCGGAGTATCTCTACGATTCCAAGGAGATCATCCGCGCCGGCCTGGAGGATCACTTCACCGGCAAGCTGCTCGGCCTGCCGATGGGCATCGACGTCTGCTACACCAATCACGCCGAGGCCGACCAGGACGACATGGACACGCTGGCGCTGTTGCTCGCCGCCGCCGGGGTCAATTTCCTGATCGCCGTGCCCGGTGCCGACGACATCATGCTCAACTACCAGAGCCTGTCGCACCACGACCTCCTGCGCCTGCGCCATCTCCACGGGCTGCGCCCGGCGCCGGAGTTCGAAGCTTGGCTGGTCCGCATGGGGCTCGGCGATGCCGCCGGGCGGGTGCCGCCGCTCGGTGCGGGGGCGAGTGCCGTGCAGCGGCTGATCGCAACGGGAGAAGCGGCATGACGGTCCCGGTCGACGACGGATTCGCGGCGCTGCGGCGCATGACCCGCGCGCGCATCGGCCTCGGGCGGGCCGGCGACGCCCTGCCCAACGCCCCCCTCCTGGCCTTCCAGATGGCCCACGCCAAGGCCCGCGACGCGGTGCACGGTGCGGTCGATCTCGACCGGCTGACCGCCGACCTCGCTCCCCATCCGGTGATACGGGTCGAGAGCGCGGCGCTCGACCGGGCGACCTATCTGCGCCGCCCCGATCTCGGCCGACGTCTCGCGGCGGGGGCGGCCGAACGCCTGCCTGCCGGCCCCTTCGACGTCGCGGTGGTGATCGGCGACGGCCTGTCGGCGGCGGCGGTCGATGCCCATGGGGCGACCACGGCGCTGGCCCTGATCGCTCGCCTCGGCGATCTGACGATCGCGCCGATCGTCGTGGCCTCCGGCGCCCGAGTGGCGCTCGGCGATCCGATCGGCGCGGCGCTCGGCGCCGAGGTGGTGGTGATGCTGATCGGTGAGCGGCCGGGCCTGTCGGCGGCGGATTCGCTCGGCGCCTATCTGACCTTCCAGCCGGTGCCCGGGCGGCGCGACAGCGAGCGCAACTGCGTCTCCAACATCCACGGCCACGGGCTGTCCCCAGCCGCCGCCGCCGACAAGCTCGCCTGGCTGGTGCGCGAGGCTCGCCGCCTCGGCCTGTCCGGCGTCGAGCTCAAGGAGGATTCGCCGAGCGAGGCGCTGACCGCCCCCTCCGCGACGGCACTGCCCGGCGGCGCCTGACCGCCCCGACTCACGGCGCCGGGGTCTCGACCCCGGCGAAGGTGGCGCGGCCCGGCACCGCGGCGATCAGACTGCGGGTGTAGGGGTGGACCGGCGCGGCGAAAACTCGCGCCAACGGCCCGGTTTCGACGATCCGCCCGGCCTGCATCACCGCCACCCGATCGGCGATCTGCGCCGCCACGCGCAGGTCGTGGGTGATGAAGATCAGCGCCAGATCGAAGCGCCGCTTGAGGTCGTCGAGCAGTCGCAGCACCTGGGCCTGGACCGACACGTCGAGGGCGGAGACCGCCTCGTCGGCGATCAGGATCTCCGGATCGAGGGCGAGCGCCCGGGCGATGCCGATGCGCTGGCGCTGACCGCCGGAGAATTCGTGGGGGAAACGATCGGCCATCGCCGGATCGAGCCCGACCAGGGCGAGCAACTCGCCGACCCGAGCGGCGACCTCCCGCCGATCGCGGCCCGCGGCGAGCGGACCGGCGGCGATCGAGGCGCCGATGCGGCGGCGCGGATTGAGCGCCCCCCAGGGGTCCTGGAAGATCATCTGGACGCGGCGGCGCACCGCCCGCAGCGCCTCGCCGTCGTGGCCGCCGACGTCGATCCCGTCGAGGCGGATCTCGCCGGCGTCGGGCTCGATCAGCCGCACCAGACAGCGCGCCAGCGTCGACTTGCCCGAGCCGCTCTCGCCGACCACCGCCAGGGTCTCGCCGCGGGCGAGATGGAGGTCGACGTCGATCACCGCGTCGACGCTGCGGGCGCGACGGAACAACCCGCCGCCGTCGGCGTGGCGCTTGGCGAGGCCGGTGACCTCGAGGATCGGCGGCCGGGACGGCGCGGCCTCACCACTCGGGCGCGGCGCCGGGGCCGGCACGGCGTCGATCAGGGCGCGGGTATAGGGGTGCCGTGGCCGGGCCAGCACCTCCGCCGTCGGCCCGGTCTCGACCAGCCGGCCGGCTCTGAGCACCGCGACCCGGTCGGCGATGTCGGCGACGATGCCGAGGTCGTGGGTGATGAACAGCACGGCGGTGCCGTGGCGGCGCTGCAGGGTGCGGATCAACGCCAGGATCTGCGCCTGGGTGGTGACGTCGAGGGCGGTGGTCGGCTCGTCGGCGATCAGCAACGCCGGATCGAGCGCCAGCGCCGTGGCGATCACCACCCGCTGGCGCTGGCCGCCGGAGAGCTGGAACGGCCGGGCGTCGAAGATCGTCTCGGGTTCGGGCAGGCCGACCTCGGCGATCAGCGCCAGCGTCCGGGCGCGGCGCTCGGCGGCGTCGCCGATGCGATGGGCGACGAACACCTCCTCGATCTGCGGACCGATGCGCATCAAGGGATCGAGCGCGGTCGCCGGTTCCTGGAACACCATGCCGATGCGCCGCCCGCGCAGGTCGCGCCGCGCCGTCTCGTCGAGGCCGAGCAGATCGACGCCGTCGAGGCGCACCGCGCCGCCGACCACCCGCACGCCGGGCGCGGTCAGGCCGATCACCGCGTCTGCGGTCACCGACTTGCCCGAGCCGCTCTCCCCGACCAGCGCCAGGGTCTCGTCGGCGGCGAGCGTCAGCGACAGATCGATCACCGCCTGCGCCCGGTCGGCGCCGGCCGGCAGGGCGACGGTGAGATGCTCGATCGACAGGACGGGGGGGACGGCCATGGCGCTCCGGGGCGGGCGGCCCCGTCGGTCGGGACCCGCGCGCCCATGATGGCCCGCCTGCTGCGGCGGCTCAAGGCGTTGCGACGCACGGCCGCCGGGCGATCCGGGGGCGCGCCGGCGTCATCGGCGCGACATGCGCCACGGGCGACAAGGGGCCTCCCCTTCCGCCCCGAGGCTCCCCCATGACCGACTCGACCCGTCCCCTGCCCCTGCTCGGCGCCGCCCTGACGCTCGACACCCTCGCCCTCCATCGCGACTGGATCTTCGAGCGGCAGCGCGATCTCGAACTCCAGGACTTCTGCTTCGCCGAGGTGCTGTCCGGTGACTGGCGCTCGCGCGCCGACGCCGCCCGGACCGCGCTCGCCGGCTACCGCGGGCGGCTCGGGATCCACGGGCCGTTCTGGAGCCTGCCGCTCGCCGCCGACGATCCGGAGATCCGGGCGGTGGTGGCGCGGCGGATGGCCCAGGGCCTCGACGTCTGCGAAGCGATCGGCGCCACCCAGATGGTGATCCATTCGCCCTACACGACCTGGGATCATGCGAACCTCGACGAACACCGCGACGCCCGCGCGCGCCTGATCGAGCGCGCCCACCTGACCCTCGACGCGGCGGTGGCGCGCGCCCGCGACATCGGCACGACCCTGGTGATCGAGAACATCGAGGACAAGGATCCCCACGCCCGGGTCGAACTGGCGGCGAGCTTCGACGCAGCCGTGGTGCGGGTGTCGCTCGACACCGGCCACGCCCACTACGCCCACGGCTCGACCGGCGCGCCGCCGGTCGACCGCTACGTCCAGGCCGCAGGGGCGGCACTCGACCACGTCCACATCCAGGACGCCGACGGCTATGCCGATCGCCATTGGCTGCCCGGCGAGGGCACGGTGGCGTGGCCCGCGGTGTTCCGCGCCGTCGCGAAGTACTGCGACCGGCCGCGGCTGCTGATCGAGGTCAAGGATCAGGTGGGCCTGCGCCGTGGCGCCGACCATCTGGTGGGCCTCGGCCTCGCCGAGTGAGACGGGCGGGCGCTTGCCGAGCGGCGAACGCAGGAGTACCTGAAACGCAGGCCGCGGGCGCTCGCGCGCCGGATCCGTCCGATCGACGGGCGAGCGCCGCGACGCCCGATCCTTCGCCCGGAAAGGACTTGCGATGCCGTCTCTCGCCATCGACCCGCGTCTGCCGCGGTGGACCGAACAGCCCGGCCATCGCGCTTGGCTCACCGCCCAAGCGGAGGCGCTGCTGGCCTTCTTCGAGCGCCACGCGATCGATCCGGACGGCGGCTTCCACGTGCTCGACACGGCGGGGCGGCCGGTGCGCACCGCTGACGGCGGGCGGCCGCCGCGCCAGCTCCATTCGACCACGCGGATGGTCCATTGTTTCGCCGCCGCCCATCTGATGGGGCGGCCGGGCGCCGACGCGATCGTCGACCACGGCATGGACTTCCTGTGGAACGGCCATCGCGATCCGGTCAACGGCGGCTACTTCTGGGGGATCGGCGCCAACGGCCCGAGCGATCCGCTCAAGCAGGCCTATGGCCATGCCTTCGTGCTGCTGGCCGCATCGAGCGCCAAGGTGGCGGGCCACCCCGACGCCGATCGGCTGCTCGCCGACGTCGCGACGATCCTCGACGAGCGTTTCTGGGAGGACGGCCCGGGCGCCTCGGCCGAGGAGTTCACCCCCGACTGGCAGAGCTTCGACACCTATCGCGGCCAGAACTCCAACATGCACCTGACCGAGGCGCTGATGGCCGCCCACGAGGCGACCGGCGACAGCCTGTTCCTCGCCCGCGCCGAGCGGATCGCCGAGCTGATCATCGACCGCCATGCCCGTGCCGCCGGCTGGCGGGTGCCCGAACACTTCACCGCCGATTGGCAGGTCGATCGCGCCTATGCCGGCAGCCCGATGTTCCGCCCCGCCGGCACCACCCCGGGCCATTGGCTGGAATGGGCGCGGCTGCTGGTGCAGCTGTGGCAGACCGGCGGACGCCGCCATGCCTGGATGCCGGAGGCGGCGCGGGCGCTGTTCGATCAGGCGGTGACCGACGCCTGGGATCCGGCCGGCGGCTTCTGGTACTCGCTCGAATGGGACGGCACTCCGCGCATCCGCGACCGCTACTGGTGGCCGTGCTGCGAGGCGATCGGCGCGGCAGCCTTCCTCGGCTCGCTCGGCGACGATCCGGAGATCGAGGCGTGGTATCGGCGGGTGTGGAGCTTCACCGCCACCCGGCTGATCGACCGCGAGCACGGCGGCTGGCATCCGCAGCTCGACGCGACGCTGGCGCCCAACAGCGATCCGTTCTTCGGCAAGCCGGACATCTACCACGCCTTCCAGGCCTGCATGATCCCGCTCCTGCCCAAGACCGGCAGCCTGACCCGCGGCCTGCTCGCGACCGCGAAAGGCTGAGCGGCGGGACCAGACGCCGTTCGGATCGTTCGAAGACCGCGGATCGGCGCAAGGATGCGTTGACCACGCCCGGCGATTGCTCCGGGCATTGAGGTCGCTTCAACCGCATCGCGAGACTATGGGGTCTGGTCCGGCCGACCCCGTCCGCTCCCGCGTGCTGTCGAGGCGTTCTTTGAGTCTTCTCCCCCCCTCCTCCCGCCTCGCGGATTCGCTCCGCGTCCACCTCCGCGCCGCGTTCGGATTGTCGACGCTGCTCGGCCTGATGCTGATCGCCTGCGTGTGGGCGGGGACCCATTTCTATCTGCGGCTCGACCGCGAGAAGTCGCTGGAAGCGGCGATGGCCAACAGCGCCAACATCGCCCGGGTGTTCGAGGAACACGTCGCCCAGTCGGTCAAGGAGATCGACAAGACGCTGCTGTTCCTGCGCCACGCCTGGGAGGCGGACCGCGTCGGATTCGACCTCTCCGCCTGGACCAACAACGCCTATCTGCTGCGCGACCTCACGGTCCAGGTGGCGCTGATCGGTCCCGACGGACGGCTGGTGGCGACCAACCTCACCCGCGCGCCGGAGCGGGTCGATCTCTCCGACCGCCCGCATTTCCGGGCCCATCTCGGCCCCGACCGCGACGAGCTCTACATCTCGGCGCCGGTGCTGGGCCGTGTCTCGGGGCGCTGGACGGTGCAGCTGACGCGCCGCCTGTCCAATCCCGACGGGTCCTTCGGCGGGGTGATCGTCGCCTCGCTCGACCCCTATCGTCTCTCCGATTTCTTCGAACAGATCGACCTCGGACACGAGGGGGCGATCACCCTGTTCGGCACCGACGGCGTCATCCGCGCCCGCGGCGGCATCGGCACCGACCTGATCGGCCGCTCGATCGTCGGCAAGCCGCTGTTCGAGGCCTTCAGCCGGGAGACCTCCGGGTCCTATCTCGGCGACGGCACGGTCAGCGCCGGCCGGCGCCTGGTGAGCTTCCGACGGATGAAGGATCTGCCCCTGGTGGTGACGGTGGGCCTCGCCGAACAGGAGTTCCTCGCCGACTATCTCGCCATCCGCCGCAACTTCCTCGGCGCCGCGGCGATCGCCACCCTGCTGCTGCTCCTGGTGATCGGCTCGGGGATCGAGCACGAGGTCCGCTTGATCCGGGCGCGCATCGCCCAGCGGGCCAGCGAGGCCGACGTCGCCGACAAGACCCAGGAACTCGAGGCGACCCTCGCCCACATGAGCCAGGGCATCGTGATGATCGATCCGGACGAGCGCCTGCGGGTGGTCAACCGCCGGGCGCGCGAGTTCCTGCGCCTGCCGGCGGGCGGCGGGGTGCGTCTGCCGGAGGCGGCGCGGGCCCAGATCTGCGGCCTCCAGGGACGCGGCGCGGCGGCCGAGTTCGTCCTCGACGACGGCACGGTGATCGAGCATCTGGCGACGCGTCTGCCGGACGGCGCGACGCTGCACACCCTGACCGACGTGACGGCGCGCAAGCGCCACGAGGCCATCCTCGCGGAGGCCCGCGACCGCGCCGAATCCGCCTCGCGCGCCCGCACCGCCTTCCTGGCGACGATGAGCCACGAGATCCGCACGCCGCTCAACGGCGTCATCGGCATGTCGCGGTTGATCGAGGACTGCGACGATCCGGCCGAGCGGTCGGCCCATCTCGACACCATGCGCCACTCGGCCGAGCACCTGTTGCAGATCATCGACGACATCCTCGACGTCTCCAAACTCGAAGCCGATCGCATGGCCTTCGAGGCGATCCCCTTCGAGGTCGCCGAGATCGTCCGCGCCTCGGTGGAGATCGTCGCGCCGCGGGCCCGCGAAAAGGGCATCGGACTGTCCGCCGAGATGGCGCCGAACGTGCCGCCTCGGGTGGTCGGCGATCCCGGACGGCTGCGCCAGATCTTGCTCAACCTGATCGGCAATGCGGTGAAGTTCACCGAGTCGGGCGGCGTCTCGGTGACCGTCGAAGGCGCGCCGGTGGCCGGCGCGGCGGAGACCTTCGAACTGCGGATCAGCGTCGCCGACACCGGCATCGGCATGGCCGAGAGCGATCTGTGCAATCTCTTCCAGGAATTCTCGCAGCTCGACGGCTCGATCTCGCGGCGCTTCGGCGGCACCGGCCTGGGGCTGGCGATCTCGCGCAAGTTGCTCGAGAAGATGGGCGGGCGGGTCGAAGTCGCGAGCCTCCAGGGCCGCGGCTCGATCTTCACGGTGATCCTGCCGGCGCAGATCGTCGCCGCGGTCGCCCCGCCGAGCCCGGTCGGTCCGCCGACGCCCCCGGTCGATCTCGGGCCGCTCGACATCCTGCTCGCCGAGGACAATCCGACCAACACCCTGGTCGCCACCCGCGTCCTGCAGAAGCTCGGCCACCGGGTGACCGCGGTGGTCGACGGTCAGGCGGCGATCGACGCGCTGGCGAGCGCCCGCTTCGACGTGGTGCTGATGGACGTGATGATGCCGCGGATGGACGGGCTCGCCGCCACCCGGGCGATCCGCGACGGCGGCCAGACCTTCGCCGACGTGCCGATCGTCGCCCTGACCGCCAACACCCTCGACGAGGACCGCGAGCGCGCCTTCGCCGCCGGGGTCGACGGCTTCGCCACCAAGCCGGTGTCGGGCGAGCGCCTGACCGCGGCGATCGCTGCGGCGATCGCCCGGCGCGCCGCCCCCGGCACGGCAGACGGCGCGGCGATCCGCGCCGCCTGAGCGGATGCGCCGGTCCCGCGCCGGCGCGCGGGTCAGTGGAAGTTGCGGCCCTTGGGCATCGAGCGGCCGGCTTGGCGCGCCAGCGCCTCGACGTCGGCGGCGAGTTCGGGCGTGTCGCGCACCAGACGGGTGAGCGGCGCGGTCGCGGCGATCTTCGGGGCGAGCTCGATCACCGGATGCGCGACCTCGTCGGCGCGGGCTTCGGCGCGGATCTCGCCGCCCGCCTCCGACAGGCGCGACAGCCAGGCGGTGCGGTCGACCAGCTTGTCGGCGACGATGTGGATCACCCCCTGCTCGTTCTGCAGCCGGCCGTCGACGGCGATCAGCCGGCCGCCGAGCACCACCGGACGGAACTTCTCGAAGACCTTGGGCCAGACGATGACGTTGGCGACCCCGCCCTCGTCCTCGAGGGTGAGGAAGATCACCCCGCTCGCCGTGCCGGGCCGCTGGCGCACCAGCACCAGACCGGCGACGCGGACATGGGCGCCCGAGCGCAAGCCGGCCAGCGCCACCGCCGGGGTGGTGCGCACCGCGGCGAGTGCGGTGCGCAGGAAGGCCACCGGATGGCCCTTCAGCGACAGCGACAGGGTGCGGTAGTCCTCGATCACCTCCTCGCCCGGCAGCATCGGCGGCAGCGTCACCGCCGGCTCGGCGGCGAACAGATCGCCGAGTTCGGCGCGGTCGAGCAGCGGCAGGGAGCCAGCGGCGCCCCGCGTCTCCAGCGCCTCGACCGCCCACAGCGCGGCGCGGCGATCGAGCCCGAGCCCGGCGAAGGCGTCGGCCTCGGCCAGCCGTTCGAGCACGCCGCGTTCGAGGCCGCTGCGCGCCGCGACATCGGCGACCGAATCGTAGCCGCGTCCGCGCGCCGCGATCAGCCGCTCGACCGCGGCCTCCGCCAGTCCCTTGACCTGCCGGAAGCCGAGCCGCAGGGCGTGACGCGCCCGGATCGCCGGCACCTGATCGGCGTGACGGTCGATCACCCGGTCGCGGGCCCGCGGCCCGGGCTCCAGCGTGCAGTCCCATTGCGAGGCGTTGACGTCGACCGGGCGGATCTCGACGCCGTGCTCGCGGGCGTCGCGCAGCACCTGGGCGGGGGCGTAGAAGCCCATCGGCTGGGAATTGACCAGGGCGCAGGCGAAGACGTCGGGCAGATGGCACTTCATCCAGGCGGAGGCGTAGACCAGCAGCGCGAAGCTCGCGGCATGGCTCTCCGGGAAGCCGTATTCGCCGAAGCCCTCGATCTGGCGGAAACAGCGCTCGGCGAAGTCGCGCGGATAGCCCTTGGCGACCATGCCCTCGACCATCTTGGTCTGGAACGAATGGATCGTGCCGACCCTTCGGAAGGTCGCCATCGCCCGCCGCAGCTTGTCGGCCTCGGCCGGGGAGAAGCCGCCGGCGACGATGGCGATGCGCATCGCCTGTTCCTGGAACAGCGGCACGCCCAGCGTCTTGCCCAGCACCGCCTCGAGTTCGGGCTTGTGGTAGGTGACCTGCTCCAGCCCCTGGCGGCGGCGCAGATAGGGATGGACCATGTCGCCCTGGATCGGGCCGGGCCGGACGATCGCCACCTCGATCACCAGATCGTAGAAGGTCGCCGGTTTCAGGCGCGGCAGCATGGTCATCTGCGCCCGGCTCTCGATCTGGAACACGCCCACGGTGTCGGCGCGCTGGACCATCCGATAAACCGCCGGATCCTCGGCCGGAATGTCGGCGAGGCCGATCCGCCGGCCGTAATGGCTCTCGATCAGATCGAAGCCCTTGCGCAGCGCCGAGAGCATGCCGAGCGCCAGAATGTCGATCTTGAGGATGCCGAGGGCGTCGAGATCGTCCTTGTCCCATTCGATCACCGTGCGATCGACCATCGCGGCGTTCTGGATCGGCACCACCTCGTCGAGGCGGCCGCGGGTGATCACGAAGCCGCCGACGTGCTGGGAGAGATGGCGCGGGAAGCCGACGATCTCGCGCGACAGGGCAAAGACCCGGGCGAGGGTCGGATCGTCGAGGCTGAGCCCGGCGCGCGCCGCCTGCTCGTCCTTCGGCCCCTTCGACGACGAGCCCCACACCGTGCCGGTGAGCCCGGCGATGGCGTCCTCGCCGAGGCCGAACACCTTGCCGACCTCACGCAGCGCCGAGCGCGAGCGGTAGGTGGTGAGGCTCGCGGCGAGGCCGGCGCGGTCGCGGCCGTATTTGGCGTAGATGTACTGGATCACCTCCTCGCGCCGCTCGTGTTCGAAGTCGACGTCGATGTCGGGCGGCTCCTTGCGCTCCGGCGAGATGAAGCGCTCGAACAGGAGACCGCCGCGCACCGGATCGACCTCGGTGATGCCGAGGCAGAAGCAGATCGCCGAATTGGCCGCCGAGCCGCGCCCCTGGGCGAGGATGCCGCGGGCGCGGGCGAAGCGGACGATGTCGTGGACGGTCAGAAAATAGGGGGCGTAGCCGAGCTCGCCGACGATCGCGAATTCATGGGCGAGCGCCGCCTCGACCGAGGCCGGCACGCCGTCGGGCCAGCGCCGGGCGGCGCCGTCGCGGGTCAGGCGGACCAGCGCCTCCTGCGGGTTCGCCGCGCCGTCGAGATCCTCCTCCGGATATTCGTAGCGCAGTTCCTCGAGCGAGAAGGTCAGGCGTTCGAGCAGCGCCACCGATTCGGCGACGGCGCGGGGCTGATCGCGGAACAGCCGGGCCATCGCCTCCCCGTCGCGCAGGTGGCGCTCGGCATGGACCGCCAGACGCCGGCCGGCGTCGTCGAGGGTCACGCCCTCGCGGATCGCCGCGAGGACGTCGGCGAGCGGCCGACGGGCCGGGACGTGGTGGAGCAGGTCGCCGACCGCCAGCAGGCCGACGCCGGCGCTCTCGGCGAGCCCGGCGAGGCGGGTGAGGCGGCGGCGGTCGGAGGGCCCGAACAGCGGCTGGGCGGCGAGCCGCACCCATTCGCGGCCGAAGCTCTCGCGCAGGCGGTCGAGCGTCACGGCGAGATCGGCGGCGCCGGTGCCGAGCGCCCCGCGTCCGGGCAGAGGCGCCAGCACCATGCCCTCCCCCCAGGCCAGCAGATCGGCGAGCTCCAGCCGGCAGTCGCCCTTCTCGGCGCGGCGGTTGCCGAGCGTCAGCAGGCGGCACAGCCGGCCGTAGGCGGCACGGTCCGAAGGCCAGGCGAGGATGTCGGGGGTGCCGTCGGCGAAGGCCAGGCGGCAGCCGACGACGAAGCGCAGGCCCGCCTCCTTCGCCGCGACATGGCCGCGGACGATGCCGGCGACGGTGTTGCGATCGGTGATCGCCACCGCGGCGAGGCCGAGACGCGCCGCCGTCGCCACCCATTCCTCGGGATGGGAGGCGCCGGTCAGGAAGGTGAAGTTGCTGGCGATCGCCAGTTCGGCATAGGCGGTCATGAGCGCCTCCTCAGGCGAAGATGCCGTGCAGGAACCACAGCGGGCGGTTGGTCTCGCGGGAAAACAGCCCCGAGCGGAAGATCCAGAAGCGCCGCCCGTCGGGGTCCTCGACGCGGAAATAGTCCCGGGTCGCCGCCGCGGTGGAGAGCCGCGCCACCGGCGCCCCGCCGAGCCCGTCGTCGGGAACCTCGTCGTCGACCGGCGCCCCGCCCTCCGGCCCGAGCCCGAGCGGCAGACGCCACCATTCGGCGGCGATCCGCTCGGGTCCTTCGGCGCGCTCGACCCGATAGAGGGCGCGGCGCCAGCGGAAGCGCAGCGGCGGCCCGTCGGGCAGTTCGGCGACGGTGTCGATCCGCTCGGGCCGGGCGAGCAGGCGGATCGGCCGGATCGGCGGCTCGTCGGCGGCGGGGCGCCCGACCAGGCTCCAGGCGCGGGCGGCAGCGCGCCCCTCCGGCGAGGCGGCGATCACCGGGACGCTCGCCGCCTCGGGGCGGTGGGCGTCGGCGGGCCGGCTGGCGGTGATGCGGCGCGACCCGAGCCGCGCGCCGAGGCGATCGAGCAACAGGTCGAAGGCGACCTTGGATTCGGTGTCGCCGGCGAGGTCGATCTGGGCGGGATCGTCGCGCACCGCCAACGGCACCGACAGGCGGATCAGATCGATGCCGAAGCCGGTGTCGATCTCCTCGGCCTCGCCCTTCAGGCGTTCGGCGAACAGCGAGAGCAGCAGATCGGGGTCGCGGATCGGCCGGCCGGTGCCGATGCGCAGGCGCCGCACCGTGCCGTCGACCCGCCACAGCGCCAGTTCGGCGATGCGCAGGCCCTCGCCGCGCCGCTCCAGGCTCTCGGCCAGCCCGCAGGCCAGCGAATGCAGCACCGCGGCGACGTCGTCGCGGGCGACGATCGGCTCGACGAAGCGCCGTTCGGCGGCGAGCATCGCCACCGGCCGGCGCGGCGAGATCGGCCGGTCCAGCGCCCCCATGGCCTCGTCGAGGCGGTCGAGGAGATCGCGGCCGAAGCGGCGAGCGAGCGCGGCGCGCGGCAGGGCGAGGAGGGCGTCGATCGAGCCGAGGCCGAGGCGGGCGAGGTCGGCGACGCGCGATCCGGCGGGATCGATCGCCGCCACCGGCAAGGGCGCGAGCGCCGCGCCATCCTCGCCGGCCGCGACCACCCGCCACGGCGCTCCGGCGAGGCCGTGGCGCGCCACCGCCCGGGCCGCGCCGACGCTGCCGGCGACCGCCACCGTCGCGCCGAAGCCCTGGGCGGCGAGGCCCTCGACCATGCGCGCGGCCAGCCCCGCCTCGCCGCCGAACAGATGGGCGACGCCGGTGACGTCGAGCACCAGCCCGGCGTCGGGAAAGTCGCGGTCGAGGCCGACCAGCGGCGTGAAACGGTCGCACCAGTCGGCGATCGCCTCGAGGGTCTCGGCTTCGCCGGTGCGATCGCGCTCGACCACCCGGAGGTCGGGCACGCGGGCCCGCGCCTCGGCGAGCGGCTGGCCGACCGCGAGCCCGCGCGCCGCCGCCGCCGCGTCGACCGCCTCCAGCCGGTAGGCGGCGCCGACCCGGGCGAAGACCGCGAGGGGCGCGGCGGCGTCAGACGCCGTCGTATCCGCCCCGGTCGTGCGCCGTGCCGCGGTCGAAAGCCAGGACGCGCCCGCCGCCCGCCGATGCAGCCGGTCGGTCGGAAGGCGGGGCAGCTGCAGCGCCACGAAGCGCCGGGAGGGTCGCAAAAATGCGCTCATGAGCGTTCCATTCGATGTCGAACCGGCCGAGCCGGCCGTCGCGGTTCTTTTCGAGGTCGAGGCGGAAGGCCGGCCGGCCGAGGCCGGAGGCGAAACCGGCGAGGCTGCGCGACGGCACCGCCCCGACCCGCCAGCGGGTCGCCGCCGCGGTGGTGCGCGCCGCCCCGCCGACGCACAGCAGGAGGCCGAAGCCGCGCGGACCGGCGCCGCCGTCGCGGCTCGCCCGCAGCGCCAGACGGCGGGTCGCGGTGAAGTCGAGGGCGGCCGAGCGGGCGGGGATCTCGGCGACCACCGCCGCCGTGCCGCGGCAGGCGAGCCCCTCCTCGAAGGCCCACAGCGCCTCCTCCGGCCGCTCCGCGGCGACCTCGACCAGGCGGCCGGGATCGAGCCCGAAGGCGGCGAAGCCCGGGGCATGGGGCAATCCGCCCTCGCGCCGCGCCTCGGCGGTGGTGATCCACAGCACCCGCCCGACGCGCCGATCGAGCAGACGCGCGACCAGCGCCGCGGCGAAGCCGGCGACCACGCCGACGTCGCGGCTCTCGTCGCAGGCGAGTTCGTGGAGCGCCCCGAAGGCCAGCCCGCCCGCCCCGAGCCGCCGATCGACGTCCGCGACGCCGAGATCGAGGGCATCGGGCGAGGCCGCGCCGGAGGGGACGGAGGGGGTGGGGGCGGAGGCGTGGCCGCTGCCCGCCGGCGCGGCGCGGAGGCCGACGGGAACGAGTGCGCTCGCCGATGCACGGAGGCCGGCCGGGACGGATGCGCCGCCGCCTCCCGTCGGCCCGAGGGCCGCGCCGCTCGTCCGCGCCAGTTCTGCCGGGCTCCCGCCGCCGGAGGCGGACATGCCGCCCCTCACCAGTGCCTCGCGCAGGCCGTCGGGAGCAGATGCGCCGACGCCCGCCGATGCACGGAGGCCGGCGGGGACGGATGCGCCGCCGCCCCTCGCCGGCCAGAAGGCCGCACCACCCCCCTCTGGTATCGCCGAGGCACTGCCGCCGGAGACGGCCGTGCCGCCGTCGCGCCGGGCAACACCCTCGGGCATCGTCGTGCCGCCGCCTCCCGGCCCGTCCGCGCCCGCCGGCCCGAGGGCCGCGCCATGACCGGCCGCCGCGAAGGCGCCGCCGCCGTCCCGCCGGGCGACGCCCTCCGGTATCGCCGTGCCGCCGCCGCGCCCCTCCAGCACCCCGATCGCCTGCCGCAGCGTGGCGAGCCGGCTCGCCTGATCCTCCGATCGTTCCATGGCCCTGTCCGCCGCCTTGTTCCTCATTTGTTCTCCATCGAACGGCAATGGGAGTCAATGGACGCGCCGGCGGAGCGGGAAAGGAGTGGGGGACGAGGGGGAATGGAGCAGAGACGGCAGGCGCGCGCGACCGGGCCGGCGGCGAACGACGGGAACGGCGAGCGCTCCGACACGCGATTTCCCTCGAGCGGGCGAGGCGACCGCGAGAGACCGGCGACCGCGGAGGGACGGCGACCGATCCGGAAGATCGCCCGCGCTTCTCGCAAGCCCGTGCCCCATCGTCCCCTCCCCCCTGAAGGGGGAGGGACAGGGAGGGGGGCGGCGCTTCAACGGGGAGAGACACCGAGAGGTGGCAAGGCTCCGGCCCTTCCGTCCCCGCTCTGTCTCTCCCTCTCGCGGGGCGGGGACGCTCGGGAGATCGTCTTCGCCGAAGCCGGCTCGGACGTCACCGTCGTCGCCCCTTCCCCCCTCGCGCGGGCCATCGCGCAGCTCCGGCGCGCCTGCCCGACGTCACTGCGAATGTCCCCGTCGCTCCCGGTGAGCGCCCTCGACACGCGATTGCCCTCGAGAGGACAAGGCGACCGCGAGGGGCCGGCGGCCGCGGAGGGACGGCGACCGATCCGAAAGATCGCCCGCGGGTCTCGCAAGGCCGTGCCCCATCGTCCCCTCCCCCCTCGAGGGGGAGGGACAGGGAGGGGGGGCGGCGCTTCCACGGGGAGAGACACCGAGAGGTGGCAAGGCTCCGGCCCTTCCGTCCCCGCTCTGTCTCTCCCCCTCGCGGGGTGAGGACACTCGGGAGATCGTCTTCGCCGAAGCCGGCTCGGACGTCAGCGTCGTCGCCCCTTCCCCCCTCGCGCGGGCCATCGCGCAGCTCCGGCGCGCCTGCCCGACGTCACAGCGAATGTCCCCGTCGCTCCCGGCGAGCGCTTCGACACGCGATTTCCCCCGGGGGGACGGCGACCGATCCGAAAGATCGCCCGCGCTTCTCGCAAAGCCGTGCCCCCTCGTCCCCTCCCCATTGACGACAGTGAAAGGCAGAGGAGCGAGGCACCACATCCCTGATGCGAGTGAGCGAGGGCAGAGTCCGAAACCCATGTCTCGTTGACAAACAGGACTCTCCCTTAAGTCAGGAAATATTTCACACCACATTCCTAAGATTTTTCAAGAATATACAAATAAAAATTTCACAATTATTATTAAATTCGAATGACTGAGACGCGACTCCCCGAAACGCCATGACGCTTCACAACGAGAATCATGCAAGGAATACAGTTGTCTTTACTTATAATGCTTTCGACAGTATACATCGAGTCTAACAATTTTGGGTTCGCGCCGCTCGCTCCTGTCGCCTCCACCACCCGCATGTTACCTGCAGTACTAGGTCCTGTTGACGAATACGCGCGTCCATAGGCGGACAGCAGCGATGAGGACGAAGCCGAGGTAGCTGTCGGCGGTCTTGTCGTAGCGGGTGGCGAGGCGGCGGAAGTTCTTCAGCTTGTTGAAGCAGCGCTCGATCCTGTTTCGCAGGGCATAGACGTGGTCATCGACGGGGATCTGGATCTTGCGGCTTCGCCGCATCGGGATCATCGGTGTGACGCCACGAGCCTCCATCTCCTCTCGGATATTTGACGAATACGCGCGTCCATAGGCGGACAGCAGCGATGAGGACGAAGCCGAGGTAGCTGTCGGCGGTCTTGTCGTAGCGGGTGGCGAGGCGGCGGAAGTTCTTCAGCTTGTTGAAGCAGCGCTCGATCCTGTTTCGCAGGGCATAGACGTGGTCATCGACGGGGATCTGGATCTTGCGGCTTCGCCGCATCGGGATCATCGGTGTGACGCCACGAGCCTCCATCTCCTCTCGGATAT
>NZ_SJFN01000026.1 GCF_004328075.1 Siculibacillus lacustris | reverse complement strand
ATGGTGCCACCGACCTCGTCGACCTCCAGGACGCCGCAGGTCTTCTCGTCCTTGTACTTGTTGTAGATGTATTCGGAGGCGAAGTGGTTCTTGACCACCTTGTCCTCGAGCACGCCCATGCCGGTCTCTTCCGCGGCCTGCACGGCCAGCGGGATGCGGGCGGCGGCGGCGGCGAAGGCGGCGGAGCGGAAGATCAGGTCGACCTTCTCCTGCGGGAAGGTCGCATAGACGGCCTGGGCGGCCTTCACRCGCGCCACGAGGGCGTCGAGTTCGGCCAGGGTCGAAACGGGCATCGGATCCTCCTGTGGTACGAACCCGCGTCGAGCGGCGCCGACGGGGCTCCCGGGAAGCGGCGGCGGCGCCCCCATCGTCGGGCGACCGCGAACGGAGCCCGGTGACGGAACGGGCGAACCGGATCGGTGCGCCACCCCCCTCTTCAACTTTCGTAGGGACTGAAAACCTTTTCAGCACGCGCGTCAAGACCGCCGACGGCCGGATTGTGCGATATGCGCGCCCCATCAGCAATGATCCGGATAGGGCCCGGCGAGTGTGCTTGAAATCGTTTTCTGAGGGCCGATGATTGCCCGACACCGCCGCCACGGCGGAATTCGGCGGGGCGGCGGGGAGCGGCGCGCCGACGGGGGCGCGACCCGTGCGATCACGGACGTCGCGACGGCGCCAGCCCCGACGCCACCGCAGAGCTCGCGGGCGGCGCAGCCGGACGGGATCAGCCGGCGAGAGTCGTCAGGGCGACCTGGGCGGCGAGCGCCTCGATCTCGGCACGTGCCGGCAGATGGGGCCCGACGTGGGCGAGCTTGCCGGTGGCGAAGGCGACGGCGAGGCGGGCGAGTTCGGGCAGGCCGAGCCCGTCGCGCAGGCCGGCGACGGTGCCGGCGACCATCGCGTCACCCGCCCCGACGGTACTGAGCACGCGCATCGGCGGCAGGCGGGCGGAAAGCGCCTTGCCGTCGCGCACGAACAGCGCGCCCTCGGGGCCGAGCGACACCACCACCAGCTCGACGCCGCGACGGTTGAGGTCGCGGGCGACGGCGATCAGATCGCTCGTCTCGGGCAGGGGTCGGCCGGCCCAGGCTTCGAGTTCACGGCGGTTGGGCTTGACGCAATGGGGCAGATGCTCGGCCGGCGCGGCCAGTGCCGCCGCGAACGGGCCTTCGCTGGTGTCGAGGACGACGCGGGCGCCGTGATGGGTGAGGTCGGCGATCAGCCGCGCCCAGGTGTCGTCGGGCAGGCCCTCGGGCAGCGATCCGGCGAGGACCACGAGGCCGTGCGGCCGCACCAGTTCGACCAGGGTGTCCCACACCAGATCGCAGGTCGGCACGTCGACCGGCAGGCCGGGCAGGTTGATGTCGGTGGTGTCGCCGGAGGCGAGGTCGGCGATCTTGATGTTGGTGCGGGTCTCGCCGACGGCGCGGACGAAGCGGTCGTCGATGCGCTTCACTGCGAAGAACTGCGAGAAGGGTTCGGCGTTGGAGCGCCCGAGCACGCCGGTGACCACCACCGGGGTGCCCCAGTCGGCGAGGCAGCCGGCGACGTTGATGCCCTTGCCGCCGACCCCCGACTGGGCCGTGCGGGCCCGCTGCACCGACCCGAGCCGGAGTTCGGCGACGGTCACGGTGAGGTCGATGGCGGGGTTGAGCGTGACGGTGATGACGGGGGCGATCACGAGCGGTCTCCCTCAGAGCCGATCCGGGGCGACGCGGCGACAGCGCGCGACGACGCGGTGGCGACGGCATTTACAGAAAACGTTTTCAGTGGCATTGTCAATCCTCACCACATTGCCAAGGGCAGTGCGGTCTGCGAAGCTTCATGCCTCGATCCGCGCGCGACGCCCGCGGCCCCGAGAGCCGGCTGAGATCGTTTTCGACCATGACCATCGGAATCAAGGACGTGGCGCGCCGCGCCGGAGTGTCGCCCGCCACGGTGTCGCGAGTGCTCGGCCACGGCCCGGTCAGCGCCGAACTGCGCGATCGCGTCGAAGCGGCGGTGCGGGCCACCGGATATCGCCCCAACCTATCGGCGCGGCGGCTGCGTTCGCAGCATTCGCGCACCATCGGGCTGATCGTCTCGGACATCCGCAATCCCTTCTTCACGGCGCTCAGCCGGGCGGTCGAGGACGCCGCCTATCAATCCGACATGCGGGTGGTGTTGTGCAACACCGACGAGAACCCCGAACGCGAGGCGATGTACCTGCGGCTGATGCAGGAAGAGCGAATCACCGGCCTGATCTTCGCACCGACCAAGGCCACAGCGGAACGGCTCGATCACACCCTGCTCGATTTCCCGGTGGTGCTGGTCGACCGCGCCGGCCCGCCCGGTCGCCACGACTGCGTGGTGATCGACAACCCGCTGGCCTGCGGCGCACTGATCGAACATCTGTGGGAACAGGGCTACCGGCGGATCGGCGGCATCTTCGGCAACACCTCGTCGACCGCAGTGGAGCGCCACGAAGGCTATCGGGCGGCGATGGCGGCGCGCGGGCTCGAGGCCGACGTGCGCTTCGTCGCGCCCAACGCCGAGGCGGCGGAGGCCGAGACGGCGCGCTGGCTGCGCACGCCCGGCCGGCCGGAGGCACTGATCGGCTCCAACGGTCAGGTGCTGCTCGGCATGGTCAAGGCGCTGCGCAACGCCGGCCTGGGCATGCCCGACGACATGGGGCTGGCGGGGTTCGACAACGAGACCTGGACCGAACTGGTCGGACCGGGCCTGACGGTGGTCGAACAGCCGGTGCTCGACATCGGCCGCACCGCGATGATGATGCTGTTCGAGCGCCTGTCGGTGCCCGACCTGCAGCCGCGCAAGGTCGTGCTGACCGGCCGACTGATCGTGCGCGGCTCGACGACGCGACGCTGAGGGCGTCCCCGCCCGATGGGCGGGTTCAGTCGACGTGGAGCACTCCTTCGGCGAGCTTGACCACCGAGCCGCCGATGCGGGCGGCGACCAATGCGCCTTCGTCCATGTCCAAGGCGAGGTCGATCAGGCTCGGCCGGCCCATCTCGAAGCCCTGTTCGATGCGGATGCGGTGGGTGCCGTCGGTCGGCGCGTCGAAGCGGACGATCGCGCCGGCGAAGGCGGCGACCGCCGCGCCGGTGGCCGGATCCTCGCCGATGCCGAAGTCGACGTCGAACATGCGGGCGTGGAAGGCGCTGTCGTGGCGCACCGACTCGCGACAATAGACATAGACCGGCAGCGGCTCGCCGCGACCGAAGGCGGCGGCGAGGCGGGCGCGATCGGTGGCGACCCGGCCGATCGCGTCGAGGCCGGCGACCGGCACGAAGGCGAAGGGCACGCCGGCCTCGAAGGCCACGGGCACGTGGTTCTCGAAGCCGATCTCGGTGGCGTCGAGGCCGAGGGCGTCGGCGAGCAGGCCCTTCGACGGCATCTCGCGGCCGAGCGCACGGGGCAGGCGCGGCAGATCGAACTCGGCGAAGGGCGCCTTGACCGGATCGAGCCGCACCGCGGCCCGCACCACGCCGATCGGCTCCTCGACCACCACCATCGAATCGATCGCCGTCTCGACCGCGCCGAAGCGCTCGAGCGCCAGCAGCGCGGTGGCACCGACCGTCGGATGGCCGGCGAAGGGCATCTCGCGCCCGGGGGTGAAGATGCGCAGCGCCGCCGAATGGCTCGGCCGCTCGGCCGGCAGCACGAACACGGTCTCGGAGAGATTGAACTCGCGGGCGATGCGCTGCATCGCGACCCCGTCGAGGCCTTCGGCGTCGAGCACCACGGCGAGGGGATTGCCTTCGAGCGCGTGGGACGTGAAGACGTCGAGCAGGACATAGCGACGGGGCATGGGCAGGTCTCCGGGGGAAGGCTCGGCGGATCATACACGGCGGCGCCGGCGAGGCGAGGGGTCGCCGGCGGCCGTCGTCGCCGCAGTCCGGACAGCGCCCGGTCGGATCTTCAGATGCGGCGGGTCGCGAGGTCCGCGAGCAGGGCGTCGACGTAGCCGACGGTGGCGGTCGGCGCGATCCGTTCGTCGAAGCCGAGGAAGCGGAACGCGGCGAGTTCCTGGTGCGGGTCGGCGGCGACATGGGCGGCGATCGCCGGGGCATAGGCGGCGCTCGGCGCGGGGGCGCGGAAGCGGCGGACGATGGCGATGCGGCAGGGGCCGGCGGGATAGAGCACGAAGCCGGGATCGGGCGTGAGGCCGGCGACGTCGAGGCCGACCTCCTCGGCGAGCTCGCGCACCATGTTGGCGACCGGGTCGAGCCGTCCGTCGGTCTCGTCGTCGGGGTCGAAGGAGCCGGACGGCGGATAGATCTTGCCGGGATTGGCGGTCGCCGCGCCCATCACCCCCACCAGCAGGCGGTCGTCGGCAGTGGTCACCGCGGCTACGGGGAAGATGTGGGTGAAGCGCGCGTCGGGGGCGGCCCGCCAGTGCAGGAAGGTCGCGAAGTCGGTGCGCCGGGCGTGGGCGGAAAAGCCCGCCGCGGTCACCGGGCCGGCGCGCTCGAAGAGATAGAACGGGCCGTTCCAGATCTTCGGGTTGGCGGCGGTGGCGGCGGCGAAATGCGCGGCGACGGCGGCGCGTTCGGCGTCGGTGGCGGAAAGCGGCACGGCGTCGACGGTGAGGTCGACGGCCGCGACGGAGACCGGCGCAGCGAGGATCGAGGTCACGACGGCGGATCTCCGGACGGGCGGCGGGGAGACGCCCGGGAGGGCGCGGCGGCGGCCGACAGGTAGCGCGAAAGCGGCGGCGCGGCGAGCCCCGTGGGCGCGGGGCGGGGCCCCGATCGTGGCGGATCGGATGGGGTTCTGCGCCTTTTGACGGAAGAGGGACCTAGTTGACGTAATGGTCAGCGCATGAGACAAATCACTTAGAAGATCCGGACAGACGCGAGGGGATCGCCGCCGTGGACGCCGACGACCTGGAAGACCGCCTGCAGGCGACATTGCCGGCCCTCGACAAGTTGAGGGCGGTGGTGCGCTTCGATCTCGGCAGCGACGGGTCGACGACCGTCGACGCGCGCGAGAGTCCCGCCCGGTTCACCACCGACGAGGACGTCGCGCCGGACTGTACGATCAAGATCTCGTCGGACAATCTGGCGAAACTTCTCGACGGCAAGCTCGATCCGATGCTCGGCTACACGCTCGGCAAGATCAAGGTGGTCGGATCTCTGGGGGTCGCGATGAAGTTGATCGGGGCGATCGGTTGAATCTTCACAGCCGAGCTTCGACTGTCGCGCGACATGATCCGAAGTGAAATTTCTTGAGCCCGAGGCTTTCCACAGATCCGTCGACGACCGTTGACGCAGATCGGAACGGCGATTAGCCTCGACTCTTCTTGGGCGGTCTGCCCGAGGCACAAACAAGACGAGACACGCGAAAACGCGTACTGGGGGGAATGTTCATGTCGTCGATGGTTCGTATCGGGTCCGCCGTCGGGCTTTTCGTATTCTTCGCCGCGGCGAACGCTACGCAGGTCTCCGCGGCCGGCTTTCAGCTTCGCGAACAGAGTTCCGAAGGTATCGGCAACGCTTTCGCCGGTTCGGCCGCCAAGGCGACCACGCCGGCGACGATCTGGTACAACCCGGCGGGCATGACGTTACTGGACGGCAACCAGATCGCCGGCTCGGTGACCTGGATCGCCCCGAAGGCGACCTTCTCGGGCACCGGCACCACCGCGCTCGGCAATTCCACCGGCAGCCGCAACGGCGGCGACGCGATCATGGACGCCGCGGTCGGCGCCACCTTCGCGATGTGGAGCTTCTCCAAGGACCTCAAGTTCGGCCTCGCCGTGACCTCGCCCTTCGGGCTCCGGTCCGACTATCCGGCCGACTGGACCGGGCGCTATTTCGCCAACCACAGCGCCGTCACCAACATCAACATCAATCCCAACGTCGCCTATCGGGTGAACTCCAACCTGTCGATCGGCGGCGGCATCCAGTTCGACTGGATCAACGCCAAGCTGTCCTCGCAGATGAACCAGAACGCGCTGTGCGTGGCGAGCCTCGCCTGCCCGTACCGCGGCACCATCCTCGCCGGCAATCCGACCCTGCTGCCGGATGGCCAGCTCGGATTCCAGGGCAGCGATATCGGCGTCGGCTACAACGTCGGCGCGCTGTGGGAGTTCTCGCCCTCGACCCGCGTCGGCATCGCCTATCGCTCGCAGATCCAGAACACCCTGAAGGGCGACGCCTGGGCCAGCGGCTCGCTCTCCCAGGCCTACATGACCTCGATCGCGCCGAACCGGAAGGTTCGCGCCGACTTCACCGTGCCGGCGACCGCCACCGCCAGCGTGTTCCATCAGATCGACGATCGCTGGGCGGTGATGGCCGACATCCAGTGGACCGGCTGGTCGTCGTTCAAGGCGCTGACGGTGGTCGGCGAGAGCACCGGCAAGGTGCTCACCGAGACCATCGAGAATTGGCGCGACACCTGGTTCTTCTCGCTCGGCGCCAACTACAAGTTCGCGCCCGGCCATACTCTCCATGTCGGCACCGCCTATGATCAGAGCGCCATCGAAAAGGCGTCCCTACGCTCGGTGCGCGTGCCCGACAGCGACCGCTATTGGCTGTCGACCGGCTATACCTGGGACGTCTCCAAGGACGTCCAGTGGAACGTGGGCTATGCGCACATCTTCTCGCCCAAGTCCGACACCAAGCTGATCGACCCCAAGCTCGGCACGATCACCGGCAGCTATTCCGGCTCGGTCGACATGGTCTCGACCAGCTTCGTCTACAAGTTCTGAGGCGACAGACACCCGTGACCGAACATCCCACCGACGGCAGCGGGGGCGGATATCCGCTCCCCGCCCGATCCCTCACGTCCCTGTTCGAGGAGGCGGTCGCGCAGTGGCCCGAGCGGCCCTGTATCGATTTCCTCGATCGCAAGTGGACCTACCGCGAGATCGGCGATCTCGTGACGCGCGCCGCGGCGGGGTTCCGCCGCCTCGGTGTGACCCGCGACACGCGGGTCGGCCTGTGCCTGCCCAACACCCCCTATGCGGTGATCTGCTACTTCGCGGTGCTGAAGGCCGGCGGCACGGTCGTCAACTTCAACCCGCTCTATGTCGAGCGCGAGATCGAGCACCAGATCCGGGACAGCGGCGCCACGGTGATGGTGACGATGGACCTGAAGCTGATGCTGCCCAAGGTCCAGGGGCTGCTCGGCCGGACCTCGCTGAAGACCGTGGTGGTGTGCCCGATGGCGGCGATCCTGCCGTTCTCCAAGGCTCTCCTGTTCCGTCTGTTCAAGCGCGGCGACTTGGCGCCCTGGACGTCGGACGCCAATCACGTGTCCTTCGCCCGGCTGACCGCCGAAGCGACGCCGATCGAGACGCCGGCCTTCGACCCGACGACCGAGGTGGCGGTGCTGCAATATACCGGCGGCACCACCGGCACGCCCAAGGGGGCGATGCTGACCCATGCCAACCTCACCGCCAATGCCGAACAGATCCGGCTGTGGATCCCGGACGGCGCGATCGCCGCCGGCCAGCCGCGGATGCTCGGCGTGCTGCCGCTGTTCCACGTCTTCGCGATGACCGTGGTGATGAACTTCGGCCTGAGGATGGGCGCGGAGCTGATCCTGCTGCCGCGCTTCGAGCTCGACCAGGTGCTCGACACCATCGAGCGCAAGAAGCCGACCCTGTTCCCCGGTGTACCGACCATCTACACGGCGCTGAACGCCGCCGCGGCCAAGGGAAAGCGCGATCTGTCGTCGATCGAATTCTGCATCTCCGGGGGCGCGCCGCTGCCGCTCGACGTCAAGACCCGCTTCGAGAGCCTGACCGGCTGCCGGCTGGTCGAGGGCTACGGCCTCAGCGAGGCCTCGCCGGTGGTCACCTGCAACCCGGTCACGGGCGAAACCAAGGTCGGCTCGATCGGTCTGCCGGTCGCCGGCACCACGGTCGAAGTGCGCACCCCGGTGACCTCGACTCAGCTCCTCGGGGTCGGCGAGCGGGGCGAGATCTGCGTGCGCGGGCCGCAGGTGATGCTCGGCTACTGGCGGCGTCCCGAGGACACCGCCGATCAGCTGCGCGACGGCCTGCTGCGCACCGGCGACATCGGCTACCGCGACGCCGACGGCTTCGTGTTCCTGGTCGACCGGATCAAGGACATCATCATCTGCGGTGGCTACAACGTCTATCCGCGCGTGCTCGAAGAAGCGCTCTACCAGCACGAGGCGGTCGAGGAGGCGACGGTGATCGCGGTCTCCGACCGCTATCGCGGCCAGGCCCCCAAGGCCTTCGTCAAGCTGCGCGACGGGGCGGAGACCACGCCCGAAGACCTCAAGGTCTTCCTCGCCGGTTACGTCTCGAAGATCGAACTGCCGCGCGAGATCGAAATCCGCGACAGCCTGCCCAAGACCATGGTCGGCAAGCTGTCGAAGAAGGAACTGATCGCCGAGGAGATCGCCCGCGACACCGCGGAGGCGGTCGGCGACCGATTGCACGACGACACCTCCGCCTGACCCGCGCCGCCGGTCGACCGAAGCCCCCGACGTCCTCCCCGAGATCCCCGCCATGACGATTTCGCGTGACATCAAACTGACGTATAGGGCAATATCCGGCCCTCGCTGTCGTCGTCTGCAGCTCGCGGAGCCCTGCCGTCATGGAAAAGATCTTCTCGGTCACCGAACTGGCCCGAGACCTCGGAATCACGCCGAGAACCATTCGCTTCTACGAGGACCAGGGGCTGATCTCGCCGCAACGCGCCGGCAACACGCGGGTCTACACCCATCGCGACCGGGCGCGGATGATCCTGATCCTGCGGGGCAAGCAGCTCGGCTTCTCGCTGCGCGACATCAAGGAATATCTCGATCTCTACGTCGTCGACACGACGCAGACCGAGCAGCTGCAGCATCTGGTGAAGAAGGCGCGCGAGCGCATCACCCAGCTCGAGAGCCAGTTGCAGGCGGTCAAGACCACGCTTTCGGAACTGCGGGAGATCGAGCGCGTCAGCCTCGACACCCTCACCAGTCGCGGTATCGCCGTCGAGACGGCCTGACGGGCGGACGCATTCGCGTTCCCACCCGGTCGATGCACGTCTCCGACGGAACTCGCCTCACCCAGAGTTCTCTCACGGAGACACGTCGATGAACACTGTCGTCGTCGCAGGCTACGCCCGCTCGCCCTTCACCCTGGCCAAGAAGGGCGACCTCGCCGCGGTGCGCCCCGACCGGCTCGCCGCGGCGGTGGTCGCCGCGCTGGTCGAACGCACCGGCGTCGCGCCGGACGATCTCGAGGATCTGCTGCTCGGCTGCGCCTTCCCGGAAGGCGAGCAGGGCCTCAACCTCGCCCGTCTGGTCGGGCTGATGGCCGGGCTGCCGCGCTCGGTGGCCGGGGTCACGATCAACCGCTTCTGCGGCTCGTCGATGCAGTCGATCCATGCGGCGGCCGGCGCCATCGCCTTCGGGGCGGGCGAGGCCTTCGTCTGCGCCGGCATCGAGAGCATGAGCCGGGTGCCGATGATGGGCTTCAACCCGCTGCCCGATCCGGCCTTCGCGGTCGAGATGCCCGGCGCCTACATCGGCATGGGCGACACCGCCGAGAACGTCGCGGCGCGCTGGCAGATTTCCCGCGCCGATCAGGAAGCCTTCGCGGTGGCTTCCCAGGCCAAGGCGACCGCCGCCCGCGACGGCGGCCGGCTCGCGGACGAGATCGTGCCGATCACCGACAAGAAGGGCCGGGTGATCGCCGTCGACGGCTGCATCCGTTCGGACACCACCCTCGAGACCCTGGCCGGGCTGAAGCCGGCGTTCAAGGCCGACGGCGTGGTCACCGCCGGCACCTCGTCGCCGCTCACCGACGGCGCTTCCGCCGTGCTGATCTGCTCGCTCGACTATGCCGCCAAGCACGGATTGGAGCCGCTGGCGATCGTCCGCTCGATCGCCGTTTCGGGCTGCGATCCGGAGATCATGGGCATCGGTCCGGTCGGCGCGTCGCGCAAGGCCGCGGCGCGGGCCGGCATCGAGATCGGGGCGATCGACGTGGTCGAGCTCAACGAGGCCTTCGCGGCCCAGGCGCTGGCCTGCATCCGCGACCTCGGGCTCGATCCGGCGCGGGTCAATCTCGACGGCGGGGCGATCGCGCTCGGCCATCCGCTCGGCGCCACCGGCGCCCGCATCGTCGGCAAGGCGGCGTCGCTCCTGAAGCGCGAGGGCGGCCGCTACGCGCTGGCCACCCAGTGCATCGGCGGCGGTCAGGGCATCGCCACCATCCTGGAGGCGCTGTGATGGCCGAGATCAACAAGGTCGCCGTGATCGGCGCCGGCGTGATGGGGGCGGGCATCGCCGCCCATGTCGCCAATGCGGGGGTGCCCGTGATCCTGCTCGACATCGTGCCGAAGGACGCCGCCGATCGCTCGGCGGTGGCCAAGGGGGCGATCGAGCGTCTGCTCAAGGCCGATCCGGCGCCCTTCATGTCGAAGGCGGCGGCGCGGCTGGTGACCCCCGGCAACGTCGAGGACGACCTCGGCCTCCTCGCCGACTGCGATCTGATCATCGAGGCGATCGTCGAGCGGCTCGACCTCAAGCAGAGCCTCTATGCCAAGATCGACGCGGTGCGCAAGGACGGCTCGATCGTGTCGTCGAACACCTCGACGATCCCGCTCGCCGCCCTGGTCGGCGGCCTGCCCGAGCGTTTCGCGGGCGACTTCCTGATCACCCATTTCTTCAATCCGCCGCGCTACATGCGGCTGTTGGAGGTGGTCGCGGGCGCGGCCACGCGGCCGGAAGCGGTCGCCACGGTGTCGCAGTTCGCCGACCATCGGCTCGGCAAGGGCGTGGTACGCTGCAAGGATCGCCCGGGCTTCATCGCCAACCGGCTCGGCGTCACCTGGCTGCAGGCGGCGGTGGTCGAGGCCTTCGATCGGGCGATCGACATCGAAGACGCCGATGCGATCATCGGCCGGCCGATGGGGATCCCCAAGACCGGGGTGTTCGGCCTGCTCGATCTGGTCGGGCTCGATCTGATGCCGCACGTCAACGCCAGCCTCGCCGGCTCGCTGCCGGCCGGCGACATGTTCCACGACCTCTATCGGCCGGCGCCGCTGATCGAGAAGATGATCGCCGAGGGCTACACCGGTCGCAAGGGCAAGGGCGGCTTCTACCGACTGAACCGCGCCGAGGGCAAGGCCAAGGAGGCGATCGATCTGACGACCGGCGCCTATCGACCGCAGAAGAAGGCCGACGTCGAGGCGGTCAAGGAGGCGGGCCGGTCGCTCGGCAAGCTGTTCGAGCACGACAGCGCGGCGGGACGTTACGCCTGGGCGGTGATGGGTCGGACGCTGGCCTATGCGGCGCTGCTGGTCGGCGACGCCGCCGACGAGATCGAAGCGATCGATGAGGCGATGCGCCTCGGCTACAATTGGAAGAAGGGTCCGTTCGAACTGATCGACGATCTCGGCGTCGCCTGGTTCGTCGCGGCGCTGGAGCGGTCCGGCCTGCCGGTGGCGCCGATCCTCACCGCCGCCGCCGGGCGGCCGTTCTACCGGGTGGTCGAGGGGCGCCGCGAGGTGCTGCGGCTCGACGGCGGCTACGCCGAACTGGTGCGCCCCGACGGCGTGCTGATGCTCGCCGACGTCAAGCTGACGGCCAAGCCGGTGCTGAAGAACGGCTCGGCGAGCCTGTGGGACATCGGCGACGGGGTCGCCTGTTTCGAATTCACCTCCAAGATGAATTCGCTCGATCCCGACACCATCGATCTCCTGCAGAAATCGATCCGCAAGGTCGCCAAGGAGTTCAAGGCC
Source organism: Siculibacillus lacustris (assembly GCF_004328075.1). Classification (GTDB taxonomy): domain Bacteria; phylum Pseudomonadota; class Alphaproteobacteria; order Rhizobiales; family Ancalomicrobiaceae; genus Siculibacillus; species Siculibacillus lacustris. Next base: position 57,665 of record NZ_SJFN01000026.1, on the reverse strand, counting down.
CTGGTGATCTACAACGAAGGCTCGCAGTTCTCGGTCGGGGCCAATCTCGGGCTCGCGCTGTTCGCCGCCAACATCGCCGCCTTCGCCGAGATCGAGAACCTGATCGCCTCGGGACAGGCGGTGTACAAGGCGCTGAAATACGCCAAGTTCCCGGTGGTCGGGGCGCCTTCGGGCATGGCGCTCGGCGGGGGCTGCGAGATCCTGCTGCACTGCTCGGCGATCCAGGCCCATGCCGAGACCTATGTCGGTCTGGTCGAGGTCGGGGTCGGGCTGATCCCCGGCTGGGGCGGCTGCAAGGAGATGCTGGCGCGCTGGCAGAGCCTCGGGCGGCTGCCCAACGGGCCGATGCCGCCGGTGATCAAGGCCTTCGAGACGATCTCGACGGCGACCGTCGCCAAGTCGGCGGCCGAGGCCAAGGAACTGCTGTTCCTGCGGCCGTCGGACGGCATCACCATGAACCGCTACCGCCTGCTCGCCGACGCCAAGGCCAAGGCGCTGTCGCTGGTCGAGGGCTACCAGCCGCCGGCGCCGCCGACCTTCCGGCTGCCCGGGCCCTCGGCCAAGGTCGGCATGGACATGGCGGTCGACGGCTTCCGCCGGCTCGGCAAGGCCACGGCCTACGACGCGGTGGTGTCCTCGGCGCTGGCCGTGGTGCTGTCGGGCGGCGATACCGACGTCATCGCCGAACTCTCCGAGGACGACGTCCTCGAACTCGAGCGGACGGCCTTCGCCGGTCTCGTCAAGTCCGCCGGCACGCTCGACCGCATCGAGCACATGCTGATGACCGGCAAACCGTTGCGCAACTGAGGGCGAGGAGAAGACCATGCCGATCTACAAGGCCCCCCTGCGCGACATGCGCTTCGTGCTCTACGAACTCCACGGCGGCGAGGCGATGACCGAGCTGCCGGGCTTCGAGGACTTCGGCCGCGATCTGGTCGAGCCGGTGCTCGACGAGGCCGCCAAGCTCTGCGAACAGGTGCTGTTCCCCCTCAACCGCTCCGGCGACGAAGAGGGCTGCACGCTGGCCAACGGCGTGGTCTCCACGCCCAAGGGCTTCAAGGAAGCCTACGACCGCTTCCGCGACGGCGGCTGGACGTCGATCTCCTGCGATCCGGCCTGGGGCGGCCAGGGCTTTCCGAACGTCGTCTCGACCCTGGTCGAGGAGATGATCTGTTCGGCCAACCTGTCGTTCGGGATGTATCCGGGGCTGTCGCACGGCGCCTACAACGCACTCGCCCGCCACGGCACCGAGGCGCTGAAGGAGAAGTGGCTGCCGAAGCTGGTGGCCGGCGAATGGGCCGGCACGATGTGCCTGACCGAACCGCATTGCGGCACCGACCTCGGCCTGATCCGCACCCGCGCCGAACCGAAGGACGACGGCTCGTGGGCGGTCACCGGCACCAAGATCTTCATCTCGGCCGGCGACCACGACCTCACCGACAACATCCTGCATCTGGTGCTCGCCCGTACCCCCGGCGCGCCCAAGGGCATCAAGGGCATCTCGCTGTTCCTGGTGCCGAAATACGCGGTCGGCGACGACGGCGCGGTGGGCGGCCCCAACGGCGTCACCTGCGGCTCGATCGAGCACAAGATGGGGATCAAGGCGTCGTCGACCTGCGTGATGAACTTCGACGGCGCCACCGGCTGGCTGATCGGCGAGCGCCACAAGGGCATGCGGGCGATGTTCACGATGATGAACACCGCGCGGCTCGGCGTCGCCATCCAGGGCCTCGGCATCGCCGAGGTGTCCTACCAGAACGCCGTCGCCTATGCTCGCGACCGGATCCAGGGGCGCTCGCTGTCGGGGACCAAGGCGCCGGACAAGGCGGCCGATCCGATCCTCGTCCATCCGGACGTGCGGCGGATGCTGCTGACCCAGCGGGCCTATACCGAGGGCTGCCGGGCGCTGGCCGCGGGGATCGCTCGCGAACTCGACGTGTCGCAGCGCCATCCCGATCCCAAGGTGCGGCAGGCGGCCGAGGACTACGTGGCGCTGATGACGCCGATCGCCAAGGCGATGATGACCGACCTCGGCTCGGAGGTCGCCAATCTCGGCGTCCAGGTCTACGGCGGCCACGGCTTCATCCGCGAATGGGGCCAGGAGCAATATGTCCGCGACGCCCGCATCACCCAGATCTACGAGGGCACCAACGGCGTCCAGGCGCTCGATCTGGTCGGGCGCAAGATGCCGGCCGACGCCGGGCGGGCGCTCAGGCGGTTCTTCCATCCGGTCCAGGCCTTCATCGAGGCGAAGGTCGAAGACGAGCGGCTCGGCGTGTTCGTGCAGCCGCTGGCCAAGGCCTTCGTGCGGCTGCAACAGGCGACCGCGCAAGTGGCCCGCGCCGGCCTCGCCCGGCCCGACGAAGCCGGCGCAGCGGCGACCGACTATCTGAAGCTGTTCGGTCTGACCGCGCTGGCGCATCAATGGGCGCGGATGGCCGAGGTCGCCTATGCCCGGCTCGACGCCGACGGCCCGGACACGTTCTACGAGGCCAAGATCGCCACGGCGCGGTTCTTCATGGATCGGCTGTTGCCGGAGAGCTCGGCGCGGTTCTCGGCGGTGATGGCCGGCGGGCGGTCGATCATGGAGTTCCCCGACGACGCGTTCTGACCGCGACGCCGCCACATCGAGACGATCGAAAGGGGGCGCGAGCCCCCTTTCGTGTGTCCGGCGACGATCAGCGCCCGCAGGCGACCGCGACCACCCGCGGCGCGAGATCGGCGACCACCGCGCCGCTGGAGCCGGCGGGCGGCGGCGGCGTGCGATCGACCGCGAGGCCGGCGGCTTCCGTCAGACCGGCGAGATCGCCGGCGAGCGGATAGGTCGCCTCGGGGATCAGCCCGGCGACGAGGCGGGTCTCGTCGGGGCGACGGGTGACCAGCCCGACGATGCCGCCGGAGAGATCGGCGACCACCGCGCCGTGGCCGCCGCGCTGGAGCGCGAGGCGGGCGCCGAGCGGCGCGGCGTAGCCCGAGGTGACCACCAGCCGGCCGGTGGCATCGCCCGCCGACAAGGCGACGAGCGGGCCACCGGCGGGGGCGGCGGCGGCCGGGCGCCAGGGTTTGGGCGCGGCGAGGCCATCGACGGCGAGGAGCGCCAGACCGCGGCCGGCATCGATGGTCAGCGGCTTGGCCGGGCGGCCGGCGACGGTCAGCGTCTTGCAGTCGGCGACCGCGCTCGCGGCGGTCACCACCTTGCCGGCGGCGACGACGAGGCCGGAGGCGAGCGGCGCCGCGGCGGGGGGAGCGGCCGCGGGCGTGGCCGGTGCCGCAGGCGTGGCGGGCGTCGCGGAAGCGGCGGGGGCCGTGGCGACCGGGGCGGCGGTGGTCGAGGGCGGAACGATCGGGCCCGGGGGCGGCGGGAACGGCAGGAAGGTGCCGGCGGTGGCGATCACCACGCGGTCGACCTCGGGCCCGAGCGCCGGATCGACGAAGAAGGCGAAGCCGCGGACTTCGCCGTCGCCGCGGACCATGCGGGTGTAGCCGCGGCGGCCGGGTTCGTCGTCGGCGATCACGAACCAGTCGGGACGCAGCACCGCATAGGACACCTTGCGGCCGGGGCGATCGGCCTTGAGGCTGTCGTAGAGGGCGGCGAGATCGACCCCGGGCAGGCGATGGGCGAGAATCTCGACGCGTCCGTCCTTGGCCGCCCAGCGGCTGCCGGTTTCGGTGCGGGTGGCGGCGCCGACCAGCCGGGTGGGAATGCCGATGAAGGTGCCGGTGGCGGCGTCGGCGATCATCTGGAAGCCGGCGGCGGCCTTCTTCTGGGCGGCAACTTCTGCCAGCGCCTTGGTCGCGACCTCTCCGCCGACCGTCTCGGGGCCGAGCTTGCGGCGGCCGAGGAAGGCGGCGATCGCCTCGAAGGTCATCTTGCCGAAGGTCCCGTCGAGGGAACCGGTATAGTCGCCGCTCCATACCAGGGCGTCCTGGACGGCGATCCGCCGATCGAGCGGCAGCGCGTCCCATGCGAGCCGGGTCGCTTCGAAGGCCGGCGACGGCGCGGTCGCGGGCACCGGCGCGGCGGCCGGACGGGCGGGGGCCGCGGTCGGGCGCGGCGTCGCGGGCTGGGCGGCGGCCTCGCCGAGCGGCGCGAGAACCGCGACGCCGAGGAGGAGGCACGCGACGGCGGCGCGCAGGCCCCGACGCCTCGGACGGGTGTCGGCGGCAACCGGTTCGGCGGTCATGGCTCGATCTCCCTGGGCGACGAAATGACGTCGCGGCGGCGGGAGTTTCGCAGAGGTCGGGACGGGCGTCGAGAGGGCCCAAGGTGTGAGGCGATCGGCCCTGACGGGGGCGCCGCGGTGGTGCTAGGATCCCGGCGACCGCCGCGCCGGATCCGCTTTTTCAGAGCCGCCACCCTCCGTTCCCGCGCGCGCCGGTCCCACGAGGAGACGACCATGAAGACCCTGCTCCGCGCCGTGGCGACGGCGGTCCTGCTGGCGACGGCCATGGTTCCGGCGACCGCCGCCGACAAGCTCCTGTCGCGGGACGGGCTGGCCAGCGACGCGGTGCGGCTGGAGACGCAGTTCAAGGCCGCGGCGACCAAGCCCGCCGAACTCGAGCCACTGCGCAAGGCCGGCGAGGCGGCACTCGCCAAGCGCGACTTCGCCGGGGCCGAGCAGATCTACGGGCGGGCGATCGCTCTCGCGCCCAAGGACTGGTCGTTGTGGACCGCCTATGCCGCGGCCGCCGCCCAGGTCGACGTCGCCGACTATTCGGCGCGGTGGAAGCTGCGCAGCGCGGCGCATGCCGCAGCCTATGCCGGCTACCGGTTGGCCACGACCCCGAAGGACGAGGCGACGGCGTTGACCACGCTGGCCGGGACCTACGTCCGCTCCGAGGACAATCGCGAAGCCCTGGCGATCCTGCGGGTGGCCTTGAAGACCGGTGAAAATCCCCAGGCCCGCGCCGAATACGAGCGGCTGCGCCCGGAATTCGGCTTCAAGATCGCCGACTACAAGGTCGACAGCGACGCCGCCAGCCCGCGCGCCTGTTTCACCTTCTCCGACGATCTCAAGACCTCGGGCAAGTTCGACTACGCCCCCTTCGTCGCGGTGTCGGGTCTGGCCACGCCGGCGATCACCGTCGAGGCGCGGCAGATCTGCGTCGACGGGCTCGAACACGGCAAGCGCTACGGCATCGTGCTGCGCGCCGGCCTGCCGTCGACGGTCGGCGAGGACCTGACCAAGGCCGCCGACTACGACATCTACGTGCGCGACCGCTCGCCGCAGGTGCGCTTCACCGGGCGCAACTACGTGCTGCCGCGCAGCGGCCAGGAAGGCCTGCCGGTGGTCACCGTCAACACCCCGTCGGTGGAGATCCGGGTGCACCGGATCGGCGACCGCTCGCTGGCGCCGACCTTGCGCGGCGAGACCTTCCTCAAGAGCCTCGACGGCCGTCAGGCCAAGAAGATCGCCGAGGAGGACGGCCGGCTGATGTGGACCGGGACGCTGGCGGTGGCGAGTGAGCTCAACAAGGACACGGTCACCGCCTTCCCGGTGCTGGAGGCGGTCGGCCGGCTCGAGCCTGGCATCTATGTGATGACCGCCAAGCTGCCGGGCACCAGCGCGAAAGACGAGAACGGCGACGAGGCCGACGCCTACGAATCGCGGGCGACCCAGTGGTTCCTGGTGTCCGACCTCGGGCTCACCGCCTTCTCGGGCGAGAACGGCATCGACGTGGTGGTGCGCTCGCTCGGCGACGCCAAGCCGGTCGCCGAGGCCGAGATCCGGCTGCTGGCCAAGAACAACGACATCCTGGCGACCAAGAAGACCGACGCCACCGGTCGCGCCACCTTCGAAGCGGGGCTCACCCGCGGCAGCGGCGGCGCCGCGCCGGGTGTGGTGGTGGCCGGCGACGGCAAGGGCGACTACGGTTTCCTCGACCTCGCGCAGGCCGCCTTCGATCTCGGTGATCGCGGCGTCAAGGGCCGCGCGGTGCCCAAGGGGCTCGACGCCTTCGTCGCCACCGAGCGCGGCGTCTACCGCACCGGCGAGACCGTCGACGTCACCGCGCTCTTGCGCGACACCCGCGGTGTGGCGGTGCCCAACCTGCCGCTGACCCTGGTGGCGCAGCGCCCCGACGGCGTCGAATATCGCCGGCAGGCGGTCGCCGATCAGGGCGACGGCGGCCGCGCGTGGTCGCTGGCGCTGATTTCCGGACTGCAGACCGGCACCTGGCGGATCCGCGCCTATGCCGACCCCAAGCAGCCGCCGATCGGCGAGACCAGCTTCCTGGTCGCCGATTACGTGCCCGAGCGCATCGACGTGACCCTGACCACGCCCAAGCCGCGGCTCGCCGCCGGCGAACCGGCGGTGGTCGAGGTCCAGGCCGATCACCTCTACGGGGCGCCCGGCGCCGAGCTCGATCTGCGCGGCGACGTCGCGGTGTCGCTCGCCGACGACACGCCGATTCCGGGGCTCGCCGGCTACACCGTCGGCCTCGACGACGAGAGCTTCGAGGCGGTGTCGAAGGAGCTCGAAGAGCTCGGCACCACCGACGCCAAGGGCCATGCCCGGCTGACCGTCGAGATCCCCCCGGCGGTCTCGACACGGCCGTTGCAGGCCAAGATCGACGTCGCCGTCGCCGAGAGCGGCGGCCGCGCGGTCGAGCGGGTGATCACCTTGCCGATCCTGCCGGCCGGGCCGGTGATCGCGGTCAAGCCGCTGTTCGACGCGGGGGCACTCGCCGCCGGATCCAAGGCGGAATTCGACGTCGTCTCGACCTTGCCGGACGGCACGCGCCGCGAGGCCAAGGGCGTCACGTGGCAATTGCTCGAGGTCACCACCCGTCACCAGTGGTTCAACAGCGACGGGCGCTGGGACTTCGAGGCGATCAAGACGACGCGGCGGATCGCCGACGGGCGGATCGATCTCGCCACGAGCGGTCCCGCACGTCTCGCCGTGCCGGTCGACTGGGGCAGCTACCGGCTCGACCTGCGCTCGGCCGACGGGGCGATCCACACCTCCAAGACCTTCGCGGTCGGCTGGGCCGGGTCGGACAAGGCCGACGCCCCCGACGTACTCGACGTGGCGCTGGACAAGACCGCCTATGGCCGCGGCGAGAGCGTGCAGGTGCGGGTCAAGCCGCGCTTCGCCGGCACCGCGACGGTGGCGATCGTCACCGATAAGGTCGAGGCGATGAAGGTGGTCGAGGTCGGCAACGACGGCGCCACCGTGGCCTTCCCGGTCGATCCGGCCTGGGGCGCGGGGGCGCATGCTCTGGCGATCGCCCATCGGCCGCTCGACGTCCAGGCCCATCGCCAGCCCGGCCGGGCGGTCGGGGTGGCGTGGTTCGCGGTCGAGCCGACCGCCCACCGGCTCCAGGTCGGGCTCGCCGTGCCGGAGATGATCCGGCCGCGCGGCACGCTGAAGATCCCGGTGAAGATCCAAGGGGCAGCAGCCGGCGAGACGGCGCGGGTGGTGGTGGCGGCGGTCGACGTCGGTATCCTCAATCTGACCCGCTACGAGACGCCCGATCCCGACGGCTGGTTCTTCGGCCAGCGCCTGCTCGCCACCGATCTGCGCGATCTCTACGGCTATCTGATCGACGGCATGCAGGGCACCCGCGGCAAGATCACCGCCGGCGGCGACGGCGGCGCCGACATGGGCGCGGCGCCGCCGCGCGAGGCGCCGTTCTCCCGCTACTCGGGCGTGGTCGAGGTCGGGGCCGACGGCACCGCCGAGATCGCCTTCGACGTGCCGGCCTTCAACGGCACGGTGCGGGTGATGGCGATGGCCTGGACCAAGACCCGGGTCGGCCACGGCGCAAGGGACGTGGTGGTGCGCGACGCGGTGGTGATCCAGCCGACGGTGCCGCGCTTCCTGGCGCTCGGCGACCGCTCGACCCTGACGCTGGCGCTCGACAACGTCGACGGGCCGGCCGGCGACTACCGCGTCGATCTCGACGTGCGCGGGCCGCTGGTGATCCCGGCCGAGGCCTTCTCGGCCAAGGCGACGCTGGCCGCCAAGGGCCGCGGCGTGATCACCGTGCCGGTCACCGCGGCCGGGCTCGGCCCCACCTCGATCGCCGTGCGGCTGACCGGCGGCGGCATCGACGCCACCCAGACGGTGTCGCTCGCCGTGCAGCCGCCGACCCGCGAGGTCCATCGCCGCACGGTGAAGCCGTTGGCACCGGGGGCCTCGCTGACCGTCGGGCCGGAGCTGCTCGCCGACTATCTGCCCGGCACCGGCGCGGTGTCGGTGTCGGCCTCGACCTGGAGCGCCCTCGAGGTGCCGGCGCTGTTGCGCGAGCTCGACCGCTACCCCTACGGCTGCACCGAACAGGTGGTGAGCCGGGCGCTGCCGCTGCTCTACGTCAACAAGCTCGCCGCGGAATCGCGGTTGGCGCTCGATTCCGCCATCGACGAGCGGATCCGCGCGGCGATCGACCGGGTGCTGACCCGGCAGGACGCCAACGGCTCGTTCGGCCTGTGGGGGGTCGGCGGCGAAGATCTGTGGCTCGATTCCTATGTCGTCGACTTCCTGACCCGGGCGCGCGAACGCGGCTTCGCGGTGCCGCCGAAGGCCTTCGATCTGGCCCTCGACCGGCTGCGCAACCACGTCGTCAACACCACCGAGCCGAAGCCCGCCGACGGCCCGGATCTGGCCTATGCGATCTACGATCTCGCCCGCAACGGCCGGCCGGTGATGGGCGACCTGCGCTATCTCACCGACCAGAAGATCGACGTGTTCCCCTCGCCCTTGTCGCGCGCCCAGCTCGCCGCCGGGCTCGCCCTGCTCGGCGACCGCAACCGCGCCGAACCGGTGTTCCGCGGGGCGCTCGAACGGCTCGCGGCGATCGCCGGCCAGCGCATGTGGCGGGCCGACTACGGCTCGCCGCTGCGCGACGGCGCGGCGGTGATGACCTTGATGGCCGAATCCGGTCGGCCGCCGATCGACTGGGCCAAGGCCGGCGAGGCGGTCGAAAAGGCCCGCGACGCGCAGCGCTATACGTCGACCCAGGAACAGGCGTGGATGGTGCTGGCGGCGGCGGCGACGCCGAAGGACGCCGAACGGCAGAAGATCGCCGTCGACGACGGCGTCGCGCCGGAAGACAAGGCCGGCAGCTACTACCGCACCTTCCGCGGCGAGGAGCTGGAGGCCCATGCGGTGACCGTCGCCAACAAGGGCGAGACGGCGGCCCGGGTTGTGGTGACCACCGCCGGCGCGCCGATCGGCCAGGATCCGCCGGCGTCGTTCGGCTATCAGGTAGAACGGACCTTCCACAAGGCCGACGGCACCAAGGTCGATCCGAGCCGGGTGCGCCAGACCGATCGGCTGGTGGTGGTGCTCAAGGTCACCGAGGCCAAGGCGGAAGCGGCGCGCATCGTGCTCGTCGACCGCCTGCCGGCGGGCTTCGAGATCGCCGACCCCAAGCTGGTCGACGGCGGCGAGGTCCAGGCCTTCTCGTGGCTGGAGGGCAGCGTCGTGCCGGTGCGCAGCGAGTTCCTCGACGACCGCTTCGTCGCGGCCTTCGATCGCGAGGCCAGCCAGTCGGCGTTCTTCAACGTCGCCTATGCGATCCGCGCGGTGACCCCCGGCCGCTACGTCCTGCCGCCGGCGGTGGTCGAGGACATGTACCGGCCGGAACGCTTCGGCCGCACCGGCTTCGGGACGGTCGAGGTGACCCCGGCGAAGTGAGGCGCGGATGGCGGCGGAGGCTACGCGACGACGAGGGTGGCGGCGCTACGCCTTCGCCGCCTATTGCGCGGCGGTCGGCGCGCTGATCGCCGTCGGGCTGGGGCTCGGGGCGCTCAGCGGCGCGGTCGACCGGCTCGGGCCGCTCGACCCGCGGCTGGCGGAGGTGCGCTCGACGGTGGTGCTCGACCGCGAGGGGCGGCTGCTGCGGCCCTTCGTCACCGACGACGGGCGCTGGCGCCTGCCGGTCGGGGTCGACGACGTCGATCCGCGCTTCCTGGCGCTGCTCGTCGCTTTCGAGGATTCGCGCTTCCGCGATCACGCCGGGGTCGATCCGCGGGCGGTCGTCCGCGCCGTCGGCCAGAGCCTCCTCGCCCGCCGCTTCGTGTCGGGCGCCTCGACCCTGACCATGCAGGTGGCGCGGCTGATGGAGCCGCGCGAGACCCGCGACCTCGCCGCCAAACGCGCCCAGGTGCTGCGCGCCCTCGATCTCGAGCGGCGCTGGTCGAAGCGCCAGATCCTCGACGCCTATCTCGGCCTCGCCCCCTATGGCGGCAATCTCGAGGGCGTGCGGGCGGCGTCGCTCGCCTGGTTCGGCAAAGAGCCGAAGCGGCTGTCGGCGGCGGAAGCCGCGCTCCTGGTGGCGCTGCCGCAATCGCCGGAGACGCGGCGGCCCGATCGCTTCCCCGAAGCCGCGCGGCGGGCCCGCGACCGGGTCCTGGAGCGTGGGTTGGCGAGCGGGGTGCTCGGCGCCGACGAGGTGGCGCGGGCGCGCGGCGAGCCGGTGCCGACGACCCGGCGGCCATTCCCGATGATCGCGCCGCATCTCGCCGAAGATCTGGTCGCCGAGCGGCCGGAGGCGCGGATCCATCGCGCGACGATCGACCTGCGCCTGCAGACCACCCTGGAGCGGCTGTTGCGCGATCGCGCCGAAACCTCGCCCGCGGCCCAGTCGGCAGCGCTCTTGGTGATCGACAACGCCTCGGGCGAGCTCCTGGCTTCGGTCGGCGGGCCCGACTATTTCGCCGCCTCACGATCCGGCTCCCTCGACCTGACCCAGGCGATCCGCTCGCCGGGTTCGGCGCTGAAACCCTTCATCTATGCGCTGGCCTTCGAGAACGGCCTCGCCCATCCCGAGACGATCCTGGAGGATCGGCCGGCGCGCTGGGGCGCCTGGGCGCCGGAGAACTTCGACCAGAGCTTCCGCGGCACGGTGACGGCGCGGATCGCCCTGCAGCAGTCGCTGAACATGCCGGCGGTCGAGGTGTTGGAGGCGATCGGGCCGCAACTGCTCTTGTCGCGGCTGCGCAACGCCGGCGCCGATCTGGTGATGGCCGAGGGCGCGCCGACCGGTCTCGCGGTCGGGCTCGGCGGCGTCGGCATTCGACTTTCCGATCTCGCCCGGCTCTATTCGGGGCTGGCGCGGGGCGGCGAGACGCTGCCGATCGTGCGCCGCCTCGGCGAGCCGGCGGCGGCGAGCGATCATCGTCGCCTGACCGAGCCGGTCGCCGCGTGGTACGTCGCCGACATCCTGCGCGGCGCGCCGCCGCCGCTCAATGCGCCGGCCGGCCGGCTGGCCTTCAAGACCGGCACCTCCTACGGTTTCCGCGACGCCTGGGCGGTCGGCTTCGACCGGCGGGTGACCATCGCGGTGTGGGTCGGGCGACCCGACGGACTGCCGGTGCCGGGGCTGGTCGGGCGGGTCGCCGCGGCGCCGATCCTGTTCGACGCGTTGCAGCGCCTCGGTTTCGACAGCGAACCGATCGCCGCACCCGCGGGCGTGCTGCGCTCGTCGACCGTCGGCCTGCCGCCGCCCTTGCGCCATCTGCGCCGCGACGTGCCGAAGACCCTGGCGGCGACCACCCGGGTGCGCCTCGAGATCGCCTTTCCGCCGGATGGCGCCAGGATCGATCTCGGGCTCGGGCTCCCGCGGCTCGCCGGCCTGCCGGCGGCGCCGGGGCCGGTGGCGCTCAAGGCCCATGGCGGGGTGCCGCCGCTGACCTGGCTGGTCGACGGCCGGCCGGTGGCCGAGAGCGATTCGCGCCGCGACATCCTGTGGACGCCCGAAGGCGCGGGCTTTGCCCGGCTGTCGGTGATCGACGCCACCGGGGCCTCGGCGAGCGTACGGGTGCGGGTCGAGTGAGGCCCCTCGCGCGGACGTGATCGGCGCCGCGCGGCCGCCCTGCAAGTCGACGACTGGCCGAAAGGTCGACGGTGCCCTATTCGGGAGGGCCGCGGGCGCCGTCCCGGCCCCCTCCCCTCAGCGGTATCGCCCAGCTCATGCCCCTGCCCGCCTCCCGCACCGTCCCGCTGATCGTCGCCGCGGCGCTGTTCATGGAAAATCTCGATGCCACGGTGATCGCCACCTCGCTGCCGGCGATGGCGCGCGATCTCGACCTGTCGCCGGTGCGGCTCAATCTGGCGATCACCAGCTACATGGTGGCGATGGCGGTGTTCATCCCGGCCTCGGGCTGGCTCGCCGACCGGGTCGGGGCGCGGCGGGTGTTCGTGGGGGCGATCGCCCTGTTCCTGACCGGTTCGGTGGTCTGCGGCAGCGCGCCGTCGCTGGGGATTCTGGTGGCCGGGCGACTGTTGCAGGGGCTCGGCGGGGCGATGATGGTGCCGGTCGGGCGGCTGATCCTGCTGCGCTCGGTGCCGAAGGCCGAAATGATCTCGGCGATGGCGTGGTTCACCATGCCGGCGCTGCTCGGGCCGCTGATGGGGCCGCCGCTCGGCGGTTTCATCACCACGGCGACGACCTGGCGGTGGATCTTCTGGATCAACGTGCCGATCGGTCTCGCCGGGATGACCCTGGCGCTGACCCTGCTGCCGCCGATCGCCGAGCGCGAACGCACGCCCTTCGACGGGCTCGGATTTCTCACCAGCGCCACCGGGCTGGCCTTCCTGGTGTTCGCCTTCGAGACCGCGGGGCGCGACGTGGTGTCGCCGCTCGTCGGCGTCGCTGCGGCGGCGGCCGGGATCGGCCTGATCGTCGTCTACGTGCGCCACGCCCATGACGTCGCCCGGCCGCTGATCGACCTCGAGCTCCTCGCCATCCCGACCTTCCGGGTGGCGGTGATCGGCGGCTCGCTGTTCCGCATCGGCGTCGGCGCCCTGCCCTTCCTGCTGCCCTTGCAGCTCCAGGTCGGCTTCGGCCGCTCGGCGCTGGAATCGGGTCTGACCACCTTCGTGGCCGCGGCGGGCGCGCTGTTGATGAAGGCCACCGCCGGGCGGATCCTGCGCGCCTTCGGCTTCCGCCGCACGCTGCTGATCAACGCAGTCGCCGCGTCGGTGCTGCTCGGGGCGGTCGGGGCGATCGGCGCGTCGACGCCGATGGTGGTGGTGATGACCCTGCTGCTCGCCGGCGGCTTCCTGCGTTCGCTGGAGTTCACGGCGATCAACGTCATCGCCTTCGCCGACATCGACGCCGAGGCGATGAGCCGGGCGACGGCGCTGTCGAGCATGGTGCAGCAGCTGTCGCTGAGTTCGGGCGTGGCGCTCGGCGCCATGACCCTGCACCTGCTGTCGCCCGACGGGGCGCTGCCGAGTTCCGGCGACTTCTCGATCGCGTTGGCAATCGCGGGCGCGATTTCGGCGCTGGCCTTCCTGTCGTTCCGGCGGCTCGGCGCCGAGGCCGGCGAGGCCCTGCTCGGCCGTCCCACCCCGGCGACGGATACCGACGCGGCCTGAGACCCGGGCCTCAGTGCTCCACGGCGCGGCGCTCGTGCAGGACGATGGCGATGCCCGAGGCGATCACCACGCCGGCGCCGAGCATCACCGTGCCGCTCGGGATCTCGCCGAACAGCGCCCAGCCGACGGCGGTCGCCCACAGCATCGAGGTATATTCGAGCGGCGCCACCACCGAAGCGTCGGCATGACGGAAGGCCTCGGTCAGGAAGATCTGGCCGAAGCCGCCGAACAGGCCGCAGCCGGCGAGCAGCAGCGCGTCGGAAGCGTCGGGCATCACCCAGCCGAAGGGCGCGGTGGCGAGCATCAGCACGGCGCTGCCGCCAGAGAAATAGACCACGATCGCGCCGGTGCGTTCGGTCTCGGTCAGGCGACTGACCTGGATCTGGGCGAGCGCCATGAAGAAGGCCGAGCAGAAGCAGGCGACGGCTCCGGTCGCGGCCCCACCCTCCATCAGGTGGCCGACGTCCTTCATGTGCGGCGCCAGTACGATCAGCACCCCGACGAAACCGACCACCACCGCCCCCCAGCGCTGCAGCCGCACGGTCTCGCCGAGCAGGATCGCCGCGAGCGACACGGTGACCAGCGGTGCGGCATAGGTGATGGCGAGGCCGTCGGCGAGCGGCAGGCGCTGGACGCCGGTGAACCACAGGCCCATCGCCGTGACGCCGATCACCGAGCGCAGCAGATGGCCCCAGGGCCGCCGGGTCTGCAGCCCGGTGCGCAACTCGCCGCGCCACGCCACCCACGCCACCACCGGAATCAACGCCAGAGCGGAGCGGAAGAACACCACTTCGCCCGGCGGCACACGTGTGCCGAGGAGTTTGATCATCACCAGCATCGCGGCGAAGGTCAGCGTCGAGGCGATCTTGTAGGCGGGACCGAGGAGGGGCGACACGCGGGGACCGGGAGCTGTCGGATCGGCGAGCGATCGGGAACGGGAAACGCCCCTCGGCGGGAGGGGGACGGGGCCGCGCGGCGATGCGGCGACGGACGATCGCAGAGGACGGACGGCCCGCCGCGTCGCCCCGAGACGGCGCCACGGCGGGCCGGGCACCGTAGCGCGGGCGGCGCCGGGGCGCCACGGTCGGCCGGCATATTCGACGGAGCGAGCTCTGCGTGGCGCGCAGATCCGATGATCGGAACGACCGCGTCGGCGATGGTGCGGCGGGCGGCCCGGCGTCGCCTCGACGGGCTGCGACGCCGGAGATGCGCGCTCTCGCGGCCGCGGCAGCCGGTCCGGACGGCGCCGTCGACGGCGCTGAGGCGCGGGCGGGCGAGTGGGTGGCACGAAATTTCCCACGGCGACGGCGCGGGGGGACTTGCATGAGCCCGGCGAACCGGATAGAGAACGCCACCGACGCGGCAGGGACCTGTCCCGGCGGTCAGGGCAGGCGCCCGTAGCTCAGCTGGATAGAGCATCAGACTACGAATCTGAGGGTCGGGCGTTCGAATCGCTCCGGGCGCGCCATCTACCACTTGGAATGCACAAAACTTTTTGAAGCCGCCGCGAGGCGGCTTTCGTCGTTTTCGGGCACCGGGTCACCAACAGGTCCCCAAGCGGAGCAGTGCCGTTCCATCCCGTCGAGTATTCGGCGCGGACCATGTCGCGGATCGCCACGGCGAGGCGATCGGCCTCGAAAGTGGTTTCGGCAACCTCCGACAGGTTCGCCTCACAGGCGGCGAGGAACGCCCCATGTTCGAAGCCGCGAGCGGCTTCACCGGCGGGGGCGAAGCCGGCGACGTCGGCCGCGCGGGCGACCGCACCAGCTGCACCGAAGGCAGACGCCGCAGGCCGGTCGACGGGGCATCGAGCCGTGCGCCGGGCACACGCGGGGCGCGTGGTTGCCATTCGCCGGCATCGCCATCGCCGAGCCCCGGGTCGGCCGATCGAACGACGAGGGCCGCGACGCTCGTCGCGTCGCGGCCCCTGTGTTTCCGACCGCCGGCCCGGACGTTCGGGCGAGCGGTGTCGGTCGGATCAGCCGCCCGCCGTCGCGGCACGAGGGTGGGTGAACGTGCGGGATGCGGTCGGCGACGCCGCGACACCCTGCCTCCGGGCCGGATCGCGGCCGTTCATCGACGAATGGTCGTCGTCACTTCGCCGACCCCGGCGACCGAGCCTTCGAGTTTGTCGCCCACCGAGACGGCGCCGACGCCGGCGGGCGTGCCGGTGAAGATCAGGTCGCCGGGTTCCAGGCGCACGGCCGTGGAGAGATGGGCGACGATTTCCGGAATGCTCCAGATGAGCTCCGAGAGGTCGCCGCTCTGGCGCGTGGTGCCGTCGACCCGCAAGACGATGGCGCCGCGCGTCGGATGGCCGATCTCGTCGGCACGCCGGATCGGTCCGATCGGCGCCGAATGATCGAAGGCCTTGGCCATGTCCCACGGGCGTCCGGTCTTCTTCGCCTCGGCCTGGAGATCGCGGCGCGTCATGTCCAGACCGACGGCGTAACCGAACACGTGCTCGGTCGCCGCCGCGACGGGAATGGCCACACCGCCCTTTCCGATCGCGACGACGAGTTCGATCTCGAAGTGCAACGACGAGGTCAGCGGCGGATAGGGCATGTCGGCGCCGTCGACGACGATCGCATCGGCCGGCTTGGAGAAGAAGAAGGGCGGTTCGCGATCGGGATCGCCCCCCATTTCGCGCGCGTGCTCGGCGTAGTTGCGGCCGACGCAGAAGATCCGACGAACCGGAAATCGCCCGCCACCGACCACGGCGACACTGGAAATCGAAGGGGGAGCAACGACGAATTCGGTCATCTTCAAGAGCCACTCGCAGGAGAGAACGGGATCGCCCGAGGCACGGGCAGGGTGACGACGGCGGTCGGCGCCGCGTGTCGGTCACGCCGGCCGGAGACGCCCGCGTCGACACCTCGGACGGCGCCGAGACCAGGGACGAGCCCCTCCGTCGTGGCCGCTGCGACCGAACCCGCGGGGGCTCGAAATCGAAACGACGGCGGACGCGAGAGGCGCGCAGCCGAGAGATACTATGTCCCGGCCGGCATTCCGTGTCGACAAGATTGTATTTTTTGATACATAGAAAACGATACCGGATCGAAACGGAGTCCCCCTCGATGTCCGACCACGACTTGGCGCCGCGGATGCGTCGCGTGCGCCCCTCCCCGACGGCGGCGATCTCCGACAAGGTCCGCGCCCTCGCGGCGGCCGGCCACGCGGTGATCAATCTCGGCGAGGGCGAACTCGATTTCGCCACGCCCGCGCACATCTGCGCCGCCGGCATCGCCGCCATCGAAGCGGGCGACACCAAATACACGCCGGTCGCCGGAACGGCGGCGCTCAAGCGAGCGATCATCGCCAAGTTCGACCGCGACAACGGCCTCGCCTTCCGTCCCGACGAGGTGATCGCCGGCGCGGGCGCCAAGCAACTGGTGTTCAATGCGCTGCTGGCGACCGTCGCCCCCGGCGACGAGGTCGTGGTTCCCGCCCCCTACTGGGTGTCCTATCCGGACATGGTGGCGCTCGCCGACGGCGAGCCCCGGATCGTCGCGTGTGGCGCCGCCGACGGCTGGAAGCTGACGCCCGCCGCGCTCGAGGCGGCGATCACCCCGCGCACCCGCTGGCTGATCCTCAATTCGCCCGGCAACCCGACCGGCGCGGTCTATTCCCCGGCCGAGATCGCCGCGCTCTGCGCGGTGCTGCTGCGCCATCCCCGCGTGTTGGTGATGGCCGACGACATCTACGAACATCTCGTCTACACCGGGGTCTTCGCCACCCCGGCGGCGATCGAGCCGCGTCTGGCCGATCGGATCCTGACGATCAACGGCGTGTCCAAGAGCCATTCGATGACCGGCTGGCGGCTGGGTTTCGCCGGCGGCCCGGCCTGGCTCGTCGCCGCGATGCAGACGCTGCAGTCGCAGTCGACGTCCAATCCCAGTTCGATCTCCCAGGCCGCCGCGGTGGCGGCACTCGACGGCGACCAAAGCTTCCTCGCCGGGTGGCGGGAGACGCTGCGCCGACGCCGCGACCTCGTCCTCGACGCGGTCGCGCGCATCGACGGTCTGCGCGCCGAGGTCCCCCAGGGCGCCTTCTACGTCTGGGTCGACTGCTCCGGCCTTCTCGGCGCCCGCCGGCCGTCGGGCGCGCGTCTCGCCGGCGATCTCGACGTCGCCGAACACCTGCTCGAGGAAGCCCACGTCGGTTTGGTCCACGGTTCGGCCTTCGGCGCGCCCGGGCATCTGCGCATCGCCTACGCGCTCGAGGAGGACACGCTCGCCGAGGCGATGGCGCGCATCGCCGCCGCCTGCGCCCGTCTGCGACGGACGACGGTCGCGGCCTGATCCGGCAACGACGTCGAAACGCCGAGAGGCCGGGGATCGGGTGATCCACGGCCTCGTCGTTCGGTCGATCGGCTCGGCTCAGGCGAGCCGGACGCCGGTGCGCGAATCGGCGGCGAAGGCGGTCAGGACCTCGGCGACCCGGGCCCGTTCCTCGGTGCCGAGATCGAGCAGCGGCCGACGGACCGAGCCGCCGTCGAAGCCGCGCAGGTTCATCGCCGCCTTGGTGGTCTGCGGCTGCCCGAACCGCCGTGCGAGTTCGCGGAACGGAAACCACAGGCGGTGCAGATCGCGGGCGGTGGCGCCGTCCCCGGACTCGATGGCGCGATAGGCGGCCAGGATCAGTTCGGGCAGCGCGCCGCTGTTGGTGGAGCTGATGCCGTCGAAACCGAGGGCCATCGGCCCGAGGAAGGCGAGATCCGAGGCACAGAACAGCCGCAGCCGACCGGCCAGACGGTTGCCGATCTCGTCGATCGCCGTCGGCGACAGATCGCCCTGCTTGACGCCGACCACGGTCTCGATGTCGGCGATCCGCTCGAGCAGGCGCGGCGACAGGGTGATGCCGATGCCGGGCGCGTTGTAGACCAGGATGCCCGTCTTCGAGACCGGCGCGATGTCGCGAAAGAAGGCCTCGATCTGGCCGTCGGTGACCTCGGAGACGAAGGGGGCGGTGACCATCGGCAGGCCGCCGAGATCGCCGGCGAGCGCGATCAGATCGCGGGCCAGACGCACGTCGGAGGCCGCCGAGCACAGCATCACCGGGACGCGGTCGCCGACCACGTCCATCACCCGGCGGAACAGCTCGACCCGTTCCTCCGCCGACATGGCCGGGAACTCGCCGTAGGTACCGCCGATCAGGATGCCGTCGAAGCCGAGTGCGATCACCCGCTCGATCGACCGCGCCAACCCCGCGAAATCGAAGGCCCCGTCGGCGGTGAACGGCGTCACGGTGATGTTGAAGATGCCGTGCAGCCGTTCGCGGCACTCGTCGATGTCTCTCATGGAAGTTCCTCTGGGGTTCCGCGGGCCGAAGGGCCCACAGTGTCGGGACGGTGGTGCGGCGGACGCGGCGAGCGACGGGGGTGCGCGAAACCGGCGTGCGGTCGGACCGGACGCCGGTCGGCCTCACCCGAGCATCGTCTCGGCAATGTCGCGGTAGAGGCCGGCGGCGGCGAAGAACTCGTCGACCGGAACGAATTCGTCGGGCTTGTGGGCGACGGCGAGATCGCCCGGACCGATCACCACGCCCGAGGCACCCAGGGCGCGGAAATGCACGAGATCGCAGCCGCCCTGGAAGCCGAAGGGGCCGGGATCGGCGACGCCGGCGTCACGACAGGCGGCGAGCGCGGCGCCGACGATCGGCGCGTAGGCGGGGGTCTCCGTCGCGCCACCGGTCGTCGCCTTGAACTCGACGATCTCGGCCCGCACGCCCTGGTTCCGACGGGCGCCTTCGAACAGCGCGGCGAGTTCGGCGGCGACCTCGCTCTCGTCCTCTCCCGGCACCATCCGGCGATCGAGCAGCAGGTCGCAGGCCTCGGGCACCACGTTGTCGGCGTGCCCCCCCAGGATGCGTGTCACCGTGAGGCTCGCCGCCCCGACGAGGGGGTGACGGCGGCGGCAGACGACGTCGTCGTGGTGGCGGGCGATCAGCGAGATCAGTTCGCCGGCCCGGTAGATCGCGTTGTCGCCGAGATGCGGGGTCCCCGAGTGGGCGGCGACGCCGTGCACGCGCACCACCGGCCGGAGGCTGCCCTTGTGGGCGCGGAAGGTGGCGTTGGAAGTCGGCTCGCCGACGACGGCGAAGTCGACCCGCGGTCCGCCCTCGGCCACCAGCGCCTTGGCCCCGGCGCTCGCCACCTCCTCGTCGGCGACGAAGATGCCGAGCAGCGTGCCCGACCAGCGCGTCCGGTCGGCGGCGAGCAGGCGCATCGCCTCGAGCATCGCGGCGAGCGGCCCCTTGGCGTCGCAGGCCCCACGCCCGTAGAGCCGGCCCGTCGCCGTGTCCTCGCGCAAGGTCAGCGGATCGCTGGTCCAGCCTTCGCCGACCGGAACCACGTCCATGTGGGTGTTGAAGGCGAACACCGGTCCGGGACCGTTGGCCAGACGCGCCACGACGTTGGTACGGCCGGCCGCGATGTCGGAGAGGTCGACGTCGAAGCCGGCCGGCGTGATCAGATCGCGGATGCGCTCGGCCGTCTCGCGCTCGCGCCCCGGCGGGTTCTGGCTGTCGATCGCGACGAGGCCGGCGAGATCGCGCTTCATACGGGCGAAGTCGGGACTTGTGGTCATGACGAAGTCGGACTCCTGCACCGAGAGGCGACCCACGGGTGGCGGACCGGACGCCGTCGGCATCCGGCGAGCCGCTCGGCCGAGAATTGCTCTTTATGGAAAAAATAGTACAATCGCCTCTGCCACCGGTCAAGCCGGCCGGTCGGGTGGGGCGCGCGACGTCGCCCCGGCGGTCCGGCCCGCCGAGCGTCTCGACGCGATGGAATCGGGCGGCTAAGAAGGCCGCAGACCTCGGCGACAGGGGACGCGGGACGACCGAGCCGCGGCCGGCTCGCGTCTGGAAGGAGCATGGCGTCATGGCGCACTCGGCGAGTTCGAGCCGGCATCGATTGGCCAATCAGATTCTCGATTTCGTCCGTGAGGCGCGCCTCGAACAGGGCTGTCACCTGCGCGAACAGCAACTCGGCGATCTCTTCGGCGTTTCGCGCACGCCGATTCGGCGCGCCCTCGATCTGCTCGCCGAGCGCGGCGTCGTCGAGGCGCGCCGCAACCAGGGCTTCTTCCTGCTCCGTCCCTTCGACGCGTTGCACCGGATCGAGATCGAGGTTCCCTCCAGCGCCGACCAGCGGCTCTACGAGCGACTGGTCAACGACCGCATCGCCGGGATCATTCCCGAATCCGTCACCCAGAGCGAGATCGAACGGCGTTACGACGTCGATCGCGTGGTGATGCTGCGGACCCTGGCCCGGCTCGCCGAGGATGGTCTCGTCGAGCGCAACGAAGGCCGCGGCTGGACGTTCCGCTCGACCCTCGACACGGCCGTCTCGTTGCAGGCGAGCTACGACTTCCGCATCGTGCTCGAGCCCGCGGCCTTTCTCCTGCCGACCTTCCGGGCCGATCCCGCCGCGCTCGAGCGGATGCGCCGGCAGCATCTCCATCTCGTCGCCGACCCCGACATCGCCGCGGTCGGCAACCGCCATCTGTTCGCCACCGACGCCGCCTTCCACGAACTCTTCGCCGAGTTCAGCGGCAACGTCTTCCTGTTTCGCGCCGTCCAGCAACAGAACCGGCTGCGCCGCCTGCTGGAGTTCAGCGGCTACGGTGATCGCCACCGCATCCGCGAATGGTGTCGCGAACATCTGACCATCATCGATGCGGTTCGCGCCGGTGATCTGACCGCCGCCGCCGCGGCGATGCGGGCCCATCTCGGCCGCGCTCACGACGCCGCGCCGCGCCTCGCCCCGACCATGCCGTCGGACGACCGACCGCACGGCACCGAAGTCGAGGTCTGAGCGGATCGGCGCCGCTCCCGGCTCACCACCAGACACTGGGCGTCCGGGTCAGCAGTTCGTTGCCGTCTCGACCGATGATCATATTGTCCTCGAAGAAGGCGGCGCCGACACCTTCGTCGGCGAGGAAGATCTCGACGCCGAAGACCATGTTCTCCTCGACCACGTCGTCGGGCAGGGACATGCAGGTCGAGATGCGCGGCTGTTCGAAGCCGAGCCCGATGCCGTGCCCGTAGAAGGGGAAATTCTGCATGATCGGCGAGATCGTTCCGCCGAAGGCGGTGGTCAGCCGGTCGCCCTCGGCGGCGATGTCGAGCAGCCGCGCGCCGGGGCGGACCCTATCCGACAGGTGGTGCACGATGCCGGCGGCGGCCTCGAGCAGACGACGCCGGGCCGGGTTCGGCGTGCCCCGGCATCCGGTTCGACCGGGGTCGAGATAATAGCCCTGGAAGAACGCCGCATGGAGCGTGCCGGTGACGATGTCGCCCGGTTGCGGGGTGTCGGCGCTCGATCCGGTCAGGGGAAAGCGTTGATCGAAACCGAGCGTCTCGCCGTGATTGGTGCCGAGCATCTGCAGGCGGCCGCCGTGGCGGACCACCTCGCGCGCGGCTTCCGCCGCCGCGTCGCGCTCGGACAGGCCGCCGACCAGCCCTTTCATCAGGACGTCGAGGCTCGCGGTGGCGGCCTCGCCAGCGATGCGATAGCAGTCGAGCTCGGCCGGGCTCTTGAGGCGGCGGACGCTGCGCACGAGGTCGTCGTTGTCGACCCATTCGACCTCGGGCGCGCCGACGACGAGTTGGCGATGGTATTTGACCGGGATGAACTGGGTACCGGCGAGCGCCACCGGCCCCTTCACGCCGCGTTCCACCAGCACCTCCGCCACCAGAGCGAAGGGATGGTGGCCGCAGCGGACGTCGGCGATCGACACCAGGTCGCGTCGCGGTTCCGGTTCGTCGATGACCAGCAACGGCTCGCGCCCCTGCTGGAGGATCACCGCCGCGAACGAGCGGGCGGACCAGATCAGTGAATCGGTGCCGCCGCTGATCGCGTAGTGGTTGGCAAGATAGAGGATGTCGCCGCAGTTGTCGGTGGTGCCGCCGCCGCGTCCGAAGACCACGGCGGTCTCGAAGCCGCGCGCCCGCATCTCGTCCAACACCCGCGCCCACCGCGCCTCGTATTCTTCGATCCTGAACCAGCGTCCCTCGAACATCGACTCTCCTTCGGCGGTCACCGCCTGGGTTGGCGTCTCGTCGCACGCCCGGGCCTCGCGGCCCGGCGCGCAGCGGTCAGCGGATGGTGATGTCGCGTGGCAACCGCGACAGGGGCCGTGCGCCGTCCTCGGTGACGACGACAGTCTCCGAGGCGCCGACCGTCCAGGTGCCGAAGTCGCGCAGCGTGGCGGGCAGATGGAAGACCATTCCCGGCTCGAGGATCGTCTCGACGCCCGAGAACAGACTGAGGAGCCCGCCTTCCCCCCAATCGGGGGCGAAGGCGATGCCCATCGAATAGCCGATGCGCTTGCGGAAGGCCTCGGTGTAGCCGGCCGCGTCGATCACCGCCTGCGCCGCCGCGTGCGGCGCCGAACAGGGCTGCCCCGGCCGGATCGCCGCGAGCGCGACCTCGAGCGCCCGCAGGGCGCAGTCCATCATCCGGCGCGCGGCGGTCGGCGGCGGCCCGAGCCACACGCTGCGCATCAGCGCGGCGTGATAGCGGGCGTGGCTGCCGGCGAGCTCGAGAAAGATCGGATCGCCGCGCTCGAGTCGACGGCGGCGCCACGTCATGTGCGGCAGGCCGCTGCGCGGCCCCGACGACACCAGGGGCTCCATCGCCATGGTCTCCGACCCGGCCGCGGTCGCCGCGGCGAGCATCGCGGCGGCGACCGCGTTCTCGTCGACCCCGGCGCGACAGGCCTCGATCGCGGCGATCATGCCGGCTTCGGCATAGCGGCCGGCCGCCTCGATCGCCTCGATCTCGGCCGGCGACTTGACCATCCTGAGGGGCGGCAGGATCGCCGAGCCGTCGGTCAGGGCGTCGAAGCCGAGCGCTGCGGCGATGCGGGCGGCCAGCACCGGCGAGACGAACCATCCGCCCAGCTCCATCGCCGGGCGGGTGATGCCCAGGCGCCGCAGCACGGCGGCGAGGGCGGCGGCGGGATCCTCGCCGTCGTCGTAGGCGACGATGTCGGCGAGGTGGGTGTTGGCGACGGCGCCGGGCAACTCGAGCCGCCGGACCAACAGGGTGGGGTCGCCCTCCACCGGGACGATCAGCGCCTGGAACGCGAAGTAGCCGGCGGTCTGCCGGCCGCTCAGCCAATAGAGCGTCTCCGGGGACGTGACGATCAGCGCCTCGTGACCGGCGCGCGCGATCGCGCCCTGGGCGCGGGCGATGCGCGGCGCGAACTCGGCCCTGGGGAACGCGGCCTCGCGGCCCGGCTGGATGTCGTTGGCTGCCATGGGATTCTCGAACCCTCGTGTCGTTCGCGGTGGTCGACGGTGCGGCCGAGACGTCACGCCGCGGAGCGTGGTGTCGCGGCGATCCCCGGTATCGCCGCGGCGAGAACGGCGACGGCCTCGGCGAGATCGCCGAGATCCATCGCTTCGTCGGGATTGTGGCTGCCGTTCTGGTTGCGCAGAAAGATCATCGCCGCATCCCAGCCGGCGAGGGCGAAGGCGGCCGCGTCGTGGCCGCCGCCGGACGCCAGGATCCGGGGTGAGACGCCGCGTTCGCGGGCGGCGCCGACCAGCGCCGCGACGAGGGCGGGCGACATCCGCGCCGGACGGCTGCGCGATTGCGGCCCCAGATCGAAGCGCAGCCCGCGCGCCCGTTCGATGGCGGCGATCTCGGCGCGCAGCAGCGCGTCCGTGGACTCGAGAACGCCATCGTCGACGCTGCGCAGATCGACGCAGAAATCGAGACGGCCCGGCACTTTGGCGAAGGCGTGTTCGGGCGTCGCCGCATCCACGCGGCCGAAGGTGACGGCGAGATCGCCGCCCTCGGCGAGGCTCCGCGCCCAACCCCTATCCATGGCGGTCACGAGATCGGCCAGACCGAAGACCGCGTCGGAGCGCAATTCGCGCGGCGCGCCGCCGGAATGGGCCCAGACGCCCTGGATGCGGGCGTCGCGATAGCGCAGACCGCCGCGCACCGCGTCGACCACGGCGAAGGCCTCGCCGGCCGCGTCGAGCACCGGCCCCTGTTCGATGTGCATCTCGACGAACCGCGCCGGCGCCAACCCGGGGCCGCGCAGAATCGCGTCGGGATCGCCGCCTTCCTCCCGCAGGTGTTCGGCGAGGGTGCGGCCGCTGTCGCTCCGCCTCGCCCGGAGATCGTCGGCCCCGAGCCGTCCGAGGGCGGCGCGCGAACCGACATAGGAGACGGGAAACCACACGCTCTCCTCGGCCCGGGTGACGGTGACGACCAGATCGCACGGCAGGCGGACCCCGCGCGCGACGAGGTCGGCGGCGAGGGCCACGGCGCCGACCACCCCGGCGACCCCGTCGTAGGCACCGCCGTTGGCGACCGTGTCGAGATGGGAGCCGACGTGGAGCGGCGGTGCGTCCCGGTCCGCGCCGGGCAGGCGGGCGAACAGATTGAGCGCGGCGTCGCGTGTCACCGTGAGGCCGAGGGTCGCGGCATGATCGGCGACGACCGCATGGGCTCGGCTCTCCAACGCCCCGTAGGACGGGCGGGTGTAGCCGGGGCCGGCCTCGGAAAGGGCGCCGATGCGATCGAACAATCGGTCGATGGTGTCGCGGATCGTCGAGGTCATGGGTGCAGACTCCCGGGGTCGTTCAGGGCCGTGGCGGGCCGCCCACCCGAGAGCGCGGTCACGACGTGGCGGGCGGCTTCGATCGCGACGCGGCGCAGGGCCTCCTCGGTGGTCCCGCCGAGATGCGGCGTGAAGATCACGCGGCCTGACGTCGCGAGCGGTCCGGTCGGCGCCCCCGGGGAATGGTCGTCGAGGGCCGCGGCGGCGATCCGTCCGCTGTCGATCGCGGCCGCCAGCGCCACCTCGTCGACGAGCCCGGCGCGCGCCGTGTTGACCAGCAGGGCGCCCGGTCTGACCCGAGCCAGCGCCTCGGCGCCGATCATGCCGCGGGTCTGCGGCGTCAGCGGCGTGTGGAGCGAGATCAGATCGGCGCGGGCGAGCCCCTCGGCGAGGGTCGCGACGCGCTCGAAATCACCGGCCGAGCGCGAATGGACCAGGACCTTCATCCCCAGGCCCGCCGCCAACATCCGTCCGAGGCGCGAGCCGACGGCTCCCCAGCCGACCACCAGGGCAGTCTTGCCACCGAGTTCGACGAACCTCTCGGCCTCGCGAAATCCCGTCTCGCCGCGCCGTTCGCTGCGGTCGGCGGCGGGAATGCGCCGCGCCGCCGCCAGGGCCAGACCGAGGGCCAGTTCCGCCACCGAGCGGGCGTTGAGCCCCGGCGTGTTGCAGACCAGCACGCCGCGCTCGCCCGCCACCGCCATGTCGACGTGATCGTAGCCGGTGCCGTGCACGACGACGACCCTGAGCGCGTCGCCGGCCCGCATCGCCGGCCCCGACAGGCCGGCATTGCGGGTGATCACCGCGGCGCAGCCGGGGAGCGCGCGGGCGACGGTCTCCATGTCGGCGGCGGGGCAGGCGATCACGTCGATCCCCGCCGTCCGCAGGACCGCGATTCCATCGGCGTGGATCGGCTGGACCAAGAGGCACTTCATGACATCGCGTCCTGTCGCCGGGTCGGAGCCGACCGATCGTCGGGCCGGCCCCTTCGAACCGGCCCGTCTCAGATGCTGCGGATCGCGCCGCCGTCGACGCGCATCAGCGCACCGGTGACGTAGCTCGCGCGTTCGGACGCCAGAAAGGCGACCACGTCGGCGAACTCCTGCGGGGTGCCGTAGCGCCCGGCGGGAATGGTGGCGCGAGAGGCGGCGGCGATCTCCGCGACCGTCTTGCCCGAACGCGTCGCCGCCGCGGCGTCGAGCGAATCGACGCGCTCGGTGTGGATGCGTCCCGGCAGGACCGAGTTGACCGTGACACCGTCGGCGGCGACCTCGCCGGCGAGGGTCTTGGCCCAGCCGACGACCGAGGCGCGCAGCGCGTTGGAGATGCCGAGATTGGGAATCGGCTGGACCACGCCCGAAGAGACGATGTTGACGATGCGCCCCCATTGCCGCGCCCGCATGCCCGGCAGGACATGCGCCGTCACACGGAACAGCGCGTTGACCATCACCTCGAACTGCCGGCTCCACACGTCGCTTTCGACCGAGGCGACCGGCCCGGGCGGCGGGCCGCCGCCGTTGTTGATCAGGATGTCGATCCCGACGTCGCCGAGAGTCGCGAGGGCGGCGTCGACACCGGCCCGGTCGGCGAGATCGAGGGTCAGCGGCGTAGCGTCGCCGCCGGCGCCGGCGATCGTCGCCGCCACCTCGGCGAGCGCCTCCCGGTTGCGGCCGCAGAGAACGACCGAGGCGCCTTCGGCGGCGAGGGTGACGGCGATCGCCCGGCCGAGACCACGGCTCGCGCCGAGCACCAGGGCGCGGCGGCCCTTCAATCCGAGGTCCATCGTCTCACTCCGTTGCGTGCAGCTTGCGGTTCAACCGTGCCAACAGCTGGTCCAGTTCCTCATGGTCGCGGGCCGTCAGCCGAGGGCCGGGATGGCGGGTCACCGCGGAGGCGAGGATGCCGCGCCGGTGCAGCACCTCCTTGCGCAGGGCGAGACCGAAGCCGAGTTGCTGCTCGTGACGCAACAGCGGCAGATGGAGATCGTAGAGATCCTCCGCCGCCTCCGTTTCGCCGGCGAAGAACAGCGCACACACCCGGACCAGCATCTCGGGATAGGCGTAACCGGTCATGGCCCCGTCGGCGCCGCGGCGCAGCTCCTGGGGCAGGTGGAGGCCGCCGTTGCCGCACAGGATCGACACCCGCCGTCCCTCGCGACGATCGGAACGCTGGCGCAGCTGCGTGATCTTGCCCAGGCCCGGGCTCTCTTCGTGTTTCAGCATCACCAGATTGGCGAAGCGATCGATCAGCCGGTGCAGCACCGAGACCGAGGTCACGGTGTCGGTGATCTGCGGGTAGTCCTGGTAGCAGACGGGCGTGTCCGGGCCGAGACGCGACAGGACCTCGTCCCAATAGGCGAACACCTGATCGTCGGTCCGCAGCCGCGGCGGCGGCGCGATCATCAACCCGGCCGCCCCGAGATCCATCGCCGTGCGGGAGAACCGGATCAGATTGTCGGTGCCGGGATTGCTCGCCCCCACGACGATCGGGATGCGGCCGTCGACCCGCTTCGAGACGCGCTCGAGGAAGGCATGGGCCTCGCTCGGTGCCAGCTTGGGCGCCTCGCCGAGCACCCCGAGGATGGTCATCCCGGTGACGCCGCATTCCAGATAGAAGTCGACGAGCGCATCCGTACTGCGATCGTCGACTTCGCCGCGGTCGGTGAACGGGGTCGGCGCGATGATGAAGACGCCGCGCGTCCCTTCGTCGATCTTCCTGTCGGTCATGTCGCCCTCAGATGAGACGGAGCTTTTCGAGAATGCCGATCTTGACGTTCTCGATGTGGAGTCGAATGCCTTCGCTGGCGGTGGCCGCATCGCCGCGTCTCAACGCTTCGATGATCGCGCAGTGTTCGCGATGACCGATCTCGAAGCGCTCGGGCACACGGTTCATGTTGAACATGTGCGTCTTGAGGCGGAGATCGTTGATCAGCTTGGCGAGTACGGCGCTGCCGCTGTACTCGGCGATGGTGCCGTGGAGCCGGCTGTCGACGGCCCAGTCGCGTTCGGCGTCGGCGCCGGGCGTGGCGAGCAATTCGTGGATCTCGCCCTCGATCTCGTCGAGGGTGCTCGCCGGAATCCGCCCGGTGGAGAGGCGAACGCTCTCCATCTCCAGGATCTGGCGGACGTGCAGGGTTTCGATCAGCTCGCGGGTCGAGAATTCGCGGACGACGAGAATGCCGCCGACCAGCCGCGTCACGAAGCCTTCGCTCTCGAGGCGGTTCAGGGCGTCGCGGACCGGGGTCCGGGACATCGCCAGCATCTCGGCGATCCGGCGTTCCTGGAGGACCGAACCGATCGGGATCTCGCGCCGGATGAGCCGATCGAGAATCGAATCGTAGGCCGTCTGGCCGAGACTCTTCTCGCGGTCGTCGTCGCCGATGGTTGAGACGGATCTGGGCTTGGTGACCATGGCGATTCCGTTCGAGGAAGGGGGGCGAACGCTCCGAAGGGCGGGAGACCCCTTCGGGCTGTGGCGGCCGCGGGATCGTCCGCGGCCGCCGTCGATCAGAACAGCGACCGAATGGGCTCCTTCGGCGCCGGGGAATAGCCGATCAGGGGCGAGGTCAGCTTGGCGTAGGTGCCGTCGGCGATCATCTCGGCGAGGGCCTTGTTGACCGCCGCGACCAGATTGGGCTTGCCCTTCTTGAAGGGGAACCCCTTCTGGATGTGGCTGACGTAACCCTCGACCAGTTCCAGGGGAAGCTTCGACTTGTCGATGTCGTAGGCCGCCGCGACCGAGTCGGTGATCACCGCGTCGACGTTGCCGTTGACGAGATCCTGAATGGCATCGGATTCGGCCTTGTAGGTCTTGATCTTCGCGCCGCGTTCCTCGGCGAGCTTCTGCCAGGTCGAGGAGACCTGGACGCCGACGACCCGTCCCTTGATGGCATCGGGAGTCTTGATGTCCGAGCCCTTCTTGACCACGACGCGGCCGCCCGATTCGAGCCAGCCGTCGGCGAAGGTCACCTGCTTCTGCCGTTCGGCGGTGATGTCCATGGCGTCGGAGGCGAAGTCGTACTGATCGGCGGCGAGGCCGACGAGCAGGGCCTCCCACTTGATGATGACCGGCTCGTATTGGAGGCCGAGGCGACGGGCGATCTCCTTGCCGACCCGGATCTCCAGACCGTCGAGCTGGCCGTCGGGCGACCGCATGCTGAAGGGCGGGAAGGTCCCTTCGGTCGCGACGAGAATCTTGCCGGGCTTGAGGAGCTCGAGGTCTCCGGCCATGGCGGGAGCGGCGAGAAGAGCGCCGACCACGGCGGCGGCGACGGTCAGGAACTTGAGGCGCATGCGTCGATCTCCTCTGGATGTCCGTTCCGACGCGGGCGCGCCGAACGACACGGTTCGGATTTGCGGCCGAAACCGACCGGTTGCGTCTGGTGTCGGCGGGGGCCTGACCCGGCAGGCCGGTCCCCGGTCGTTGACGAGAGGGCGAGGCGCCCTGGGAAGATCACTTCCGCGGTGTTCGCGGGGCGCGGCTCACAGAGAGCGTGCGAATTTTCGTTCGAGGTAGGCCGCGATCTGCGAAATCACCGATGTCATCACGAGATAGATGAGGGCGGTCGCGATATAGAACTCGAACGGACGGAAGGTCGTCGCGATGATCGTCTGCGAGTAGAGAGTCAGCTCGACCACGGTGATGACCGAAAGAAGCGATGTGTTCTTCAGCATCGAGATCGCTTCGTTGGTGAGCGGCGGCAGAATGATGCGGAAGACCTGAGGCAGGATGATTCGGCGCATCAACAGGGACCGCCCCATGCCGAGGGCTTCGGCCGATTCGGTCTGGCCGCGCGGGATCGCCGACAGACCGGAGCGGATGATCTCCGCGACATAGGCCCCGCCGTTGAAGCCGAGCGCGATGACGCCGGCGACGAAGGGCGACAGACGCAGACCGAATTGCGGCAGCCCGAAATAGACGATGAAGATCTGGATCAGGGTCGGCGTGCCGCGGATGAACCAGATGTAGAAGTCGCTGAGCCAGCGCAGCAACCGGAAGCGCGAGACCTTGCCGAGTGCGGCGAGGAGCCCGAAGATCCAACTCACCAGGATCGAGCAGATCGACAGGACCAGCACGACGACACTCGCGTCGAGAAATCCCGCCACATAGGGCTCGAACCCTTCCCACCACGTCGCGATCATGGCGCGCTCCCCTCGATCGCCTGCGCGCCCGCCGAACCATCGACGGCGTGACCGGCATCCCGCCGGACATCGGTGTGGAGAACCCGCTTCAGGAATTGGCGCAACCGATCGCTCCGGGGGTCCTGGAGAACCTCGCGCGGCGGCCCGTCCTCGGCGACCAGACCCTGGTCGAAGAACAGCGTGCGGGTACTGACCTCGCGGGCGAAGCCGATCTCGTGGGTGACCAGCAGCATGGTCATGCCGTCTTCGGCGAGCGAGGCCACCAGCGACAGCACTTCGCCGACCAGTTCGGGATCGAGCGCCGACGTCACCTCGTCGAACAGCATCACCTTCGGCGCCATCGCCAGGGCCCGAACGATCGCTACCCGCTGCTGTTGCCCGCCCGACAGGCGGGTCGGATAGGAATGGCGCTTGTCGACCAGCCCGATCCGGGCGAGCAGCGCCTCGGCGTTAGCGGTGGCCTCGCGGAGGGGCTGGCCGGCGACCCGGATCGGCGCCTCGATCACGTTCTCGAGCACCGTCATGTGCGGCCAGAGGTTGTAGCTCTGGAACACCATGCCGATGCGCGCCCGCAACAGGCGCAGATCCGCAGCGGTCGGACGGTGCCGGGAATTCTCGTCGAAGTCGAAGTCGAACCCTTCGAACCGCAGCCGCCCCGCCTGAGGCATCTCGAGCACATTGAGGCAGCGCAGGAACGTGCTCTTGCCGGACCCGCTGGCGCCGATGATCGAAACGACCTCTCCCTGATGGACGTCGAGCGAGATGCCCTTCAGAACTTCGATCGGTCCGTAGGATTTGTGCAGCCCGCGAATGCGAATGAGCGCGTCCCTATCGGCGGTCATCGAGCATCCTCCGGGGGAGGCGCGAGAATGTCGATCCGGCAGTCGCGCGGGGTGCGCTCGGGCCCGTTGATCGGCGTGATGTCCTGCGGGCAGCAGGAGAAGGCGAGCACCACGTCGACCTCCGCCTGCAGCACGAGATGGGATCCCGGCGACGACGAGGGCAGGCGGCGGTCGATCGACCCGTCGGCGCGGACCTCGACACACATGAAGAGGTTGAGCGAGGCCGGCGTGAAGGGGACGGCGAGACCGAGGTCCGCGAGGCCCTCGTGGAGATTGTCGGCGCAACTGCGGTGGCCCGCCGGCGCGCCGAGCTGCCGGTAGAGCGGCTCGTTGCAGGGGCAGAGCAGGGTGTCGTGACGGCCGGACGAGGTGTCTTCGACGATCGTGACGATGGCCCGCCGGGCATTGCTGACGAGCGGCGTGGCGGTGGTCGCCCAGACGACGCTGTGGACCGAGCGGAAATGCTCCATCGAAAGGTATTCGCCGGGGTCGCCGTCGACGAACGCCCAGAGATCGACGGCCTGCACACCGTGCAGATTGACGAGCCGCAGGCGACGACCGGCCTGCAGGCGGATCGCCTTGCCGTAGCCTGCCGGCAGAACGACGGAACGTTCGACGTCGCCGGCCGTGGACCTCGATTCCGCCATCGTACCCCCCGAGTCTACCCGCAGCGGGCAGGGCTGCCGCCGAACTCGCCATTAATCAGATAACCATATGATGGTGCTTGGTATACCCGTGGAGTTCAAGAGGAATATTTTGGCACGGTCTGCCTGATTCCTGGGCGATATCTACGCCTTTCGTCGCGCTTTCGAGGCCGTGGCGCTCGGTCTCGATCGATCCGGGACGGTCGCCGGTTGCAGCCCCCCGAGACGCGGAAACGGCGGAAGCGCGCGACGACGCGGACGCCCGTGCGTCCGGGAGATCGGGGGAATCAGGGATGCGATCGGGTGCCGATTGTTCGATCTTCGTGACTTGGTACGATTCTTGTTCCAAGCTTCGAACCGACGAGGTGGAGACGACGTGAATGACCGGCGACGCCCCTGCGCCGCGCCTACTCGATGCCGGTGACGGCGGGTTGGTGATCGAACTCGGCGAGACGATCGACGACCGCCTCAACGCGACCGTCGTGGCCCTCGCCGCGGCGATCGAGGCACTGGCTCTGCCGGGCCTCCACGAGGTGGTTCCGACCTACCGGTCTTTGCTGGTGCTGTTCGATCCCCTGGTGCTGCCGGCCGCACGGTTGCGGGCGATCGTCGCCGCGTTGCCGCCCCCGCGCCCGGCATCGGACGCCGAGCGCCGACTCTGGCGGGTTCCGGTGTGTTACGGCGGCGCCTGCGGCATCGACCTCGACGACGTCGCCGCCCGTCACGGCCTCGCCACCGACGAGGTGGTCCGGCTCCACGCCGGCGCGACCTATCGCGTCCACATGATCGGTTTCGCGCCGGGCTTCGCCTATCTCGGCGGGCTGCCCACGGCGCTCCACACCAGCCGCCGCACCGACCCGCGCCCGAAGACGCCGGCCCGCAGCGTGTCGATCGGCGGTCGCCAGACGGCGGTGTCCTCCCCGCTCGAGGTCCCGAGCGGCTGGCATCTGATCGGCCGGACCCCGGTTCGCTCCTACGATCCGCATCGAACGTCTCAGCCCTTTCTGTTTTCCGCCGGCGACGCGATCCGCTTCGAACCGATCGACGGTGCGACCTACGAGCGCCTGTGCCGCGCGGCCGAAGCCGGCGAAATCGTCGCCGAACGGGAGATGATGCCGTGACCCTGCATCTCGTGATCGACAGGGGCGGTCTCTCCTCGACTCTCCAGGATGTCGGACGTTTCGGCTGTCAGCGCTTCGGCATCTCGGGATCCGGCGCCATGGATGCGGTGGCGATGCGGATCGCCAACGCCCTCGTCGGCAATTCCCCGGACACCGCGGTGATCGAGATGTCGATGACCGGCCTCGCCGCGACCGTCGTCGGCGGCGCCTGTCGCGTGGCGGTCGCCGGTGCCGCCATGCCGATGTCGGTCGCGGGACGCCGCGTCGACGGTTGGCGCTCCTTCGACCTCGCCGAAGGGGAGCGCCTCGACTTCGGTGCGATTTCGGACGGCATGTATGCCTATCTCGCGGTTGCCGGCGGATTCGCGATCGAACCGACGCTCGGCAGTCTGTCGACCCATTCGCGGTCGGGCATCGGCGGCTTCCACGGTCGCGCGCTCGCCGCCGGCGACCGGCTGCCGCTGCTCGGGGCGCCGCGAGGACCGGACCTCTGTCTGCCGGAGGCCGATCGGCCCCGTTCCGACGGCCCGGTGCGCGTGGTTCTGGGACCGCAGGACGATCATTTCACCGCCGCCGGCGTCGCGACCTTCCTGAGCGCCGGATTCCGCGTCACGTCCCGCACCGATCGCATGGGCGCACAACTCGACGGGCCGGCGATCGAACACGCCGACGGGCACGACATCGTTTCGGACGGGATCGTCAACGGCAGCATCCAGGTACCGGGCAACGGCCGGCCGATCGTGCTGCTCGCCGACCGCCAGACCACCGGCGGCTATCCCAAGATCGCCACGGTGATCGGGCCGGATCTGCCGAAGATCGCCCAGCGCCGCCCCGGCGAGACGATCCGCTTCGTTGCGATCGGCGCAGCGGAAGCGGCTACTGCGGTGCGCGACCACCACCGTCTCGCGACCGGACGCCTGACACGCCTGCGCCGAGTCGCGCGCACCGCCGAGGATCTCGATTCCGCCTTCCTCCTCGGTCTCGATCTCATCGGCGGCGTCTGTTCGGCGCTCGACGGACAACCTGTGGAGTCGACATGAAGACCATCGATCTGAACTGCGACATGGGCGAGGGTTTCGGCGTCTACACGCTCGGCGACGACGAAGCCATGCTCGACATCGTCTCCTCCGCCAACATCGCCTGCGGCTTTCATGCCGGCGACCCGCTGGTGATGGCGAAGACGCTCGCCGCCGCCGCCGCGCGCGGGGTCGGCGCCGGCGCTCACCCGAGCTTCTTCGACCTGTGGGGTTTCGGCCGGCGGCCGATCCTCGGCGAGCGCCCCGACGACGTCGAGAAGCAGCTGGTCTACCAGATCGGCGCTCTGCAGGCGCTCGCCCACGCCGGCGGCCAGAAGCTCACCCACGTCAAGACGCACGGCTCGCTCGGCAATCTCGCGCACGAGGACATCGAGCTCGCCCGCGCGGTCGCCCGTGCGGTCAAGTCGGTCGATCCGGACTTCATCCTCGTCGTCATGCCCGGGCTCGAGACCGAGCGGGCCGGCGAGGAATTCGGCCTGCGGATGGCCCGCGAGATCTACGCCGACCGCGCCTATGCCGACAACGGCAACCTCGCCTCGCGCAAGCTCCCCGGCGCGGTGCTGCACGATGCCGACGAAGCGGCCGAACGCATCCTGCGGATCGTCGAGACCGGCGAGCTCGTCACGGTCGGCGGGCGTCGCATTCCGGTGCGCGCCGACACGGTCTGTGTCCACGGCGATACGGCGGGCGCGGTGGCCATGGCGCGCGCCGTGCGCACCCGCCTGGAAGCGGCCGGATACCGCATCCGCCCGATGGGCGCCGCGTCCTGACGGATCGGCGAGACGGAGGGGCGATCGGCGGCGCTCCGGCTCGCCGACGCGGGTCCGAACGCCGGCGCCGGAGGCGGTCGGCGGGTGGGGTCACGCCCCGCGTCGCTCGTCGGCCAGAAGCGCCAGGAGTTCCGACAGGATCGTCGCCGCCAGCAGAGCGGTGATCTGGCCGGGGCCGTCGTAGAGCGGATTGGTCTCGACGACGTCGCCGCCGACGAGGTTCAGGCCGTTCAGCTTGCGCAGGATGGTCAGCGTCTCGTGGGCCGAGAAGCCGCCCGCCTCCGGCGTCTGCACCCCGGGTGCGGCCGAGGGATCGACGAAATCCATGTCGAAGGTCAGGAACACCGGCCGCCCGGCGGTGCGCGCCCGAATCCGCTCGGCGAGCTTTTCGGCGCCGAGTGCGAAGACGTCGTCCGTCGTCAGGACCTCGTAGCCGAGTTCGACCGACTGGCTGACGTCGGTCGGCGAGAACAGCGAGCCACGCATGCCGATCTGAATCGAATGCGCGGCATCGACGATGTCCTCCTCCACCGCGCGGCGGAACGGTGTGCCGGCGCTGTAGCGCAGCCCCGCGAAGTAGCTGTCCCAGGTGTCGCTGTGGGAATCGAAGTGCACCAGGGCCAGGGGGCCGTGTCTGCGAGCGAGGGCGCGCAGCTGCGGCAGCGTCACCGAATGATCCCCACCGAGCGACATCGGCACCACCCCGGCGGCGGCGATCGCGGTCACCGCTTCTTCGATCAGCCGGTAACTCTCCTCCAGATAGCCGGGCACGACGCCGCAATCGCCGACATCGCGGACGCGGAGCGTCTCGAAGATGTTGACGCCGCCGCGATAGGGGTTGATCGGGCGAAGCATCACCGACATGGCGCGGATCGCGTTCGGCGCGAACCGCGCCCCGGTGCGATAGGGGCCGCCGGAATCCGAAGGAATGCCGAGGATCGCGACATCGATGCCTTCGAGGCTGCCGTTCTGCTCGAGCCGCATGAACGTCGGCACGCCGCAGAAGCGCGGCAGCGTCAGGGAGTCGACGGGAAGCATGGTCGTCACGGTTGGATCTCCTTGTCGAATCGGGCGATCGCGCGGGATCTCCGCCGGCGATGCGTCTCGGATGGGGATGCGCGACGTTCGAGCCGCCGCGTTCGGCGTTCTCGCGGCGGGCGGCCGAGTCGTCGTCGGTGTCGGCCGGACCGGTCGCCCCGATCCCCTCTCGCGCCCGCACGAGAGCAAGCTCAGGGCGCGCGCCGCCGGAACGACGCACCCCCGGCGGGAATGCTGGTCGCGGCGAATTCTCCCATGAAATGCATAGGAATTGTACATATTTGAGCAAAAAATTCAATTCGGGGCGAACCGCGCCCCATCCCTCACCGGCGCGCGCAACCCGGGGTCTTCGCCGGCGAGATCGGGGCGAAGCCGGTCGAGCGCGCCGGCGCGGCCCCGCCCGCCCGTGAGCGGAGACGGAGAGGCGCTCCGCCCGGGGGGCCGACCGCTTCAGTGGCTCGGATGCGCGCACCGGCCGTGATCGGTCAGCACCTCGATCACCCGACATGTGGCGATGGTCCCGTGCGAGCAGCCGGCGATCATGCGCTCGAGTTCGGTCTGCAGCGCCTTCAGACGGTCGATGCGCGCGACCACGTCGAGGAGCCGTTGCCGCGCGATGGAATCGGCCGGCGAGCACGACTGGCCGGGATTGTCCTGGAGATCGAGCAGGGTGCGGATCGCGCCGACCTCGAAACCCAGCTCGCGGGCATGGCGGATGAAGGTCAACCGTCGCAGCCGCGCCTCGTCGTAGAAGCGGCGGTTGCCCGCGGTGCGGGGCGGCTCCGGCAGCAGCCCGACCTCTTCGTAATAGCGGATGGTCGGCACCTTGACTCCACTGACGCGCGCGGCCTCGCCGATCGGAACGCCTGACATCTCGGTGCTTGCTCCTCTAGTCGCTGGAGAATGTAGGCTCGCCCGAGATGATGGACAAGGACGATCCCATGAGCACCGTTTCCAAGACCCGCTTCCGCGTCGATGGCATGGATTGCGCCGCCTGCGCGACCAAGATCGACACCACCGCCCGGCGGGTTCCCGGCGTGCAGGACGTCTCGGTCTCCGTCACCGGTCGGAGCCTGTCGGTGACCCATGGGCCCGACGTCGATCTCGACGCGCTCGCCCGCAAGATCGCCGGCCTCGGATACGCGACCACGCGACTGGCCGGCGCCGCGGCGACGCCGGGCACCCCCGAGGATCCGGCTCACGGGCCGGCCTCTACCGGACGTGACCATGATCACGACGGCGCTCATGCCCATGTCGGCCATGAGCACGGCGGCCACGACCACGCCGGTCATGATCACGACGCGCCGACGAGCGACGCCGCCCCGCGGTCGCACCCGGACGGACCGAGCCCGAACGATGCGCCGTGGTGGTGGTCGCCGAAGGCGCGGCCGACCATCGCCAGCGGGGTGGCGCTGGCGGCGGCCTACGGCATCGGCCATGCCGTGCCGAAACTCGAAGTCTGGGCCTTTCTCGCCGCCATCGCGGTCGGCCTCGTACCGATCGCCCGGCGCGCGCTGATGGCGGCTCTCGCCGGCACGCCGTTTTCGATCGAGATGCTGATGACCATCGCCGCGATCGGCGCGATCGTCATCGGCGCGACCGAGGAAGCCGCCACCGTGGTCTTCCTGTTCCTGGTCGGCGAATTGTTGGAAGGCGTCGCCGCGAGCCGCGCCCGCGCCGGCATTCAGGGGCTGGCGGCCCTGGTGCCGAAGACCGCCCGCCTCGAGAGGGGCGGCGTGATCGAGGAGGTGGCGGCCGAAAGCCTCGCCGTCGGTGCGATCGTCGTGGTCCGCCCCGGCGATCGCATCCCGGCCGACGGCGCCGTCACCGAAGGCGAGAGCGCCGTCGACGAAGCGCCCGTCACCGGCGAGAGCATGCCGAAGAGCAAGACGGTCGGCGACACGGTCTTCGCCGGGGCGGTCAACGGCGACGGCGTGCTGCGCATTCGCGTGAGCGCCGCCGCCGCCGACAACACGATCGCCCGGGTGGTGAAGCTGGTGGAGGAGGCCCAGGAGAGCAAGGCACCGACCGAGCGCTTCATCGATCGGTTCTCGCGCTGGTACACACCCGGCGTGGTGATCGTCGCGGCCCTGGTGGCGCTCGCCCCGCCGCTCGCCTTCGGCGGCGACTGGTCGGCCTGGACCTACAAGGGGCTGGCGATCCTGTTGATCGGTTGTCCCTGCGCTCTGGTCATCTCGACACCGGCGGCGATCGCCGCCGGTCTGTCGGCCGGCGCCCGGCGTGGTCTCCTGATGAAGGGCGGCGCCATCCTCGAGACGGTCGGCCGCATCACGGCGATCGCCTTCGACAAGACCGGCACGTTGACCGAAGGCAGACCGCGGGTCACCGACGTGATCGGCTTCGGCGGCGAGACCCCGGACACCGTCCTGTCTCTCGCCGCGGCGCTGGAGGCCGGGTCGAGCCATCCGCTCGCCCTCGCCGTTCTCACGGAAGCGGCTGCGAGAACCGTGGTGATCGCGGCGAGCGCCGGATCCGCGGCCGTGCCGGGCAAGGGCGTCGAGGGAGTGGTCGGTGGCGACGCGGTCTTCTTCGGCTCGGTCGCGTCCGCCGGCGGCCTCGCGCCGATCGGGGCGATCGACGCGGAGCGCATCGCGGCGTTGAGCGCCGGAGGCAAGTCGGTGTCGGTGGTGGTGCGCAGCGGCGAGGCGATCGGCGCCATCGCCATGCGCGACGAGCCGCGCGCCGATGCCCGGCGCGGCCTCGATGCGTTGAAGGCGGCGGGCGTGAAGCCGGTGATGTTGACCGGCGACAACCGGGCCACGGCCGAGGCGGTGGCGACGCTGCTCGGGATCACGCCCCGCGCCGAGCTGATGCCGAGCGACAAGCAGGACATCGTCCGCGAGATGCAGAGGCAGGGCGAGATCGTCGCCAAGGTCGGTGACGGCATCAACGATGCGCCGGCGCTCGCCGCCGCCGACGTCGGCATCGCCATGGGCGGAGGCACCGACGTCGCACTCGAGACCGCCGATGCAGCGGTTCTCCACGGCCGGGTGATGGACATCGCCGACATGGTCGCCCTGTCGCGCCGCGTGATGGCCAACATCCGACAGAACATCGCCGTCGCGCTCGGCCTCAAGGCGGTGTTCCTGGTGACGACCATCACCGGCCTCACCGGGCTGTGGCCGGCCATCCTCGCCGACACCGGCGCCACGGTCCTGGTCACGGCCAACGCCATGCGGCTGCTGCGGTGGAAGGGAACCGCCCTATGAAAGGCCGACGGCGGCGTTCGGACGAACCCGCAGGATTTCGCGGCGGTGCCGAAGCGCCGCCACCGCCGCGGATGGGCCTCCTCCCCCCGTACGGGGCCGTTTCGGGCGGCGGGGGCGGGGGCGGCGGGCCGCTCAGCCGAGCCACTTGCCGATGTCTTCGGCCTTCGGCAGCCCGCCGGCGTGGACGACCTTGCCGTCGACCACGATGCCCGGGGTCGCGGCGATGCCCCAGCCGGCGATGTCGGCATAATCGGTCACCTTCTCGATGGTGATGTCGATGCCGAGCCGATCGGCCTCGGTTTGAACCATCTCGGCGGTCGTCCGGCAGCGCCGGCAACCGGGTCCGAGGACCTTCACCTGTTTCATCGTCTGTCCTTTCAAGGGTTTGGTCACGCATTCGTTCAGGCCGTCAGGCGGGCCCAGAGGGGCTCGAGGCGGGCGCGGTAGAGATCGGCGATCATGGCCTCGTCGCCGGCGAGCGGCTTGACCGGCACCAGATCGAGCACACGCTCGACCGGCAGGTCGCTCTCCAAGAGCGTCGCGGCGGCGCCATGGACCATCTGCGCGACGGCGGTGCGGGCGGCGGCGTCGGACAGGCCGAACTGAACCGCCAGCGTGCGGAGCTGTTGGAACTGGAACCACAGATAGGTCGGGCCCATGGCGCTGATCAGCGCATAGGCCTCGATGGTCGCCTCGTCGACCTCCGGGCAGTCGCCGAGCGGCGCCAGCAGATCGAGCAGCCGCGCCCGGCCGGCGGGATCGAGCCCTGCGGCGAAGGCGATCGGATTGAAGCCACGATTGACGATCGACGGCGCGTTGGGATTCTGCCGGGCGATGCGGGCGAAGCCCCCGGCGAGGGCGCGGAGCGCTTCGAACTTCAGCTTCGGGGCGAGCGACAGCAGGATGGCGTCGGCGGCGAGCCTCGGCGCGATCGCCGGCAGCACCTCCGCCGCGGCCGGCGGATGCAGGCCGAGGACGACGATCGCCTGCGACGCCACCGCCGCCGGATCGCCGCGCCGGACCGTCGGATGGTCGCGGATCAGCGCGTCGAGGACCGCCGGATCGGCATCATAGGCGACGAGGGTCGCCGGCGACCGCCCGGCGCGCCGCCACCCGTCGATCATGATCCGGGCGATGCGCCCGGCGCCGACGAACCCGATTCCGTCCATTTTCAGTCTCCCTGGGGGGTTGCCGCGGCGGGTTTCGGCCCGGTCGGCGGTAGGACAAAGTGAAGTCAGGCGAAGAGGAGGTTGAACATCCAACCGACGGCGAGGATGCCGAGGCCGACGACGGCGACGAACACGACGATCAGCCGAGTGGTCAGGACCTTGCGCAGGATGATCATTTCGGGGGCGGAGAGCGCGATCACGCTCATCATGAAGGCCAGCACGGTGCCGAGCGCGGCGCCCTTGTCGAGCAGTGCCTCGACCACCGGAAGGATGCCGGCGGCGTTCGAATACATCGGGATGCCGATGACCACGGCGGCGGGCACCGACCACCAGGCGTCGCGCCCCATGACCGCGGCGACGAGATCGACCGGCACATAGCCGTGGATCAGGGCGCCGAGGGCGATGCCGGCGATGACCCACATCCAGACCTTGCCGACGATGTCCTTCACGGCGTCGATACCGGCGCGGATGCGGTCGACCAGGGTGATGGTCTCGTCCGGCAGATCGATCGCGCCGGCGCGGACGGTCCTGACCCAGTCCTGCAGCCAGCCTTCGAGATGCAGGCGGCCGATCACCCAGCCGGAGACGATGGCGACGGCCAGCCCGAAGACCAGATAGGTGAGCGCCACCTTCCACCCGACCAGGGCGAAGAGCAGGCCGAGGGCGATCTCGTTGACCATCGGCGCGGCGATCAGAAACGAGAAGGTGACGCCGAGCGGCACGCCGGCCGAGACGAAGCCGATGAACAGCGGCACGGCCGAACAGGAGCAGAAGGGCGTGACGATGCCGAGCGCGGCGGCGGCGACGTTGCCGAGGCCTTCGCGGCGGCCGGCGAGCAGGGCGCGGGTGCGTTCGGCGGAGAAGAAGCTGCGCACGACGCCCATGGCGAAGACCACCAGGGTCAGCAGCATCAAGACCTTCGGCGTGTCGTAGACGAAGAAGGCGACGGCGCCGGCGAGGCGGCTGCCGGGCTCGATCGGCATCAGGGCGACCAGTCCGGTCGCGGCCGGTTCGAGGACCGCATAGACCAAGCACCAAGCGACCAGGCAACCGGCGGTGCCGATCAGCCAGGGCGCGGGATGGCGGACCGCCGGCGGGGCGACGATCGGTGCGGGGCAACAGGTGGTCATGCGGCGTCCTTCCTCTGCGCGAGGGGCAGGGCCATCACCGCATCGATCACCGCCGCGACCGCGGGGTCGAGGTCGGGGTTGCGGCGATAGCGCACCCATTGGGCATCACGCCGGTCGACGAGCAGGCCGGCGATCTTGAGCGCCCCCATGTGCCGCGACATCCGCGACTGGCTGGCGCCGAGCTTGGTCATCAGTTCGCAGACACAGTGCTCGCGCCCGTCCCACAGCAGGCGCAGGGCGGCGAGACGGGTCGGGTCGGCGAGGGCCGACATCAGGTCGACGGGGCTGATCATGTGGTCATCCGCTTATGCGTTTCAGCGCATAATCTGGTCTCGCTCCCGGCGGGAGTCAATGCGATGTCCGCTTGATCGGATTTCTACATATCGAGGGGTGTCGACATCTCGTATCGCCGAGGGCCGGGTCGCCGTCGCGACGCCGTCCCCACCGATGCAATTCGGCGTGTCGAGGTTGCCTCGGTGGCGCGCGGCAGGCTCTTCGCCGGCGAGATCACGGCCATGGAACTCGTCATTCTCGACGGTCCCGACTGCCGGACGTCGCACAGGGTCCCGGCGCCGATCCGGCAATCGGCGCGACGGCGTCGCCGCTTCGATCGCCCCGGCCGAGGCCCGGCGCGCAGCGCCGGCGCGTGCGGCCTTCG
This sequence comes from Siculibacillus lacustris, assembly GCF_004328075.1. Lineage (GTDB taxonomy): Bacteria > Pseudomonadota > Alphaproteobacteria > Rhizobiales > Ancalomicrobiaceae > Siculibacillus > Siculibacillus lacustris. Next base: position 15,972 of record NZ_SJFN01000026.1, on the reverse strand, counting down.
CTCGGCGCATTCCGGCCCCGCATGACCTTTTGCACGATCGTCACTTTACGGCGGGGGGGCTCGATCCCTAGAACCGACGCCACAGCCGGCCGGCGAGGCCGCGGCGACGCGCGTCCGGCGCCCGCGCAGCCCTCGCCCGGACGCCCCCGCAACGCTCCGTCCCGGAAAGTCCGCCATGACCCTCGCTGCCCTCGATCTCCCCCACGAAGTCCACTCGCTCCTCACGGCGCTCGGCGTCGCCGAAGACCGCTTCACCGGCGGCACCCTGGTGGTGCGCTCGCCGATCGACGGCCGCGAGATCGGCCGTCTGCCCGAGGACGACGTCGACGCGGCGAAGGCGGCGATCGCCCGGGCCCAGGCGGCGTTCCTCGTCTGGCGCTCGGTGCCGGCGCCGAAGCGCGGCGAACTGGTCCGGCTGTTCGGCGAGGAACTGCGGGCGGCCAAGCCGATGCTCGGCCGGCTGGTGTCGATCGAGGTCGGCAAGATCGTCTCGGAAGGCCTCGGCGAGGTCCAGGAAATGATCGACGTCTGCGATTTCGCGGTCGGTCTGTCGCGCCAGCTCTACGGCCTGACCATCGCCACCGAGCGCCCGGACCATCGGATGATGGAGACCTGGCATCCGCTCGGCGTCGTCGGCATCATCTCGGCCTTCAACTTTCCCGTCGCGGTGTGGGCGTGGAACTCCGCGCTGGCACTGGTCTGCGGCAATGCCACGGTGTGGAAGCCGTCGGAGAAGACGCCGCTGACGGCGCTCGCCACCCGGGCGATCTTCGACAAGGCGGTCGCCCGCTACGTCGCCGACGGCGGCACCGCGCCGGCCGGTCTCGCGCCCCTGCTGATCGGCGGGCGCGAACTCGGCGAGGTGCTGGTCGACCACCCGAAGGTGCCGCTGGTCTCGGCGACCGGCTCGACCGCCATGGGCCGCAAGGTCGGGCCGAAGCTCGCCGGCCGTTTCGCCCGGGCGATTCTCGAACTCGGCGGCAACAACGCGGCGATCGTCACCCCCTCGGCCGATCTCGACCTGACCCTGCGCGGCGTCGCCTTCGCGGCGATGGGCACCGCGGGCCAACGCTGCACCACGCTGCGCCGGCTGTTCGTCCATGCGAGCGTCTACGACGCCTTGGTGCCGCGGCTGAAGAAGGCCTATGGCTCGGTCCGGGTCGGCAATCCGCTGGAGACCGGCACGCTGGTCGGGCCGCTGATCGACGGCGGCGCCCATGCGGCGATGCAGAAGGCGCTCGACGAGGCCCGCGCCGCCGGCGGCACGGTGACCGGCGGAGAGCGGGTCGCGATCGACGGTGCGGCGGAGGCCTTCTACGTCCGCCCGGCGCTGGTCGAAATGCCGGCGCAGACCGCGACGGTCGAGCGCGAGACCTTCGCGCCGATCCTATGGGTGATCAAATACGACGATTTCGATGCCGTGCTGGAGCTGCACAACGCCGTGCCGCAGGGCCTGTCGTCGTCGATCTTCACCAACGACCTGCGCGAGATGGAAACCTTCCTGTCGGTGCGCGGCTCCGACTGCGGCATCGCCAACGTCAACATCGGCCCGTCGGGCGCCGAGATCGGCGGGGCCTTCGGCGGCGAGAAGGAGACCGGCGGCGGCCGCGAATCCGGCTCCGACGCCTGGAAGGCCTACATGCGGCGGGCGACCAACACGATCAACTACGGGCGCAGCCTGCCGCTCGCCCAGGGGGTGGTGTTCGAGGTCGAGTGAGGCGCTTCAACGGTCGGGCGCGGTCTCGGCCAGGAGCCAGTCGCGGAAGGCGACCAACGGGGGGTGCGCCGCGCGCTCGTGCGGCCACACCAGATGATAGGCCTCGGGGCTGCGCATCGGCAGGTCCAGCGCCAGCACCAGCTTGCCCGAACGCAATTCGTCCTCGATCAGGAAATCCGGCAGCAGCGCCACCCCGAGCCCGGAGATCGCGGCCTGGGCGGCGGTGGCGAACTGGTCGAACAGCATGCCGTGCACGGCCTGGGCCGGCACCGCGTGGCGGGTCATCCATTGTTCCCAGGCGTCGGGCCGGGTGGTGAGGTGCAGCAGCGGCGCCTTGCGGATGTCGCCCGGCTTGACGAACTCGTAGTGGCTCTTGAGATCCGGGCTGCAGGTCGGCACCACCGTCTCGAAACGCAACAGCGCCGTCTCGGCCCCCGACCATTCCGGCGCGCCGAAATGGATCGCCGCATCGATCGGCTCCAGGCCGAAGTCGAAACGCGACAGCCGCGTCAGCAGGTTGATGGTGATTCCCGGATGCAGCGACAGGAACTTCGGCAGCCGCGGCGCCAGCCAGCGGGTGCCGAAGGTCGGCAGGATCGCCAAGGTCAGCGTGCCACCGAAGGGGTTGGCGCGCAGGTTGAGCGAGGCGGCGCCGATCTTGCGCAGCGCGTCGCGGATCTCGCGGGCATAGGCATCGCCGCCGACGGTCAGGCGGATCGATTGGCGCTCGCGGTGGAACAGCTCGACCTCGAGCTGCTCCTCCAGCGCCTTGATCTGACGACTGACCGCGCTCTGGGTCAGCGACAGTTCCTTGGCCGCCGCGGTGATGCTGCCGGTGCGCGCCGCCGCCTCGAAGGCCGACAACAGCGACAGCGAAGGCAAAAAGCGGCGCGGGCTCTGCATGTCATGCTCCGACAGAATGAACTCTTGACCAAACGTCGATGGCCGATTCGCGGGTCCCTGACTAGATTGCCGAGGATTTCCGCGCCGTCTTCGTGTCTGCGGGGGATCCGTTCCGCGGCCGATCCCCGGCCCGGCGGAATGACCCTCGGCAGGTTACGAGCCATACGGCGTCTCGGTCGGAATGAAAAGGATCCCCGCGCGATGCAGAACGACACTCGAACCCATGGCCTCTGGGAACAGAGCGCGCCGCCCGCACCAGTGACGCCGGCGCTGATCGGCGACGTCTCGGCGGACGTGGTGGTGGTCGGCGGCGGCTACACCGGCCTGTCGACGGCGCTGCATCTCGCCGAGGCGGGGGTCGACGTGGTCCTGCTCGAGGCGGTCGAGATCGGCTTCGGCGGCTCGGGCCGCAACGTCGGTCTGGTCAACGCCGGGATGTGGGTGCAGCCGGAAGACCTCCTGGCGACGCTCGGTCCGATCTACGGCGAGCGCCTGCTCGACCTCCTCGGCAATGCACCGCAATACGTCTTCGATCTGGTGGCGCGGCTGGGCATCGACTGCGAGGCGTCGCACGCCGGGACGCTGCACTGCGCGGTCGGGCGGGCCGGGCTCGTCGAAATCACCGAGCGCGAGCGGCAGTGGCGGCGGCGCGGGGCGCCGGTCGAACTGCTCGACGCCCGCGAGGCCGAGGCCAAGGTCGGCTCCACCGCCTATGCCGGGGCGCTGCTCGACCGCCGCGCCGGCACCATCCAGCCGCTCGCCTATGCTCGCGGGCTGGCCCACGCGGCGATCACCGCCGGGGCGCGAATTCATACCGGTTCGCCGGTGATCGCCGCCGACCGGCGCCGCACCCAGTGGGAAGTGCGCACCGAACGTGGGCGGGTCACCGCCGATCGCATCGTGGTGGCGACCGACGCCTATTCCCAGGGACCTTGGGCGGCGGTGCGCGACGAGCAGGTGCACCTGCCCTATTTCAACTTCGCCACGCCGCCGCTGGCGCCGGAGGTGCTGCGCACCATCCTGCCGGAGCATCAGGGCTGCTGGGACACCAAGCAGGTGCTGAGCTCGTTCCGCCTCGACCGCGCCGGCCGGCTGGTGTTCGGCAGCGTCGGGGCGCTGCGGCTCACCGGTATGGCGGTGCATCGCGCCTGGGCCGAGCGGGCGGCGCGCAAGGTGTTCCCGCAGCTCGGGCGGGTTGCCTTCGAATCGGCCTGGTACGGGCTGATCGGCATGACCAAGGACAATCTGCCGCGGCTGCATCGGCCCGCCGACGATGTGATCTGCTTCTCCGGCTACAACGGCCGCGGCATCGCGCCGGGCACGGTGTTCGGCCGCACCATCGCCCGCCACCTCACCGGACAGATCGGCGCCTACGAGATGCCGCTGCCGATCACCGCCACCGAGACCCCCACTTTTGGACGACCCATGGAGCTCGCCTATGAGCTGGGCGCGCAGCTCGTGCACACGATCGATGCCAGATTGTGAGCCCGGCCCGGCCGGACTCGGCCGGGGGCGGCGAAGGCCCCGCCGCAATCCTCCCGTCGCGGGTCCGTCCGCGACGGCGGCGCGGCCCGAGCGCAGCGGCACGTCTCCTCGCACATCCGGTATCATGGCAAGATCGACCAACCTTCTCGTGCTCGCGACCGGCCTGCTGCTGATCTTCGGCCAGACCGCCCATGTCCCGGCGGCGACGCAAGTGGCGATCGGCGCGGCGATCCTCGCCACCCTGGCGCAGTGGCGCACGGTGCCGGTGATGGCGCGGATCTTCGTGGTCGCGGCGCTGGTCCTCGGGCCGGCGGTGGCGCTGTGGTTTCCGCGGCGGATCGGCGAACTCCATGCGGCGCTGATCCAGGGCGTCGCCTTCGCGGTGCTGCTCTCGACCATCGGCGTGCTGCGCCACGCGGTGCGCCATTCGGCGATCGCGCAGAGAGCGGCGCGCTTCCTGGTCTCGGTGCCGCGGCGCGGCCGTTATGCGGCGGTCAACGTCGGCAGCCATTTCCTCAGCCTGTTGTTCAACGTCGGCATCATCGCCCTGATCGGCGAATTGCTCGGCTCGGGCGACAAGGCGCGGATGCCGAAGCGCCAGCGCCAGGAGTTGCTGCTCGCCGGCATGCGCGGCACGGTGCTGATGACCATCTGGTCGCCGATGGGACTGGGCTTTGCGATCGTCACCACCGGGATCGATCGGCTCGATCCGGTGCGCTTCCTGGTGCTGTCGTTCCTGTCGGCGATCCTGCTCCTGGCGCTGACCTGCTTCGTGTTCGGCCGCTCCGACGACGGATCGGAGGATCGGAGCGCCGACGGCGCACCCCAGTCCTCGAAGCCGGTATGGGCGATCCTGGCGGTGAGCGCGGCGCTGCTGGCGGCGACGATCCTGCTGCACGAGTTCCAGGGCATGAGCTTCATTCTCGCCACGGCGGCGGTGATCCCGCTGTTCTCGATCGTGTGGGTGATGTTCGAACCGGCGACCGAGCCCAAGCCCCTCGTCGTCCATCTCGCCGGCATGTTCCGTGGGCTCACCGACATGCGCGGCGAGAGCGCGATCTTCCTCTCGGCCAACGTGATCGGCGCGGCGATCTCGATCTGCGTGCGCGAACAGGCGTTCTGGGGCGCGGTCCAGAACGGCACCTATCCGGATCTGGCGATCATCGGCCTGTGCCTGCTGATCGTGCCGCTGGCCGGGGCGCTGATGATCCCCCATTCGATCTTCGTGGTGCTGCTGGTGCAGTTGTTCGGCCACGGCACCACCGGCGCCGGCCACCCGATGACCCTGGCGCTGGCCCTGACGCTCGGTTGGGCGATGGCGATTGCGGTGTCGCCGATCAGCGCCATGTCGCTGATCACCGGGTCGCTCACGGGCGTGTCGTCGCACGTCGTCGGGTTGTCGTGGAACGCGCGCTTCGCGCTGCTCCTGCTCGTCTGTTCGTCGCTGCTGGTCGCCGGCGCCTACGCGCTCGGACTGTGACCCTCGCCCGATCCGCCCAACCCGCCCGATCGACGGACGCCGCCCGAAAAAAATCCGGCGTGATTGCCGATCCGAGGGACTCGGGTCGGCAATCACGCCGGAGCAGGACCTCGGTCAGACCGTCTTGCGGTCGGCGTGCAGGGCCCGGCGGCAGGCGGCCGGGGTCTGGCCGACCTCGCGCTGGAACAGCCGGTAGAAATTGGTCAGATTCGGATAGCCGACCTCCTCGGCGATGGTCGAGATCGGCAGATCGCTGGTGTCGAGCAGGGTCTTGGCGGCTTCGATGCGCAACCCGGTGACATATTGCTGGTAGCCGACCCCGACCTGCTTGCGGAAGCGGTGGGCGAGATGGGACGGGCTGAGATGGGCGGCCTCGGCGACCTCGGCGAGCGAGATCGACGGCGAGCGGAAGTTCTGGCGGATGTAGGCTTGGGCGCGCTCGATCGGATCGGCGCGGGCGTGGGTGCGGGCGGCGATGCGGATCGGCGGCGGCGCGGCCGCGGCGGGCTTGGGCGCGACGTCGCGGGCCAGACGGGCGAGCACGTCGTGGAGGATCGCCGGGCGGATCGGCTTCAACAGATAATCGACCGCGCCGAGCTTCAACGCCCGCTGGACATAGGCGAATTCGTCATAGGCGGTGAGGAACACCATGCGGACGTCGGGGCATTCGCCGCAGATCACCGTCGCCGCCTCCAGGCCGTCGACGCCGGGCATGCGGATGTCCATCAGCACCACGTCGGGCGGCAACCGCCGGGCGCAGTCGATCGCCTCGGCGCCGTTGCGGGCTTCGGTGACCGAGGAGAACCCCAGGGCACTGCTCTCGACCACGTTGATGATCGTCGAGCGGATGATCGGCGTGTCGTCCACCACGAGAAGGGCCGGCATTTCGGGTCACCTCGTCTCTTGCGGTCGATTCCGGCACGCCCGAATGGGCGAAACGGTGGCGAGAAGTCCGACGCGCGACGGTAGGCCGCGGGCCGGGCGGATCATCCGAGCTGGGCGAAGATCTCCTCGGACGGATTGGCGATGACGATCTTGCCGACCAGCAGGCCGAGCCGGGCGACCGCCGCGCCGCCGGCCTCGACCGCCGCCTCGCAGGCGGTGACGTCGCCGGTCAACAGGATGTAGCCCTTGCCGCCGAGCGCCAGGGCGATGCGCACGTCGACGAGATGGACGTTGGCCGCCTTGACCGCCGCATCGGCGGCCATCACCACCGAGATCGCCGAGAAGGTCTCGATGATGCCCAGCGCCTTGCGATCGGTGGCGGGGCAGACGCCGGCGAGGCCCTGCACCACTTCCGGGTGGATGTTGGCGATGACGAACCAGTCGACCACCGTGTCGGGGTGCCGCTCGCGCGCCGCCGCGACCGCCGAGGTCACCGAGGCGACGTCGCCGGTGACGGCGGCGACGAACTTGCCGGGGCAGATCGTCTTGAAGAAGATCGGCTGCACACGCGCCGACTTGATCATCCGATCGGCGCCGTCGATTCCCGCGGCGATGCTGGTGAATTCCACCATTCCGACGGCGGCGTAGAGCTCTGACACGGCGTCTCTCCTTCCTGTCGGGGCGGCGTCGGCCGACCCCACTCCGACGTGACGTTCAGCGGGCGACCACCACGGTGGCACCCACGCTCTCGACCGTGCCGTCGATGCCCGTATGGATCCGCGCCCCGAGGGCCCCGTCGGGAATCGTCCCGACCAGATCGCCGCGGCGCACCACGTCGCCGGGGCGGACCACGGCGCGAGCCGGCGCGCCGATGTGCTGGGCGAGCGGAATCACCACCCGCTCCGGCTGCAACTCGCCGAGATCGTCGCAGGGCAGGTCCAGGTAGCGGGAGATGCCGATCTTCGAGGCCAGCCGCGGCACCGGCACCTTGCGGAACTCGCGCCAATGGACGCGGTTTTCCTCGATGGTGCGCGGGCCGTCGTAGGCGATCTTCTCGGCGCGGAAGCGGGTCTTGATCGACTGATTGATCCGCCGCGGCAACAGCCCCATGGGACAGGCGAAATGCTCGCAGACGCCGCAGTCGCAGCACAGCAGCGCCAGCTTGCCGTCGGCGCCCTCGGTCTCGCGGTGGTGGGCGAAGGCGCGCATCACCCGGTGGGTCTCGAAGGGTTGGCCGACCAGTTGGCGAGGGCAGAGGTCGGAGCACATCCGGCACTGGATGCAGGCGGCGGCGGCGCGGGCGCGGGTGTGCGAGGCCGGCGTGGTGGCGTTGACGTGGAGGTGGTGGCCGCGCGGGATCACGATCAGGCCGCCCGAGGTCTTGGTGACGACCTCGCGGGCGAAGGCCGCGGCCTCGTCGACCACCCGGCCCATCATCGGTCCGCCGAGCACAAAGACCGGATCGGCGATGGTCGCACCGCCGGCCGCGGCGAGGCAGGCGGAGAGGGGCGTACCGGTCGGAACCCGCAGGATGCCGGGCCGGGCGACGTCGCCGGTGATCGTCAGGTACTTGTGGGTGAGCGGCACGCCGTCGGCGGCGGCCGCCGCCGAGACCAGGGTGCCGACGTTGGCGACCACGACACCGACGTGCAGCGGCAGGCCGAGCGGCGGCACCGAGCGGCCGGTCACTTCGCGGGTCAGGATCTGCTCGTCGCCGGCCGGATAGAAGTTGTCGAGCAGAGCGATCTCCAGCGGCCGCGCGCCGATCGCCCGCCGCAGGATGTCGGTGGCTTCCGTGTATTTGCGCTTCAGGGCGACGACGCCGCGCGCCGCGCCGGTCGCCGCCTGGACGAGGCTCAGCCCGCGCACGATCTCGTCGGCGTGGTGCAGCAACAGGTGCTGGTCGGTGTGCAGCAGCGGCTCGCATTCGCAGCCGTTGGCGATCACCGTGTCCGCCGTGGCGGCGTATTTGACGTGCGAGGGAAAGCCGGCGCCCCCTTCGCCCACGATGCCGGCCGCTTCGACCGCCGCCAGAAACGCCGTCCTGTCCATGGCTCCCTCGCTCGTTGGTCGACGTCCGCCCGCCGATGCCGACCGGATTCGCGGATCTGCCGCGACGTCGGAGCGATCTGCGGAGGCTGGATGCGGCACCTTCCGCAGCGGCTCGTCCGTCCGCTGGAGTCATAAGTCCACCGACCCCGGCCGCGCCATTTTCAAAACCCGCGAAGATTTACACTATTCGGCTTTCCGCGCGGCACCCCGCCCCGAGAACCACCTGTTCGTACAACAACTACGCCCGCTTAGCGCATTGGCGGGCCGGCGGGAGGGCGCCTAGGGTTCGGCGCCTGGTGCGCAGCGACGCGAGCCCCGGCCGGGGTTCGGCGTGGTCGCCGGACGACGCCAGGCGTCAACGGGGAAGGGCGTCATGATCAGCACCTCCATCTTTCCGAGCCGCTACGTGCAGGGCGCCGACGCCTTCGCGACGCTGGCGTCGGAGACCGCGCGCCTGGGGTCACGGGCCCTGGCGATCGTCAGTCCGACCGCACACACCAATGCCGCCGTCGCCGCGGCGCTGGCCGCCAATGCCGAGGTCGCCTTCGACGTGGAGATCTTCGGCCGCGAATGCTGCCGTCTCGAGATCGATCGCCTGTCGGCGGTGGCGAAACGCACCGGCGCGCAGGTGATCGTCGGGATCGGCGGCGGCAAGGCCCTCGACACCGCCAAGGCGGTCGCCCACGACCGCGGCCTGCCGGTGGTGATCGCGCCGACGCTGGCCTCCACCGACGCGCCGTGCTCGGCCCTGTCGGTGATCTACACGCCCGACGGCGCCTTCGAGAGCTATCTGGTGCTGCCGCGCAATCCCGACGTGGTGTTGGTCGATTCGGCGGTGATCGCCCAGGCGCCGGTGCGCTTCCTGGTGTCGGGCATGGGCGACGCGCTCGCCACCTGGTTCGAGGCCGAGGACTGCTTCAAGTCGGGCGCCACCAACATGACCGGACGGGTCGGATCGATGACCGTCCATGCGCTCGCCCGGCTGTGCTGGGACACGCTGCGCGCCGACGGCGTCGCCGCCAAGGCCAAGGCGGCCGAGGGGCTGGTCGACGCGGCTGTCGAACGGATCATCGAGGCCAACACGCTCCTGTCGGGCATCGGCTTCGAGAGCGGCGGGTTGTCGGGCGCACACGCCATTCACAACGGTCTGACCGTGCTGGCGCCGACCCATCACTATTGGCACGGCGAGAAGGTGGCGATCGGGACCCAGGCGCTGATGTTCCTGACCGGACGGCCGAACGCCGTGATCACCGAGGTCTATCGCTTCTGCGTCGCGGTCGGGCTGCCGATCACCCTCGCCGACATCGGCCTCGACTCGCCGTCGGACGCCGATCTGATGAAGGTCGCCGAGCTCGCCTGCGCGGCCGGCGAGACGATCCACAACGTGCCGTCGGACACCACGCCGGCCCAGGTCTTCGCGGCGCTCAAGGCTGCCGATGCCTATGGCCGGCGGTTCGCGCTGGTTCCGGCCTGATCGAACGGCCACCCGGGGGCGCATCCGCACCGTTCCCCCGGGTCCGCGCCGCGGCGCGAGGAGGCCCCGCCGCCCCGCGGGGCCTCGGTCGGCGCGCCGCCCGGCGCGCCGAAGCGCCGACACACGACCTCGTGATCGAACCTTTCGCCCCGTCGCGCGGTCTCTTCCGGGGCCCGTTCGACGACGACCGACGCCGGGCCCCTCCGGGGACGGCGGTCGGCGGCGGAACGGAACGATGGCGTGGGCGCGATTTCTGGCGGGCGGCGCGGCGATCGGGCGAGAGCCCGCCGCATCGATCCCCCGCGATCGACGCCTCGACGTGATGCGCGGTCTGGCGCTGATCGTGATCTTCATCGACCACATGCCCGGCAATCTCGTCGCCGCGGTGATGCCGCACGCCTGGGGCTTCTGCGACGCGGCGGAGCTGTTCGTGTTCCTGTCGGGGATGTCGGCGGCCTGGGGCTTCGGGCGGACCATCGATCGGCTCGGGCCGGGGGCCGGCGGCCGCAAGATCCTGGCGCGGCTCGGAACGATCTACGTCTGGCACCTGATCGTGTTCCTGGCGGTGGTGTGTCTGGTCGCCGGAGCGATGGCTCTGACCGGCGATCCCGCGCACTCCGATGCGATCGACGTCGATCCCCTGCTCGACGACACGATCGGGGCGGCGGTGGCGATGCTGACGCTGACCTATCAGCCCAACTACCTCAACATCCTGCCGCTCTATCTGGTGCTGCTCGCCGCCTATCCGCTGATCCACGTCCTGGTCTGCCGGTCGCCGCTGCTGGCGCTCGTCCTGTCGGCGGCGCTGTGGCGGGCGGCGGCGCATTTCCAGATCGATCTGCCCGCCGGTGACGAAGAGTGGTTCTTCAACCCGCTCGCCTGGCAGATGATCTTCACCTTCGGCGTGGTTGCCGGCCGCGCCGCGAGCGCCGGGCTGGCCTTGCCGCACGGCCGGGCGGCGAGAGCGGTCGACGCGCTCGCGATTGCCGTGGTGGTGTTCGCCGCCGCGGTCAAGCTCGCCGAGGCGGGCGTCCTGACGCTGCCGGCGCTCGCGCCCCTGGTGGCGATGGAATTCGGGGCCGACAAGACCAACCTCGATCCGGCGCGTCTCGTCCATTTCGCGGCGCTCGCCTGGCTGTTTCTGCGCGCCGTGCCGCCGACCGCCCGCCGGCTCGACGGGCCGGTGGCGCGCCGGCTGGCCGCGGCGGGGCGCCATTCGCTCGAGGTCTTCGCGGTCGGCACGATCCTGGCGGTCGCCGGCCAGATCGTGATGATCGAGACGGCATTCGATCCCGGCGTCCAGCTCGCCACCTGCGCCGTGGGGATCGCCGCGCTCATCGGACTCGGAGCGGCGCTGTCGCGACCGGCCGTGCGGGCGACGCCTACGGCGGCGAGCGCGTCCGAAGCCCCAAATCTGGCGACCGTCTCCTCGGGCGCCTGATCGGCGCCGCGGCATCTCACCCGTAGGGCGACGCGGCTCGCTGCGCCTCAGGCGGTCGTGGCGGCGAAGGCGGCCGCGGCTTCGATGGTGGCGCGGGCCGGCGCCAAGGCGCGGGCGAAGCGCAGGTAACCGTGGACCACCCCGCCGGTGATCTGCAGCCGGTGCGGCGCACCGATGGCGGCGAGCCGGGCGGCGAGCCGCAGCGTGTCGTCGCGCAGCGGATCGTGGCTCGCGGCATCGAGGAACAAGGGCGGCAGACCGGCGAGGTCGGCGCGCAGCGGCGCGGCGAGGCCGGTGGTTTCGGCCGGGATGGCGCCGAGCAGATTGGCCCAGTACCAGCGCATGCGTTCGGTCGAAAGCAGAAAGGTCTCGTCGGCGCCGAAGGCGCGTTGGCTCGCCGTCTCGAAGTCGGGGGCGAGGCAGCCGTAGAACAGGAGCCCGGCGGCGAGCGCGGGTCGCCCGGCGTCGCGACGGGCGAGGAGCGCGGCCAGCGCCAAGTGGGCGCCGGCGGAATCACCGGCGACCACCAGCCGGCGCGCGGCGATCGGCCGGCCGAGGCCACCGCGCTCGAGGAAATCCAACGCCGCCAGCGCGTCGTCGAGGGGCGCCGGAAAGGGATGTTCGGGGGCGAGCCGATAGTCGAGCGACAGCACCGGCCGGCCGCTCGCCACGGCGAGCCGTCGGGTCAGGTCGTCGTGGCTGTCGATCGAGCCGAAGGTCCAGCCGCCGCCGTGGAGGTGGAGGATCACCGGCCCGTCGTCGTCGAGCGTGCCGTGGAGCCGCGCGCGACAGGGCTCGCCGTCCCCGCCGGGCACGGTGAGATCGCGGGTCGGGCAGGCGACGGTGTCCGCGCCGACCCAGTCGCGGGCCGCGTCGTCGACCGCCCGGCGGCGCACCGCGAGCGGGGCATCCGGATCGGGCGCCGGGGCGGCCGCCAGCGCCGCGACCACCGCCGCCATCTCCGCGTCGAGCGGATCGGCCGCGGTCTCGGTTCCCGTGCCCTGCGCCATCGGCCTCACCAGTTCCACAAGGTGCCGTCCTCCAGCCGGCAGACCGGCAGGTAGGCGGGATCATAGGGGTATTCGGCGGCGAGCCGCTCGTCGATGTCGACGCCGTGGCCGGGCACCTCGCCGGGGAACATGTAGCCGTCCTGGAAGGTGTAGGCGTGGGGGAAGACCTCGTCGGTGACGGGCGCGTGGATCATGTATTCCTGGATGCCGAAATTGGGCACCCAGACGTCGAAGTGCAGGGCGGCGCCCATGCAGATCGGCGACAGGTCGGTGGCGCCGTGGGAGCCGGTGCGGACCTGATAGAGCGACGCGAGATCGGCGATGCGGCGCAGGTGGGTGATGCCGCCGGCGTGGACCACGGTGGTGCGGATGTAGTCGATCAACTGGTTCTGGATCAGCTCGCGGCAGTCGTGGATCGAATTGAACACCTCGCCGACGGCGATCGGCGTCACCGTGTGCTGGCGGATCAGGCGGAAGGCCTCCTGATTTTCGGCCGGCGACGGGTCCTCCATCCAGAACAGGCGATAGGGCTCGAGCGACTTGCCGAGCCGCGCCGCCTCGATCGGGGTCAGGCGGTGGTGGACGTCGTGGAGGAAATGCGGGCCGAAGCCGTAGACCTCGCGCAGCCGCGCGAACAGCTTGGGCACGAAGTCGAGATAGCGTTCGGTCGACCAGATCTGCTCTTCGGGCAGGCCCTTGGTCGCCGGCTCGTAGAACTTCGAGCCGTGGGCGACGCCGTAGGTGGTGGCGATGCCGGGGATGCCGCACTGGGCCCGCACCGCCTTGAACCCCTTGGCGAGGAAGTCGCCGACCCGGTCGACGGTCTCCTCGATGTCGGCGCCGTTGGCGTGCGGATAGACCAGGGCGCCGTCGCGCGAGCGCCCGCCGAGCATCTGATAGAGCGGCAGGCCGGCGGCCTTGGCCTTGATGTCCCACAGCGCGGTGTCGACCGCGGCGATCGCCGACATGGTCACCGGACCGCGCCGCCAATAGGCGCCGCGATAGAGATACTGCCAGGTGTCTTCGATGCGGTGGGGATCGCGGCCGATCAGGCAGGGAATCACGTGGTCGGTCAGATAGGAAGCGACCGCCAGTTCGCGGCCGTTCAAGGTGGCGTCGCCGACCCCGGTCAGGCCTTCGTCGGTCTCGATCTTCAGGGTGACGAAATTGCGTCCCGGACAGGTCACGATGACCCGCGCCGACGTGATCTTCATGTCTTCCTCCCAGTCGCTGTCTTCGGTCGTCCGCGGATCTGACGTCCGCTTCGGTGGTCTCTCAGGGGGGGCGCGTCGATCAGCCGCCGACGGCGGCCCGCGCCGGGGGTTCGGCCTCGTCCTCGGTCTCGAACAGGTCGGGCCAGCGCGCCTCGAGCATCGGCAGCTTGGTCAAGATGACGATCAGGTGCTCGTGCACGGCGTGTTCGGCGGCGACCGGATCGCCGGCTTCGACCGCGGTGAGGATGTCGCGGTGCTGGGCGAGCACGGTGTGCATCGGCACCGCCTCGCCGACGTCGAGATAGCGGACGCGGTCCATCTGGCTCTTCAGGTCGACGACGATGCGCCAAGCGGCGGGTCGGCCGGCGGCGGCGGCGAGGCCGGCGTGGAAGTCGTCGTCGAGGGCGAAGAAGCGGGCGCCGTCGCCGCGCTCGAAGGCGCGTTCCATGTCGTCGAGGCAGAGGTGGAGCGAGGGCAGCAGGTCGCCGCCGCGGCGGATCGCCGCTTCGCGGACCACCGCACATTCGATCGCCTCGCGGATGAAGCGGGCGTCCTCGACGGCGGTGCGCGAGATCTTGACCACCAGCGTGCCGCGCTGCGGCAGAATGCGCACCAGCCCGCTCTCGGCGAGCTTGATGAAGGCCTCGCGAACCGGTTGGCGCGACACCCCGAACCGCCGCGCGATGTCCTGTTCCGACAGGCGTTCGCCCGGCCGGATCTGCATGGTCACGACGGCGTGACGCAGGAGTTCGACCAGACGGCGCGCAATCGGTTCGGAAGACGTGGCGAGGTCGGAGACGACGAAGGGGCTCATGGCGGTAAGACTACCATACGAATTTTCTGTTGCGAAGGCGAAACCACCATACTAGTCTGCGGAATTGCGACGCGCATCGGCGATGCCGACGCCGGCAGACTCGTCGGCGGACGCCGCCAGCCACCGGGACCGACGGCGCCGCCGTCACGGTCCGGCGTGATCGCTTCCGAGATCGGATCCACCGATCCGGCCCTCGAGGGAGGTGACGCGTTCCATGGCCGAGCCCTACGCCCTGCACCCCGACCGTCTGCTGCCCGCCGATCCGGGCACCCGCGCCATCGCCCGCGAGCTCTATGCCTCGGTCGCCGGTCTGCCGATCGTCAGCCCGCACGGCCACACCGATCCCGCCTGGTACGCCGAGAACGCCGCCTTCCCGGACCCCGCCAGCCTGTTCGTGATCCCCGACCACTACGTCCACCGCATGCTCTACTCCCAGGGCATCCGGCCGGAGCGGGTCGGCGTGCCCCGCCTCGACGGCGGCCCGGTCGAGACCGACAAGCGCAAGATCTGGCGCATCTTGGCCGAGAACTTCCACCTCTATCGCGGCACGCCGTCGTGGATCTGGCTCAACCACGCCTTCCAGACGGTGTTCGGCATCGACGAACGCCTCTCCGCCGACAGCGCCGACCGGATCTACGACAAGATCGCCGCCGCCCTCGAGCGCCCCGAGTTCCGCCCGCGCGCCCTGTTCGAACGCTTCAACATCGAAGTSATCTCGACCACCGAGAGCCCGCTCGACGACCTCCGCCACCATGCGGCGATCCGCGCCTCCGACTGGTCCGGCCGCGTCGTCACCGCCTTCCGGCCCGATCCGGTCGTCGATCCGGCCTTCCCCGGCTTTACCGCCAATCTCGACACGCTCGGCCGGATCACCGGCGAGGACACCGGCTCCTACGCCGGCTATCTGTCGGCCTTGGTCAAGCGGCGCAAATACTTCGTCGAGGTCGGCGGTTGCACCTCGACCGACCACGGCCATCCCACCGCCAAGACCGCCGACCTGTCCGCGGAAGACGCCGCGGCGCTCTATGCGCGGGTCCGCAGCGGCGCGGCGACGCCGGCCGAGGCCGAGCTGTTCCGCGCTCAGATGCTGACCGAGATGGCGGCGATGTCGGTCGTCGACGGGCTCGTGATGCAGATCCATCCCGGCTCGCGCCGCGACCACAACCCCGAGATCTTCGCGACATTCGGCAAGGACAAGGGCTGCGACATTCCCGGTCCGACCGACTATGTCGAAGACCTGAAGCCCCTGCTCGCCCGTTTCGGCAACCGGCCCGATCTGACCATCATCCTGTTCACGTTGGACGAGACGGTCTATTCGCGCGAGCTCGCCCCGCTCGCCGGGCACTATCCGGCGCTGAAGCTCGGGCCGGCGTGGTGGTTCCACGACAGCCCGGAGGGCATGCGGCGCTACCGCGAGCAGGTCACCGAGACCGCCGGCTTCTACAACACCGTCGGTTTCAACGACGACACCCGGGCCTTCCTGTCGATCCCGGCGCG
>NZ_SJFN01000025.1 GCF_004328075.1 Siculibacillus lacustris | reverse complement strand
GCCTCCTGGATGACGGCGGTCAGCGCCTTCTCGGCCATCCGCCGCGGCTCCAGGAAGCTCGGGAAGTAGCTGCCGGTGCGAAGGCGCGGGATACGCAACTCGACGGTGCCGGCTCGGGTCTCCCAGTCGCGCTCGCGGTAGCCGTTGCGCTGTGCCAGACGATCCTTGCTCTTCTCGCCCCATTCGGCACCGGTGTGGGCGCCGATCTCCAGCTCCATCAGGCGCTCCGCGGCGAAGCCGATCATCTCKCGCARRACATCSGCGTCGGCGCTCTTCTCCACGAGCGYCCGYAGGCTCATCATCATGTCGGTCATCGGTGGYTCCTCGGTCGGGTTGGTTCTCGCAACTCCGACCATACCGGCGCGCTACCGATGACCACCGTTCTCGTCAGCTACACCACCTCACGGGACACGATCAGATCGAGCCCTTCCGGGTTCATGGACCTGGCCAGAGGAAACTCGATGCCTCGGCGCGGGGCCGACGATCGATTTTCGGCAACGTTTCGACGGCGTCTTCTGGGTCGTGATCCATGCGGAGAGATCTTCATGCGCGACCCCGGCGGTGGGCGCCCGAGCGGAGGGCTCGACCGAGAGTGCGCGGGATGTGTCCGGACAGACGTTCCGACGGAGCCCTACGAAGCAGGGCTGCTTCCGCCGGTTCACCGACTGCGACAGTCGCGGTCGGATACCGGCGAAGCCACGGATGATCGCGCGGTCGTCTGGGCATTTGACCCGCGCATTTTGACGGGTGGCGTCGCCGCCGCCGCTGTCCGGCGGCCCGCTCGCCACGACACGTGGTCGACGAGATCGACCGCAGCGGCGCGAAGATCAGGGTGGTCGCCCTGAAACTCCGCGCCTGAGGTGGCTGAACGCCCCGATCTCTCCGCGAGGCTGGTGACGGGGCTGGCGAACCTCGGTCGGTAAGTAGTACTACGTCAATACATGATTCTTGGAACTCTATTCTTTGTTTTTCCGCTTTGAGGAGAATGAAATCACGGGTCGGCGAAGGGATCGACATGGCTTTCTTTGACCCGTCGCCGCGATGCAATCACTATAGAATTTCTATCGGAATAGGTGACTTTCTCTGTGGTCGCCGGACCGGAGCGTGTGCAATTCGTCGTGCGACGAGCCATTGCGACTGCTCCTGAAGAAGCCTCTCGAAAAGGGACGAACGTCGTGACCATCCTCGTCGGCGAAATGGGGGCCTCGTCGTCTCCGAGATCGGGTCGCCGCGCAAACCGTTCGCCGGTCCCCGAGATCACCGGGGAGCGGCGCGAGCATCTGCTCTTCCTCCTGTCGTGGATCTCGCCGCTGATCCTGGTCGTCCTCTGGGAAGCCGCTTCGCGAACCGGTGTTCTGTCGGCGCACGTGTTGCCGCCCCCCAGCGGCGTCGTGTTCACCGCCTGGAAGCAGGCGGTCGGCGGGACGCTGTTTCGGGACCTGTTCACCAGCCTGGCACGGGCGATGCTCGGCTTCCTGATCGGCGGCGGCATCGGCTTCGCCCTGGGGACGCTGGTCGGGTTCTCCCTGCTGTTCGGAGCCCTGATCGATCGCAGCGTCCAGATGTTGCGGACGATTCCCTTTCTGGCGCTGCTGCCGCTGGTGATCGTGTGGTTCGGTGTCGGCGAAGCGCAGAAGGTCTTCATGGTGTCGCTCGGGGTGATGTTCCCGATCTACATCAACACCGTGCTCGGCATCCGTCAGGTCGATCCGAAGCTGATCGAACTCGGCCGGGTCTGCGGCCTCGGGCGGACGCGGATGATCCGAGAGATCGTTCTGCCCGGCGCCCTGCCGTCGCTGTTGACCGGCGTCCGCTATTCGCTCGCCACCGCCTGGCTCGCCCTGGTCGTCGCCGAGACCATCGGCGCCAGCGCCGGCATCGGCTATCTGGCGCTCGATGCACGGGAGTTCCTGCGCACCGACGTGGTCGTCCTGACCATCGTCATCTATGCCGGGATCGGCATCCTGGCGGATTCGACCGCGCGTTGGCTCGAGCGCCGCCTGCTCGATTGGCACCCGAGTTATGCCCGCGAGGCGCGGCGATGAACGTGGCACCGCGGGCTTCGGCGCCGCTCGAGACCGCTGCCGTGGTCGCCGGTCTGGTTCGCGCCTACGGCGAGCGGCGGGTGCTCGATCACGTCGACCTGCACATCGCGCGCGGCGAGTTCGTCGCACTGATCGGACGCAGCGGCTGCGGCAAGACGACCCTGCTGCGAGCACTCGCCGGGCTCGATTCGATCCAAGGGGGGCGTATCGAGGCACCACGGACACCGGCGGTGATCTTCCAGGAGCACCGGTTGCTGCCCTGGAAGTCGCTCTGGCAGAACGTCGCCCTCGGCCTCGGCGAGCCCGGCGCGAGAGATCGCGCTTCCGCCGCCCTGGAAGAGGTCGGTCTCGGCGATCGTCTCGACGATTGGCCGCGCACCCTGTCGGGTGGACAGGCGCAGCGCGTCGCTCTGGCGCGGGCGCTGGTGCGCGAACCGACCCTGCTGCTGCTCGACGAGCCCTTCGCCGCGCTCGACGCCCTCACCCGCATCCAGATGCATCGGCTGATCAAACGCCTGGTCGCCAAGCATCGGCCCGGGGTGCTGCTGGTCACCCACGACGTCGACGAGGCGATCAACCTCGCCGATCGGATCCTGATCATGCGCGGCGGGGGTCTCGCCCGCGACCTGGCGGTCACCCGTCCGATCGATGCCGCCGACTTGCGGGCGGAACTGTTGTCCGAACTCGGAGTCGGCGTCGAAACCGACTGACTCTCGCAAACCCGGACGACCGCCGTCGCTCTGTGTCGTCCAGACAAGGATTCGTCGAATGTCCGATCACGTCTCTCGCGGCCCGACCCGTCGCTCGATCGTCGGAGCCGCCGCCGGCGGTTTCGCAGCGCTGCTCGCCTCGGGCAGACCCTCGCGCGCCGCGCCGCCCACCGGGCGCACCACCGACACGGTGCGCCTGTCATGGCTCAACACGCTGTTGTCGGGCATCGCCAAGGAGCGCGGCGACCTCGAGAAGCGACTTTTGGCGAGCGACGGCCTCAAGGTCGAATGGGTGGGCCCGTTCCCCAATCATGCCCCGTCGATTCAGGCGGTGGCGGGGGGCAGCGCCGACTTCAGCTTCGGCGGCAGCACTGCCGTCGGTTTCGCGGCGATCCTCGGCGGTTCGCCCCTGGTCTTCGCGCTGTTCGGCGACAGCCTGCCGCGCAGCACGGCGATCATCGTCCGGCCGGATTCACCGATCCGGTCGGTCAAGGATCTGGTCGGCAAGTCGATCGCCGCCAATCGGTCCGGTCTCGGCGAGTACGTGCTGGTCGCAGCGCTGGAGCAGCACGGAATCGCCCGCGATCAGGTCGACATCGTCTACCTCAACCCGCCCGATGCCGGCCCGGCCTTCGCCTCCGGCAAGGTGGACGCGTGGTCGATCTGGAGCCCGGTGGTCGACATCGCCCGCGAGAGTTACAAGGCGCGCGACGTGTTCACCGAAAAAGACCTGAACCATCAGCTCGACTACTCGTCCTTCCTGGTGCCGCGGGCCTTCGCCGAGAAGAACCCGGACATCATCCGGGCGGTTGCCAAGGCCTATCGCGACGAGGCGGCCTGGGTCAACGCGAACAATCGCGAGGTCGAATATCTGTTGCAATCGCGCGTGAATTACAGCGATGCGATCCGCGACAAGTATATCCAGGAAAAGCGCGAGTTCGTCATCTATGACGTGAACGATCGGGCGCATCTGGCGCGGCTGCAGGCCTCGGCCGACTGGTTCACCGCGCACCGCGTGCTGCCCGACAAGCTGACCGTCACCGACCATCTGGCCAAGATCTGAACGGCCGCGGACGGGGCCGCACCGATGGCGCTCCGACCTTTCGGGGGCGCCGTCGGATGGTCCGGCGGGACGTCGGCGTGCGCTGGACGGGTTCCGACGGGCCGAAATGCCGCCGCCCGACCTCGGGGAGATCGGGCGGAAACCGGCGGGCGGGTCGGATCGCAGATCGGATCACGGGGCGGCGGCGAGCTCGAGGGCGCGCGGCGGGATGCCGTCGGAACAGGGCAGGTTGTTCTGGCAGTGGCCGCAGGAGTGATAGCCCCACTCGTGGAAGGCCGGACGAATGTTGTTCTGGCCGTTGGTCACGCAGATGTCGTGGTCTTTGCCCGTGGCGTGGATTGCGCCGACCGGGCAGCGCGGAATGCAGACACCGCAGCTGCCGTCGGTCATCCACGGGCAATATTCGTAGACCCCGGTATAGGGGCGTGGCGTCGGGGCGATCGGCAGGTCGGTGACGACGCTGCCGATGCGGCCGGCGGCGCCCTTGCGGGTCAGCAGACCGGCGTGCAGGCCGAAGGTTCCGACGCCGGCGACATGAGCGACGTGCCGCTCCGACCAGGCCGGCAACCATTTGTCGGAGGTGTAGCGCCGGTCGAGGTTGGGGATGACCGCCCGTCCGCCGAGGCTCTCCAGATAGGATGCGACGGCGCGCCGGAGGACGTTGACGAAGACCTCGCCGTTGAGCCGGCCCGACACCCATTCCAGCGAGGGCAGCGGGTTGCCGCGTTCATAGGAGCGCTTGACCTCCTCGGAGAACGGCAGAAAGAAGGAGACGACCGCCTTCGCACCCGGCACCCAGAAGTCGGGATCGCGGTGGATCGGGCCGACCACCCCGGGTTCCTTCAGCCGCTCGAACAGCGGATCGTCGGCTGCGGCGACGCCGACCACCGGGGGCTCCCAGATCGGCACGTTGTCGCCTTCGGGGAGCGCGTTGCGGGGGTCGGTGGTGACCAACTCGGTCAGGAGGCTCTCGAGGGTGGCGACGTCGTAGCCACGCTTGCCGAAGCGGATACCCGCGTAGCCCTGGTCGGGATCTCGCGTCGTGTTCATGGCCGGCTCCCGCTGCGCGCGATCGCATCCTCGTCCGGGGTTCCCGGCGGGACCTGGTCGGAATAGGTTCCGCGGTTGAGACCGGAACTGGTCGGCGTGAAATCGAAGCCGTTCCATATCCACAGCCGGTCCCAGATGGACTCGGCCAGTTCTTCGGCCAATTGCCGGCTGGTCTGCCCTTCGGCGAGGCGGGTGGCGCCGGGCTCGGGGAACAACTCGCCCTCGATGTAGTACCAGACCTCCCAGCGGATCGGCGTGCCGGCATTGCGCAGCCACGCCGTCCGGTCGGACCGCCGCACCGACAGGACCTTGCGGAGGTCCGGCCGGTAGCCGCGATAGTTGACCTGGAGGATGTAGTCGGCCAGAGCCGCGACCACCGAGGGGCGGTCGAGGGAGACCTGATCTTCGCTCATGGCGCCGTTTCCTCTCGAACCGAAACGCTCGCCGCCGAAACGGCGAGCGCGTCGTTCAGCGCAGCGATTCCAGAGCCTCGGCGAGATAGTCGCCGTTCGCCCAGTCGTCGACCGCGAAATCGTTGGTCTGATAGCCGTGGGAGATCAGGAAGGATTTCTGGATCTCGATCGCCGCCCGGTTACGCCGCGACAGATTGGGAATGAGGTCCGCGGCGGCGATGTGCTTCTCGATCTGTTCCAGGTCGTCGAAGAAGGTCGCGCGGCGATAGATCGGGGCCGCGGCGCGCGGATTTTCCTTCGCCCAACGCCCGCCGCGGATCGCCGCCCGCAGGAAGGCGACGACGACGTCGCGGTTGGCCACGGCGAATTCGGTGTCGACCGCGGCGGTATAGGGGCCGTTCGATATCTGCAGCGTCCAGTCGGGATGACGCGACAGGTCTTCGATGGCGGTGAAGCGACCGGAGGCGATCAGGCCGAAGGCGCGCGCCGCGTCGCTGTGGATGGCGTCGACCACGCCGGCTTCGAGCCCGGCGACGTCGGCCGCCTTGTGGCCGAACAGCGAGCGGGCCCGAGCCCACACCTGCGACGGCTTGGCCGCCGGCGGATGCTGCTGTTGGTCGGTGTGCTCGAGATCGACGATCTCGACGTCGGCGCGCGACAGACCGGCGAGGTGCAGCGCCAGTTCGATGCCGAATTCGGCGGTCGCCCGCTGGAAGTCGATCTTGCCGCGGTTGAGACTCTTGATCAGGCCGATGCGTCGGCCCTTCAGGTCGGCGACCCGGCGAATCCCGGAGTCCGCCCGCACCAGGATCGAGCCGCCGGTCTGGCCCCAGGTCAGGCCGATCAGGGTGGTGTCGATGCGGTCCGCCTTGGCCTGGATGGTCGGGATGGCGCCGCCGTCGCGGAACAGGCGGGTCTTGCCGTGATTGTAATGCGGCAGCCAACCCTCGTTTTCGGGGAGAGAGCGCAGGTAGGTCGCCTTGGCACCGACCCGGGCGAACTCCTCGTCGAGCCAGCCCAGTTCCGCCGCGGCGGCCGAGCCGTTGAGAACCGGGCAGATCGTGTAGAGGACCGCCGCGGCATCGCCGGCGCCGATGGTTTCGCCCGACGGGGCCTGCTTCAGAATCGTGTTCATGGGTCTCGATCCGATCGAAGGTCTGCCCGTTCCACCGTCCTCGCCAGAGCATCCGCTCCCGAATGCCGGCGCCCGATCGGTGCACATCGCGACCGTCGCGAAGCACGGGTGAGATGTAGAAGACTGTAATTGTTTACGATTTTGCCGAGGCCTGAGTCAATTGTAAAATCTATCGATTTTATAGAACGTTATGCTGCGGATCGCCGGTGGGCGATCATCGACCGGCGGTCCGCGAGATCGCGCGGGTCGCCGGTCGGGATGCGGCGCACCGGGCGCGGCGTGGACTTCCCGCCGCCGGCCGGCGCGACGATCGGCTGCGGCGGTCGATCGAAGGGAGGGGGCTCGGAGCAAATCGTTTTCTCTCGACGCCGAATGGCGCGACGGATTTCCCGTGAGGGGCGGATGCACGGCCGGCTCGTGCCTCCGTCGACGATCCGGCGTCGCCTATATTCTGCTTTCTCGATCAAAGGAGTAGAAAATGGGTGTCATCGCCTGGGTCACCGGCGCCGTCTTGGTCGGCGTCGCCGCCGCCGCTCCGGCGGCGCTCGCCGCCGATCCGACCGAAGTCCGCGTCGCCTACAGTTCGATCGTGCCGGAAAGCCTGATCGTCAAGGAGCGCGGCTGGATCGAACAGGCGTTGGCGCCCAAGGGCATCAAGGTCAAGTGGATCGAGTCGCTCGGCTCCAACAAGACGATCGAATTCCTGCGCGGCAAGAGCCTCGACGTCGGCACGTCGAGCCTCGCCTCGGCCTTCCTGGCGCGCGCCAACGGCACGCCGATCCGCTACGTCTATTGGACGGCGCGTCAGAACACCGGTTCGCCGATCCTGGTGCGCGACGGCGCTCCCTACAAGAGCCTCGCCGAACTCAAGGGCAAGAAGATCGCGGCGACGCCCGGCACCGGGCCCTATATCTCGCTGATCGCGTCGCTGCAGAACAATGGTCTGTCGCCGACCGACGTCGAGATCGTCAGCCTGCAACATCCGCAGGGCCGCCTGGCGCTCGCCACCGGCCGGGTCGAGGCCTGGGCGGGACTGGATCCGGATTGGGCGATCGCCGAAATCGAGAACAAGGCGCGGGTGCTCTATGCGGCGCCGGAGCTGGCCGGCGGCGGCGGGCTCGACGTGCGCGACGATTTCCTCGCCGAACACCCGGATCTGGTGCGGGCGGTGCTCGACGGTTTCGAACGCGGGCGCCTCTACGCGATCGAGCATCGCTCGGAAGCGGCGGCCGCCTTCGCCGAGACCTCGAAGATCGATCCGAAGGTGGCCGAGCTGGTGCTCGCCCGCAACGACACCAGCCGACCGGCGGTGGTCGACGGCGATCTCGCCGCACTCGTCGCCTGGGGCAAGCTCTACAAGCAGCTCGGCTCGATCGAGGCGGCGACCGACATCGAGGCCGTGGCACGCGAAGTGCTCGACACGCAGACCTTCAAGCTCACGGCCAAGTGAGGGCACATCGATGACCGACGCCACCGCATCGGACCGCGACGAGACCTTCGAACCGTCGCTTCCGCGGCGGTGGCGTGGGGTCGGACGGGCCGGTACCGGCCTGATCGTGCCGGCGCTGGGGATCGCGGTGTGGCAGGCGGTGGCCAGCGCCGGTCTCGTCGATCCGACCCTGTTGCCGACACCCACCCGGGTGATCGGCGAATTGGGGCGGCTGGCGTTGTCGGGCGAACTCGTCCGGCACCTCGGGATCTCGCTGCAGCGGGTGGTGCTCGGGTTTCTCGGCGGCACCGGGATCGCGGTCGTGGTCGGGGCGTTGACCGGCTATTCGGCGCGCTGGCGGGCACTCCTGGATCCGGCCCTCCAGGCCTTGCGGACGGTGCCGGGGCTCGCCTGGATTCCGATGTTCATTCTGTGGTTCGGCATCGACGAGGGGTCGAAGGTCGGGCTGATCGGGCTGGCGACCTTCTTTCCGACCTATCTGAACTTCATGGCCGGCATCGCCCGCACCGACCGTCGGCTGATCGAGGTCGGTCGGGTCAATCGCCTGTCCGGCACCCGTCTGGTCGCGACGGTGCTGCTGCCCAACGCATTGCCGAATCTGTTCATCGGTCTGCGCCAATCGATGGGCGTCGCCTGGATCGTGGTGGTCGCCGCCGAACTGATGGGGGCGAGCAGCGGCATCGGCTATCTGCTGATGGACGGCGAGATGACCGGGCGGCCGCATGTCGTCATCGCCTGCATGATCGTCTTCGCGCTTTCGGGCAAGACCACGGACACCCTGCTGGCGGCGCTGTCGAACCGGCTGCTGCGGTGGCAGGACACCGAGGATCGGGACTGAGCGATGATCGAAATCCACTCCGTCACCAAAACCTACGATGGCTTCCGTGCCCTCGGCCCGCTCGATCTCACCATCGACCACGAGCACGTCGTCACCGTCATCGGACCGAGCGGCTGCGGCAAGAGCACGCTGCTGCGTCTGCTCGCCGGGCTGGAGGCTCCGACCAGCGGACGCCTCGCCGTCGACGGTCGGCCGATCGTCGGACCGCGCCACGACATCGGCGTCGCCTTCCAGGATCCCCGCCTGATGCCGTGGCTGACGGTTCGCCGCAACATCGGCCTCGGCCTGTGGGACCGGCCGGCCGAGGAGCGGCGGGCGGCGGTCGAGGCGGCGCTCGCGCGGGTGTCGCTCGGCGCTTTTGCCGAATCGCTGCCGAAGCAACTCTCCGGCGGCATGGCCCAGCGCGTCGGGTTGGCCCGGGCACTGGTCGCGCGGCCGCGCTTCCTGCTGCTCGACGAACCGTTCAGCGCGCTCGACCCGCTGACGCGGATCCAGATGCAGGACCACCTGCTCGACATCGTCGGCGACGAGATCCCCAACGTGCTGCTGATCACCCACGACATCGAAGAGGCGATCGTGCTGTCCGATCGCATCCTGGTTCTCGGCGGCCCACCGGCTCGGATCCGTCGCGACCTCGTCGTCGACCTGCCGCGACCGCGCCATCGCGCCTCGGCCGGTTTCCAGGCGTTGAAGACGCTGTTGCTCGACGATCTGTTCCCGCGCCACGGCGCCGGCGCGGAGGCCGCCTGATCCCTGTTCCCCCGAGAGGTTCCCCCATGACCGACGATGCCGTCTGGTACACGCGTTGTCCGCTGCCGACCGCCTTTTCCGTCGCCGTCCACACCGGACGGCTGGCCGAACCTCTGGCCCGGCACGGCGTCGCGGTGCATTCGATCCGCCATTCGCCGTCGGCGGCGGTGCGGCTGTCGCACTTCACCCACACCTTGCCCGGCCAGATGCGCCACGGCGGTCACATTCCGCCGCTGTGGTCGCGCTCGGAAGGACGCGACGTGCGCCTGCTCGGACTGAGCTGGACCGACGAGGCGCAATTGGTGCTGACGCTGCCCGAGAGCGGCATCGTCGGCCTCGCCGATCTGCGCGGCCGTCGCCTCGCGGTTCCGCGGCGGCCGCACTACCCGATCGACTTCTGGCGGGCGACGGTGGTGCGCGGCTGGGAGACGGCGCTGGCGCTGGTCGGATTGCGGCTCGCAGACGTCACCCTGGTGGACATCGATCTCGATCAGCGGCCGTTCGCCGAGACCACGGTCGGAACCGCCCCGGTCAGCCCGCCGGGCACCGCGGTGATGACCCTGTCGAGCCAGCGCGACGAGGCCAAGGCGCTGATCCGCGGCGAGGTCGATGCCGTCTTCTCGCCGGGCCATTATGGCGTCGCCTTGAAGGCCTTCCTCGGCGCCCATGTCGTCGCCGATCTGGCGCGAGACCTGCCGGATCCCCGCGACAGGCTCAACAACCCGACCCTGCTCGCCCTCACCGTCGAAGGCGCCTTCCTCGATCGGCGGCCGGACGCGGTTACCGAGGTTCTGGTCGGCGTGCTGCGCGCCTCCGCCTGGGCGCGCTCCCATCGTGCCGAAACCGCCCGGATCGTCGCCGCCGAAAGCGGCAATGCCGAGGAACTGGTCGAGGAGATCTTCGGCGTCGGATTTGCCGACGACCTCGCTCCGTCGCTCGACGACGATCGACTGGAGGCTCTGGCACGCCAAGGGGCCTTTCTGGCGCACCACGGCTTCATCCCGCGGCAGGTCGCCGCCGCCGAATGGGTCGAACCGTCGCCGCTCCGCCGGGCGCTCGACATCGTCGCCGAGGACGAGAAACGCGCCGAGCCGGTCCGATCGGTCGGCGGGCGGTAGGCGTGGTCCATGCCGCCGGGGGCGGTCCCGCTGATAGCAGAGCGCCCGTGAACCAGCCGACATGCCGATGCGGTGTCGAATGGCTCGATTCGAGGGGGGCGAGATCGACGCCGATCGTAAGTCGAATTCTGCGTCGAAGCGCTCCAGGAGGCTCCGGCTCGCGACGGCACGCCGGAGATCTCCGATACGGAACGGGGGTCGCAGTCCACGTCGGCCGCCGTCACCTCGATGCTCGTCGACGCCGGCGTCAAGATCCGCATGAATGGTAGAGGGTCTCGGCGGGACGACGTCTTCGTCGAGCGGCTCTGGCGATCGATCCTATACGAGGAGGTCGACTTCCGCGCCTACGCCACGTTCGCCGCGGCCTGCGCCTCGAGCGGCCGATATCTCGGTCGGTACAACGGATCGTGCCCTCACGCGTGTTTCGACCGGCGGACTCCGGATAAGGCCGACTTCACCGACACGCCGCTCCTCGCGTCGGCATGAACGAGGCGGGAATCCACTCGACGGGCCGGCCCCGACCGTTCAAATCAGCGAGACCACGTCTTCATATCGATATCGGCACGAGGCTCGCCGTGCCCGATCGCCATTGCGATCGAGCCGCTGCCTGACGTCATTCGAAGCGGCGCCGCTCTCGCAGGCGCGTGGTCTCTTGCCCCAGGTCCCGATCGGCCTGGAAGCCCGATTCCGATCCCTTTCAGGGCGACGGAATTGGATCACGAGGGTGGCCGTTGCCGTCGGGGACGTCAGAACTTCGGCAGTCCCGGCGGATTGACTTCCGAGGCGGGCAGCGCCTCCTCGGCCAATTGCCAGCGGGCGAGAATCCGGGCGTAGCTGCCGTCGGCGATCAGGCCGTTGATCGCCAGGGTGAGCGGCGCGGCGAGGCCGCTGCCCTTGCGGGTGGTGATCGCCACGTCGGACCGCGCCGGCCAGCCGGCCGACAGGGTGCCGACCCGTTTGATGTTGCGATCGCGGGCGGCGATGAAGACCAACTGCGCATGCGGCTGGACGATCACGTCGGCGCGCCCGGAGATCAGCGCCACCAGCCGGGCCGCCTCGTCGTCGAAGGTCTGGAACTCGATCGGCTTCAGCCCGGCCGCGACGTTCTGCCGGCTCCATTCGAGCAGGATGCGCTCCTGGTTGGTCCCGGCGGTGACGGCGATCTTCAGGCCGGCGGCATCCTTCGGCTCGCGGATCGCGCCGATGCCGCTGTCGGCGCGGACGAAGAAGCCGTGCAGCCCCAACCGGTAGCTGGAGAAGTCGAATTTCTCCTTGCGTTGCTCGGTGACGCCGACGTTGGAGATCACCGCGTCGTATTTGCCCGAGGTGAGGCCGAGCGGCCAATCGGCCCAGGCGGTGGCGACCAGGACGAGGTCGAGCCCCAGCGCCTCGGCGACCGCATGGCCGATGTCGGGATCGGCGCCGACGATGGTGCGGGCATCGGTCGCAAAAGTGCCGAGCGGGGGTCCGCTCGGGTTGATCGCCACGGTGAGCCTGCCCGGCGCGGCGAAGGCGAAGCCGGCGGGGATCGCGGCGATCGCCGCGGCGTTGCGGCCGACCCGGATGCGCCCGGTCTGTTCCGGCGAAAGGTCGAAGCCGGCCTGGGCGCTCGCCGAGAGCGAGCCGAGCAGCACTGCGGCGGTGAAGGCGGCGGCGAGGGTGGCAATCCGCGACATCGGCATGGGTCGGGGTCTCCGTGGCGCCGGGATCATTTCTTCGGCAGGCCGGGCGGGTTGGTCTGCGACTTGTCGATCGCCTCGGCGGAGAGGCTCCAGCGGGCGAGCGACTTGGCGTAGTTGCCGTTGGCGATCTGTTCGTTGAGCACCGCGGTGACCGCATCGGCGAGGCCGGAGCCCTTGCGGGTGGTCACGGCGATTTCGGCGGTGATCGGCCAGCCGCCGGAGAAGGTCCCGACCTGTTTGAGATTGTTCTGCCGGCTCGCCTTGAAGGCGGAGGTGGCGTTGGGGCCGAAATAGGCGTCGGCCCGGCCGGACTGGATCGCCAGATCGAGCACCGCTTCGTCGTCGTAATATTGCAGTTCGGTCGCCGCCAGGCCCTTGGCCTTGTTCGCCTCGATCCAGCGCAGCAGGATCTGCTCCTGGTTGGTGCCGGAGGAGACGATGACCTTGAGCCCGGCAATGTCCTCGGGCTTGGAGATGTTCGCGATCTTGTTGGTCAGGGCCACGTAGAACCCGAGCAGATCCTTGCGATAGGTCGAGAAGTCGAACTTCTCCTTGCGCTCCTCGGTGACCGTGACGTTGTGGATCACCGCATCGAACTTGCCCGAGACCAGCCCGAGCGGCCAGTCGGCCCAGACGGTCGGCACGTTGACCAGCTCGAGGCCCAGCCCGTCGGCGACCAGTTGGGCGATGTCGGGCTCGGAGCCGACCGGCGTCTTGTTGTCGGTGGCGAGCACCGCGAAGGGCAGGCGACCCGGCACCGAGGCGACGGTGAGCTTGCCGGGGGTTGCGAACTTGAAGTCGGCGGGAATCAGCCGGATCGCCGCCTCGACCTTCGCGGCGCGGATGCGGCCGGGCTGAGCCGGTCCGAGGTCGACCTCGTCGGCGGCGAAGGCGGGTGCGGCGATCAGGGCGAGGGCGGCGACGGCGAGCGCGTCGCGGCGGGAAGGTCGGAAGGACATGGGCTCGGCCTTTCGGGGTCAGAGGACTTTGGAGAGGAAGCGGGCGGTGCGTTGCTGATCGGGTGCGTCGAGGACCCGGGCGGGCGGGCCGATCTCCACGATGCGACCGGCCTCGAGGAAGACCACGGTGTCGGCGATCCGGCGGGCGAAGCCGATCTCGTGGGTGACGATGACCAGCGTCACGCCGGACCGGGCGAGTTCCTCGATCACGTCGAGGACCTCGTTGACCAGTTCCGGATCGAGTGCCGAGGTCGGCTCGTCGAAGAGCAGAACCTTGGGCTTCAGCGCCAGGGCGCGGGCGATGGCGACGCGCTGCTGCTGGCCGCCGGACAGCTGTCGCGGCCAGGCGTCGGCCTTGTCGGCGAGGCCGACGCGGGCGAGGAGCTCGCGCGCCTCGGCCTCCGCTTCGGCCCGCGGCCGGCCGCGCACCACGATCGGCGCCTCGACGACGTTGTCCAGCACGGTCAGATGCGGGAACAGGTTGAAGTTCTGGAACACCATGCCGACGTCGGCGCGGCGCTTCAGGATCTCCGGCTCCTTCAGCTCGTGGAGCCGATCGCCCGAGCGGCGGTAGCCGACCGGTTCGCCGTCGATGGCGATGAAGCCGGAGTCGACCCGTTCGAGGTGATTGATCGAGCGGAGCAGCGTCGACTTGCCCGACCCTGACGGACCGATCAGGGCGGTGACGCTGCCGGGGAGAAGCGTCAGCGACACGTCGTCGAGCACCCTCAGGAGCCCGTAACTCTTGGAGACGTTGTGGATCTCGACCTTGCCGCCGCGCCCGGTGAACACCCGCGGCGCCGCCTCGACGCGGACGGGCGACGGAGTCGGGGCGGCCGCGTTCGGGCGCCGGGCCCCGCGCAGGCGGCGCAGCAGGCCGGCGAGTGCCGAGGGCGGCAGCTCGCGCAGGGCGCCGCGGGCGAAATGGGCCTCGACGCCGCGCTGAACGGCCGACAGGACGGTCAGGATGATCAGATACCAGACGGTCGCCACCATCAGCAGCGGGATCACCTCGAGATTGCGGCGGTAGATGACCTGGATGGTGTAGAAGAGCTCCGGCAACGCCAGGATGTAGACGTTGGAGGTTCCCTTGGCGAGGCCGATCAGGTCGTTGAAGGCGGCCGGCAGGATCGAGCGCATCGCCTGCGGCAGGACGATGCGGAAGGCCTGACGGCGGCGCGGCAGGCCGAGGGCGGCGGCGGCTTCGAGCTGACCCTGGTCGACCGACAGGATGCCGCCGCGGATGATCTCCGCCCCGAAGGCTGCCTGATTGAGGGTGA
Source organism: Siculibacillus lacustris (assembly GCF_004328075.1). Taxonomy (GTDB): domain Bacteria; phylum Pseudomonadota; class Alphaproteobacteria; order Rhizobiales; family Ancalomicrobiaceae; genus Siculibacillus; species Siculibacillus lacustris. Next base: position 58,311 of record NZ_SJFN01000025.1, on the reverse strand, counting down.
GCCCGAGGACCGCGGCGGCGAAGGGGGTGATCAGCTGGGTGGTGTTCCAGGTGGCGAAGTCGATTCCCGTATAGGGAATGCCGAGGGTCACCGTGGCGTAGAGATAGCCGAGGTTGTTGAGGATCAGCAGCAGCACGATCAGCGGGATCGAGCGGAAGATCCAGATGAAGGTCCAGGACAGCGCCACCAGCAGCGGCGACTTCGAGACCCGCGCCAGGGCGAGGCCGGTGCCGAGGGTGAAGCCGAACAGCGCGCCGAGAGCGGTGAGCAGCAAGGTGCGGCCGAGGCCGACCAACACCGGCTCGGCGAAGAACCATTCGAGGAAGACGTCCCAGCCCCAGCGCGGATTGGTGAAGGTCGAGTGGAGCACCGCGACGATCACCGCGGCGGCGAAGAGCGAGCCGATCGTCCGTCCGGGATGGCGGGCGGGGACGATGCGCAGATGCGAGAAGTCCCGGGCCCCGACCTCGTTCGGCACGGCCTCGCCGCGCGGGGAGCGGAGGTCGGCGATGTCGCTGGCGATGGTCATGAGCGGGCCTTCAGCTGAGGAAGACTTCGGCGAGCCGGACCCACAGGCGGGCAGCCGGCGCGACGACGGCGTCGTCGAAGCGGTAGTGCGGGCTGTGCAGCGGCGCTCCGTCGCCGTTGCCGACGAAGAGGAAGGCGCCCGGCCGGACCGCGAGCATGTGGGCGAAGTCCTCGCTGGCGGTGCGCGGCCGGAAGTCGGGCACCAGGACCTCTTCGCCGAAGGTCTCGATGGCGACGCGGCGGGCCAGCGCGGTCTCGGCCTCCTGGTTGACCACCGCGTCGGCGCCGGGGCGCCAGTCGACGGTGGCGGTCGCCCCGAAGCTCTCCGCCTGGGCGGCGGCGAGGGTCCGGAGGCGCGCCTCGACCCGCTGGCGCACGGCCGGCGAGAAGCTGCGGGCGGTCAGTTGCAGTTCGACCGCGTCGGGGATGACGTTGGCGGCGGTGCCGCCGTGGATCGTGCCGACGGTGACCACCGCGGTCTCGAAGGGGTCGAGGTTGCGGGCGACGATGGTCTGGAGGGCGAGGACGAAGCTCGCCGCCGCGGGGACCGGATCGATCGCCTCCTGCGGCGCCGCGCCGTGGCCGCCGCGCCCGCGGATCGTGATCACCGCGCGATCGGCCGCGGCCATCACCGGCCCGTCGAGGATGGCGAAATGCCCGGTGGCGAGGCCGGGCCAGTTGTGCAGGGCATAGACCGCATCGACCGGGAACCGCTCGAAGAGGCCGTCGTCGATCATCGCGCGGGCGCCGGGGCCGTTCTCCTCGGCCGGCTGGAAGATCGCCGTGACGGTGCCGTCGAACCGCCGGGTCTCGGCCAGCCGACGCGCAGCGGCGAGCAGGATCGCCATGTGGCCGTCGTGGCCGCAGGCATGCATCACGCCGGGATTTTCACTGGCGAAGGGCAGGCCGCTCTCTTCGCCGATCGGCAGCGCGTCGAGTTCGGCGCGCAGACCCAGGCGCCGCTCGCCGGTCCCCGCCCGCAAGGTCGCGACCACCCCGGTGCCGCCGACCCCTTCGGTCACCGCCCAACCCCAGGATCGCAAGGCCCCGGCGACCGCCGCGGCGGTGCGGTGCTCGGCGAAGGCGGTCTCCGGCCGGCGATGGAGGTCGTGGCGCAGCGCGATCGCCTCGGCGATCCAGGGATAGGCGCGATCGTCCGGAGCCTGTCGTCGCGGAGGGGCGAGGCGTACGTCCATGGGATGACCACCGATCGGAGCGCCGGGACCGGGGCGCACGAGGAAAATTCCCACAAAGTCTATATATTATATTCCAGATCATAAGGCAGGGCATTGCGGCCGAGGCGGTCGGGCGGGAAAAGCCGTTCGGAGTTTGCCGGTTGCAGAGGCGACGGGTTCACCGGTCGCGCGATGCCGCGATCGGCGGGCCGCGGGGCCGCGGCGTCCCGCCTGCGCGGGATCGGCGATCGGCCCGCACGTCGCCGCCGCTGGATCGCGCCGCCGGGGGCGATCAGCGGCGGGCGCCCGGCACCGGGCGCGGCAAGCGGGAGAAGAAGCCGATTCGATCGACCGTTTCCAACTGATCGATCAGCCCGGTCTCCCAGGCGAGGTAGCGCCGCGCCGCGTCGAGATTGCCGGCATGGCGATCGTGGACGAAGAACAGGTGGTCGATCGACTCGGCGTCGGACGGGCGGTCGGGGCTCGCCTCGAGGATCAGGCCCGCGGCCGGCCAGCGCTCCGGCGGATCGCCGAGGACCCGGACGGCGGCGCGGCGATCGGCGGGGATTTCGGTCGCCGCCAGTTCGGCGATCGCCGGATCGTCGGCGATCAGCACGATCGGCGCGTCGGGCTGCGCCGCGGCGAGGTCGGCCGCGAGGCGCGGTCGGAGGCTCCAGCGCGCGCCGCGCGGATGGCCGGCGCGATGGGCGCGGCTTGGCCGGAGGTCGAACAGCAGTCCCTCGTCTTCCCGGCCGGCGAGAGCGGCGGCGTCGATCGGCGGCAGGCGCGGGGCCGGCGGCGGCGGAGTGGTCCGGTTCAGGGCCAAATCGGGCCACGCCGCCTTTCCCTCGACGAGGACGGCGGTGCGATGGCCGGCGCGGGCGAGCCAGGCGGCGACGACGGGTGCGCGCTCGCCGCCGTCGTCGAGGAGCAGGAGCCGGGCGCCGCGCACCGGTGCCCACCGGGCGGTCGCCTGGAGCAACTGGCCGCCCGGCGCATGACGGGCGCCCGCGAGGTGTCCGGCGGCGTGTTCCTCGGCGGTTCGGACGTCGAGCAGGTAGGTGGTGCGCGACGGATCGGCGAGCCAGCGGCCGGCCTCCTCGGCGTCGAGTTCGACGACGCCGGTGCGGCGCGCCAGATCGCGGGCGCGGGTCCGCAAGCCGTCGAGCGCCGGGCCGGCGAGGCCGGGCCCGTACATCCGATCGGCGCCGTGTTCGAGATCGAAGCCGGCCAACTGCCAGCCCATGGTGCCGTTCTCGAGTGCCAAGACCGGGTTGGGCAGGCCGATCGAGCGCAGGATCTCGGTGCCGAGGATCGAGCGCGTCCGGCCGGCGCAATTGATCACCACCGTCGTCGCCGGGTTCGGGACGAGCGCCGGCAGCCGGTACGGCAACTCGCCGTTCGGGCAGCAGCGACTGCCGGGGATGGTCATCTTGCGGTATTCGTCGATCGGCCGGCCGTCGATCACCACGAGGTCGTCGCCGCGCGCCAGACGGCGGGCGAGCTCCTCCGCCGAGATCGACGGCGTGGCGAAGGCGTGTTCGACGCATTCGCCGAAGGCTTTGCCGGGGACGTCGACCCCCTTGAACAGCGGATGGCCGGCGGCGGCCCAGGCCGCGACGCCACCGTCGAGCACCGCGACGTCGCCGTAGCCGAGCGTCGCCGCCCGCGCCGCGGCCTTCTCGGCGAGGCCGTCGCCGTCGTCGACCAGGACCAGCCGCACGGCGCGGTTGGGCACGCCGGCGGCCAGATCGAGCTCGAAACGCGAATAGGGGGCCGGCGCCGACCAGAAGATCTGGCCTTCGCCGATCTGGCCCGGCTCGCGGACGTCGAGGAGGGCGATCTCGCCGCCGTCGGCGAGGGCGGCGGCGAGCGCTTCCGGGGTGATCGATCGGGTCACGCGGGCGGCTCCGGGTTCGGGCGGATCACAGTGCGCCGAGATGGGTCTCGTCGAGGAGCCGGGCGTTGTAGGTGCGGGTGGTGTAGAGGGCGGCGACGGGGTTGTGGCCGAGCACCCGGTCCTTGACCACCAGGGTCGAGACCGGGGCCTGTGAATGCTTGGTGAACAGGATGTCGTGGCCGACGCAGAGGCCCATGATCAGATTGAGGCCGGTCTCGTGGCGATTGAGCAGCCGGGCCTGGAGGATCGGATTGCACGACGCCTCGAACCCGCCGGGCTTGATCTTCAGGGCCTCGGCGATGCCGATCTCGGTCTTGTCGACCGAGCCGACCTTGCACAGCGCCGCCACCGTCTCGAAACCGGCGAGCCGCAGGATCTTGACCAGCACCCGCGTCTCCTCGATCAGGCCGAAACAGGTGGCGATGCCGATCCGTCGCACGCCGATCCGCCGCGCGAAGGCGACGGTCTCCTCGACCCGGTTGATCTTGCCGTAATAGAGGCCTTCGACCTCCGCGGCGGCATGAGCGATCGCCGCGTCTTCGCCGTCGCCACGGTAGAGGGCGACGAGGTCGTCCCGCTCCTCCGCCGCGAGCGCGACGGTGGCGCAGAAGTCGGGGAACTGCCGGTCCTGCCGGTAGCAGTGCAACTGGTGGCATTCCGAGCAGGTCGGATCGGCGACGACGGTCATGGCAGCAACTCGGGCGAGAGGGGGAGGGACGTCGGGAGATCGCCGGCGGCACGTCGGCGGCGCGGAGATGGGTCGAGCTTCGCGGCGGTCATCGATCGTCGGCCTCGGATTGCGGCCGATCGACCAGCGGCGCCAGCGCCCGGTCGAGGTCGGCGATCAGGTCGGCCGGGTCTTCCAGACCGATGTGCAGGCGAATGAGAAATTGCGGCGGGGGCCCCGGGTGGGCGCCGACGCTGCGGGCGCGGGAGAGGTCGGCGGGCATCACCAGACTCTCGTAGCCGCCCCAGGAGGCGCCGATGCCGAACAGTTCGAGGGCATCGATCACCGCGTCGACCGCCGCCTCGTCCGGCCGGTGCAGGGCGAAGGACAACAGGCCGTTGGTGCCGTGGAAGTCGCGCCGCCACAGGGCATGGTCGGGATGGGACGGCAGCGCCGGCGACCACACCCGGCGCACCGCCGGATGGGCCTCGAGCCATCGGGCGACGTCGAGGGCATGGGCGGCGTGGGCGGCGAGGCGGGTGGTCAAGGTGCGGGCGCCGCGCAGCACCAGCCAGGCGTCGTCGGAACCGACCGTGACCCCCATGGCGTCGCAGGAGGCGGTGAGCCGCGGCCAGACCTCGGCGGTGGTGGTCACCGACCCCATCATCACGTCGGAATGGCCGCCGAGATATTTGGTCGCCGCGGTCAGCGAAATGTCGGCGCCGAGGTCGAGCGGCCGATAGAGCACGCCGGCGCCCCAGGTGTTGTCGGCGGCGACCAGGATGCCGCGCGCCCGGGCGACCGTCCCGATCTTCGGCAGGTCGCAGATCTCATAGGCGAAGGAGCCCGGCACCTCGACATAGATCAGCCGGGTGGTCGGGCGGATCCGCGCTTCGATGTCGGTGCCGTCGGCGGCATACCAGTCGACGGCGATGCCGAAGTCGGCGAGCAAGCCGGCGGCGAGGGTACGGACCGGTTGGTAGACGGCGTCGGTGATCAGCACATGGTCGCCGGGGCGCAGCCAGGTGAGGAAGACCTGGACGATCGCCGCCAGACCGGTCGGGAACAGCCGGGTCCGATGGCCGCCCTCGAGCTCGGTGACCAGATCTTCGAGCGCGTGGGTGGTCGGCGTGCCTCGGGAGCCGTAGGTGATCACCCGTTCGCGGTCGCGGCGGGCGCGGAAGTCGCGCAGCTCGGCGACGCTGTCGAAGAGCGCGGTGCTCATCCGCACGATCGGCGGATTGACCGCCCGGCCGCCGGGCACCTCGAGATTCCGGCCGAGGCCGACGAGGCGGGTGGCGAGGCTCGGTTCCGTCTCGTCGGTCATGCCGCCACCCGCGTGCGTACGCCGATCGGCATCGATTCCCAGGTGCCGGCGGCGAGGTCGTAGCGGATGCGTTCGGTCAGGGTCTCGAGCGCCCGGCCGTAGAAATGGAGATGGCGGATCGGCGTCTCGCCGCGGATCTCGACGGCGTGGATGTCGTCGGGCAGCAGCGCGATACCCCGGCCCGGGCCGACCTCGACGGTCGCCGTTTCCACCAGCGTGCCGATGCCGGGGCGGCTGCGGTCGTCGGTGCGGCGGTAGAGACGATTGTGCTCGACGCCCTCGACCGCGGCGATCACCGCCCAGGTGGTGTGATCGTGGGGAACGATGCGATTGCCGGGCCGCATGACGTTGAGATAGAGCGCGAGGCTCGCGTCCGGTTCCTGGTGGAGACCATAGCGGGCGTGGCGCTCGCCCTCTTCGGGCGGCGGAAAGTCGGCTGCCGACCACAGGTCGCGCCGGGCCGCCAGCGCCAGGAGCGCGGCGAGGACGGGCTCGAGGGCGGCGCGATCGACCTCGCCGGCGGGGATCTCGCGGGCTGCGGCGATCAGGCGACCGACGGCGGCGTCGCGTTCGGCTCGAAGGGGCATGAGGGTCCTTTCGCGTTCGGTGACGCAGGACGTCGGGGAGGGCTCGGGCCGGCCGCTCGACCGCCGGCGGACGACCGATGGCCCCGATCCGCGGCGCCGTTCCGGCCGCGAATGACCGGCGAGGGGCGGCCGAGGTCGACCGCCCGGCGAGGGGCGGCCTGCGCACCCGATCATGCATTTTCGAGATCGGCCATCAAAGCACAGGCTACCCATGCGTCGGGTCGGGGAGGATCGGTTTTCTCATCGCCGGCGTCGGCGCGGCGAGGTCGCCGGCGCGCGCCGACCGCGCCGCCACCGTCTCGAGGCCGTGCAGAGGATGGCCGTTCCGGAACCGCCCGCCGATCCGGAATGCCGGTTCTTGAGCCGTCGCCGGCCGATCCCCTATTTTGGCGGGCACATCGGCGATCGCCGTGTCTCAGGACTTCACCCCCGCGTGTCGCGCAGGTTTCGACGGCGCCGGCCTGCTCGAACTCTCTGCGGAATCGGATGTCATGACCGAACCCACCACTCTCGCCATCGACGCGGCGCGCTACTTCGGCGTCGCGGCCCCCATTCGTGTCCGCGATCGCCTGCGGATCACGGTCGTCGACCGGGCCTTCGAACCGGAGACCGACGACCTCCAGCGCGACTGGGTGGCGAGCGTCGCGGCGCCGGCCTTCGCGATCCTGCGCCGGCGCGGTCCGCCGGAGGCGCGCCGCGCCTTCGCGACGATCGGCACCGGCGTCGGGCTCGATGCGCTCGCCGCGATCGAGCTGCTGGAGGCGGAAGTGGTCGGCCTGACCGATCTCTTTCCCGACGTGGTCGATGCCGCGGCGCTGAACGTCCGGGCGAACCTGCGCGAGACGGTGCCGGTCCTGGTGCATGCCGGCGCCGGCGACCTGTTGGAGCCGCTCGCCGGTCGTGGTCTGCGCTTCGACGTGATCTACGAGAACCTGCCCAACCTGCCGATCGACGATCCGGCGCTGATCGCGGTGGCGCGGACCGCTGCGTCCTTCGTGCCGCCACGGCCGGAGCCGGTGCCGAAATTCGTCGCCGATTCGCTCCTGGTGCTGCACCATCTGGCGCTGCGGGAGGCGCGCGATCTGCTCGCCCCCGGCGGCTCGGTGATCTCGACGCTCGGCGCTCGGCTGCCGCTGGTCGACATCCTGCGGATGGCCGAGGAGGCGGGCTACGCGCCGCGCTTCCTGACCTACGGTTGGAAGCTCCAGGCGGTCGCCGAGGACGTCATCGGCACCTATGCGGCGCTGCAGACCCGCGGCCTCGGTCCCTTCCATTTCTTCGAGGCGCAACGTCTCGAGCGCGCCTTCGCCGGCCTCGACCCGGAGACGGCCGGCCGCGACGCATTGGCGATCGAGCGCGACCTGGTGCCCGGGCGGCTCGATGCGGTCGAAGCGCTGACCGCCCATCGCAGCGGCCGACGGATCGGCCATACGGTGGCGGTGCTCGAGTCGCAGCGGGAGGAGAGCCGATGACCGCGATCGTCGCCGCCGACGATCTCCGCCGCCTGCTCGCGGCCCTGCGCCGCCGGGTGGCGCCGCGACCCGGCGAGGCGCCGACGATCGCCGCCGAGCGGCATCGCGTCGCCGCGGCCCTCGATCGCCTCGACGGACGGGTGACGCCGCAGCCGGCGACCGGCCATCCGTTGACCCGCTTTCTGCCCGCCGCGCTGGCTCTGGCGGCCGAGCTCGACCCGGATCTCGCCGCGGCGCTGACGGTGGTCGGCGACGGCCTGCCGTGGCGCTACGGCTACGATCGGCGCGCCGACCGGGCCGGGCTCGAATCGTCGATGGGCTGGGCCGAGATCGTCGGTCCGCTCGCCCCCTTCGTCAGCGACGAGGTCTGCCTCGGCCTGACCCTGATCGGGCCCGAGACCGACTATCCGGCCCACCGTCATCCGGCGGTGGAGCTCTACGACGTGGTGACCGGGCATCCGGTGTGGCACGTCGCCGACGCTGTCCTTCGCCCGGAGCCGGGGGAGGCGATCCTCCATGGGCGCGGCGTCGTGCATGCGATGCGGGCGCGGGCCGAGCCGCTCCTCGCCGTCTATTCCTGGACCGGCGACGTGGTTTCGCCGTCGGTGTGGGCCGACGACTGAGCGGCGATCGTCGGTCGCCGGCGGCGCTCGATCCGACGCACCGGAGACCGGCGACTGCCGCCGCGCGTCGCTCGGACCACGGCATTTCGCCGATCGCGGCTTTCGACCAAAAGCAAACCCCCGGGCTCCCCGACGACGCAACCGGGTGCTTTGGCCGGCCCGGCCGGATTGCCTATCGTCGGGCCGACCGAACGCCTCCCCGAGGCTCCCGATCCGAAGGACACGACCATGCTGAGACGCGACCTGCTCCGCACCCTGAGTGCCGCCGCCCTGACCCTGTCGATCGCCGCGATCGGACTTCCGGGGGCCGCCCGCGCCGATGCGCCGAAGACCCTGCGGGTCGGGGTGCGCGGCGGCGTCGACGAGCAGATCTGGGAGGTGGTGACCAAGGTCGCCGCGAAGAACGGTCTGACGGTGCAGCCGGTGGTGCTGACCGGCACGGCGAGCCCCAACGAGGCGCTGAACAACGGCGATCTCGAAGCCAATTCGTTCCAGCACATCCCGTTCCTGCGCGATCAGGTGCAGCAGCGCGGCTACAAGCTGGCGGTCGTCGGCAACACCCTGATCTCGCCGATCGGCTTCTATTCCAAGAAGTACAAGTCGCTGGAGAGCCTGCCGGAAGGGGCCAAGATCGGCATTCCCAACGATCCGAGCAACCAGACCCGGGCGCTGGTGATTCTGCGCGACCACGGCATCCTGACCTTGCGCGACGGTTTCGATCCCTTCACCGGCACCGCGACGCTCGCCGACGTCACCGGCTTCAAGAAGAAGGTCGAACTGGTCGAGGCGACCTCGGTGGTGCTGTCGCGCTCGCTCGAGGACGTCGACGCCGCGGCGATCATCAACAGCTTCGCCTATCAGGTCGGGCTGATCGCCACCCGCGACGGCATCGCGGTGGAGAAGAAGGAGAACAACCCCTACGTCAACATCATCGTGGTGCGCGAGCAGGACAAGAACGCGCCGTGGGTGGCGCCGCTGGTCGCCGCCTACCACTCCGAAGAGGTGCGGCAGTTCATCCTGACCAAGTTCGAAGGCTCGGTGATCCCGGTCTTCTGAGCCGCTCGTCCCGTTCCCGCATCAGGCGACCTCGCCCCGCGCCCCGAACGGGTGCGCCGCGAGGCACCGCCGGAAGTAGAGATCATGTTCGCATCAGATCGGGGCGACGAGCCGTCGTCGACCCCCCACATCGTGTTCGAGCGTCTGCACAAGCGCTACGACGGCCCGCAGGGGCCGATCCACGCGGTGCACGACGTGTCGTTTGCGATCGCCCGCGGCGAAGTCTTCGGGATCATCGGCCGCAGCGGTGCCGGCAAGTCGACCCTGCTGCGGACCATCAACGCCCTCGAAGTGCCCGATGCCGGCACCGTCACCGTCGACGACGTCCCCGTCGCCGGGCTCGACGAGGCCGCGCTGGTGCGGCTGCGGCGGCGCATCGGCATGATCTTCCAGCACTTCAATCTGCTGTCGTCGAAGACCGTGAACGCCAACGTCGCGCTGCCGTTGCGGGTCGCGGGTCTGGCGCGGCCGGCGATCGACCGGCGGGTCGGCGAATTGCTCGATCTGGTCGGCCTCTCCGACAAGGCGTCGGCCTATCCGTCGCAGCTCTCGGGCGGGCAGAAGCAGCGCGTCGGCATCGCCCGGGCCCTGGTCCACCAGCCGGAGATCCTGCTCTGCGACGAGGCGACCTCGGCGCTCGATCCGGAGACCACCCAGTCGATCCTGGCGCTGCTGCGCGACATCAACCGCCGCCTCGGCCTGACCGTGGTGCTGATCACCCACGACATGGCGGTGATCCGCGAGATCTGCGACCGGGTGCTGGTGCTCGACCAGGGGCGCCGCTCCGAGATGGGCGAGGTCTGGCGGATCTTCGGCGATCCGGCGGCGGAAGCGACCCGGGCGCTGCTGCGGCCGTTGCTGCACGATCTCCCCGCCGATCTGGCGCGGGATCTGGTCGACGACCTCGGCGGGCGCCCGGGCGAGGCGATCCTGCAATTGCGCTACGGCGGCGATTCGTCGGCCGACGGCGTCGCGCTCGCCGATCTCGCGGCGCTGCATCCGCAGGCGCGACTGCTGCACGGCGGTCTCGATCGCATCCGCGGCCATTCGCAGGGGCGCTTGCTGGTGGCGATCCCGGCGAGCGCCCTCGATCCCGTTCAAGACCGCACCGCGCGCGTCGCCGACCACATCGAGGTATTGGGATATGTCGTTACCGGCGCTCGATAAATACATCCAGGCCTTCCTCCAGACCCTGCTGATGGTCGGGACCTCGGCGGTGATCGCGCTCAGCGTCGGCCTCGCCCTGGCGATCGTCCTGACGATCACCGCTTCGGGCAGCCTCTATCCCCATCCGCGCTTCAATCGCGGCCTGTCGATCGTCGTCAACGTGTTCCGGGCGGTCCCCTTCATCATCCTCCTGGTGGCGCTGCTGCCGGTGACCCGCTTCATCGTCGGCACCACGCTCGGCACCTGGGCGGCGGTGGTGCCGCTCAGCATCAGCCTGATCCCGTTCTATGCCCGCATCGCCCAGGTCAGCCTGCGCGAGGTCGATCCGGGCCTGATCGAGGCGGCCCGTGCCATGGGCTGCCGGCGTCACCACATCGTCCGCCACGTGCTGATCCCGGAGGCGCTGCCCGGCCTCGTCGGCGGTATGACGGTCAGCCTGATCGCGATGATCAACGCCTCGGCGATGGCCGGGGCGGTGGGGGCCGGCGGCCTCGGCGATCTGGCGATCCGCTACGGCTACGAGCGCTACGAGACGCGGGTGATGTTCGAGGTGATCGTCATCCTGATCGCCCTGGTCACCCTGATCCAGTTCGCCGGCGAAGGGCTGGCGCGGCGTTTCGATCATCGCGGATGACGGGCGGCTCGTTGGGGCCTTGGAGGCGATCCGACAGCGTCGCATCGCCTGCCGTCGCCGGAGTTGCGCGCGTCGGGGGATCGCCGAATCGGCCGCGGGGTTCGCGGGAGACGCGGTCCCGGGTCGCGTCGCCTCAGACGCGGTAGGACGTCGGCGCCCGGTGTTCATTGCCCACCTCCACGACCGCCAGGCGTGCATAGGCGGCGCGGATCGCACCGAGCGTCGCCGAATAGTCCGTCTCCTCCTCGGGGTAGATGAACGGCTCTCCCAATCGATCGATGATGCCGAGCCGCGCGAGTGCGGCATGGAGTTCGGGGCGCACGCCGGCCAGATACACCAGAAGCCCGTCGCGCTCCGCCTCCTTCAGGAAGACGTCGAGGACCTCGAGCGCCACCGCATCCGGATTGCGGACTCGCTTCACGCGCAGCACCAGGGCCTTGATGCCGTTGTCGCGGGCGTGTTGGCGAGCGCCGGCGAGAAACGTGTGGAGGTCCGGTGCGGCGCCGAAGAAGAGGTCGCCCTCGAGATCGTGGATGACCACCTCGCGGGCCGGCGGATCCGAGGGAATGCGCGCGCGAACCACCTGCTGCGGATCGACGACGAGTTCCTGCGTCTTCAACCGCGAGGCGTGGAGCAGATACCAGACGATCGAAGCCGCCGCGCCGATCAGGATGGCGAAATCGACGCCGATGATCACGGCCGACAACGCGGTGAGAGCGAGCAGCACGGCATCGGCGCCCGATGCCGTCGCCGTGTAGCGGATGCGCTTCACGTCGACGAGGCGGGCGGCGGCGACCATCAGCAGCCCCGCCAGCACCGCCTTCGGGATGAAGGCGGCGAGCGGCCCGAACAGCAGGACGACGATCGCCACCACCACGGCGGTGACGACGCCCGACCAGCGGGTCTCGGCTCCGGCCGAGTAGTTGATCGCGGTGCGCGACAGCGAGCCCGCACCCGGCATGCAGCGGAAGAAACCGCCGACGAGATTGCCGATTCCCTCCGCGATGCATTGGCGATTGTAGTCGAGCTCCTGGCGAGACTGGTGGGCGATCGCCTTGGCGATGGCCAGCGCCTCCAACAGACCGAGGATGCCGATCGACAGGGACGACGACGACAGTTCCCACAGCCAAGCCCCGTTGACCTGCGGAACATGGAGCGTCGGCAGCGCCGCCGGCACCGCATCGATCAGGGCGATCGCCGGCTTGGCGCCGACGGCGGCGTCCGACCAGCCGAGGACATAGGCGGCGCCCGACAGCACGATCACGGCCAGCAGCATGTCGATCTGCGGCAGCCGCAAGGCTCGCGTGATGCGTCGTCCGAAGACCGCGAAGGCGATCGCGGCGAGGCTGAGGGCGATGGCCTTGACGTTGTATGGCCCCGGCTGGACGAGGGTCAGATAGAGTCGCTCCAGCACGTGCTGGTTGCCGGTCCCCTGCGATTTGACGCCCAGAGCGCTGGAGACCTGGCCGATGATGGTGAGAAAGCCGGCGCCGGCGATGAAGCCGGTCACGACCGACTCCGAAATGTAGCGTGTCACGTCGCCGAGGCGTGTCACGCCGATCACGATCTGAACGATCCCGATCAGCACCGTGAGCAGAAACATCGCCTCATAGGCGTCGAGCTTGGCGTCGGGGTCGATGAAGGCGAGGGCGCTGAAGGTGACGAGCGAGACCGCGCCGGTCGGGCCGTTGATGAGGTGCCGCGACGAGCCGAAGAGGCCCGCAACGGCCGTGAAGACGATCGCCGTGTAGAGCCCGAAGCGCGGATCGACGCCGGCCACCAGCGCATAGGCCATGCTCTGCGGCAGCGAGATCGCCGCCACCGTGACGCCGGCGATCGTATCCTTGCGCAGCGTCGCGAAATCCCAGGACTTCCGTAGCGAGCCGAAAGGACCCGGCCGATCGAGCGAGAGGTCTGTCATGGCGTTCGTCTTCTGAACCGGGGTGTCTGGAATCGCATCAATCGATGCGCGGCTTGGGGGTGTAGACCGTGTCGACGACAGCGTTTTCGGCGAAGAACTTCTGCTGCGCGTCGCCCCAATCCCGAGCGATGAGCCCGATGCGGAAGAGGTTCAACGACGGCAGCCGGTCGGCGTGGCGCGCCGCGATGTCCGGTTTGAAGGACCTGTAACCCTCCTCGGCGATGATCTCCTGCGCCTCGTCGGTGAAGAGATATTCGAGATAGGCCTTGGCGAGCGGCAGGCTGTTGTTCCTGGTGGTGTTGCGGTCCACCCAGGCGACCACCGGCTCGGCGAGAATGCTGATCGACGGATAGACGATCTCCAGCGCTCCTCTGGATTCGGCCACCTCGCGCAACGCCTCGTTCTCCCAGGCGATGTGGACGTCGCCCTTCTTCTCGACCGCGAACGCCACGCCGGCGGCGCGTGCCGCGGGCACCAGAAACGGCGTGTGATCGAACAGCGTCTTGAGAAAGGCGCGGGCGTCGGCCTCGCTGCCACCGCGTGAGATCACCGATCCCCAGGCGGCGAGGACCGTCAGCTTGCCGTTGCCGGAGGTCTTGGGATCGGGCGTGATCACCTCGATGCTGCCGCGGACCAGATCCGGCCAGTCGGCGACGGCGCGCGGATTGCCCTTGCGCACCACGAAGACGAGGGTCGAGTAGTAGGGCTGCGCCCCGTTCGGAAGCCGCTCGCGCCAGTTCGCGTCGATCAGGCCGCGTTTGACGATGCCCTCGAGATCGGACGGCAGTCCGAGCGTGACGACGTCGGCGGCTGCCGCTCCGGACGCCACTTGCCGGGCCTGGTAGGACGACCCACCGTGTGATCGACGGACCGCCACCGGCTCGCCGCTCTGCCGTGTGAAATCGGCGGCGAAGGTCTTGTCGATCTTCTCATAGAGCTCCCGCGTCGGGTCGTAGGAGACATTGAGGATGTGATGCGGCGTATAGCCTTCGACATTCTTGGCGGCGATGAGCCCGATCGCGGCGATGCTCGCAACGACGGCGCCGACACTCAGCCATTTGTTCCCCATGTCGCCGTCTCCTGGTCTCGCTCGCAATCGAGTGCCCCTGGCAAGGAAGATTCGAAACCGCCGGCAAATCCCCGTCGCTTCGGGTCGCAACGGCACACCCAAAGGCGCCGCCGGTTTCGACGGCGCGCGACCGGGTCTGCCGCTCGAAGTCCGCGCCGAGGATCTGGAACGCGCACCGACGCATCAGGAGCATCGCAGTACGTCAGAGAAAACGGATGATGCCGGAGGGTAAGGCCGTGTCCGAAGATCCGTCCCTGTTCGACATCACCGTCCGCCGTGCATGAACACCGTGAACCAGAGAAGAAAAGACAGTGCACAGACAACGGACAGACCATCGATCAGTGCCACGGCAAGACGACGAGGCGGTATGCGCGCGAGACGCTCCAACAAGAAATCGACATGCTGTGGAGTGGTCTCTCCACCTCTGGCAAGGTTGCTGGACTGGCGATCGATGGTCGTCACGTCGGCCTCATGGAGTTCATCCAGAGGACATGGTATCAGCGACTCAAAATCGATCAATTCTATATATTTCTTGAAATTGGAACGCGCGGGATGGTTTTGAGCCGTCCGAGTTATAAATTTCCGCGAAGACTCGGCGACTGCGTCCGGTCGGCGGGCATCCGGGTGTTCCGGGGCGACGGGCACCCGGGAGAGATTCCTTGCCTCGCATCGACGGTTGCGGATCGCTCACCGGTCGTGCTTCCGCCTCACGTGTGGGGTTCGTTTGACGAAGCGCCCTCGGTGTCCGTTCGGGCCGACCCGCCCACGGAGACCGTGCCTCTCGTGGTAGCGGATTCCGGCGATCTGTCGGCGCGACCGCGAGGCACCGATCGCCGGCGGCCTCCTCTGCGACGGATATCTCGACGTGGCGCGGCGCTTCCGGGTGGCGCCGCACCACGATCGCCGCCATCCCCGGGGCGCCTGAAATCGCCTCGCGAGCCGGCCCGGCACCTCAGATCACGTCGGGATCGAGGAAGATCGGCGTCCCGTCGTCGAAGCGCGACAGGCGGAACGGTGTCGGGTCGACGATCGGCGCGGTGCCGCGCACGAGATCGGCGGCGAGGCGGCCGGCGCCGGGGCCGATGCCGAAACCGTGGCCGCAGAAACCGGTGGCGATCGTCAGCCCGGCGACCGTCGCGACGGTCGAGATCACCGGGACGCCGTCGGGCGTGGCGTCGATTCGGCCGGCCCAGGCTTCGGCGGGCGCGACGCCGGCGACCTCCGGCCGGTTGCGCTTGAAGGCGGCGAGCGCCTTGCGGATCACCGCCGGATCGGGCGCCGGATCCGACACCCGCTCCTCCTCGAAGGCCGAGACGCGATCGAGCGGGCGCGGCCACCAGCGGGCGAGATCGACGAAGAAACGCGTGCCGAACCGCAGCTTGATCGCCCGGAACTCGCGCAGCAACCCGGGCAGGAACGGCCTCAGGAAACGGAAGGCGTCGACGACGACGTCGGAACTCTCGTCGCCGCGCAGCGTCAGGGTGAAGCCGCCGTCGAGGCGGCGCCGGAGGCAGAACTCCTGCGACATCAGCGCGCCCGAGATCAGCTCGGGGGCCGGGGTGGTGCGGATGACGGTCGAGCGCAGATTGAGCTGCGGCAGACGGATGCCATTGCGGCGCAGCAGTTGCGACGACCACGCGCCGCCCGCCACCAACACCTTCGACGTGGCGATCCGCCCCCGTTCGGTGACCACGCCGGTGACGTTCCCTGCGTCGATCTCGATGCCGCGCACGGCGGTCTCCTGGTGGAGGCCGACACCGGCGGCGCGGGCCAGCGCGGCGATCGCCGGCACCGCGACCGCGGGCTCGGCGCGGCCGTCGGTCGGGGTGCGGAGCCCGCCGATCCACGGAGCGCCGCGGCTCGGAAACGCGGCCTCGGCCTCGTCGGCGGAGAGGTCTTCGACGACGATGCCGCCGGCCCGGCCGCGCACCGCCCAGCGCCGCCAGCGCGCCAGTTCGTCGGGCGAACGGGTGAGGCTGACGAGCCCGGTGCGGCGGAAGCCGAGGTCGACCGGGCTCTCGGCCTGGAGGCGGTCCCAGATCGCCAGACTCTCGACGATCAGCGGGATCTCGCGGCGATCGCGCCCCTGCTGTCGCACCCAGCCCCAGTTCCGGCTCGATTGCTCGGCGGCAACCCAGCCCTTTTCGACCAGCGCCACCGAAAGTCCGGCACGGGCGAGTTCGAGAGCGGCGGTGACGCCGATGATGCCTGCGCCGATCACCACCACGTCGGCGCGGGCCGGCAGGATCTCGTCGGAGGGAATGCGATCGAAGGTATGGGGCATCGGAGGACTCCGGGCGATCAGGGCGTTTCGGGGATGGGTTCCAGCCACAGGCGGTCCTCGACCCCGCCGAAGCCGCCGACCGTCGGGCCGGGATCGGTACATCGGGCGCCGGGCGAGGTCAGGGCGATCTCGCCGTCATGGCCGAAACGGTCGAAGCTCGGGGCGGCACTCGGTGGGGGGCTGTCATGATCTCACATCTCCGAGATGGCGGTTCGGCTCATGGGGCGGGCTCGTCCGTGCCGCGCTCGAGGGGCCGAACGCGGGGAAACGCCTCGGCGTTCAGCCGAACAGGACTTCCGGGCCGACCAGATAGGGATCGAGCGAAGAATCGACGGCGATCTTCAGCGCGCTGTTGAAGATGTTGTTGACGATCATCAGCGCGCCGAAGGTGGTGAGATCGACGATCTCGGCGTCGCCGAACTGCGCCTTCAGGCGCGCGAACAGCTCGTCCGAGACGCCGTTTGGCGACAGCGCCAGCTGTCGGCCGTAATCGGTGATCGTCTGCGCGCGCTCGTCGAGCACCAGTGCGTCGGGGTTCTCGCCCCAGCCGATGATCGCCCGGCGCATGAACAGGGAACAGAGCTCGCAGCGGTTGGCGCGCGAGATGGCGTTGCAGAACAGCACGGCCTCGCGCTCGGTGAGGAACGGCTTGACCTTGGCGAACAGCGCGTACCATTCGAGCACGGCGTGCAAGGCCTCCGGCGAATGCAGCAGCGTCGCCTTCATGTTGCTGATCGCATGGGTCTTCTCGGTTTCCCGCCACAGCGCGAGCTGCTCGGGCGTGGCGGTCTCGGGGGTGATCTGGGGGATGCGGGCCATGACGCGTGCCTTTCGTGTCTGAAGCGGCCGGCGGTCGGAGCCGTCGGGCCGCGGGGGAGGAGCAGGGGCTCAGGCTCGGATCCGGTCGAGCGCGAGCTTGGCGATGAGGATGCCGCCCCAGGCGACCGAGGCGGCGTGTTGGCTGGCGCCGAGCAGGTTGAGGCCCGAGGCCGAGATCTGCAGCGTCAGGATGGCGGCGACCGTCGCCCACACCGCCCCGCGACCGCCCTTCGGATCGACCCCGCCGAGCACCGCGGCGAGCAGCGTCACCAGGAGGTAGCTGTCGCCATAGCCCATGCGCGCCGAGTTGAACCGCGACAGCATGACGAGGCCGGCCAGCGCCGAAAGGATCCCGGACAGGGTGTAGACCGTGAGATGGACGCGGGCGACGTCGACGCCGGAATAGAGGCTGGCCTGGGCGTTGTGGCCGACGGCGGAGAGACGACGGCCGAACGGGGCGCGATGGACCAACAGCGCCACCAGGGCGGTGGCCGCGAGGAACACCAGGGTCATCAGCGGCAGGCCGAAGACGGTCCGGTCGGCCGCGGCGGCGACGAAGTCCGGCAGGCCGGTGACGGCGCTGCCGTTGGTCACCAGAATGCCGACGCCGCTCGCGACCATCAGCCCGCCGAGCGAAGCGACCACCGGATCGATTCGGGCATGGGCGACGAGGGCGCCGATCAGGGCACCGCAACCACCGCCGACGGCGAGGCCGAAGGCGAGCGCCAGAGGCGCGACCAGGCCGTCGCCGCCGAGCCGCGCGAAGGCGAGGGCGGTGGCCACCGCCGACAGGTTGGCGATGGCGACGATCGCCAGATTGATGCCGCCGGCCATCATCGGCAGCGCCATGGCGAGGACCAGCAGTCCGAGTTCGGGGACCTGATGGGCGACCGAGCGCAACAGGCCCGTCGCATCGCCGAAGCCGAAGGCGGTGAATGCGGCCACCGCGAGGGCGGCGGCGCCGGCGAGCGCGAAGCGGCGCCGTGAGCCGTCGGTCCGGGATCCGATCGCGTCGGTCATGACGCCCCCACCGGTATCGCCGCGCGTCGGCGTCCGCGCAGGAAGGGGGCCACCGCGACGATCAGCACGGTGCCGGTGACCGCCTGATGCCAATAGGGCGACAGGCCGCTCAACACCAGCACATTGCCGATGAGGGCGATGAAGAGCACGCCGAGAAGAGTGCCGCCGACCGAACCGCGTCCGCCGGCGAGGCTGGCGCCCCCGAGGATGGTCGCCGCGACCACGTCGAGCTCGCGCCCGATCAGCGATCCCGGCGTCACCGCCTGCAGCAATTGCGCCTGGGCGAGCCCGGCGATTCCCGACAGGAAGCCGAGCCAGCCATAGGCGAAGGCCGCGACGGCGACACCGCCGACGCCCTGCCGCAGCGCCGCCTCGCGATTGCCCCCGGCGGCCCGTAGGGTCAGCCCCCAGTGGGTTCGCCCGAGGACCAGCGTCGCGGCGGTCGCGACCGCGAGCAGCAGCACCTGCAGCGAGACCGGCAGCCCGAACACTCGGAAGACCGCCGCGTCGGAAAACCAGACGGGAAAGTCGTAGAGCATCTCGCCCCGCGACAGTAACGCCAGCCCGCCGCCGTAGACGTTGAGGAGGGCGATGGTGGTGATGATCGGTGGCGCCCGGAGCCAGGTGACGACGGCGGCGTTGACCAGGCCGAGGGCGAGGCCGATGCCGCCGGAGATCAGGATCGCCGACGCCCAGCCGAGGTCCCCGCGGGTGAACAGCAGGGCGAGCCCGAACTGGGCGATCGAGGCGACGGCGGTGAAGGAGATGTCGAGTTCGCCGGCGATCAGAACCATCAGCAGGCCGAGGGCGAACAGCCCGGCGATGCCGGCCGAAGTGACGACGTCGAGGAGGTTGTCGGTCGAGGCGAAACCGGGCACGAACAGGCCGCCGCCGACCAGCAGCAGGGCCATGCCGGCGCCGAGGCGACGAATTGCGCGGGTTTCGGGGCGCGACTCAGCCATGAACGGAGGCCTCCAGAGTCTGGAGCGGCACGGCGCCGCCGGCGGTGGGGATGGCGCGGGCGACCCGGCCGGCGGTCATCACGTGGACCCGATGGCAGATCGACCACACCTCCTCGACCTCGTTGGAGATCAGCAACACCGCGATGCCGCGGGACGCCGCGGCGCGAACGAGGTCGTAGATGAGGCCCCGGGCGGCGACGTCGACGCCGACCGTCGGTCCGTCGAGGATCAACACCGCGGGATCGGTGGCGAGCCATTTGGCCAACACCACCCGCTGCTGATTGCCGCCCGAGAGCCGGGCGACCGGGGCGGCGACGTCGGCCACCCGGATCTGAAGTTGGCCGACCAGACGGCGGACGAGGTCGTCCCGACGCCGGCGGTCGACGAGGCCGAGGCGATCGGTCAGGCGGTCGAGGCTGGCGAGGGCGACGTTGTCGCGGACGCTTGCCGGCAAGACCAGACCTTGCGCCAGCCGGTCTTCGGGCACCAGGGCGAGGCCCGCCGCCACGGCATCGCGATCGGAGCGGAAGCGGCGCGCGCGACCGGCGACGCGGATCTCGCCGGCATCGGGCCGGGCGAGGCCGAACAGCACCTCGGCGAGTTCGGTCTTGCCGGCGCCGAGCAGGCCGGTGAGGCCGACGATCTCGCCCGCGCGGACGGTGAGATCGACCTCGGCGAAGGCACCCGCCCGGCCGAGCCCGACGGCTTCGAGGGCGATCGCGTCGCCGGGTGGCGGCAGAACGAGTTGGGTCGCGGCGGGTGAGGCCGCTCCGGTCATCGCCTCGTGCAGCGCCGCCGCGGTGAGTTCGTCGCGGGCGAAGGTGCGGACCACGGCGCCGTCGCGCAACACGAAGACCTCGTCGGCGATCGCCGCGACCTCGGCGTAGCGATGGCTGATGAACAGAATGGCGACCCCCCGTCGCTTGAGATCGGCGACGACCGCGAACAGCCGTTGCACCTCGGCGTGGGTCAACGAGGCGGTCGGCTCGTCGAGCACCAGGAAGCGGGCGTCGTGGGCCAGCGCCCGGGCGATGGCGACGAGTTGGCGGTCGGCGATCGGGAGCCCACCGACTTCCGCTTCGGGATCGAGGTCGGCACCGACCAGGGCGAGCGCGTCCCGCGCCCGGGCGTGGGTCGGACGGCGGCGGACGAGACGCCAGGGCGTGGCCACCGCGTCGCCGAAGGTCACGTTCTCGGCCACCGTCAGATTGGGAAACAGCGCGAAGTCCTGGAAGATCACTTCGATCCCGGCGCGTTTCATGGCGGCGGGATCGAGCCGATGCGCCTCCCGCCCGTCGACGACGATGCGCCCGCCGTCTGCGGCGAGCACGCCGGCGAGGATCTTGATCACCGTGCTCTTGCCGGCGCCGTTGAGACCGGAGAGGGCCGCGACCCGTCCGCCCTCCAGGCGCAGCGAGACGCCGGTGAGCACGGCGTTGCCCTGGAAGGCCTTGACCAGATCCTCGACGACGAGGCTCGAAACTGCTGCCATGATCACCATCCGCGAGCGCGGCACTGTCATCGATCGAGGCGCAAGGCCCCGGCTCCTCGCGACGAGACGTGCCCCGTCGCCGGACGGCTCGAGGGGAGACCCGGGGGCCTCCCCTCGCACCGACGGCGATCGGCGTCACGATCGTCAGAAGTCGAACTGGTCGACGTTCTCCTTGGTGAAGGTGCGGGTCGCCTTGAAGCGCACCACGTGCTGCGCCGCCTCGACCGTGCCCTTGCCGAGGCCGGGCAGTTCGATCCCGGTCTCGATCGGCTGCTTGTCGATCACCTTCTTGGCGAGAGCGACCAGTCCGAAGCCGGCGTCGGAGGGATCCCACAGGAAGCCCTCGCTGATCTGATCCTTCTTGAGATAGGGCGCCGCCTGCTTGGGCAGGACGTTGCCGACGTTGGTGATCTCCTTCGTCGTCTTGTTCTGCCGTTCGAGGGCGCGGGCGAAGCCGATCGGGCCTTGGCTGCCGAAGGCGACGAAGCCCTTGAGATCGGGATGGGCGCGCAGGATCTCCTGCGAGGTCTTGTAGCTGTCGTCGAGACTCTCGCCGACCGGATAGCGATCGGCGACCGGCTTCAGGTCGGGGTACTTGGCCTTCAGGAAGGCGAGGCCGATGTCGGCCCACTCGTTGTGCAGCGGCACCGTCAGCGAGCCGACCACCAGCGCGAACTTGCCCTTGCCGCCGGTGGCGTCGGCGAGCTTCTGGAACACCGCGGTGGCGAATTCGCGGTTGTCGATGGTCTCGAGGTCCCAGCTCGAGCCGGCCTGACCGGGCGACTCGTGGGTGACGACGACGATGCCGGCGTCCTGCGCCCGCTTCAGCACCGGCGCCAGAACCTTGGCGTCGTTGGGAACCACGGCGATGGCATCGACCTTCTTGGCGATCAGATCCTCGATCAGCTTGACCTGTTGCGCCGGATCGGCGGCGGTCGGCCCGACCTGATAGGCGTTGACGCCGAGCTGGTCGCCGGCCCGCTTCACGCCCGCTTCGAAGCGGTTGAACCACGGGATGCCGGTGATCTTGACGACCACCGCGATCTCCGGCTTGGCCCCGGCGGCCGACACCGCCGACGGGACGCCGAGGAACGCGAGACCGGCGACGCCGGCCGCGGCGAAGAGCGATTTCAGTCGGAGAGTCATGTCGGCAATCCTTTCTCGAGGGCTCGCTCGGTCGACGAGCGCGGGGCAGGGGGAGGGGACTTGCGTTCGGCGAGGCGCCGATGGGCGCGGCGCCAGGCCTCGGGCTCGTGCGGCTCGTAGGGGGTCGGCGCGGTCGATGCGGCGACGAGGCGGCGGCCGCTCTCGAAATCGGCGACGGCCCCGCGGGCGACCAGCTGGGCGAGGAAGTTGCCGATCACCGTCGCTTCGACCGGACCGGCGACGACGCGCCGTCCGGTGGCGTCGGCGATCGCCTGGACGAGCGTCGGAATGCCGGCGCCGCCACCGACGACGTGGATCACCGCGACCGGGTCGCCCGTCAGGCGTTCGATCGCCACGATGGTGTCGACATAGGAGAGAGCGAGGCTGTCGTAGATCGCCCGGGCGATCTCGCCGAGGGTGGTGGGCGCCGGCTCGCCGCGCTGCCCGAACCACGCGGCGATCGCCGCGATCATGTCGTCGGGATCACGGAACAGCGGATCGTCGGCGTCGAAGACGAAGGCGAGCGGGTGGCTCGCGGCCGCGGCCTTCTCGAAGGTGGCGAAGTCGAAATCGGGGTCGGTGATCGTCAGGCGCCGCCGCACCTCCTGGGCGAGCCACAGACCGGCCTGGATCTTGTGATGGACGGTGCGACCGGCGACCCCGCATTCGTTGGTGAAGTTGAGATCGCGAGAGAGATCGGAGAGATCGGGCGCCGCTCGTTCGCGCCCGACCAGCGACCAAGTGCCGAGGCTGATGAAGGCCGCCGATGCGCCCTCCTCGTAGGGGATGGCGGCGGCGGCCGAGGCGGTGTCGTGGCTGGCGGCGGCGACGACGGCGACGGGGACCGTGAAGCCGAGCCGTCGCGCTTCGTCGGCGGCGAGCGGGCCGATCACCGTGCCGCTCTCGACGATCGGCGCGAACAGGCGCCGCGGCAGGCCGAAGGCCTCGATGACGCGGGAGTCCCAATCGCGGGTGCGCGGGTCGACCAACTGGGTGGTCGAGGCGATCGAGATCTCGCTGAAGCGGCGGCCGGACAGGAGACGGCCGAGATGATCCGGGATCAGCGCGAGCGCGTCGGCGACGTCGAAGAGCCAGGGCTGATCGCGCCGGTCGGCCAGGAGCTGGAACAGGGTGTTGATCTCGATCTCCATGCTGCCGGTGCGGCGATAGAGGTCGGCCTTGGAGAGGGTGGCGTAGGCAGTGGCGGGGACGCCCCGCGTTCGCGGATCGCGCATGTGGCGCGGCCCGGCGATCACCGCGCCGGTCGTGTCGACCAGGACATAGTCGACGCCGAAACTGGCGATCGAGAGGGTCGCCGGCCCGTCGAGCCGCGGCGCGAGGCCGGCGAGCGCGGCGCCGAGCCCCGACCACAGCCGCAGAACGTCCCAGTACCAGCGTGCGCCGACCTGCACCGGACCGTTCTCGAAAGCTGCGACCGTTTCGATGGTCAGGCGGCCGTCGGCGCCGAGTTCGCCCAGATGCAGCCGCAGGCCGGAACTGCCGAGATCGATCGAGATCAGGTTGCGTGCCGACGGCATGTGCGATCTTCGTGTCGGGTCGAAAGGACGGGGAAGGGCGTCGGTGGGGCCGGGCGGAGCGAGCGCGATCCGTTGCCTTCCCAAGACGATAGAGGGTGCCCGGCGTGGCGACGAGGAACCGGGTTCTGGCTTCGGCCCGCGGTCGACAAAATATACGATCAAAAAGATCGATGTTATAGATTATAGAGCGGGCGCTCGATGTCCGGCGGGCGGCACCCTCGGTCGGGTGTCGGCGCCCGCCGGCGCGCGGGGGCGAGCGGCCATGGAGCGTGCCGCATCCGCCGCGGCCTCAGAACCGGTAGGAGTAGCCGGCCGACGCCTCGTATTGCTCCATCGACAGGTCGATTCGCTGGCCGCCGAAGGCCGCCGGCGACACGCCGACGACATGGTGCCGCGGCACCCATCCGAGGGCCAGATCGAAGCCGGAATTTCCGGTCAGGCGCCAGGAGAGGCCGGTGGACAGGTGGTCGGTGACCACCGCCGGGGCGAGGATGTTCAGGAGCACGTCGCGGGAGCTGATCGGATCGGTGTTGTGCGAATAGCCGGCCCGCAGCGTGAGGTCGGTGGTCGCCCGCCACGAGACGCCGAGCGCGACGACGTCGACGTCGCGCCAGCCGAAGCCCGAGCCGCCGGAGGCGCCGAACGGGGTTCCGGCGAGGAAGGCCAGCGACGAATTGCCCACCGCCGGCACCGCCGAATAGAAGATGTGGTGGTAGTCGGCGAGGAGAGTCACGCTCGGTGTGACGTCGAAGGCGATTCCCGCGGCCACCGAACCGGGGATGTCGAAGGACCCGCGATCGGCGAACAGCCCGTCGTATTTCTCGAAGCGGGTCGACCAGATCGGCGTCTGGCCGCTGAGCCCGAAGCGCAGGCCGGGGCGCAGCGTCCACTGCAGACCGCCGCGGAACCCTCCGCCATAGGCGTAATCGTCGCGTCCGCTGGTCAGATTGCCGGTCGCCGAGTAGCCGGCGAAGGCGCCGAGGCCTTCGGCGCGGAACTTCTGGACCGCGAACACCGGGGCGATGCCGATCGACAGGTCGGACGACAGGCGCCGCGCATAGCCGACGGTGACGAGCAGTTGTTGCAGGTCGACGCCGGCTCTGCCGCCGAGGAACAGGCCGCTGCCGCCGCCGTTGGCGACCGCCGGCCAGGTGGTGTTCATGCCGCCGTTGCCGTAGAGCGCGACGCCCCAGGCCGACTGCCCGTCGATCTGACGCGAATAGGCGACGTTCGGCAGCGCGAACCAGTCGTTGCGGCTGGTGGTCGTGCCGGTGGCGACGAAGCCGCCGCCCGTCACCTCGACCTGCCGCCGCGGCGAAAACAGCGTGAAGGCGGTATTGATCTGATTGCCGACGTCGACCAGCCCGGCCGGGTTCACGGCGAGCGAGGTGGCGTCTTCCGGATGAGCCACGCCGGCGCCCGCCTGGCCCTTCTGAACGGTGCCGTATCCGGTCTGAAAATAGCCTTCCGTCGCTGCGGCCGGGCCGGCGACGGCTAGGGTCGCGGCGAGACAGGCGAGCATTGGCCCGCGTCGTCCGAACGAGGCACGCATGTGACGGTCTCCCCCTCAACCGTGTTGCGGGCCCCCCGGGCCCCGGACCGCGCCGACCCGCCCTTGCCCACCCCCCGGTGGAGGCGGTCGTCGTCGATCGCCTCACAGTGACGGGGCGAGCGGTGGCTTTGAAGGTCTGCGGTTGCGTCGGGGAGCCCCCGCGAAAACTTTCGATCCCCGCGCAGCGGAGGCGATACAAAATCATTCGGTCGACGCGCCCCGAGGGTCAGGACGGGTCGTCGGCGACCGGCGCCGGCGGCGTCTTCGTGGCGCCGCGCGACCACAGCCGATGCAGCGCCATCCCGACCAGCATGGCGGCGACGAAGGCGAAGGCCTTCGGGTCGGCGCGGCCGAGCGCGGTCAGGGCCGGCCCCGGGCACAAGCCGACGAGGCCCCAGCCGACGCCGAACAGGGCGCTGCCGGCGACCAGCGGCAGGTCGATGCGGCGGCCGGGCGCGGGGATCCGACCACGGACCAGTCGGAACGGCAGAAACGCGGCCGCCATCGCGCCGCCCATCACCAACGCCAAAGACGGGTCCCAGGCTCCGGCGACGTCGAGGAAGTTCAGGACCTTGCTCGGCGCGACCATGCCCGACAGGCAGAGGCCGATCCCGAACACCACACCGACGAGCAGCGCGAACCGAGGTTTCATCCCGCCCCCCCGTCAGATCGCGTGGCGCAGGACGAAGACCGTCGCCATCGCCGCCACCACGAAGGTGACGACGGCAACGAGCGAGCGTGGCGACAATCGCGCCAGACCGCAGACGCCGTGACCGCTGGTGCAACCCGAGCCGAGGCGGGTACCGAAGCCGACCAACAGCCCTCCGGCGATCACCGCCGCCCAGCCGGCATCGATGCGCAGGGCCGGAAGCGGGGCGACGAGGCCGAACAGCACGGGCGAGAGGATCAGCCCGGCGACCAGCGCCGCCCGACCGAGGCGGTCGGCGTCGGGTTCGGCGAGGCCGGCGACGATGCCGCTGACGCCGAGGATCCGGCCGGCCCGCAGCGCCAGGGCGCCGGCGGCAAGGCCGATGATCACGCCGCCGAACAGCGACGACCAAGGCGTGAAGGTCTGCCAGTCGATGGTCATGGATCTCGTCCTCGGTACCGGCGATCGTGTCGGGAACCCGCGTTCGGGCCCGATCGGACCCTCGCATCGATCGTTCCGGGATGCACCCCCGGCTCGCCGCCCGAAGGCCGCGAGCGGCTCAGATGACGTAGTCCGGGCCGTCGATCGAGGGCTCCATGGTGAGGCCCGGCAGGCTGGTGTGCGTCTTGCCGACCACGCGGGCGGGGATGCCGACCACCGACGTGTAGGGCGGGACGGGATCGACCACGACGCTCCCGGCTCCGACCTTGGCCCCGACGCCGACCTCGATGTTGCCGAGGATCTTGGCGCCGGCGCCGATCAGAACGCCGCGCCGGATCTTCGGGTGGCGATCGCCCGCCTCTTTGCCGGTGCCGCCGAGGGTGACGTTCTGGAGGATCGAGACGTCGTCCTCGACCACCGCCGTCTCGCCGATCACCAGGCCGGAGCCGTGATCGAGCATGATGCCGCGCCCCATGCGGGCCGCCGGATGGATGTCGACGCCGAGGACCTCCGAGATCCGGCTCTGCAGATGGCGGGCGAGGTGAATGCGGCGATGGTGCCACAGCCAATGGGCGATCCGCTGGCCCTGCAGCGCGAGAAAGCCCTTGAAATAGAGAAACGGCGTCAGAATTTCGGCGTTGCTCGGATCGCGCTCGCGGATCGCGCGGAGATCGGCGGCGGCGGCGGCGATGATGTCGGGCTCGTTGATCAGCGCCTGGACGACCACCGCCTGCAACTCGTCGACGTCGATGTCGTGGTCGGCGAGCTTCAGGGCGATGCGGTGGCCGAGCGCCTGCGCGAAGCTGCCGTGATAGAGCACCGCCGAATTCATCGCGCGGGCGAGCGCCGGGTCGGCGGCGCTGGCGGCGACGGCCTCGCCGCAGAGGTCGCGCCAGATCGCCGCGGCCCCTTCCGAGGGGACGAAGTCGCCGCTCAGCAGGCCGAAGTCGGCCGTGTGGCTCCGCATGCCGCTCCTCCCTCGGACGATCCTCTGCCGCCGTGCGCTTCTCGAGACCAGGGTTATCCGGCGACCGGCCCGACCGAAAGGCATCGGACACCAAGCCCGAGGTCTCGAAGGAAAAGCCGTGCTCGAAATCGCCGGGTGGGCGCAGGTCGGCGACCCCGAAGACGCGACCGGCCCGGTCCCCCCGGCAAGGGGCGACCGGGCCGGTCGAAGTCGTCGGTCGTCGGCGTCACGCGCCGGCGCGGATCCGGCGGACCGCGCCGATCAGCGCGTCGATGTCGTCATGGGTGTTGTAGACCGCGAAGGACGGCCGCACCGAGCTCTCCAACCCGAAGCGGCGGAGGATCGGTTGGGCGCAATGGTGGCCGGAGCGCACCGCGATGCCGTCGCGGGCGAGCCGCTTGCCGACCTCTTCGGTCTTGAGCCCGTCCATCACGAAGGAGACGACGCCGGCCCGTTCGCGCGGATCGCCGACGATCTTCACCCCCGAGACCGTCTTCAACTGCCGCACGCAGTCCTCGATCAGCGCATGTTCGTGCGCCGCCACCGCCGGCAGGCCGAGGCGCGACAGCCAGGCGAGCGCCGCGCCGAGCCCGACCGCGTCGGCGATGTTGCCCGTGCCCGCTTCGAACAGGAAGGGCGGCGGCTGGTAGCGAATCGTCTCGAAGGTGACGTCGGCGATCATGTTGCCGCCGCTCTGGTAGGGCGGCATCTCGGCGAGGATCGCCGTCTTGCCCCACAGCACGCCGATCCCGGTCGGGCCGAACACCTTGTGGCCGGAGAAGACGAACCAGTCGGCGTCGAGGGCGACGACGTCGGTCGGCATGTGCGAGACCGATTGCGCCCCGTCGACCAGCACCTTGGCGCCGGCGGCATGGGCCATGGCGACGAGGAGCGCGGCCGGCGTCACCGTGCCGAGCGCGTTCGACACCTGGGTGAGCGAGACGAGCTTGGTCCGCGGTCCGAGGAGTGCCGCGTAAGCCTCGACGATCACGTCGCCCCGGTCGTCGACCGGCGCGACCTTCAACGTCGCCCCGACCGATTTGGCCAGGCGGTGCCAGGGCACGATGTTGGCGTGATGCTCGAGCCAGGTGATCAGGATCTCGTCGCCGGGGCCGATGTTGGCGCGGCCCCAGGTCTCGGCGACCAGATTGATCGCCTCGGTGGCGCCGCGGACGAAGACCACCTCGTCGCTCGATCCGGCATTGAGGAAGGATCGGACCTCCTCGCGCGCCGCCTCGTAGGCATCGGTCGCCCGCGCCGCCAGCGTGTGGGCGGCGCGATGGATGTTGGAATTCTCGTGCTCATAGAAATACACGAGCCGGTCGATCACCGCCTTCGGCTTCTGGGTGGTGGCGGCGTTGTCGAGCCAGACCAGCGGCTTGCCCTCGACCCGTTCGGACAGGATCGGGAACTCCCGGCGCACGAGGCGCGGATCGAAACCGGTGCCGGGCATCGCCTTCGCCGCCGGAGCGGGGGCCGCGCCGCCGCCGAGCGCCACGGCCCGCGGGCCGCTGCGGGGTTCGGGCAGCGGCTTCAGGAAATAGGGCTCGCTCGACTGCCCGAGGCTCGGGGTCGTACCGCCGCCGGTCGGCAGCGTCGCCCCACGGGCGGGGGCGGGGCCGGCGATCAGCGCCTTCAGTTCCTCTTCGTTCGGCAGCGACCGATCGAGCGCCGGGATCGGCTTCGGCACGAAGGCCGGCCGCGCCGCCGAGAAGCCGGCGACGTAGAGCCCCGGTTCCGCCGACCGGCTCTGCTCGGCGATCGAGCCGAGATTGACGTCCGGGGTGAGCGACAGCGTGGCGAAGGGCGCCGGCGGCGACACCGTCGGCACGACATGGGTGGCGACCGGCGTCGCCGGAGCGGGCGCCGAGGGCGGGGCGAAGCCCGGCCCGGCCATGGCCGGCGGGGGTGGCGGCGAGGCCGCCGGCGACGCCGGTCCGGCACCGTTCGGGAGTGCCCGGAAGAAGGCGTTGGCCATCTCCTGCAGCGCGCCCGCGTCCGGCAGACCGGGGAAGGCCGGCGGTTCGGGGGGGACGTTCGAAGCCGGATCAGGCATAGGCGTGGAACTTCGTGACGTCGACGTCCTCGAGAACGGCGACGGCGTCGTCGGTCAGGATGGCGAGCGAGCAATAGAGCGACACCAGATAGCTGGCGATCGCCTTGTCGTTGATGCCCATGAAGCGCACCGACAGGCCCATCGACTGCTCACCCGGCAGGTTCGGCTGGAACAGACCGATCACGCCCTGGCGCGACTGTCCGACCCGCATCAGGAGGATCGACGACTTGCCGTCGATCACCGGCACCTTGTTCGACGGCACGATCGGGATGCCGCGCCAGGTCAGGAACGGCGAGCCGAACATGGTGATCGTCGCCGGCGGCACGCCGCGGCGGGTGCATTCGCGACCGAAGGCGGCGATGGTGTCGGGATGGGCGAGGAAGAAGCCCGGTTCCTTCCAGCACTTGGCGATCAGGCTGTCCATCGCGTCGGGGGTCGGCAGGCCGTTGTTGCTGCGGATCCGCTGCGACGGGACGACGTTGCTGAGCAGACCATATTCTTCGGAATTGATCAGCTGGCTCTCCTGCTGCTCCTTGATCACTTCGATCGACAGGCGCAACTGCTCGCCGATCTGGCTGTGCGGCGAGGAATAGAGGTCGGAGACGCGGGTGTGGACTTCGACCACGGTGTTGACCGCGCAGAGCATGTACTCGCGCGGATTCGGCTCGTAGTCGACGAAGGTCTGGGGCAGCTGGCGCTCGTCACGGCCCGAGCAGCCGACCGCCACGCGGTCTTCGTTCTTGACCTTGTTGACCCGCAGAATGCCGGCTTCGACCGGCATCCATTCCAGGCAATGCACCAACCAGCGCGGGCTGACCGAGGTCATCTGCGGCACGGTCTTGGTGGCGTTGGCGAGTTGGCGGGCGGCGACGTCGCCGAGCGAGGTGAACTGGACGGGCGTATCGGTCATCGGGAAGGCCTCTGGAATATTGGCGCGCAGATGGATGGTTGCGCATGTCGCCAATTATATGGAAGCCGAATCTGAATTCAATGGCGTCTATAGAAAACCATTTCCCACAATAGCCGTAAGTATGGAATGTCGTTCTTTCCTCTTTGATCTGATCCTCCGCGATATTGGTCTGTCCGACTATGATAGCGCCCGCTTCGATCATGGCGGCATGGTCTCCGACAACCTCCGCCAGAGCCATTCTCACGCACGCGATTACGCGTCCGGGAGACGGCCCGGCGCCCGATCCGCCGCCAGGGTGTGAATCGGCTTGGGGTCTGCAGGCCGATCGGCGTTCCAAGGCGTTGATTTCATTTAAAGTAGTGGGGTCAACTGGCGACGCCGAATCACAATCGCCATCGCCATCGCCATCGCCATCGCCCTGCGTCCCTTCGGCACCACCGGCCTGCTGCCGACCTTCATCACCGACGACCGGACCCACATGCGCGCCGCCGGCAAAGCCGCCGCCGCCGCCGTCGCCACCCCCGGCAGCGGCGTCCTCGGCGTCCATTTCGAAGGCCCCTTCATCAGCCCGAAGCGCAAGGGCTGTCACGACGGCAGCGCCATCCGCCATCCCGATGCCGCCGATCTCGACGCTCTCACCGATCTCTGCGCCCGCCTCGCCGGCGACGGCGGTCGCCTCCTGTTGACCCTCGCCCCCGAGGAGGTCGCCGATTCGGCGATCGCCCGCCTCGCCGCGGCCGGTGTGGTGGTCGCCGTCGGCCATACCGCGGCGAACTACGAGCGCATCGGCGAAGCGCTCGCCCACAGCGTGCGCGGCTTCACCCACCTCGGCAATGCCATGCCACCGATCGTCAACCGCGACCCCGGAGCGGTCATTGCCGGTCTCGACGCGGCCGAGGCCTGGTGCGGCGTCATCGCCGACGGCATCCACATCCATCCCGGGCTGCTGCGGGTGATGCACGCCGCCAAGCGCCCCGGTAAGCTGTTGCTGGTCACCGACGCGATGCCGCCGGTCGGCACCGATGCGAAGAGCTTCCAGCTCTACGGCGCCACCATCCATCGCCGCGACGGCCGTCTGGTCACCGATGCCGGCGTTCTCGCCGGTGCCGACATCGACATGATCGGATCGGTGCGCAACTGCCTGCGCTTCCTCGGCGTGTCGCTGGAGGAGGCCCTGCGCATGGCCTCGCTCAATGCCGCGGCCTATCTGCGCCTCGACGATCGCCTCGGCCGCCTCGCGCCGGGATTTGACGCCGACCTGGTCCTGCTCGACCCCGATCTGGCGGTGCTCGCGACCTGGATCGCCGGCGAGGCGCTGTGGAATCGCGCCTGAGAGGCTTAGCTTGGCTACTTTGAACTGTCAGGAGCCGGCCGTCGAGAGATTTCCACTTCGTTCATGTCTTCGATTTTGCCCGAGGTTGTGGCTCGGCTCCGAAGGGTGACACTGCCGTCAAGTGAGTCCAAGACATTGAACTAACATCATATTCTTGCAATTGAGGGGGGTTACGATTGGCGCCGATCGTGACCCCTCACCAATAGATGAATTCGCAGCCTTCCCAATGCATTACCGAGATCCATGGTGGGATCATTCGTTGGAGCCGATTCACAATTTCGACGATCTGGCGCCGTCGGGCGATGAGATCGGCCAGCATCATCGATGATCTGATCGAGGCGGTCCCGATCGGCGGAGTTCAGGATGATGCTGACGGTCTGGGCCATGGCCAGAGACTCGCACATCTCAAGAGCCTGTGAATCTCCTGTCTGGATCATTGCACTAGTTTGAAATGCCTTCTGATTAAAGCGAAGGCGTTGGGTCATAATCGGCGCTGATCGTGACCCCACTCAGTTCTGGCAATTCGACTTGAAATCAATCAGTCGGCGCATTGTGGGGGAGCTACCCCTGTGAGGTGGTCCATAGGTAGTGATTTATTAGATGAGCAATCGGAACGAGTTCTGATCTTTTTGGTCAGGCTCCCATCGTTCGGATGATGCTCATTGAACCTGACGAGCGACGCGCAGACGGGCTGGCTGAACCCGGGTTCAAACCTATTCTTCTAAGAAAAGACGGTGTTTTCGTCAGCAACATTGATCCGTGACGGAAAATCGTCCTTTTTAAAAGTCAATATATGTGTGCTTCGATGCGCCGTTTTGTCTCGAAATGGCTCTTTTAGACGCGATTCGTACTGGGGTTGAACTCTGAAAAAAATGCTCCTAGCCTATTGACAGGTCGGCGGAGGCATCTCGTCTCCGCGATCTCATCGGCCTCCGTGCGGTCTGCAACCGTCGGATGACACCTCGGATCGGCTCATTTCACCCCAATGGCGCCTGGCGAAGGCGTTTCTGGGAACGGGATTGGTTTGCCCGGAGGCCAGCAGAAGGAGAAGTCGCAATGAATGTCGAAGTTCGTCGTCGCCGGCAGCGGCCGGTGCCCCTACCCGTGTCGGCCGAGCACGTCGCATCAGAAGCCGAAAACCTTGCCACCCTGCTCCGCACCCAGAAGCTCGTCGTGGAATATGTCCCGATCGGGGAACTGACACCCGCACCGCGTGCGATCCGGGGGGCAAGTGAGAAGCAGATCCACCTGCTGATGGGGCGGATGAAGGAGCAGGGCTTCCTGATCCCGGCCCTCGTCGACGAGGCCGGTCGGCTGATCGACGGTAACGCTCGGATCGAGGCGGCTCGGCGGATCGGCTTGACCGAGGTTCCCGTCATCCGGCTCCGCCATCTGAGCGACGTCCAGAAGCGCGCCCTCACCATCGCGATCCACAAGCTTCCCGAGCTTCGGGAGTGGGATGCCGAGGCCTTCCGGGTGGAGCTCATCGAGCTGATCGAGATCGATCCCGACATCCTCGACCTCACCGGCTTCGAGATCGCCGAGATCGAGATCATCACCGACGGTCCGCCGGAGAAGAAGCCGAAGGCCGATCCGGCCGATGTTCTTCCGGACATGACCGGCGTGTCGGTGGTGACCCGGCTCGGTGATGTCTGGGATCTCGGCAACCATCGGATCGCCTGTGGTAGCGCTCTCGAGCCGATCGTCTACCAGATCCTGCTCGGGAGCGCCGGTGTCCAGATGGTCTTCACCGACCCGCCCTACAACGTGAAGGTCGATGGCCACGTCGGCGGCCTCGGTAAGGTCAAGCATCGCGAGTTCGCGATGGCCTCCGGCGAGATGAGTCGACCCGAGTTCGTGACCTTTCTGAAGACCGCGTTCGAGCGGATGGCCGAAGTCGTCGTCGACGGCGCGATCCTCTTCACCTGCATCGACTGGGCGCACCTGGCCGAGATGCTCGAGGCAGGTCACGCCGTCTTCGACGAACTGAAGAACATCGTGGTCTGGGCGAAGACCAACGGCGGCATGGGGTCCCTCTACCGGTCGCAGCACGAGTTGATCCCGGTGTGGAAAAAGGGCACCGCCAGCCACGTCAACAACATCCAGCTCGGCGCCCACGGCCGGTACCGCACCAACGTCTGGACCTATGCGGGGGCCAACACCTTCCGCCGCGGCCGGATGGAGGATCTGGCGTCGCATCCGACGGTCAAGCCCTGCGCCCTGGTGATGGACGCGATCAAGGACTGCTCGAAGCCCGGCGGCCTCGTCCTCGATCCCTTCGGCGGCAGCGGCACCACACTGATCGCCGCCGAGAAGACCCGCCGCCACGCCCGATTGATCGAGCTCGACCGGGCTTACGTCGACCTGACGATCCGCCGTTGGGAGAAGCTCACCAGCCGCGCTGCCGTCCATGCCGAAACCGGCCTGACGTTCGCCGAGACCGCCGCCGCGCGCGCGGCTTCCTCGGCGTCCCCTGCCACCAATTCCACCACCCGAAGCGAGGAGACCTCCCATGGCGAATGACGACGACACCCACGGCACCGACCACCCCGGCGACTACGACGTCGGCTACGGTCGGCCGCCCGTCCACACGCGCTTCCAACCCGGCCGGTCCGGCAATCCCCGCGGGCGGCCCCCACGGGCCGCTCCGCAGGCGCAGGATCTCGCCGGCACCGTCGCCGAGCTTCTCGACGAGCCGATCGAACTGATGCGCGGCGGTCGGCCGGTCCGCATGCAGGTCAAGCGAGCGATCGCGCAACAACTCGTCAACCGCGCAGTCAAAGGTGACCTCAAAGCCTTCGACCTCCTCGACAAGATTCTCGGACGGTCGCGCGGCCGGGCAGAGGATCAGATCCGCCTCGACCGCGGCGGCGATCTCTCAGAGATCGATGAGGCGGTGATCGAACGGGCCCTGCGTCGCCGGTCCGACACGCCCGGCGGCTCCGACGGCGAGGGAGGAATGCTGCAATGACCGATCGTCGTCGCCTCCTGCAGGCGATCCTGCGCACCGACCTCACCGCCTTCGTCGAGCGTTGCTTCGTCGAACTCGAACCGGTGACGCCCTATCGGCCGAACTGGCACATCGCCGCGATCACCCACCAGCTCGAACGGGTGGCGCGCGGCGAGTGCCGGCGCCTGATCGTCAACGTGCCGCCCCGCTCCATGAAGTCGATCACCGTCTCGATCGGCTTTACGGCGTGGATGCTGGGCAAGCTCCCTCACACGCGCATCATGGCGATCTCCTATGCTGCCGACTTGGCCCAGAAGCTCGGCGCCGACACCCGCAAGATCCTCGAGAGCCCCTGGTTCTCGCAGACCTTTCCCGACTTCCGGATCGCTCGCGCGACCCGGGAGGAGGTCGCCACCACGGCCAACGGCTATCGTCTCGCCGGATCGGTCGGCGGTCCGATTCTCGGCCGCGGCGCCGACCTCATCGTGGTCGACGACCCGATCAACGGCTTGCTGGCGGCGCTGTCGCAGGCCGAGCGGCGGCGGGTCGCCGAGTTCTACGACAACACCCTCTATGGCCGTCTCAACGACAAGACCACCGGCGCGATCGTCATCGTCATGCAGCGCCTGCACGAGGACGATCTCGTCGGCCACGTCCTGGCCAAAGACGACTGGGAGGTGCTGTCGTTGCCGGCCGTTGCCGTCGAAGACGCCGAGTATCGGCTGGGGGATCTGCCGCATCAGGTTCATCGTCGACGAGCCGGCGATCTCCTCCACCCCGATCGCGAGCCGATCGAGGTCCTGGAAGCGCTGCGTCGGACTTTTGGGACTTTAAACTTCTCGGCCCAGTACCAGCAGACGCCGATCCCGGCCGAGGGGAACACCGTCCGTCGCGAGTGGTTCTGCCACTACGACGAACGGCCCCCGGCGTTCGAGCGGACGATCTGTTCGTGGGACACGGCCTCGACCACCGAGGAGACCTCCGACTGGTCGGTCGGCACGGTCTGGGGGGCGATCGGCGAGACCTACTACCTCCTCGACGTCGTCCGCGGTCGGTGGCAGGTGCCGGATCTGCGCCGGCAGATCGTCGCCCTCCACCGCGACCATCGGGCCGATGCCACGGTGATCGAGGAAACCGATCTCGGGCGCGCCATCGCCCAGGATCTGCGCCGCACCGCCGAGCTCCTTCCGCTCCTCCGGCCCCCGAGGTTCGACAAGCTGGCCCGGCTTCTCGCCCAGTCGGCACGGTTCGAGGCGGGGCAAGTGTGGCTTCCCCGGGCGGCTCCATGGCTCGGCGACTACGTCGCCGAACTCCTCGCGTTCCCCGCCGGCAAGCACGACGATCAAGTCGACAGCACCAGTCAGGCGCTGCACTACCTGACCGCCGTCTCGCCCAAGGATCGCGAGCGGCCGCAGAGCCGGCCGCGACCGCAGGGGCGGCCGAGGCGATAGCCTGAAAGGCCCAACATGACGACCAACGCATCTCACCGACGAGAACGGACGAGATGAAGGCGGCGGGTGATCCCGCCGTCTTTGACGTATTTTGCCGCCCGTCAGGCGATCGTCCCGCCGCCGTCGACGTAGGTGACGCTGCCGGTCAGATAGGGATTGGCGATGCCGGCGACGATCTGGAGCGCGACGTGCTCCGGCCGGCCGGCAATGCCCGCCGGAAGGCCCGCGGCGATTCGCTCGACGAGGGCGGCGTGCTCGGCCGGCGACTTCGCGCCCCACAGCGGCGTGTCGACGAAGCCCGGCGACACCGCGTTGACCCGGACCGGTGCGAACTCCAGCGCCAACCCGCGGGCGAGCGCCTCGAGCGCCGCATTGATCGCCCCCTGGATCGCCGCCCCCTTCTTCGGACGCACCGCGAGATAGCCGGTGACGAAGGTCAGCGAGCCGCCGTCGCGGATGCGGGCGGCCCGGGCGATCCGGTAGGCGCCCCAGAACTTCGAGTTCATCGAGGCATAGGCATCGGCGAGCGGCAACTCGCGCACCGCCGCGGCGCGGGTGGCGGCCGCCGAGACGACGACGTCGTCCCAGGTCTCGGCCGCGAGCCGCTCCGCGACTGCCGCCTCGTCACGGGTGTCGAGGGCAAAGCCGCGCGCCCCGCCGCCGATCGCGGCGACCGCGGCGGCGATCTTCTCCTCGTCGCGCGAGGCGATGGTGACGGCGGCGCCGAGCGCCCGAGCGGCGTGGGCGACGCCGAGGCCGATGCCGGAGGAGCCGCCGACGACGAGAATGCGCCGGTCTTTCAGATCGAACATGGGATGTCTCCGTGGGTCGGGGGGGTCAGAAGGTGGGGACGTCGTCGGCGTCGAGCGCGAAGCGGGCGATCTCGTCCTTGCGCAGGAAGGCGACGCCCTCGTGGGCCCGGGCATGGGCTAGGAAGGTGTCGAGCGCCTTCACCTTGGCCGGCTGACCGGCGATGCGGTCGTGGGTCGAGATCGACATCATCCGCCGCCGCCGTCCGGCCTCGGCATAGAGGACGTCGAACTCGTCCTTCAGGTCCTGGGCGAAGCCGGCCGCGGTCATCGCGGGACTGTCGAAGCGGACGATGTCGTTGGCGCGGTGGGTGTAGGGCACCGCGACGAAGGGCCCGCCGTCGACGGTCAGGCGGATCGGCTCGTCGCGGGAGAGATCGTCGATGTGGTAGAGGAAGCCGAGGTCTTTCAGGATCGACAGGGTGCGCGGCGTCTGGCGCATCCAGAAGGCGTTGAAGCCGACCGGCCGCACCCCGGTCGCCCGCTCGATCGCGGCGATGTTGGCGGCGTAGGAGGCGCGCTCCTCGGCCTCTGTCATCGAATATTGCGGCGTCCAGGTCTGGCCGTGCGCCGCCGCCTCGTGGCCGCGGGCGACGATCTCGCGGGCGAGGTCGGGCCGGAGGTCGACGGCGGCGCCGACCATGTGGCTGGTCACCTTCACCCCGTGCCGGTCCCAGAGATCGAGGAGGCGAGGGATCCCCTCGTTCATGCCATAGGCGTACCAGGTCGGGGTGATGGTGTCGGGATGGGCGGGGTCGAGCGGCGGGAACGGTCCCTCGGCGCGCGGCCCCTGGGCGCCCGCCTCGAACTGCATCGAGATCGAGACGACGAGACGAATGTCGTTCGGCCAGAACATGGGCCTTCTCCTGGGGTTCGGGGTCACTTGGCGATGCGGCCGAGCTGGGTGAGGAGCGTCAGATTGTCCTCGAGGTGCCAGTTCTCGGCGATCCGGCCGTTCTCGACGCGGTAGACGTCGACGGCGCGGAAATCGATCGCCCGGCCGTCGCCGACGAGGTCCTGGAAACGGCCGGAGAAATGCCCGGTGAAGCGCAGGCGGACGACGGCACGGTCGTCGGCGACGATCAGGTCGTCGATCACCGCTGCGAGATCGGGGACCGCGGCGCGGAAGGCGGCCGAGGCGGCGATCGGTCCGGCGACGCCTTGGGGCCGCCCTTCCGGCAGAGTGCGGTCGACGAAATTCTCGGCGAGCGCGCTGCGGGCCAGGACCGGATCGCCAGTGTTCCAGAAGGCGGCGTAGGTGCGGGCGGCGGTGGCGACCGCGGCAGGACCGCGCAGGGTCGAGGCGGCGGGCTTCGGCAGTTCGACGGCGTCGGCCGACGGTGCGGCGAGGACGACGGAAAGGCCGAGGCCGGCGAGGACGGCGGTACGACGGAGGATGGTCATCGGGTTCTCCCTTGCCCGTGGGCGACGGAGAGACGATCATCCTTTCTCGTGGTGCGCGGTAGCCGGCGCATCGGACATAGATCCTTGCCGAAACGGAAACGATGCCGATGGACCGCCTGCGCGAGATCGAGACCTTCGTCCGCATCGTCGAGACCGGCAGCCTGTCGGCGGCGGCCCGCGCCCTCGGCCGCTCGGTGCCGATGGTCAGCAAGGAACTCGCCCGGCTCGAGCGCCGGCTCGGGGCGCGGCTGATCGCCCGCACCTCGCGCCGTCAGGCACCGACCCCGGAGGGCTCACGCTTCCACGCCGACGCCCTGAGGATCCTCGCCGATCTTGGCGAGGCGGAAGCCGCGGCCGGCGGCGCGGCCCGTGCCATGGCCGGGCCCTTGCGCATCACCGCGCCGATCGCCTTCGCCCGCCGCTTCGTCGCACCTGTATTGGCGCGCCTCGCCGCCGCCCACCCGGATCTGCGTCCGCATCTCCATCCGACCGATACGATCGTCGATCTGATCGGCGAAAACATCGATCTCGCCTTCCGCTACGGCGTTGCCGGCGGACCGGGGTTGGTGGTGCGGCGCCTTGCCGCCAACCACCGGATCGTCGCCGCGGCGCCGGCCCATCTCGCCGACGTCACGCCGCCCCGCGCACCGGAGGATCTGGCGTCGCGGCGGATGCTGACGATCGGGACGGGAACCGGCCGCAATCGGGCCTTCGTCGGCCCGGGCGGCGAGCAGCGGACGGTCCATCTCGAGCCGCATCTCTCCTCGACCAGCGGCGAGGTGATCCACGACTGGGCGCTGGCCGGCCTCGGCTTCGAGATCCGCTCCTGGCTCGACGTCGCCGAAGACCTCGCCAGCGGCCGCCTCGTCCGGGTGATGCCCGACTGGCACATCCCTGGTGCCGACCTCCATGCGGTCTTCCCCGCCCGCCGTCACATCCCGGAGCGGGTCCGGCGGGTTCTCGACGAGGTGACGCGCGGACTTCCCGGCGAGGACGGGTGATGGCCGAACCCCGCGACGGGGTCACGGCCCTGCGGTTGGACGGTCGCTCGTCTCGCGGGCGAGAAGGACCGCCCCAGGGTGGAGGACGGATCATCGCAGGCGGCTCGGCTCAGTCGAGCAACTGACCGACCGGTACGCCGAAGGTCAGGGCGAGCCGATCGACGACCGTGATGGTCGGGTTGCGGGCGACGCGTTCGAGATCGCTGATGTAGGTGCGGTGAAGGCCGGACTCGTGCGCCAGTTCCTCCTGCGACCAGCCCTTGTCCTGGCGCAGGCGTCTGATGTTCCGACCGAGGCGCTCGCGAATGTCCATGGCCGGAAGGTCGTTCCGATGTCGACGATCCGTCTATCGACGATCAGTGACATTCGACTTGACTGGTCGGGTGTTGTCGGGGGCAATGCCGTCACCGATCGTCGACAGGAAAGTCTTTCGCCGGCGATGGGACACAGGCCCCTCGGAACCGCGACCACCGTGCGGGAGGAGGGACCTGCGCCGCGCACCCATGAGATGTCCCGACGAGAGAAACGTGATGACCGACCGAAATTCGAAGACGAACGACGACAGAACCTCTTCACTTCGCACCGACTGCGGTGCGGAGTTCCATGGGTCCCGCGAGCCGACCGACGTCCGGTCGCCGCAGCGATCGGTCCTGTGCTCGGCGATCGCCCTGTCCGTGGCTCTCCTCACGACCTCGCCGGCCTTCGCCGTCATCGGCGTCGGCGAGGCAGAGATCCAGGAACAGCAGGTGGAACGCTTCCTTCTGCGCATCATCGACATCCACGGTGGTGACCGCGTGTGGACGTGGGACACGATGATCCACTCCTGCACGAAGACGCTGATGTATGGCTCGGCCGAGCAGGACCCCGAACAGGGCCGCGTTCGCTTCACGGCGGACGCCCAGCGCTTCCTCCAGCAATGCGCGATCGTGAAAGGCTTCCAGCCCCGCACGACGCCTTACATAGAGCCTGTTCGAGTCGAGCCGATGACCTATACCTTGCAGCGACGGATCGGCATCCTCGGGAAGGTTCTCGCCGCGTGGGTGACCGATGCCTCCCGTCAGGGCGTCACCGTCGAGCGTCGTGACGAGGAGTGCGCGCGGTGGATCGCCGGTCAGCCCGAGTGGCAGGCGATGCTGATCAAGACCAGTGGCCTGCAGGTTGGAAACGAGAGCGCCGCGGTGATCGCGCTCCTCGTCGCCTGCGCCCAGAACAAGGGCTTCGAGGTGCGACCCGAGAAGATCGGCGAGCCGCTGAAGTCGCTGAACGAAGCCGCGCGCGCCGAGGCCCGAGCCGTGAAGAACCAGTAACGGCAAGTCTCACGCCGAGCTCACGAGACGCCGAAGCTGCGGGCACCCACCTCAACGACCTTAACCCTGCGAACTTTTGAATCGGCAACGGTGATATCCTCATCATTGCGGTCCTGGTGCTCGGACGCCCCGCTCGGTGAAAGTCAGGTCAGTGTCGTACTCGATTGCGACCGTCTCGTCCGACTTCGGCTGTCTTATCGGTGACCCGCTTCGGCCATCTGCTCGGAATTCGAACTCACCGCCGTCGGCTCGGCGTCGTCGATCTCGCCGGTTCAGACGGACTGTCCGCCGTGCGCGGCGGCCGGCCGCGGGCTCGGCGGGGCGTAGAGTTGAAGAATGTTGCCGTCCGGATCGGCGATGGTGAGGGTTCGCCCGTGGTCACCCATGTCGCGTTCACCGAGGATC
Source organism: Siculibacillus lacustris (assembly GCF_004328075.1). Classification (GTDB taxonomy): domain Bacteria; phylum Pseudomonadota; class Alphaproteobacteria; order Rhizobiales; family Ancalomicrobiaceae; genus Siculibacillus; species Siculibacillus lacustris. The sequence continues at coordinate 17,689 of NZ_SJFN01000025.1, read as the reverse complement.
GCGATTCCGGCATCGGTGAGCCGGCGCCGGTCGCCGTCGAGATTATCGACCTGGAACACCAGGACCGCCCCGGTCGCGGCCGGCGGCGCTTCCGATCGTCCGGCCAGGGCGACGTTGACGCCCCCGGCCGACAGTTGCACCCAGCGGTCGCCGTCGGCGAACTTGCGGGGCAGGCCGAGGACGGTTTCCCAGAAGTGACGGGACGCCTCCATGTCTCCGACGACGTAATAGGCGTTCTGCAGGCGCTCGACGGGCATGGGAAAGACCTTCCTCGATTCGATGGGGATCCGCGCTCGGTTCGACGGTCGCCGGCCCGATCAGGCGACCGCGACATAGGCGCCGGCGCGATAGGCGAGGGCCGGACGCGGCGGCGCGACCGCGACCCCGCGCACCGCGCCGATGAAGACGGTGTGGGTGAACACGTCGATCGCCTGGAGCACTTCGCAATCGAACACGGCGACCGCCCCGATCAGGACCGGGGCGCCGGTGCTGTGGGTGGTCCAGGCTTCGGCCTCGAAGCGGGCCGCGCCATGGACATGGTCGCGTCCGGCGAAGCGATCGGCGATGCCGACCCCGTCGGCGGGAACGACGTTGACGGAGAAGACGCCGCTCGACCGGATCGCCCCATGGCCTTCGCCCTGCCGATTGATACAGACCAGAACCGTCGGCGGGTCCGCGGTCATCGACACCACCGCGGTGGCGGTGAGGCCGCGGGCGGTCGATCCCCGCCCGCCGGCGACGATGGTGACGCCGCCGATCATCTCGCGCATGGCGCCGCGGAAGTCGTCGGGGGCGACGAAGGGAAGGGCGGCCGGCGTTTCGGCGAGGGGAGCCTGGGTCATGCGTCGTATCCGAGATAGGCGTTACGGATGTCGGGGTGATCGAGCAGCTCGGCCCCGGTGCCGGTCATCACGATCTCGCCGGATTCGAGCACGAAGGCCCTGTCGGCGATCTCCAGGGCCCGGTAGGCATTCTGCTCGACGAGCAGCACGGTGACGCCGTTGGCGTTGATCGCCCGCAGCGCGTCGAGCACGAGATCGACGATCTGCGGCGCCAGCCCCATCGTCGGCTCGTCGAGCACCAGGACGTCGGGTCGCGCCATCACCGCCCGACCCATCGCCACCATCTGCTGCTCGCCGCCCGACAGGGTTCCCGCCAACTGGCGGCCGCGTTCGCGCAGCCGCGGAAACAGTTCCAGCACCCATTCGAGATCGGCGGCGACGGCGGCGGCCTCGCGTCGGGTGTAGGCCCCGATCTCCAGGTTCTCCGCCACGGTCATGCGGGGAAAGAGGCGCCGCCCTTCGGGAACCTGCGACAGGCCGAGCGCCACGCGGTCCTGCGGCGGCAGATGCGTGATGTCGGTGGTGCCGAGGCGGATCCGGCCGCCGCGGATGTCGCGCAGTCCGCACAGGGCGTTGAGCACCGTGGTCTTGCCGGCCCCGTTGGCGCCGACGATGGTGACGAGTTCGCCCGGCTCGACCCGGAAGCTCACGTTGCGGACGGCCCGGATGGCGCCGTAGGCGACGGTCAGGTCGCTGACCTCGAGAACCTTGCTCATGCCGTTCGTGCCTCCGCTCGCAGCTTCACCGCATGGGCCTCCTGGGTCGATCGGGTGCCGAGATAGGCGGCGATCACCCGGTCGTCGTTCTGGATGTCGTTCGGCGCGCCTTCGGCGAGCACGGCGCCCCGATCGAACACGGTGATCCGCTCGGAGATCGCCATCACCACGCGCATGTGGTGCTCGATCAGGAGGACGGTGACGCCGAGATCGTCGCGGATCCGCTCGATCAGGCGAACCAACGCCATGCCTTCCGCCGGGTTCATCCCCGCCGCCGGCTCGTCGAGCATCAGCAGCCGCGGTCGCGTCGCCAGCGCGCGGGCGATCTCCAGTCGGCGCTGGTCGCCGTAGGGCATGGCCCGGGCGAGCAGGCCGGCGCGCGGCCCGATCCCGACGAAGTCGAGGAGGTCGCGGGCGCGGGCCCGCGCCGCGGTCTCCTCCCGGTGGAAGCGACCGTTGCGCAGGACGATGTCGAGGAACGACGTCCGCAGTCGCAGGTGCTCGCCGACCAGCACGTTCTCGATGGCCGTCATGTTGGCGAACAGCCGGACGTTCTGATAGGTGCGCGCCACACCGTGGGCGGCGATGCGATGCGGCGCGAGGCCGTCGATGCGCTCGCCGTCGAGCAGGATCCGCCCGCTCGTCGGCTTGACGAAGGAGGTGATGCAGTTGAAGGCGGTGGTCTTGCCGGCACCGTTCGGTCCGATGATCGCGTGGACGCTGCCGCGCCGGACGGCGAGATCGACCTCACGCACCGCCACCAGTCCGCCGAAGCGTTTGCCCAACGCCCGGACATCGAGGAGCAGATCGCTCGGATCAGGCATCGGTCGCCTCCTGACGTGCCACCGCCGGCCACAGGCCTTCGGTCTTGAGATGCATCGTCACCACCAGGGCGATGCCGTAGAACAGGTAGCGGAACTCCCCGAATTCCCGCAGGAGCTCCGGAAGGCCGATCAGCACCAGCGACCCGACCACCACCCCGGGCAGGCTGCCTAGCCCGCCGATCACCAGGATCGCCAGGACGTTGATCGAGATCGCCAGTTGAAAGGAGTGCGGGTAGACCGAGCCGATCAGCGCTGCGAAGACCGCGCCGGCCATCCCGGCGAAGGCGGCGCCGACGGTGTAGGCGAGCAGCTTGGCGGCGACGAGATCGATGCCGAGCGCCTGGGCGACGTCCTCGTCCTCGCGGATGGCGAGCCAGGCGCGGCCGATGCGCGAGTGTTGCAGGCGCCACGAGACGAGACCGACGAGGGCCGCCAGGATCAGCGCGAGAAAGTAGAACTGGAGCGGCGTGTCGAGGGTCCAACCGCCGAGGCTCGGTCGGGCGATCTCGATGATGCCCTGCGATCCGCCGAGATAGGGCTTCATCGCGTCGGACACGACCAGCACGCGGACGATCTCGCCGAGACCGAGCGTCGCCATCGCCAGATAGTCGCCGCGCACCCGGAGCACCGGCAGACCGAACAGGAGGCCGGCGACGGCGGCGATCGTCGTGGCCAGCGGCAGCGCCAGCCAGAACGACAGATGCACCGCGGCCCGGGGATCGGACGAACAGGCCAGAGCCATCGTATAGGCGCCGACCGCGAAGAAGGCGACGAAGCCGAGGTCGACCAGACCGGCCAGGCCGAGTTCGATGTTGAGCCCCATCGCCATCAGCACGTAGAGGCCGACGAGCATCGCCACCTGGGCGACGAAGGCGTCGGTGACCAGCGGCACCAGCACCAGGAGCACGACGAGCAGCACGCCTTCGATCCGCCGCCGCGTCGATGCGGCGATCGGCGGCCGCCGGCGATGGTGGAGGACGAGCGAGAGGCCGGCGGCGCCGACCGCGATGACCGCCGCCGCCACGGGGGTGACCCCGCCGACCCCGAAGACCATCGGCTCGAGGGCGGCGAGGCCCGGCAGATTGTGGAGCAGTCCGGCGAAAACGTCGCGGAACAGGCCCGCCCCGAGCAGGGCCGCCAGACCGATCAGGACCGCGGTACGCCGGTCGGCGCGCAGCATCGCCGCCGCGGCGCCGACGCTGCCGGCGGCGGTGCCCGCCGTCACCAGCACGGCGGCGGCCACCGCCGATCCGGGCGCGCCGAGGAAGGTGACGGCCCTCACCAACATCGGACTGGCCGCGACGAGGTGGCTGCGCAGCCCGACATGGGCGACCAGCAGGATCGCCGCGGCGAAGAGCAGGCCCGCGACGAGCCCGGCGAGGGCGCCGAACCCGATCGCCGTGGCGGCCGTCGCGCCGTCGCGAGCGGCACTGCGGGCCGCCGCATGGCCGCCGCCGAGGACGAACAGCAGGACCACGGTCTGAGCCAGAGTGATGATGTCTTCGACGACGAAGCGGCGATCCATGATCAGATAGGCGCCGACCAGAGCGAAGGCGATCGCCGCCGCCCCGGCGAAGGCGCCGGCCCGGACGGCCTCCGCCACGGCATGGCCGCGTCGGCGGTGGATGCGGAACGAACTGGTGACGATATCGAAACTCGACATGGCTTCAGGCCCTCTTGTCGGCGAGGCGTTCGCCGAGCAGCCCCTGGGGACGGAAGATCAACACCATGACCAGCATGGCGTAGCCGATGACGTCCTTGAACTGATAGGGCGCCGGCAGGGCGAAGCCCTCGAGCAACAACGCCGGCCCCAGTGCCTCGGCGAGGCCGAGCACCAGACCGCCGACCAGGGCGCCCGGCAAATTGCCGATGCCCCCGAGGATGGCGGCGGCGAAGCCCTTGATCCCCAGCGAGAAGCCGAGGAACACCGTGATCTGCTTGAAGACCAGGGCGTAGAGCACGCCGGCGACGCCGGCCATCGCACCGCCGATGGCGAAGGTGGCGACGATCACCCGACCGACGTCGATGCCGACCAGAGCCGCCGCGTCGCGATCTTCGGCGACCGCTCGCATGGCGCGCCCGAGGCGGGTGAGACGCACGACCGCCAGCAGGCCGGCGAGCATCACGCCGGCGGCGACGAAGGCCACCACCTGCAACATCGGGATGGTCAGGCCGCCGACCTCGAAGGTCCGCTCCATCCAACCGAAACCGGGATAGGCTCGGTTGCGCGAGCCGAACAGGCCGCGGGCGGCATATTGCAGGACGAAGGACATGCCGATGGCGCAGATCAGCGGCGCCAGCGACCGAACGTGCAGGAAGGGCCGGTAGGCGATGCGCTCGACGCCGAGGGCGACGCCGGCGCCCACCACCATGCCTGCCGCCACCACCAGCGGCAGCGACAGGAGCGGCGCCGCCTCGAGCACCCCCGCGCCGGACAGAGCGTCCGCCGCGAAGAGTCCGCCGAAGGATCCCACCATCATCACGTCGCCATGGGCGAAGTTGATCATCCGCAGGATGCCGTAGACCATCGTGTAGCCGAGCGCGACCAGCGCGTAGATGCAACCGATCGTCAGGCCGAAGACCACGAAGGAGGCGATGTTGCCGATCGAGTAGGTGCCGGCGACGAGACTGCCGCCGAAGCCCACGAGGATCGTCGCCGCGACGCCGAGCCGGATGGCGAGGAGAACACCGTCGACCCAGGTCGATTGCCGCCGCCATTCGGCGAGGGCTTCGAGCCGTTCGTGCCGAGGGGCCATCACGGGAAGACCTTCTTCGGATTGGTGCCGGGGGCGAAGCTGGTCGGCGACGCATCGGCGAATTCCCAGATCGCATAGATCGAGGCGCCGCAGTCGCCCTCGGCCGAGCAGGTCAATTTGCCGGTCAGCCCGGGGAGATCCCGGGTGGCGAACAGCGCGTCGCGCAGCGCCTTGCGTCCGATGTAGAGGTTGCCGTCGGCGTCGGCCTTGGCCACCGCCTCGCCCCCCTTCAGGGCGACCAGCATCGCGTCGTAGCCCCAGGCCGAGAAGCCGCCGGTCGGCGCCTCGCCGAACTCCGTCTCGAAGGCCTTCACGAAGCTCGGGAAACGCTGGGAGAACTGCTCGGTGGACGGTCCGACGATGCGGAAGCCGATCACCGCCGGGCCGGCCGCCTCGATGATGTTGGCGCTGAAGACGCCCTCGCCGCCCAGGACCGGCGTGTCCTTGAGGCCGGCCACCTCGCCCTTCTGGCGCAGCAGGAAGCCGGTGCTCGACACGAACACCGGCGTGAAGATCAGATCGGGCTTGCGCCCGGCGATGCGCGTCAGGACCGGGCGGAGGTCGTTGTCGGAGGGACCGATCGCTTCCGAAGCGACGACCTTGCCGCCCTTGGCGACGAAATCCTTCTCGAAGGCCCGAACCAGTTGCTCGGTATAGGGACTGCCGTCGTGGATAGTGGCGACGCTGCCGAGACCGAGCTTGGAGCGCACCCAGTCGACCTGGAATTCTGCCGACTTGAGGTCGTTCGGGACGACCCGCAGGAAGCCCTTGAAGCCGGCGGGCCGGTCGGTCGCGGTCAGGCCGGGGGCCGTGGCGCCGATGCCGATCGACGGGATGCCGAGGTTCCACAGGATCGGGGCGCCGACCCGCGCGCCGCTCGAGCAGGACGGACCGACCACCGCGACCAACTGCCGGTTGGCGGCGAGCTTGGTCGCCGCCGTCTGGCCGCCCTCGGCGGTACACTGGGCGTCCTCGGTGTTGAACTTGACCGGAAAGCCGCGGACCTTGCCGCCGAAGTCCTTGAGGGCGAGCTCGGCGCCGTGGAGTTCGGCGATGCCCTGGTTGGTGTCGCCGCCCGACTGGGAGGCATAGCCGCCGATCAGGATCGGCTGACCCTTGAGGATCTTGACCACGCCGAGTTCGTCGGTCACCGGACCGAGCGTCTCGGCTCGTAGCGGAGCACAGGCGATCACCACGAGGGATGCAGCGAGGGTGGTGGATCCGAACCAGTTCATGTGGAGTCCTCCTCTTGGAAACCCGCGTCGGCGATCGACCGCGGGCCGAAATCCGTCATGGCAAGGGGTCACTCGGCGGCGGCGGTCACTCCTCGGCGGTGACCGATCTCGGCCAAGGGCCCGACTTCGCGTTCGACCAGCGGCAGCACCTCGGCACCGAAGCGCTCCAACGACCGCCGCGCCCGGGCGATCGGCATGTCGCCGAACTGGAAGAAGCAGTTGTAGTGGAGCGGCCCGAGCCGCCGGATCTCGGCGACCAGACGCGCCGCGACCAGATGGGGGTCGCCGATCAACAGGTTGTCGGCGAAGCCTTCGAGGGTGGGTTCGTCGGGCAGCGGCGGCGCCTGGACGAAACTGGTCTCGAGATCGATCTTCGGATCGCGCAGCGCCTGGACCATCCGGCCGACGTAGCGGGCCCGTTCCGCCGCCTCCAACGCTTCCGACCGACTGTCGGTGACATGGACGTACTGCTGGACGGCGATCGGCATCGACGGTCCGTCGAGGCCACCGGCGACCCAGGCGGCGCGCACCTGTTCGGCCATCTCGAACAGCACCTGCGAGCCGCGCCAGCCGGCGGTGATGAACGGAATGCCGCCGTGCCGGGCGATGGCCGCGAGGATCGGCGGATGCGGCGAGGTGCAATAGAGGTCGGGCATGCGATTGCCGACCGTGCGCACCGTGAACACCGTCTCCGGCACGTTCACCCAGCGCCCCTGGAAGGCGGCCCGACCTTCGGTGAGAACCTGTTCGACCACCGCCCAATATTCGAGGAAGATCTCGGTCTTCTTGGCGACGTCGGCGCCGTAGCGCTGGAACTCGTAGGCCTGATAGCCGGTGCCGACCCCGAGCACCGCGCGGCCGCCGCTGATCTGGTCGAGGAAGGCGATCTCCTGGGCGACGCGCAGCGGATGATAGAGCGGCAGGACGACGACGCCGGCGCCGAGGCGGATGCGGTCGGTGTGCCCCGCGAGATGGGCGGCGGTCATCAGCGGCGAGATGCTGATCGAATAGTTGGTGAAGTGATGTTCGGCGAACCAGGCGATGTCGAAGCCGATGTCTTCCGCCAGTTTCACCATGTCGCGCGTATCCGAGAGGACACCGGCGATACCCTTCGGGTTGTCACGCAACCCCATCAAGTTGAAGATACCGAATTTCATGGTTCAAATCCCGTGATGACTGGTTCTTGACGCCCGATGCACGAATTCCGTCAGGGGATGAAGTAACCACCGCTGATCGCGATCGTTTCACCTACCATGTATCGGTTGCGCTCGGAGACGAGAAAGAGGATGACCTCGGCGACGTCGCTCGGGTCGGCCGCCCGGCCGATCGGTGTCTTGGCGGCGAATTCGCCGAGAAAGCCCGCGGCCTTGGCTTTTTCGGTGGCGATCGCCGCCGGCGCGACGCCGTTGACCAGGATGCCGTCGGCGGCGAAGGCTTCGCCGAAACTCTTAGTGAGGCTGACCACCGCCGCCTTCATCGCCGCGTAGTGGGCATTGGCGGGATGCGCCTTGAAGGCGTCGATCGACGAGACGTTGACGATGCGGCCTCCGCCGATGGCCCGCATGTGCTCGACCGCTGCCGATGTCATGTGCGACAGGCCGCGGACGTTGACGGCGAAGCTGGCATCCCAATCGGCATCGCCGATCTCCAGGATCGGCCGACGCGGATAGATCCCGGCGCAGTTGACGAGGCCGTGGATCGCCCCGACGTCCGCCACCGCACTCTGGAATAGTGCGTAAGCGGATGCACGTAGAGTAATGTCGCCCACCAGGGAAGTCGCGCGACCGCCGGCCGCCGAGATCTCGGCCGCCACCGCGCGGCCGGCCACTGCGTCGATGTCGGCGACAACTACGCCGGCACCGGCCTCGGCCAGGAGTAGACACACGGAGCGTCCCAATCCACTGGCGCCTCCGGTGACTAATACGTTCTTTCCATTCATGACGCCCTCACCATCGCTCGACGACGGCAAGTGTTCCTCGTGATCATGGATCGATCAAACGATCATTTCTAATGCATCTATTCCAATTCGGCTGTCGAGTAATGGCTCTATCGCCTCCTAATTACTCGATTAGAAAAACTAATTTGATGAGGATGTGCGGAAGCGATAGTTTGTTCTCCCGGAGCTTGGAGGGCGGAATGGCGAAGCTGGGTCTGTTCAGCCTGATGGGGCTCTATGATCGCAACACCTCGCCGGCTTCGGTGCTGCGGACGACCGTCGACACCGTGCGGATGGCCGAAGATTTCGGCTTCGACGTCGCCTGGTTTGCCGAACACCAGTTCACCAACCATTCGATCTGCCCGTCGTCGCTGCTGATGGTGTCGCACTGCGCGGCGCAGACCTCGCGGATCCGGCTCGGCCCGGCGGTGCTGGCGCTGCCGTTCTACGATCCTCTGCGCATCGTCCAGGAGGCCGCCTTCTCCGATCTGATCACCCGCGGACGCCTGGTGCTCGGGCTCGGCTGCGGCTACCAGCCCTATGAATTCGACCGCTACCGGGTGGACCCCTCCTATCGCCACCAGACCATGCTGGAAGCCTGGTCGATCCTCGAGCAGGGGCTGACCTCCGGTGTCGTCGAGTTCCACGGTGAACGCTTTGACATTCCGCGGACCGAACTGTCGATGCGCCCCTTCGGGCTGGCGATGCCGGAGGTCTTCGTTGCCTCCAGCCATCCCTCGATCGTCGCCCGCATGGCCGAGGGCGGCCACACGCCGTTCATGAGCTTCGGCCACCGCGGCCTGCCGGCGGCCAAGGCCTTCCGCGATCTCATCGCCGAGCGCTGGGCGGCGGGCGGCGGGTCGACGGAGATGCCGCTCGCTGTCCAGCGCTACATCTACGTCACCGACGATCCCGGCGACGCGCGTCATGCCGCCGCCTGTGTCCGCGATCTCGCCCGCGCCGCGGTGCCCCTGTCGACGGTCCGGCCGACCCGCGACGGGCCGTTCCTGCGTCTGATGCCGCTCAACGACGAACCGCCGCTCGACGACTTCCTGCAGACCGCGGTGATCGGCTCGGCCGACTACTGTGCCGACAAGTTGCGGGAGGAGATCGAGGCCCTCGGGCCGACCCATCTGTCGTGCTTCATGGGCTTCGCCGGCATCGGTCGACGCGAGACTCTGGCCTCGCTCGAGCGGTTCGGCTGCAACGTGATCCCGCAACTCGACGGTCTCGTCGATCTCGGTGGCTCGAACGTTCAGGATGCTGCTTGATGACGCAATCCCCGGAGCGCCCGTCGATGCCCGCCCCGTTCCGGACGACGGGACGCCCGCCGCCGAAGCCGGGCCGCGGCAGCGACGTCGCGGCCGTGGCGCCCCCCGATTTCGACGACACTCCGGTCGAACGCCGCATCAACCGCCTGCCGCCGCTGAACCTGTTCCGTGTCTTCGACGCCGTCGCTCGGCACGCGAGTTTCACCGCTGCCGCCGACGAGCTCTGCGTCACCCAATCGGCGGTCAGCCAACAGATTCGCCAGCTCGAGGAATTCCTCGAGGTCCGTCTGTTCCGGCGTCTGCCACGCAAGATCGAACTGACCCGCGAAGGCACGGCGCTGGCCAATGCCGCCGCCGAGGCGATCATCATGCTGAGCCGCGCCTGCGAGCGCATGGTCGATCCCGACATGCCCACCGTGCTCTGCGTCAGCGCCGCCCCGTCGATCGCCTCGCGCTGGTTGGTGCCGCGCCTCAAGCGGTTCATGAAGCTCAACCCGCGCATCAAGATCACCCTGCTGACCTCCACCGATCCGGTCGATTTCGAGCGTCAGGACATCGACGTGGCGATCCGCTGGGGGGATGGGCGCTGGCCCGGCCTGAGCGTCGAGCTGCTCGGCCGCGAACCGGTCTTCCCGGTCTGCAGTCCGGCCCTGTTGGCCGAGACGGCGGACTTGGGTTTTCCCGCCGATCTCGGCGGACAGGTGTTGCTGCAGGTGGTGAACGGCCAATCCTGGGCCAATTGGTTCGAAGACGCCGGCATCGGCGGCGGGGCCGGTGGCGATGCGCTGTATTTCGGCGACGCCGGCGTGATGTTGGAAGCCGCCGCCCAGGGCCACGGGATCGGTCTGGCGACCTATCTCCTGGTCGAACACGATCTGAAGTCCGGGCGCCTGATCCGCGCCTCGGAGATCGAGAGCCAAGCCGATGGCGGCTTCTACCTGCTCTCCAATCCCAACTATGCCGAAAAGCCGGCCATCGCCGAATTTCGCCGGTGGATCCGCCTGGAGGCCGAGGAAGCGATCGCCGCCGGCGCGTGCCCCCGCGACGCCTGACCGACGTCCGCCGGGCCCGATCGCCGGCCCCCGTCCTTCGGGCGGCGGACGGGCCGGAAGGGACGCGTGGCCGGCCGATGGTCCATCTGTGAACGAACGACAGGCGGCGGATCGTCCCGCCGCGAGGAGGCCACATGGTGCGTCTGGGAATCATCGGCGTCGGAACTCTGGCGGAAGCCGTCGTGGAGGGCTTGCTCGCGATCCACGGCGATCGCCTCGCCGTCGTCCTCTCGCCGCGGTCGGAGGCGACCTCGGCGGCGCTGGCGGCGCGCCACGGCAACGTGACCCGCGCGTCGAGCAATCGCGCCGTCGCCGCGGACAGCGACGTCGTCCTGCTCGCGGTGCGGCCACCGCAACTCGCGGCGGCCCTCGACGGTGTCGTCTTCCGCTCCGACCAGATCGTCGTCAGCTTCCTCGCCGGTGTTCCCTTGGCCCACATCGTCGCGGCCGTCGCCCCGGCGACGCGCGTGTGTCGCGTCAATCCCTTGCCGCCGATCCGTCTGCGCCGCGGCCCGAACATGATGTATCCGAGCGACCCGGTAGTGGAGGACCTGTTCCGCGGCCTCGGCGACCTGCTGGTCGGCGAGCGCGAGAGCGACATCGTCGCCATCGCCAACGCCAGTGCGCTGATGTCGACCCACTACCAATACCAGAACACCATCGTCGCCTGGCTGGAGAGCCGAGGCCTTTCCAGCGACACCGCGACGCTCTACGTGCGGTCGATGTTCGACGGCCTCGCGGCGATCGGCCTCGAGGCTCATGCCACCGGCGAAAAACTCGATCCGGCGCATCACGAGACCAAGGGCGGCCTCAACGAGCGCGGTCGCCGCCATCTGAACGGCGCGGGTTGGTTCGAAGAGGTGACCCGTACGCTCGATCTCATCGAGGCGCATGTGCTGGTCGGCGCCAAGCCTGCCGAGCGAGCCTAGGTCGACCGAGACTGACGTGGCCCGTGAGGAATTCGGTTCGGCGGCGGCATGTGCGAGTCTGGTGCTTGCGGAATGTGATACCGATTGCTTTCGGCGAGGCCGATCGGCAGCGGCTGGTGGATTACACAGGCTCCCGCCGCGGGCAGCTTGATGAACGTGGCATTCCTTACGCGACAGGTGATCAGCACACGCGCCCGCGGCAACCGTTCTGCTCGGCCTCGCGAGAAGCGACGCAGCGCGGCGTGCAATTTCTTGCCCGTGAGGCGCGCTTCGTCGACCGAATCCAGGAAGAAGTGTCCGATCTCTGACCCGTCTTGCCGGTCCTGAAAACGACGGGCCTCTTCTAGAGAGAGGCAGGAATCGAGATCGCCTTCGGCCAGACCTTCGACGCGCAGGAAGATGGCGAACTTGCCTTCCGGCGTCAGACGGTCCCTGCGGCCTTCGAGTTCCTTGGTCCTGCCGGCTCCGGCCTCGGCGAGCAACACGGCCGCTTGAGCAGGTCGTCCCAGCTCAGCCAGCCATGATACTTGCGCCCCGAGCCACGGTCGGACTGGAGCAGAGGCTCTCGCCCCTCGCAGAGAGCGACGAAGCTGCGATCGAGTTCGACGAATTCGGTCATGCCTCACTACAGCGTGGCATTTCGCGCGCAGCAAGCCCACTGTTGCGTGGATTCCCTGGAAAGGGAGGCCGCGACCCCGACTGTCCCGCGACGATTGTCGACGATACGACATGATCCCTGGTTGAGCTCGTCGAAGCTGCGGCCCTCACTGCGTCGATGGGGCGGTGACCGACAATGAAGGCAACTCGGGAAAGACAAAGAGAGATACGGACGCGATCGAGGTTGCGACAGAGGCGCGACGCGGCTCGCCGAGACCAAGGATAATGGTCTTGAGGGCCTGCTCTGCGAGATTCTGTCGGCACACCCGCAACTCGGCCTGAGCATCAATGCTTCCTGGTGCGCGACCCATAGTTCGGCGCTTCTTCCGACTGGACTTCCTTCGGCAGCAGAGCGGTAGTGCGTTGCGGCGGTGGCGCTCACCTTCCGCGGAGATGCCTCGGATCCGAGCCGATCCGGGGCTCGGGGCGGTGCGAGAGGACGTATTCCGCGTCCTCGATCCAGAGGCCCCGCATGCCGAACAAGATCCCCCGGACCATCGCCGCGCCACCCTCGTTGGCGGCGATCGACACTGCCGCGACGACGACTTCCCATGATCTCTCGCCCGTCGATTGCCCGCCGCCTCGTGCCGACCGCGCGGCCGAGGTCGTTCGCAACCCCGACACGGCGCCCGCCGGCAAGCTCGGCGTGATCGTCGAGCGGCTGTCGGTTTCGGACGGCGCGACGGTCGCCGACCTGATCGCCGCGACCGGCTGGCAGGCCCACACGATCCGGGCCGCGATCAGCCGCTTGCGGCGGCGCGGTCTCGCGATCGCACTCGGCGCCGATGCCGAAGGCCGCAAGGCCTATCGGCTCGCGTCCTCGGAGGGATGACATGACCCTCCTCGACGCGACCGCGATGCCGCACACCCTCTCGACCGGGTCGGATTCCAGGCCGGGAGCCCTGCGCCGCCGCCCGGTTCCCGCGAGCGATCATCGATCTTCCGGGGGCGACGTCCGCGCCGACCTCTCTGGTCCTCTCGCCGCTCTGACGGTGATGTCCCGCGACGACCTCGTCGTCGAATGGCGTCGACAGTTTCGGGCCAACCCGCCCGATCGCGTCCGTCGAGATCTCCTCGAGCTCGGCATCGCCTGGAAGCTGCAGGAGAAGGCGCTCGGTGGGCTGAAGCGCGCCGTCGCCACCGAACTGCGGGACTTGGCCGAAGCCCTCGCCACCACCGGGGACATCGGACGCGCCAAGACACTCCGCCTGAAGCCCGGCGCCCGCCTGATCCGCGAGTGGGGAGGTGCGACCCACGAGGTCACCGTCGTCGAGACTGGATTCGCATGGCGAGGCGAGACCTGGAAGTCGCTCTCGGCAATCGCGGTTCGGATCACCGGCGCTCATTGGTCCGGGCCGCGCTTCTTTGGCCTGACCTCGCGCGGGAGAACGGCCGCGGCGGACGGCGGCGAAACCGACGGGGTGACGACCGCCACCGGTTCGCGTGAGGAGGATATCGATGCGTAAGCCCGCCCGCAAAGCCGCCGACACGACGAACCCGAAGCCGGTCACCGTCCGCTGCGCCGTCTACACCCGCAAGTCGTCCGAGGAAGGCCTCGAACAGAGCTTCAACTCTCTCGATGCCCAGCGCGAGGCCTGCGACGCCTATGTCGCCAGTCAGAAGTCGGAAGGCTGGATCGTGCTGCCGCAGATGTACGACGACGGCGGCATCTCCGGCGGCACCATGGATCGCCCGGCGCTGCAGCGCCTCCTCGCCGATATCGCCGCCGGCCTCGTCGACACGGTCGTCGTCTACAAGGTCGATCGCCTCACCCGTTCGCTCGGCGATTTCGCCAAGATCGTCGAGGTGTTCGACGCGGCCTCCGTCTCCTTCGTCTCGGTGACCCAGTCCTTCAACACCACCACCTCGATGGGCCGGCTGACGCTCAACATGCTGCTGTCCTTCGCCCAGTTCGAGCGCGAGGTCACCGGCGAGCGCATCCGCGACAAGATCGCCGCTTCGAAGGCGCGCGGTATGTGGATGGGCGGCCGTCCGCCGCTCGGCTACGAGGTTCGCGACCGCAAGCTCGAGATCGTCGAGGCGGAAGCCAAAACCGTCCGCCACATCTTTCGCCGTTACACCGAGCTCGGCTCGGTGCAGGAACTCCGCGACGACCTCGCCGCCGCCGGCATTCGCGCGAAGCGCCACGTGTCGGTCGCCGGCAACGCCGCCGGTGGCGGGCCGCTCGGGCGCGGCGCGCTCTACCACCTGCTGCAGAACCGGCTCTACCGCGGCGAGATCGGCCACAAGGGGATGGTCTACCCCGGCCAACACCAAGCGATCGTCGATGAGGAACTCTGGGACGGCGTTCAGACGATCCTCGCCGAGAACCGGGTCGAACGGTCGGTCCGCTCCGGCGCGACGTCGCCGAGCCTCCTCGCCGGCCTGCTCCGAGACGAGGCGGGCATTCCGCTGACGCCGACCCATGCGAACAAGAAAGGGCGGCGATACCGCTACTACGTCAGTCACGATCTGATCGCCGGGGCCGGCGATGCCGAGGAAGCCGAACAGCCGCAACGTCGCCGCGGTTCGGCGCGGCGGATCCCGGCGACCGATCTGGAGGCGATCGTCGAGGACCGGATCGTGGTGTTCCTCCGGGACGCGGCTGCGATCGATGCGCTCGTCGCGCCCCGGGCGCTCGACGTCGACGATCGGCGGAGCCTCGTCGGCAGGGCCGGAGCTCTCGGAGACGCTTGGCCGAGCCTCGCCCCGGCGACCAGAATCTCGATCCTACATCGGCTGGTCCAGGACATCGTCGTCGGCGCCGCGACCGTCGACATCACTCTGCGGGCCGATGCCGTCGTCATCCTGGCCCGATGCTCCCTCGAACGGCTCGGATCACGCGATGCCGACGCGAGGGTAGCACGGCCCGACGGCGACAGCGGCAGCGAGTTGATCACGCTCGGCGTTCCGGCGACGCTGAAGCGGGTCGGCATGGAGATGCGGCATCTGGTCGATGCACCGGAGGCGCGACGGACCCGTAAGCCCGACCGCAGCCTGCTGCGGCTCCTCGCCCGAGCGCATCGGTTCCGGGACGCGATCCTCGCCGGTGACGGTGAGAGCATCGGTGAACTCGCCGAGGCGCAAGGCGTCGGCGCGCCCTACTTCACCCGCATCCTCCGCCTCGGCTTCCTCGCCCCGGACATCACCGCGGCGATTCTCGACGGCCGCCAGCCGATCGAACTCTCGGCCAAGCGGCTCGCGATCACCGCGGATCTGCCGAAGGACTGGAACGAGCAGCGACGAGCCCTCGGATTCGGGTGATCCGTCCGATCGTCCCTGCAAGAGAAGATCTGACGATCCCCGCCACGCCGGCGGGGATTCTCGTTTCGGTGCGCCGGCATCGCAGCGCTCTGGGAATCGTCACGAGGTCAGGGACTGGTCTGCATCGCAGGGCCAACCCTGCGCGAATGGTACCGCCAAACAGGCTTCGCGAGATATTCCGGCGTGTCCGGCCCACGAAACGGCACCGACCGCGTCTCCCGGTCCGGCTGCACAATGTGACCCAGCGTATGTCTTTGAATGCCCCGCACAATCCAGCGCGGACCGGGAAATACGGAAAATCCTTCAAAATCGGAAAGTTAGTGGCGGAGACGGAGGGATTCGAACCCTCGGTACCCTTTTGGGGGTACGCTCATTTAGCAAACGAGTGCCTTCAGCCTCTCGGCCACGTCTCCGGCGCGATCTCTATGCCCGAGGCCGACGGGCTTTTCAAGGCGCTCGCGCACCGCGCCGGGAACTTCCCCGCCTCGAGGGTGCCGTCGGCGCCGCAGAGTGCCGTCGATCCGCCGTCGCCCGGTTCTCCGCCGAGCTCTCCATCCCCTCGACCCGTCCCCCACCGACCGGCCGCAATGTCGCGGTGCCTTGCCGGAGTCACGATCGGGTGCCAGACCGGCGGGCGACCGATTCCCCGATCCGGAGCCCGACGTCCCATGATCCTCACGCCGCCCACCCGCCGCCGTCCCGCCATGCCCGGCCCCCACGCGACGGGCGGCGGTCGGCCGTCGCCGGACGGGCGTGGCGAAGCGGGGCAGGGGGCGAGGCCCGGCGCCGGCGGCCGGGCGCTTCCTTCGGCGCGGGCGACGCGGCGCGGGCTGCTGGCGCTCGGCGTCGCGGCGCTTGCCGCGGCCTGCGCGCGCGGGCCGGCCTTCGTCGAAGAGATCGACGACGTCGCCTATGTGCCGGTCGATCCGGCCAAGGCGGCGCGTCTGCTCAACGACTATCGCGCGACGAGCGGTGCCGGTCCGCTGACGGTCGATCCGGATCTCGTCCGCGTCGCCGCCGACTATGCCCGCAAACTCGCCGAAGCCGGCCAATTCACCCATGACCTGGAGCCGTGGGGGGGGCTCGAGAAGCGGCTGCATGCGGCCGGTTATGCTTATGCCACCGCCGGGGAGAATCTCGGCCTCGGCTATCGCACCATCGAACAGACCATCGCCGGCTGGAAGAAGTCGCCGCCGCACGACCGCGGCATGAAGGATCCGGACATGACGGTGATGGGCATCGCCTCGGTGCCGAGCCCGACCAAGCGCGGCCAGATCTATTGGTGCCTGATCGTCGCCAAGCCGCGCGGCGCCGGGGCGGTGGCCGGGACCGGTCCCTTCGCGCCGCCGAGCGGTCCGGTGATCTGGGGCGCGCGGCTGCCGAGCTTCCGCTGAGCAAGGGTGGGCGCCGGGTGAGGGGACATGCTCGGCCCGCCCGGTGGGGGGCGCCGCAGGCTCCCGCGTGGGGATGCGCCGAGCCCCCGCTCCCTGTCCCTCCCCTCGAGGGGGGGGGAGGGGACGACGACCGCAGCATCTGAACTGGCATTTTAGATGGGGATCTCCCCGGCGCTCCTTCCCCCTCCAGGGGGAGGGAACGACGACGGAATGGTGATCCGTCGTCGGACGAAGGCGACCTCCCCAGCGCCCTCTCCTCCCTCGAGGGGGAGAGACGGAGAGGGGGACGGGAAGGACCAACCCGTTGCCACCTCGCTGTGATTCGCACGGCGGAGGCGCCGCGGCCCCCCCTCCCTGTCCCTCCCCCTCGAGGGGGAGGGAACCCTGTGGCCAGGGCCTTCGAATTTCGAGAGGCGGTGCCGATCCGAAGACGCGTGCCTCATCGTTCCCTCCCCCGAGGGAGAGGACGACGACGGAGGGGCGTTCCGGGGGGGCAGACGGCGCGCGGCCGCGCCCGACCCGTCGCCTCCGACCGCGTGGAGGGAGGCCGACGGCGAACGCGGCCGCAATCCGCCGAGCCTACCCGGCGCTCGCCGTCCCCTCGCCGAAGGCCCCGGCCAAACAAAAAGCCCCGGATCGCTCCGGGGCTTCTTGTTGTCTCGGCCGTTCTAACCGCGATGCGCTCAGGCGTCGCGGCGCGGGGCGCGGTCGGGGCGGCGACCGTCGGGGCGCTCGCTGCGCGGGCGCTCCGAACGGGGGCCACGGCCCTCGGGCGCCGCCGCCGGGCCACGGGCGAGCGGACGCTCGCCGCCG
>NZ_SJFN01000024.1 GCF_004328075.1 Siculibacillus lacustris | reverse complement strand
TTGCCGAAGAATTCGGGCAAATCGCGCCACTGGGCGCCGGTGCGGGCGATCCAGAAGACGCCGTCGAGGACACGCCGATGGCCCTGAGGTCGCCGGCCGCTGTGCGGGCCACGTCTCGTCACGAAGGGTTCGAAGAACGCCCATTCCTCGTCGCTCATCAGGTCTCGAATCAACGCCGCCGCCCTCCGAAAGCGACGTTGAATCATTCCTGGACCCGAAGGGGAATCCTATTCGTCAACAGGACCTAAGCGGATAAGGTATCCAAACTATACAACAAAAAAGCCGGGGCAGATGCCCCGGCTTCTGGTTTCCGTGAAATTCCAATTTCACGCGGCCTTCGACGCCTTGGGCGTGATCAGCTTGCGGTTGACCAGCACTTCGGCGATCTGCACGGCATTGAGCGCCGCGCCCTTGCGCAGGTTGTCGGCGACGCACCAGAAGGCCAGCCCGTTCTCGACCGTGGTGTCCTCGCGGATGCGGCTGATGTAGGTCGCGTCCTCGCCGGCCGCCTCGTAGGGCGTGATGTAACCACCCGGCTCGTGCTTGTCGATCACCAGACAGCCCGGCGCCTCGCGCAGGATGTCGCGCGCCTCGTCGGCGTTGACCGGCAATTCGAACTCGACGTTGACCGATTCCGAATGGGCGATGAACACCGGCACGCGCACACAGGTCGCGGTCAGCTTGATCTTGGGGTCGAGAATCTTCTTGGTCTCGGCCATCATCTTCCACTCTTCCTTGGTGAAGCCGTCTTCCATGAAGACGTCGATCTGAGGAATGAGGTTGAAGGCGATGCGCTTGGGGAACTTCTTGGCTTCGACCGGATCGGTCACGAACACCGCGCGGGTCTGCGTGAACAATTCGTCCATCGCTTCCTTGCCGGCACCCGACACCGACTGATAGGTCGAGACGACGACGCGCTTGATCTTGTACTCGTCGTGCAGCGGCTTGAGGGCCACCACCAGCTGAGCGGTCGAGCAGTTGGGATTGGCGATGATGTTCTTCTTGCGGAAACCGACGATCGCGTCGGCGTTGACTTCCGGAACGATCAGCGGCACTTCGGCGTCGTAGCGCCACGCCGAGGAATTGTCGATCACCACGCAGCCCTGGGCGGCGATCTTCGGCGACCATTCCTTCGAGACCGTGCCGCCGGCCGACATCAGGCAGATGTCGACGTCGGAGAAGTCGAAGTGATCGAGCACCTTGGTCTTCAGCGTCCGGTCGCCGAACGACACTTCCGTGCCCAGCGAGCGCGCCGAGGCCAGCGCCACGACCTCACTCACCGGAAATCCGCGCTCGGCGAGGATGTCCAGCATCTCCCGCCCGACGTTGCCGGTGGCACCGACGATTGCGACCTTGTAGCCCATGTCTCGAAATCCTCGAAATTGATCGTCTCCCCCGCTTGTCGGAGGAGGACCCGGTTTCTTTTTCGAGAGGGTTCGAAGAAGGGTTCCGCGGGTCCTCCGCTCGCCCTCGTCACCCGCCGGGAGAGGGCATGCGGGGGTCGAGAGCAGGCATTCAGGCGGCGACTTTCGTCGCCGTCGTCGTCTTGGTCGTGGTTTTCGTCGTGATGACGAGCGACATGACGGACCCGATTCTCGAACCTTCGGCGCCCCGCTTCGACGAGGCCTCCTCGAAAAGCCCGAAAGGGCCGGCGAAGTCAAGTCCGCGGGGCGACGAAAGGCGCAGAACTCAGGGTTTCACCGGAGGCGCAGACGCGCCGCGGCCCGCCCGATCGACCAGCCTCGCCCCGATCGCCGCCAGGACCCGATCGATCGCCGCGAAGGCGGCGTCCGGCGCCCGCACCAGGATCGCTTCGCGGGCGATCAGGGTGACGATGGTGACCAATCCCCAGCCGATCGTCACGTCGGAGAGGAAATGCGCCCCGAAAGCCATGCGGTTGAGCGAGATGGCGAGCGTCCAAACCATCACCGCCGCGGCGGTGCGCGCCCGCCACGCCGGCGGCACCACGAACACCAGCGCCAAGAGCCAGGCGGCGCTCGATGCCTCGCCCGAGGGGAACGAGCAATTGCCGCCGCACGCCCCCCCCGGCACCCAGGCCGGGACGAAATCGAAGGCGCCGCCGAAGTCGACGATCTCGCGCGGCCGCGGCCGGCCCCAATAGCCCTTGAGCAGGACGTTGACCAGCAGGCCCGGCCCGAGCGTCAGGCTCGCCACCAGGAAGGCCAGCGGCCGCGTCGGGATCGCCCGGGCGAGCATCGGCGCGATCATCTTGGCGAGCACCGCCAGCACCAAGCCGACGATCACCCAGCGCGTCAGCGCCATCCCGGCCTCGCGCAGGCCGATCAGCCCGATCATTCGCTCCGCCGGAAAGCCGCGGCCGGCGACATGAAAGATCGTCGCGACCGTCCGATCGATCTCCGGCAGCGCCAGGAACAGCGCCGACACCAGCGCCGTCACCGTCGCCGCCGCGGCGATCGGCCAGCGGCGGACGAGGTCGCGGAGGGTCGCCAGATGGTCGAGCGGGCGGGGCGGCGGCAGCGAGGGCAGAGGCACGAGGTCCATGACGGCTCCGGGAGTTCGGTGCCTCATCTAGCCCCGCGGACCCCGTCTCGCCAAGTCGCCGGCGCTCGCCGCGACGGCGCCGCTGCGCTAGGATCGCGGCGACCGACCGCCGAGGACCCGCCGCCGATGCCCACCGTGGAATTCTGGTTCGACTTCGCTTCGACCTATTCGCGACTGGCGGCGGCGCGGATCGAGACGGCGGCGGCCGCCGCCGGGGTCGCGGTGATCTGGCGGCCGTTCCTGCTCGGACCGATCTTCGCCGCCCAGGGCTGGACCACCTCGCCCTTCGTCACCCAACCCGCCAAGGGGGGGGCGATGTGGCGCGACGTCGAGCGCCAATGCGCCGCCCTCGGCCTGCCCTTCGTGCGGATCGAGGGTTTTCCGCGCAACGGCCTCCTCGCCGCCCGCCTCGCCTTGGTCGCCGACGAATCCGGCGCCGTCGCGCCCTTCGCCCGGGCCGTCTTCGAGGCCGAATTCGGCGCGGGCCGCGACATCGCCGATCGCACGGTGCTGGCCGATCTGCTCGCCGACGTCGGGCTCGATCCCGAGGCATGCTTCGCCCGTGCGGCGTCGCCGGAGATCAAGGCCCGGCTGCGGGCCGCCGGCGACGAGGCCGGGACGTGCGGCCTGTTCGGGGCGCCGAGCTTCGTCACCGCCGACGGCGAGATGTTCTGGGGCGCCGATCGCCTCGATCAGGCCCTCGATTGGGCGGTTCACGGCCGCCTTTGCCGCCGCACCGTCGCCCCGACCGGAGAGACCCCATGATCGCCGCCCTGCCCGCCGCCTCGATCGTCGCCGCCTATGCCGTCGCGGTGATCCTGCTGGTGCTGACTCCCGGCCCCGACATGGCGCTGTTCCTCGGGCGGACCCTCTCGACGGGGCGCGGCGCCGGGCTGGCGGCGCTGGCCGGCACCACCGCCGGCCTCTATGTCCACACTGCGCTCGCGGCGATCGGCCTGTCGGCGCTGCTCGCCGCCTCGCCGCTGGCCTTCACGGTGCTGAAGATCGCCGGCGCCGGCTGGTTGGTGGTTCTGGCGATCCAGACCCTGCGCCACGGCGCGCTGTTCGAGACCCGCGACGAGGCGCGCGCCCCCGAATCCCTCGCCCGGGCGTTTCTCGCCGGCCTCGGGGTCAACATCTTCAACCCCAAGATCGTGCTGTTCTTCGTGACCTTCCTGCCGCAGTTCGTCGATCCCGGCGACGCCCACGCCGCGCGCACCCTGGCGATCCTCGGCGGGCTCTACGGGGTGATCGGCGCGCCGATCTGCGTCGGGCTGATCTTCGCCGCCGATCGGGTCGCCGGCGCCTTCCGCCGGTCGCGACGGCTCCGGCGGAGCCTCGACCTCGCGGTCGCCGGCCTGTTCTCGGCCTTCGCCCTGCGGCTGGTGCTGTCGCGCGGTTGATCGATCAGACGTCGCCGTCGCCGACCGGCTCGATGGCGTGGCGCTGGATCAGCGGGATCTGGGCCAGCGCGAAGACGAAGGTGATCGGCATGATGCCGAAGACCTTGAACCACACCCAGGTATCGGTCGAGAAGTTGCGCCAGACCACTTCATTGATCCCCGCCAGGACGAAGAAGAACAGGCCCCAGCGCAGGGTGAGCGAGCGCCAGCCGGCGGCATCGAGATCGAACACCGAATCGAACACCACCCCGAGAAGCGACCGGCCGAAGAACAAGCCGCCGATCAGCACCGTGCCGAACAGCGAATTGACGATGGTCGGCTTCAGCTTGATGAACAGCTCGTCCTGCAGGATCAGGGTCAGCGATCCGAACACCAGCACCACCGCGCCCGACACCAGCGGCATGATCGGCACCCGCCGCAGCAGCAGCCACGAGGCGATCAGCGCCACCGCCGTCGCCACCATGAAGGCGGCGGTCGCCGGATAGAGGCCGTGGGTCTTGCTGGTCGCCGCATTGACCGCGAAGAACACCGCGAGCGGTCCCAGTTCCAGCACCAGCTTGACCCAGCGATGGCCGGCGGTGGGCTTGGCGGGCGGAAGGACGGGGGTGATCGGGTTCGACGGCATGGACACTCCGGATCGACGGCCGCTGGCGGCGGCGTCAGGCCATATCACATGGGATCGATCCCGTCGCCCCGACAGAGGGCGCAGCCCGGAATTCGACGAAACGCCGGGCCGAGTGGCCCGGCGTGACCGCGAATCGCCGATCTTCGGGGCGCCGCGACCGGTTCCGCTCTAGTCTCGGGGTCCGAGATCGATTCGCCGGAGGCCCCCTTAGTGATCGCCGAGATCCTCACGTGGCTGTTCACCCCGGCCACGCTCGACGCCCGCCGCACCGGTCATCTCACCGCCGCCGTGTCGCTGTGGTCGCGGGCCCGACGTTGCCGCAGCGCCTGGGCGCCGCACGAGGCACGCTGCCACGCCGTGGTGCTGCGGGCCTTCGCCGATCTGCCGCGGCGACGCACCTGCGTGGTGCTCGGCTCCGGCCTGGTCCGCGACGTGCCGCTCGCCGCGCTTTCCGCCGCCTTCGAGCGCGTCCTGCTGGTCGACGTCGTCCACCTGTGGCCGGCGCGTCTGGCGGCGCGGCGCCACCGCAACGTCGAGCTGGTGTCGCTCGACATCACCGGCACCACCGATCTGCTGCTCGGCCGGGCCACCGGCCTCGCCGATCCGCTGCGCCGTTTCCGCGAAGACCCGACCGTCGATCTGGTGATCTCGGCCAATTGCCTCAGCCAGCTGCCGCTGCAGCCGGTCGAGCGCGTCCAGGCCGGCGGCGGCCTCGCCCGCATCCGCTTTCCCGATCTCGGCCATCGCATCGTCGCCGGCCATCTCGACGCCCTGCGGCGATTCTCGGCGCGCGTCTGCCTGCTCACCGATTCCGACGGGCTCGACATCGCCGCCGACGGCACCGTGCTGGAGCGCCGACCGCTGCTCGAGGGCGTCACCTTGCCGCCCGCCGACGAGGACTGGGACTGGATCCTGGCGCCGCTCGGCGAATGGGATCCGGCCTATGCGGTCCACCACCGCGCCCACGGCTTTGCCGATCTCCACGCCGCCGTCGCGCGGACCGACCGCGGCCGCTGACGGACCTCGATGCGGGGCGGCGGCACTCGTGCTATGTCGTCGAGGGATCAGCAGACGGGGGCATGATGAGCGACCGTGACGACGACCTGCCGGCCGGAGCCGGGCTCAGCGTGGCGGTCGGCTTGCCCAACGGCGGCCGATTCGACGCCGACGACGTCGTGCTGATCGAGACGATCCGCGCCACCCGCTCGATCCTCGGCGCCAGCCGCCTGTGCGGCCACTCCTATCGCAAGACCTGGCTGATGGTCGACGCCCTCAACCGCACCTTCGAGGCCCGGGTGGTCGCGACCTTCCCCGGCCGGCGCGGCGCCGGCGCCGAGGTGACGCCCTTCGGCGAACGCCTGGTCGCGCTCTATCGCTCGATCGAACGGCGGTCCCGTCAGGCGGCAGCCGCCGCGCTCGCCGAACTCAGCGCTTCGGCCGATCCGGGCTTCGTCCCCGCGGCCAGGCCCGCGGCGCCGGCGGCGGCGGCGAATCCACCGGGTCCTCGGCGATCGTCGAAGCCGAAATCGCCACCGACTTGATCATCGCCCAGGCCCGGAGCCCCGGCTCCAGCGCCAGCCGCTCGACCGATTCCCAGGTGACCAGCGCGTGCAGCCGATTGCTGCCGAGATCGAAGGTTACCCGCGCATAGGGCGCCTCGAGATGCTCGATCTCGACGATCGTCCCCGGAAAGCGGTTGGTGATCGACACGTCCATCGGCCGCGACAGCGCCACCGAGACGTCGCGCGCGTCGATCTCCAGGGTCACCCCGGTGCCGATCGGTTCGGGGACGATCGGCACCCGGAACTCGCCGTCGCCGAAGAACAGGTTGGACAGGCCGACCGGCGTGTCGTGGCGGGTGACGCGGGCGTGGAAGCGGGAGGACAGGCGGATCATGGCGACCTTCGTTGGGCTGATCCGACCACCGCCGGCGACGATCGGCCGAGGGCGGGCGGGGGCGTCGCCGTGCGCCGCGGCGTCGAGCGGCGGCACGGCGTTCGGCGGCGGATCAGACCGGTTCCCAGGTCGCGTGGGTGCCGGCGCGATAGACGGCATCGATCAGTTTCTGGTTGGCGACCGAACTCTCCAGCGAGAAGACCTCGGCCGCGCCGCCGCGCGCCGCGGTGACGAAGGCCTCGACCTCCCGTCGATACTGGCGATTGTCGGGATAGCGGAAGATCGTCGAGGATTCGTGACCGCGACTGGTCAATTCGAGTTCTTCCGCGCCCCAGCGGTTGGCGTTGAACGGCGACTTGACCTCGATGAAGCCCTCGTCGCCGTGGAACACCATCAGCTGGCGCGCCGCCAACTGGGTCGCGATGTAGAAGCTCAGCTCGAAGGTGCCGAAGTCGGCGCGGATGCTGGCATAGACGTCGGTCCCGAAGATCGGGTCCCGCTCGACGGTCGCCTGGACGCGCAAAGGCTCGGCGCCGGTGGCGAAGCGTGTGGTCACCGTCGGATAGACGCCGATGTCGGGCAGCCCGCCGCCGCCCAGGCCCGGCTGGTTGCGCATGTTGGCGGGATCGCGGTTGTAATAGGCGAATGCCCCCTGGACCTGCCGCAATGTGCCGATCGCCCCGGCGGCGAGCAATTCGCGCACCTTCAGCCACACCGGCGAATAGGTCACCATGAAGGCTTCCGAGACCAGCACCCGGTTGCGGTCGCGCGCCGCGATCAGGGGCGCGATCTCCGACGCATGGAGCGCGATCGGCTTCTCGCACAGCACGTGCTTGCCGGCGTCCGCCGCCTTGATCGACCATTCGATGTGCTGCGAGGTCGGCAGCGGGATGTAGACCCCGTCGATGGTGTCCGAAGCCAGCATCTCCTCGTAGGAGCCGAAGGCTTTGGGAATGCCGAATCGCGCCGCGACTTCGCCGGCGCGCGCCGCATCTCGGCTGGCGATCGCCGCGACGATGCCGTTGTCGGAATCCTGAATCGCCGGAATCACCAGTTCGCGGCCGATCTTGGCCGTCGACAGAATCCCCCACCGGAACATCGCGTCTCTCCCGCACTGGCCCGCATTCCGAGCCGGTTCCCCCGGCTCGAAATCCGGTCCGGTCGGTCGTTGGAGCAGGTTCTCGTCGATCGGGCCGGAGCGGCCCGATCGGAACATGCTCCGGCTTCGGCGGGACGATAGCACCTCGGCCGCCGGGAACAATCGGCATTGCGCCGTCGGGTGTGGCGGCGGCGGATCAGGCGGCGCGCACGATGCGGAAGCCGTCGATCTCGGCGACCACCGGCAGGCCCGGCCAGCGCTCGCCGTCGTGCAGGATGATCAGCCGGGAGAGATCGCCGCCGAGCTCCTTGTCGATCCGTTCCATGGTCAGGAGCTGATCCCAGGCGCTGCCGACCGCGTTGGACAGCGGCACATAGACGCCGTCGTGAGCGTGGCCGCACAGATTGCGCTTGGCATAGACGCAGTCGCCAGACACCACCAGCCGGCCGCGCGCCGTGCCGATCACCGCGAACTGCTGGCCGGGGGTGTGGCCCGGGCCGAAGCGCACGTCGAGGCCGGGCAGCAGATCGTCGACGTCGCCGTCGACGAGGTTCAACCGATGCTCGATCGAGGCGTCGAAGGCCCGGCGCAGATCGTCGGGATTGATGATCTCGGTGAGCGCCCCGAACCGCGCCGGCAGCGCGAGCAATTCGTACCAGCTCAGGATCTCGCGCTTCTGGACGTGGATGCGGGCCTTGGGGAACTTGCCGAGCGAGCCCATGTGGTCGAAATGGGCGTGGCTGACCACGATGTCGGTGACGTCGTCGGGCGCGACGCCGAGCTCGGCGAGCATCCGGAGCGGCGAGATCCACTCCGGGATCCCGAACTTGGCGCGCATCACCTCGCCCTGACCCTCGCGCATGAAGCCGCAGTCGACCAGCGCCACCGAGCCGGGGCGGCGCGCCAGCACGAAGGAGAACGGCAGGTCGATCGCCCCGTCGCCGAGCGCCCCCTGGATCAGGCTGGCCCACGGCTGATCCTTCGAGCGGGCGTATTCGATGACGTGGACTTCCCAATCGGACACGGCCGACATGACCTTCTCTCCTCAGCTCTCGGAAATCGACCGCCCCAGGCTCGACAGGCCGACGGCGACGATCAGGATGGCCCCCTGCAGGACGTATTGCGAGAAGGTCGGTGCGCCGAAGATGTTGAGGCCGTTGAAGCCGAAGGCGATGATCAGGGCGCCGATCAGGGTGCCCAGCACGTGAAATTCGCCGTCGCGCAGCGTCGCCGAGCCGAGGAACACCGCCGCGAAGGCGGTCAGCAGATAGCCGTCGGCGGCGCTGGCGGTGCCCGATCCGAGCCGCGAGGCCAAAAGAATGCCGGTCAGCGCCGCACAGACACCCGAGATCACGAAGCCGAGGATCTTGATCCGGTCGGTGTCGATGCCGGCCAGCCGCGCCGCGGAGGGATTGCCGCCGACCGCCTGGATCTCCTGGCCGATCGCCGTGCGCTCGACCAGCGTCCACAGGCCGCCGAGCACCACCACCATGATCAGGATGTTGTTGGGGATGCCGAACAGCCAGCGGCCGAGCGACAGCTGCAGGAAGTCCTCGGGCACGCCCGAGACGATCGGCACGCCGGCCGAATAGGCGAAGGCCAGGCCGGTCAGGATGGTGCCGACCCCGAGGGTGGCGATCACCGAATTGACCTTGATCTTGGTGACGATCAGCCCGTTGATCAGGCCGATCACCGCGCCGGCGACCAGCACGATCGCCACCGCCACCGGGATCGGCAGCTGGTTGGAGACGATCAGGCCGGTGACCAGGATGCCGTGCAGGCTGGCGGCGAAACCGATCGACAGATCGAGCTCGCCGACGATCACCGCCAGCGTCAGACCGGCGGCGATGATCATCGTCAGCGACGCCTGATTGAGCACGTTGGTGAAGTTGTTCAGCGTCGGGAAGGCGCGCGGCGACACCAGCGAGAAGGCGACGATCATCGCCACCAGACCGACGATCGTGGCGTAGCGGGCGAAGATGCCGAGCGCCGCCTTGGCACGGGGGCTCAGGCGGCGGCGGGCGGCGGGGGCGGTCATGACGGCGTCTCCTCGGCGGCGGCGGCCCGGGCATAGCTCGCCTCGATGATGGCTTGGCGCGTCAACTCCGCGCCCTTCAGTTCGCGCACGATCCGGCCTTCGACCATCACCAGCACGCGGTCGCAGAGATCGGGTTGTTCGTCGGGCTCCGACGAGATCACCAACACCGCGACGCCCTCGGCGGCGAGATCGCGGATCAGCCGATGGATCTCGCCGCGGGCGCCGATGTCGACGCCGCGGGTCGGTTCGTCGAGGATCAGCACCTTGGGCGCGCGGATCAGCCAGCGGCCGATCACCACCTTCTGCTGGTTGCCGCCCGACAGCCGCCCGACCGGCGCCTCGATGCCGGTGGTCTTGATCGCCAGATCGCGGACCGTCTGTTCGGCGAGCGCACTGCGGCGGCGGTCGTCGATCAGCGGCAGCAGCGGCGAATGGACGATTTTGGCGAGGTTGGGAATCGTCAGATTGAAGGCGACGCTCTTGGTCAGCACCAGACCGTCGGCGCGCCGCTCCTCCGGCACCAGCCCGAGCCCGGCGGCGACCGCATCGGCCGGCCGGTGCGGGGCGTAGGGCGCCCCGTCGAGTTCCATGGTCCCGGTGTCGGGCGCATCGGCGCCGTAGATCAGCCGGGCGAGTTCGCTGCGGCCCGCCCCGACCAGGCCGCCGATGCCCAGCACCTCGCCGTGATGGAGGTCGAAGGACACGCCCTCGACCTTGGGCCGGCGCGCCAGATTCGAGACCTTCAGCGCCACGACGCCTTGCGGCGGCGGTTCGGCCGGCTTGGTGGTGCGCCGCACCGCGCCGCCGACGATCGCTTCGACCAGCCCGGCGTGACTGAGTTCGGCCCGCGCGAAACCCGCGACCGAGCGACCGTCGCGGAACACCGTGACCCGGTCGCACAGCCGCAGGATCTCGTCGAGGCGATGGGAGACGTAGAGCACCGCCACGCCGGAGCGGGCGAGGTCCTCGACGATGGCGAACAGCTTGCGGCTCTCGCTCGCCGACAGCGAGGCGGTCGGCTCGTCCATGACGATCAGCCGGGCCTTGCGCACCAGCGCCCGGCAGATGTTGATCAGCCAGTTCTCGGCGGTCGACAGGCCCTTGACGTTGCTCGACAGGGGCGCGGTGATGCCGACCCGGCGGGCCACCGGCTCGACCTCGCGGGCGATTCTGCCCCAGTCGATCATGCCGAAGCGCGTCGCCTTCGGCACCCCCAGCATGATGTTCTGGAGCACCGTCATGCCGGGAATGAAGGCCAGTTCCTGGTGGATGAAGCTCATGCCGAGGGCGGTGGCGTGCTGCGGCGAGGACACCGTGATGTCCTCGCCGTCGAGCCGGATGCGACCGCGGTCGGGGGTGACGAGCCCGGCCAGAATGCGGATCAGCGTCGATTTGCCGGCGCCGTTGGCGCCGACCAGTCCGTGGACCTCGCCCGGCGCCATCGCCAGCGACACGTCGCTCAGCGCCTGCGCCCCGCCGAAGGCCTTGGCGACACCTTCGGCGATCAGGAACGGCGCGGCGGGTGAACGCACCACCGCGGGCTCCGGCGAGGGCAGGTCCCGCGGTCTCACTTGCCGACTGCCTCGGGGTGCTTGGTCAGGAACTCGGCGACGTTGTCCTTGGTGATCAGCACCGCGGGGACTTCCGCCGCCTTGGGCGCCCAGGCGCTGCCGGCGGCTTTGATCTCCTTGAGCAGCTTCACCATCTGGTAGCCTTCGGTGTAGCTGTCCTCCCAGGCGGTCGCGGTCATGTGGCCGTTCTTGACGTTCTCGATCGCCTGGGCATTGCCGTTGACGCCGTAGACCTTGACGTCGGTGCGGCCCTGCTGACGCAGCGAACCGATCGCGCCGATCGCCGGATCGTCCCAGCAGCCCCAGATCGCCAGATTGCCTTCGCCGGCCGGATGGCAGGCGAGCCAGGCATTGGCGTATTGGGCGCCGTCCTCGAAGTAGCCGGGGATGCGCACTTCGTTCTTGGTCACCGCGACGCCGGCGCTCTTGGCCATGATCTGGTCCATCAGCACCTCGCGGTTGCGGCAGACCTCGCCGGTGCGATAGGTCAGCGCCAGCACCGCGCCCTTGCCGCCGAGATCGGCGGCCATCTTGTCGAGCACCGGCTGGGCGATCGGCGCGCCCGAGCCGTTGGTCGCCGCCACCGTGCCGCCGATGCCGCCGCCCCAGGTCACCACCGGGATGCCGGCGGCCTTGGCCGAGGCGAGGCCGGCGCCGATCGACGAATAGGGGAACACCATGTCGATGATCGCCCCGGCGCCGCGTCCGGCGAAGTTCTGGATCGCCGCATTGGCCTGATCGGCGTTGCCGGCCGCATCGATCACCGAGACCGTCCAGCCCTCTTCCTTGGCGGCCGCGGTGGCGCCGGTGATGTAGCGGACGTTGTTGGCCTCGGTGGCGGCGATCGACACGATTCCGAGCAACGGCGCTTCGGCCGCGAAGGCCGGTGCGGCAGCGGTCGCGACGCCGGCGAGCAGGATTGCGAGCAGGTGACGAGTCATCGGTTCTCTCCCTTGGGTCCGCGTCTGGAGCGCGGTCGATCGGCCGGTCTTGTTCAGCGAACATCGCCTTACCGTTTCGGCGATTTTAGCGAACAAGCGGTCTCAGGCAAGAAAATTCTTTGCAATTCCGCAGAACCTCGGCAAAATGTGATGGCGGCACGGGGCCGACCATAGCGAACCGTTTAGATGGGTGTTGGGTGGCAACGATCAGGGACGTAGCTCGGCAGGCCGGCGTTTCGACCGCGACGGTGTCGGCGGTGATCAACGACACGGCCTTCGTCAGCCCGCAGTTGCGCGAGCGGGTGCTCGCCGCGGTGCGCGAGCTCCACTACACGCCGTCGCAGGCCGCCCGCAGTCTCAAACACGGGCGCAGCCAGCTGATCGCGCTGGTGGTGTCCGATCTCGCCAACCCGTTCTTCGCCCGCGTCGTCTGGGCCGCGGAGGCCGCGGTCGCCGCCTGGGGCTATTCGCTGGTGGTGTACAATTCCGACGAGAAGCCGGAGAACGAGCGCCGCATCCTCACCCGCATCCGCGCGCTGTCCTGCGACGGCGTGGTGATGGTGCCGGTCGGCCCCGCCACCCATCGCGATCAGCGCGACTTCGACGGCAAGGCCATGCCGATGGTGCTGTTCGGCCGTTCGGTCGACGACAAGCGCGCCGACACCGTGACCATCGACAACGTCGCCGCCGGCCGGCTGGTCACCAACTACCTGCTCGATCTCGGCCATCGCCGCGTCGGCACGATCACCGGCCCGCTCCACCTGACCACCGGCCGCGGCCGCTTCGACGGCATGATCCAGGCGATGCAGGCCCGCGGCCTGACGCCGGCCCCCGAACACGTGCGCTCCGGCGAATTCCGCGAGGAAGTGGCCTATTCGGTCGCCCGCGAGATCCTGGAGCGGCCCGATCGGCCGACCGCCCTCTACGTCGCCAACGGCGTCATGGCGTTGGGCGTGATGCGGGTGCTCGCCGACCTCGGCCTGGAGTGCCCGCGCGACATCTCGATCGCCTCGACCGACACGATCAGCGGCATCGGTGGTCTGCAGCCGCGCCTGACCCGCACCGAACACCCGATCACCGAAATGACCAACGAGGCGCTGCGCCTGCTGGTCGATCGCATCGATCGCGGCAACGATCCGCCGCCGCGCAACGTGGTGTTCCAGCCCGCCCTGATGCTCGGCGAAAGCTGCGGCCCGATCGTCGCCTGACGCCGCCCTCAGCGGGCCGGGCCCTCGACCCGGTGATCGGTCAGCCAGCCCGGCACGACATGGCGTTCGGGCAGGGCCGGCGCGCCCTCCATCTGCTCGATCAGGCAGCGGAACGCCCGTTCGGCGATGCCGCGTTCGTCCTGGCGCACCGACAGGATGCGGTTGGGCACCACGTCGAGCAGCGGGTGGTGGTCGAAGGTGCCGATCACCACCCCCTTGGGCAGGCGCCCGGCGAAGGCGACGATCGCCTGCAGCGCCCCTTCGAGCACCAGCAGCGACGAGCACATGAACACCTCCGGCACCCGCCCGCGCGCAGTGATCAGTCCGGCCATGGCGCGCGCCGCGGCTGCAACGTCGTCGACCTCGATGCGGTGCAGACGCCCGGCGAGATTGCCGATGCCGGCGCTCGCATGGGCCGCGGCGAAGCCCTCCAGTCGGGCCTGGATGCTCGGCAGCCCGGCCGAGGCGTGGAGAAAATCGACCCGCCCGTCGCCGACCCGCAGCAATTCGGCGGTCAGCCGCCGCGCCGCCTGTTCGTTGTCGCCGACCACCGCCGGAAACGGCGTTCCGGGAAAGGCCCGGTCGACCATCACCACCGCGCAGCCGCCGCGCCGGCGCAACGGCCGGAAGGCATCGGCCGGCCGGCACGAGGCGATCACCAGCCCGTCGACGCCGCGTGCCGTCAGCCCTTCGATCGCCCGCGCCTCGCGGTCGGGATCCTCCTGCGACGACGCCGTCAGCAACACCAGACGCTGGCCGCTGCAGCGCTCCTCGAGTTCGGCGGTCAGCCGCGCGAAGAAGGCATTGGCGAGATCGGGGACCACCAGGCCCACCGCCTCGCTGCGCTTGAGCTTGAGGCTGCGGGCGGTGTGGTTCACCGCCACGCCGTGTTCGGCGACATAGGCCTCGACCCGGGCGCAGGTCTCGGCCTTGATCCGGTAGCGTTCGGCCTGCCCACCGACCACCGCGCGGACGGTGGTGCGCGACAGACCGAGGACGGCGGCGATCTGGTCGATCGTCTTGGGATCGTCAGCGGCGGGGGTTTCGGGTTCGGTCACGTCTCGCGCCTCGGCGCCCGGGCGGCGGTCGCCCGACGGCGACGCCGACCCGCGTGGAATGGGGAACGGCGGCGTCCTCAGGGGAGACGCCGCCGCCCGTCGCCTTCGTCTCGTCACCGACGCTCGCGGTGACGGCGGGCGGTCGGGGTCACAGCAAGGCGAAGGCGTCGCCCGCCACCTTGACCGCGATGTTCTGGGTGATCGCCTGGGCCACGAAGGCCCGCACCACGTCGGCGAGATGGGCTTCGTCGACATAGGCGATCGAGATGTGGTTGGACTGGTGGCCGGCCATCAGCGCGTCGCGCGACAAGCCGTCGAGCTCGGCGTTGAGCAGCGGCCACTGCGGGCTGGTGGCATTGTGGCGACGATCGAACTCCTGGGTCGGCAGTTCGACCGCATGGCCGGTGCCGACGTGGAGCACCACCGACGTACCCTCGTAATGGGCCCGCGCCCAGATCAGGCGGCCCTGCTTGCCCTGGCCGGCGATGGTCGAGCCGCCCTTGGGGAAGTACATCGGCGGCTGCCGGTAGCCGGTCGCCCCGGCGATGCCGCCCTTGAGATGCGCGAAGGGCACCGAGCCGGAGATCTCCAGATCCCAGTAGAACCGCCCTTCGAACACGCTGCCCCAGCGGATGTCGTGCAGCGTCGTCTCCGACGGCAGGCCGAGCCCGTCGAGCAGACGGAACAGCATGGTCTGCGGGATCGCCGTACCCATGTCGACTTCGTTGGCGCAAGGGATCGGCTTGCCCGGGCGGATGATCGCCCCGGCCTCGTTGGGGATCGGGAAGCGTTCGGCATTGCCGATCGCCCCTTCCGCGAAGTCGGAGGCCGCGCAGGCGCGCGCCAGGCCCTGCTGATACTGCACGCCGACGCAGGACAGGCCGTAGCGCTCGGTGAAGCGGGCCATGGCGATCATCATCGCGCATTGCTCGAGCACCTGCGCTCGGGTCAATTCGGTCGCCTCGTCGGTACCGAACTGGAACTTCATGCCGCGCGCCTCGTACCAGGCGAGGCACTCCTCGCGCAGCGCCGTCGGCACCTTGGCCATCTCGACCAGCAGATCGGACTGCGACAGGCTCTCCAGCGGCATGCCGATCTCGGCCAGCGCCTTCTGCGGGAACACGCCGTTCATCATGCCCATGCAGTAGCTGTCGAACAGGCCGAGGATTTCCTTGTGGCGCAGGATGTGACGGCCGACCGCCACGCCGATCTGCCCCGCCGGCGACGTCATCACCGGGTGCGAGGCGTCGACGTCGTGGAGATGGCCGAGATCGTGCCGGATCTCGCCGGTGGTCAGCCACGACTTCAGCCCGTCGAGGAAGAAGGCGTCGTCGAAATTCTCCGACCACAGCCGCGCATAGGGCTTGCCGAGACCGGTCAGAGTCCCGGCCATGCACAGCATGCCGACCAGACCCGGCCAGGTGCCGTCGAAATTGGCCAGCAGCAGCACCGGCCCGCGATGCAGCGCCAGGCTCGGCGCGAGGTGATGGGAATATTGCCAGGCGGTCAGCAGCACGATCACCGGCGCATCCGGATCGATCGCCGCGAACACGTCGCTGCCCTCGCGCTGGCCGGAGATGAAGCCGTGGCCCTTGTCGGCCTTGATCGCATGGGCGCGCACCAGCCGCTTGCCGAAGTGGGTGGTCAGCGCCTCGGCGAGCAGGGCCTCGTACTTGGCCTCGACCGGCCAGCAGGCGACGTTGGCGCTCTCGCGCAAATCGGCGTTGGTGACGAACAGGACTTCGTCGGCGGCAGGCGTCAGAATCGCCGGTTCGAGCGGAAGCTTGAGGGTCAGCATCGGCAGTCTCCCTTGGGTCGGCACTGTTCGTCCATGAGATCGCGACAGCGCTTCTGTTGGTCGTAGAGTTCGAGGAACACTTGGTACTTGGCGTCGTGGAAGGCCCGCGCGGCCGGGTCGGCGACGATCGTCGCGCCCGGGCGCACCATCGCCGCGGCGGCCGCGGGGATGTCGGGGAAATGCCCGGCGGCCACCGCCGCCAGCAGACCGGCGCCGAGCGTCACCGCATCCTCGTCTTCGACGAGATGGATGTCGCAGCCGACGGCGTCGGCATGTTCGCGCAACAGCAGCGGATTCTTGGTCCCGCCGCCGCACATCACCAAGCGATCGATCCGATGGCCGGCGGCGTTCATCGCTTCGAGGATGTGCCGGGTACCATAGGCCAGCGCCTGGATCGTCGCCAGATAGAGCCGCGCCAGCGCGTCCGGCCCCTCCTCCAGGGTGAGGCCGACGAGACTGCCGCGGGCTTCCGGATCGGCGCGCGGCGAGCGATTGCCGTGATGGTCGGGCAGGACGTGGAGATCGCGGGTCGGCCGCGGCTCGCGCGCCTCGAGCGCCGCGACCAGCTCGCCGAGCACGGCGTGGATGTTGCGATCCTCCGCCGCGGCCCGGGCGGCCACGTCGGGGTAGGCCGACGATTGGCGGATCGTCCAGTCGAGCAGCGCCCCGGCGGCGCTCTGACCGCCCTCGTTCAGCCACCAGCCCGGCAGCATCGCGCCGAAATAGGGGCCCCACACCCCCGGCACCATCACCGGATCGCGGGCCACCACCATGTGGCAGTTGGAGGTGCCGCCGATCAGCGCCAACGTGCCCTGCGGCGTGGCGCCGACCAGGGCGAGGCCGCCGGCATGGGCGTCGATGATCCCGGTGGCCACCGCGATGCCGGGCGTCAGGCCCATCTCGGCGGCTGCCGCGGCGGAGAGCCCCCCGGCGACCGAGCCGAGCGGCAGGACCTCCGCCGGCACCTTGCCCGGCAGATCGTCGAGCCCGACCGCCGCCAGCATCGCCAGGGGAAAGCGGCGCTCGTGGGCCAGCCAGTTCCATTTGCAGCCGAGCGTGCACACGCTGGCGACGTCGGCGCCGGTCGCTCGCCACACGATATGGTCGGCGAGGTCGTGATAGCGCCGCACCTTCGCATGGCGCGCGGGGAAGTGCCGTTTCAGCCACAGCACCTTGGGCAGTTCCATCTCGATCGACACTTCGCCGCCGACATAGGCCAGCGCCGGGTCGTCGGTGGCGTTGATCGCCGCCGTCTCGTCGCCGGCCCGGTGGTCCATCCACATGATCACGTCGTGGTCGGGCTCGCCGGCCTCCGACACCGAGATCGGCCCGTCGTCGCCGACCGCGACCAGGGAGCAGGTGGCGTCGACGCCGATCGCCGCGACCCGCGCGCCGTCGACGCCGGCTTCCGCCAGCGCCCCGCGCACCGCGGCGCAGGCGTTGGCCCAGATGTCGGCGGAGGACTGCTCGACGAATCCGGCGCGCGGCCGGAACTGCAGAATCGGCCCGACGTGGAAGGCGAGCCGCCGTCCGGTGGGGTCGTAGAGGCCGGCGCGGACACTGGCCGAGCCGATGTCGATGCCGACGAAGAGGGGGGTGCCGAGCGTTTCCATGGGACGTCTTCTTGTTTGCTGCGTCGTAGCAGCAAGCTAGCGCAAAGCCCTCCGGCGGACAAGCCGGCGGCGACCGCCGCCCGCCCTCGCCGACCCGCGCGGGGCGCGATCGGCGCCCTCTGGAGCGGCGGCGGCGGATGTGCTCTTCTCGTGCCTGGAACGGCGCGATGCCCGACGCCGAAGCCCCAAGGACCTCGCCGATGAAGTCGCTCGCCCTCGCTCTCGCCCTGATCTTCGCCGCCGGCACCGCCGCCCAGGCCCTCGACGCCACCGTCACCTGCAAGTCGCAGGCGACCGAAAAGAAGCTCGCCGGCGCGGCGCTGAACAGCTTCACCAAGAAGTGCGAGACCGACGCCGCCGCCAAGTGCGACGCCGCCGCCACCGAGAAGAAGCTGTTCGGCGCCGCCCGCACCAGCTTCACCAAGAAGTGCGTCACCGACGCCACCGGCGGCTGATCGCCCGATCCGCCCGATCCCGATCCGCTCCCTGCCCTCGCCGGCCGCTCCGACCGCGGCCGGCGATCGCCGTCGAACGCCGGCGTGACGAAATGACGGAACCCCAACCGCTCGATCGGCGTTTCCCCCGACAGCGGCAGCGGCAACCCGAAAGTTCGACGCGCATGTTGACCATTCCTCTCCAGAAACTCGCGTTCCTGATCGAGAAGGCGCGGGAATACGACGCCGAGGTTCCGGCCGATCCCGGCGATCTCGGCTCCAACGCCAGCGACGACGGCGAGACCGACATCCTCCTCGACACCCCCGACAACGGCACCGCGGAAGAACTGCGCGAGGCCATCAAGGGGCTCAACACCGACGAGCAAGAAGAACTGCTCGCGCTGGTCTGGCTCGGGCGCGGCGACTTCACCGCCGCCGAATGGCCGGCGGCGATGGCCCAGGCGCGCGAGAGCCGCACGGCGTCGGAGGCCGACTATCTGCTCGGCACGCCCCTGCTCGCCGACTATCTCGAGGAAGCGGTGTCGGCGCTCGGCTTGTCGCTCGAAGAGTTCGAAATCGATCGTCTGTGACGTCCGACCGGGTGCGGCCGGATCCCCGCACGCAATCCGTGAGGTGAACGATGAAGAAGTTCGGCAAGGCCGTCTGGCACGGCGGCATCAAGGACGGCAAGGGCGCCATCTCCACCGAGAGCGGCGCGCTGGTCGAGGCCTCGTACGGTTTCGCGGCCCGCTTCGACGGCAAGCCGGGGACCAACCCCGAGGAACTGCTCGGCGCGGCCCATGCCGGCTGTTTCACCATGGCGCTGTCCGGCATCCTCGGCGAAGCCGGCCTGACCGCCGAGCTGTTGGAGACCACCGCCGAGGTGTCGCTGGTCAAGGTCGCCGACGGCTGGGCGATTCCCGCCGTGCACCTGATCCTGCGCGCCCGCGTCCCCGGCGCCGATCGCGCGACGGTCGTCGCGCTGGCCGACAAGGCGAAGGTCGGCTGCCCGGTCTCCAAGCTGCTGAAGGCCGACATCTCGTTGGACGTCGAAGTGCTCGCCTGATCCGGCGCGCGTCGCCGAGGAAGATTCCACGCACCGAGCCCCGCCGACGCGCTCCGTCGCCGGCCGGGCTCCCGGCTCGGTCGCGTCGCTCGCGTGAGACCGAGGCTTCCCGCCGGCGCCGATCACCCCGTCGTCGCCGCCCTGCATGCGCCGCGCACGGCCCCCGGGGCCGAGAAATTTCCCGATGCTCAAAGTTCTGATCGTCGAAGACGAACTGATGATCGCCGACATGGTCGAGGAGATGCTCGTCGACGGCGGTTACGAAGTGTGCGGCATCGCCCGCACCGTCGAGGATGCCGCCGCCCTCGGCCGGTTGCACCAACCGGACTTGGCGGTCATCGACGTCCGCCTCGCCGGCGGCGGGCTCGGCATCGACATTCCCGAGCGCTGGGCCGATCTCGATCGGATCGGCATCCTCTATGCCACCGGCAATCCGATCTTCCTCATGCAGTCCGGCGCGGTCGGCGACGCCTGCCTGACCAAACCCTACAACGGCGCCGATCTTCAGCGCAGCCTCGCGATCGTCACGGCGCTGGTCGCCGGCGGCACCGCGACCGCACCCTTTCCCCGCGGCTTCCAACTGCTGCACGGCGAGGCCCGCGCGAACGCCGCGCACGGCGGCTGACACGCCGTCGCGCGTCGCCGGACCCGGGTGCGACCGCGGCGGCACCGCTCAGGCGGCCGCCGAGCGGATCGGAAAGCGGATCGTCCACAGCGTTCCGGGCGTGAAGTCGACGGTCACCGATCC
Source organism: Siculibacillus lacustris (assembly GCF_004328075.1). GTDB lineage: Bacteria > Pseudomonadota > Alphaproteobacteria > Rhizobiales > Ancalomicrobiaceae > Siculibacillus > Siculibacillus lacustris. The sequence goes on along the minus strand of NZ_SJFN01000024.1, from coordinate 55,694 downwards.
GCCGAGCTGTTCGACCAGGCGCCGGACCAGACCGAGCCCGTGGCGTCTGCCCTCCGGATCGACGGTGAAGCCCGGGCCGTCGTCGCGCACCGTCAGGATCCCGGTCTCCGGATCGCCCGGCACTTCGTGCACCGCGACCGCGATCGTGCCCCGGCCGCCGGGATAGGCGTGATCGAAACTGTTGGCGGCCAGCTCGGTGACGATCAGGCCCAGCGCCGTCACCGCATCGAGATCGATGAGGATCGTCTCGCTTTCGCAGGTCAGGGCGATCGACCCGCCCGTCGTCGCCTGGATCTCCCCCAGGCTGACACAGAGCGACGTCACATAGGCGCCGAAGTCGGTGGTTCGGGTCATTTCGCTGCCGAGCAGATGATCGTAGACCTGCGCCAGCGTCGAGACCCGGCGGGCGATCGCCTTCAGCCCGCGCCGGCCGTCGACGTCTTGCGTGTCGTAGAGCTGTTTGTACAACATCCCATAGATCAGCTGGAGATTGTTGCGCACCCTGTGCTGCAATTCCTCCGCCAGAACGTTCTTCTGATCGAGCAACCGGTCCTTCTCGTCGACCGCCGTGGTCATCACCGCGAGGGTCGAGCGCAACAGATCGGTGCGCGCCGAGGTCGCCACCGCCTCGGCGATGACGTTGGCGAAACCGGTGAGAAAGTCGATGTCGTGCTGGTCGTAGTCGGACTGGTGGTCGTTGTCGATTTCGAGCACGCCGAAGGGTTCGCCGTTGCCCTTGATGATCACGTCGACCGTCGAGATGACGCCGTGCTCGGCGTAGAATCCCGGGAGGACGAACTCGCCGTCGGCGCGCAGATCGCGGCAGATCGACGGTCGGCCGGTGCTGAACGCCCGGCCTTGCGGCGAACTGGCGTCGGCGCGCGACACCACGTTGCCGATGACGCCGTTCTTCCATCCGTATCCGGCTTCGACCAGCAGATCGTTTTCGTCCGGACGGTAGCGGCAGACCTTGGAGAAGGGCACGTCCATGCAGTGCGCGCACACTTCGGCGGCTTCGGTCAGGACCTTCAACAGATCGCTCTGCCGCAGGGCGAAACTGCCGAATCCCGCCAGCGCCGCCTGTTGTCGCCGGAGTTTGCGCACCGTCGCTTCGGAATCGTCCATGGCCGGGTTCCCTTCGGTCGTCGTATCGCGGGCCGCGATCGGATCCGACGGGACCGCAGATCGAACGCACTCCACCGCGCTCGACTGCGGCCGCACGAAAGAGAACCGCGCATCAGCCTAGCCCCCCCACCGGCGAGCGAAAGCTTCGGATTCTACCCAGATGCACTCGATGGTCCGACGCCACCGATGGCACGGCACACGCCAAGAGCCCCCCGTCGATTCTGCGGGAGAACAGCAACGCTTTGATTTAATTGATGAAATGGTGCCGCGGAAGGGATTCGAACCCCCGACCCTCGCATTACGAATGCGATGCTCTACCAGCTGAGCTACCGCGGCACGCCTGCGTTCTCGCGTCGGGCGGGGCGCGACGACGCGCCGGCCCGCGGCGCGATCACGCCGGAACGCACGCTGGATACCGACATTCCCGCGCGATGGCAAGCGTCACGGCCCTTTCACTGCGGCCCCAACTGTTCTAAATGACCCGTCTCTCTTCCCTCGTCGACCAAGGACGCACCGATGGCCCCGCGTACGCTCTACGACAAGATCTGGGACGATCATCTCGTCGCCACTCAGCCCGACGGGACCTGCCTCCTCTACATCGACCGTCATCTCGTCCACGAGGTCACCAGCCCCCAGGCCTTCGAAGGCCTGCGGCTCGCCCACCGCGCGGTCCGGGCGCCGGGCAAGACCCTGCTGGTCGTCGATCACAACGTTCAGACCACCGATCGCTCGGTCGGCATCGCCGATCCCGAATCGGCGCTGCAGGTCGCCACCCTCGCCCGCAACGCCGCCGATTTCGGCCTCGAATATTACAATGAACACGACAAGCGCCAGGGCGTGGTCCACGTCATCGGCCCCGAGCAGGGCTTCACCTTGCCCGGCACCACCATCGTCTGCGGCGACAGCCACACCTCGACCCACGGCGCCTTCGGGGCGCTGGCCCACGGCATCGGCACCTCGGAAGTCGAGCACGTGCTCGCCACCCAGACCCTGGTCCAGTCCAAGGCCAAGAACATGCGGGTGGTGGTCGACGGCGAACTGCCCGACGGCGTCACCGCCAAGGACGTCGTGCTGGCGATCATCGGCGAGCTCGGCACCGCCGGCGGCACCGGCTACGTCATCGAATACACCGGCTCGGCGATCCGCGCCCTGTCGATCGAAGGCCGCATGACGGTGTGCAACATGTCGATCGAAGCCGGCGCCCGCGCCGGTCTGATCGCCCCCGACGACAAGACCATCGCCTATTTCCAGGGCCGCCCCAAGGCGCCGACCGGCGCCGCCTGGGACGCCGCGGTGGCCTATTGGCAGACCCTGCGCTCCGACGACGACGCCCATTTCGACGCCGAGGTCCGTCTCGACGCCGCCCGCCTGACGCCGATCGTCACCTGGGGCACCAGCCCCGAGGACGTCGTCGCGGTGACCGGCGTGGTCCCCGACCCCGACCTGATCGCCGACGAGGGCAAGCGCGCCTCCAAGTGGCGGGCGCTCGACTACATGGGGCTGAAGCCCGGCCAGAAGATCACCGACATCGCCATCGATACGGTGTTCATCGGCTCCTGCACCAACGGCCGCATCGAGGACTTCCGCGCCGCCGCCAAGGTGGTCGAGGGCCGCACCGTCAAGGCGGGCGTGCGCGCCCTCGCCGTGCCCGGTTCGGGTCTGGTCAAGGACCAGGCGGAAGCCGAAGGCCTCGACAAGATCTTCGTCGCCGCCGGCTTCGAATGGCGCGAGCCCGGCTGTTCGATGTGCCTGGCGATGAACGCCGACCGGCTGTCGCCCGGCGAACGCTCGGCCTCGACCTCGAACCGCAACTTCGAAGGTCGTCAGGGCTTCAAGGGCCGCACCCATCTGGTCAGCCCGGCCATGGCCGCCGCCGCCGCGATCGCCGGCCATTTCGTCGACATCCGCGACCTCGTCTGAGGCCGGCGTCGCCGTCCCTCGTCCGACCGAACGACGAGCCGGGGTGCATCGCACTCCGGCTCTTTCGTCGATGCCGGCCCGCGGCAGGCCCTACCGGGCCAGACGCCGGCGTGTCGCTCACACGGCTCGGGTCTTCCCTCGGGGAATCGGCACGCCCGTCGCGCTGAATCGAACCGGAGACGTCTCGGTTCGGCCAGGAACGAAGAGTATCCGCTCGAATGCCCCGTCAGATACTTCGAAGCCTGGTTTTTGAGGGTCCCATCATCGTCATAAAACGTAGTGACCTTGCGTCAATACATGTAATGTCAGCCGATCGTAACGATTGATTAACAGATTCGCATTCTCCTTGCGTCACGAAAAACGAGAACAGCTCTCGTTCGGATTCGCGAGGACGGGACATGCGCATCAGCGATCTGAAGATCAAGACCAAGCTGCTGTTGATCATCGTCTGTATGAGTTGTGTGACGGCCATCGTCGCCGCCGTCGGCGTTTCGCGCCTCAAATCGATCTCCGCGGATCTCGCGACCATCGACGAACTGGGCGACGTCTCGTTGCTCGGCGCCCGCATGAACCAGAACCTGATCATCCTCAATCGTTCCGAATACCGCGTCGCCGCCGATCCCTCGCCCGAAAACGTTCGCGGCGCCCGCGAGGTCTGGCAGACCAACGCCAAGACCTTCGAAGACCGCTTGGCCAAATCGCGCGCGCTCGCCTTGCCGGAAGACCGGGCGACGCTCGATCGGATCGAGGCCGATTACCGGACCTATGCCGACAGCATTCGCAAGACCTACGAAGTCGCCGAGCGCACCGGCGCGTCGATCGAGTTGCAGAAGGCGCAGCACGACATCTACGCCACCGTCGTCGCCAGCCGCGCGATCGCCGACAAGCTCCAGGCGACGGTCAAGGACTATGTCGACGCGCTCGACAAGAAGGGCCAGACGATCAGCGACGGCTCGAAGGACGCCGCCGCCTTCGCCGTCACTCTGATGATCGCGGTCGCCGCCGCCGGCACGGTCCTGGGCATGATCTTCGGCTGGCTGTTCGCCACCTATGCGGTGTCGAAGCCGCTCGGCCGCTCGGTCGACGAGCTGAACCGTCTGGCCGCCGGCGATCTCGGCTTCGCGGTCACCGGCGCGACCCGCGGCGACGAATGCGGCGACGTCGCCAAGGGCCTCGCGGTGTTCAAGGAGAATGCCCTGAACACCCGTCGCCTCGAGGCGGAAGCCTCGGAAGCCAAGACCCGCGCCGAGGCCGAACGGCGCCGCGCCATGCTCGGTCTCGCCGACCAGCTCGAACGGGCGGTCGGCGGCATCGTCGACACCCTGGCGGCGTCCGCCACCCAGTTGCAGTCCGCCGCCCAGACCACCAGCGCCGCGGCCGAGGAGACCTCGCGCCAGTCGGTCGCCGTCGCCGCGGCCTCCGAACAGGCCTCCGGCAACGTCCAGACCGTCGCCGCGGCGTCCGAAGAACTGTCGGCGTCGATCGTCGAGATCGCCCGCCAAGTGTCGCAGTCGACCGACATGGCCGACAAGGCCACCCGCGACGCCGAGACCTCGTCGACCACCGTCGGCCGGCTCGCCGTCGCCGCCGAAAAGATCGGCTCGATCGTCGGGTTGATCAACGACATCGCCGGCCAGACCAACCTTCTCGCCCTCAACGCCACCATCGAGGCGGCGCGGGCGGGGGAAGCCGGCCGCGGCTTCGCGGTGGTCGCCGCCGAGGTCAAGAACCTCGCCGAGCAGACCTCCAAGGCGACCCAGGAGATCTCCTCGCACATCTCCGACATCCAGGGCGCCACCCATGCCTCGACCGAGGCGATCGGCGAGATCGCCGACACCATCACCCGGATGAGCGGCCTGTCCGGGGCGATCGCCGCCGCCGTCGAAGAACAGGGCGCGGCGACCACCGAAATCGCCCGCAACGTCCAGCAGGCGGCGCGCGGCACGTCGGAAGTCTCGGCCAACATCAACGGCGTCACTCACGCCGCCCACGACTCCAGCGAAGCCTCCAACGAGATCATGTCCCACGCCTCCGAACTGGCGCGCCAGTCGAACCAGCTGCGCAGCGAGATGCGCGACTTCCTGCGCACCATCCGCGCCGCCTGAGGCCGTCGGCCGCGACGATCGGTTCGGCGTCGGGTTCCCCGGCCTGGGGCAACCGCCGTCGCTCGCGATGGATCGCACATATATCGTCAGCCCGGCCGTAGCCGATGCCATCCCTAACTGAGCATAAAGCAAAAGGACGCTGCACTCTCAAGGCATCGAGTATGAAAATATGACGCAAAAATTGAAACCGAGAATATTCATAACGTTAGAAAGTTGCCTAGGCATGACATTTAGTCACGCACCACTCGGCGTAGATCTGTATCGAAGGTATAATACTTCGTTCCTCTTCTTATCCCACGAGTCTTCAACTCCGAATTAATCATCATTGACTTTATAATTGACTGAACGATCGCTTTATCTTCATTTATGCTATCAGCAATTTCTCCGAGACGAAGACCAGGCGTTTCGATTAGGGATTGAAGAATACGTTCTTTTCCGCGAGCGTAAGCGGATTCGGATTTCTCAGTCTCTGCGGGAAGTTCTTGCTTAATAAGTAGCATTAACTTCGACTCTAGCTCGCTGTTTGATGCATATTGGATTCGGTCCAGACCGCGAATATCAGACGGCGCATCTTTATTGCCGTCCATTCTAGGATTAAATAGGATAAAATATTTCTTTCCAAGACCAACAGCAATGCCGAGCTCCAATGCGACATTTGGATTCCAACCAGTTATGTCAAATAGAGAAAATTCATTATCTCTGATGTAATTCGATACTTTCACCAAAATATGGTTATTAGTTATACGTTCATCGGCAAATCGGAAATCCACCGGATATGCTTTAGAAACGGTCTCGTAAACCTTTCTATAGTCATCCTGCGGGATCGATAAATACGGGCACGCAACGAAAACACTCAGGCGAGCCATGTCTGATTTCCCCCAGAACCCATTGATCGCGTTAGTGTAGCCCAACGGTATCACAACGCTAGGGCAAACCTCTCGCCTCTTGAAACGTTGGGCATATTCCCCGATATCACGGTCAGCTCGGCGGACGGCGGCGCGCCGCCGCCTCGTCCCCGAACGACCACCCCGGTGAGATTCCCGATGACCGACACGCTCGATCGCCCGACCGAAACCCATGCCTTCCAGGCCGAGGTCTCGCGCCTCCTGCATCTCATGGTGCATTCGGTCTATTCCAACCGCGACATCTTCCTGCGCGAACTGATCTCCAACGCCGCCGACGCCTGCGAGAAGCTGCGCTATCTGGCGCTGGAGACCCCGGCACTGCTCGGCGACGACGGCAATCTCGCCATCACGCTCGCCGCCGACCCCGCCGCCAAGACCCTCACCGTCGCCGACAACGGCATCGGCATGACCCGCGACGAGCTGATCGAGAACCTCGGCACCATCGCCAAGTCGGGCACCAAGGCCTTCCTCAAGGCGGTCGGCGAGGGCGCCAAGTCGTCGAACCTGATCGGCCAGTTCGGCGTCGGCTTCTATTCGGCCTTCATGGTGGCGAGCCGCGTCGTCGTCACCTCGCGCCGCGCCGGCTCCGACCAGGCCTGGACCTGGATCTCCGACGGCATCAACGGCTACGACATCCGCCCGGCCGAAGGCGACGAAGCGCCGGCCCGCGGCACCGTCATCCGCCTCGAGCTCAACGACGAGAGCACCACCTACGCCGACGAGGCGACGGTGGAGCGGATCGTCGAGACCTATTCGGCCCATGTCCCGGTGCCGGTGACCTTCGTCAAGGCCGGCGAGGACGCCAAGGCGCTGTCCGACGGCTCGGCGTTGTGGGCCAAGCCGAAGTCGGAGATCACCAAGGAAGCCTACAAGGAGTTCTACGGCAACGTCTCCGGCCAGTGGGACGAGCCGGCGATGACCATCCACTACAAGGCCGAAGGCCGCCACGAGTACAGCGTGCTGCTGTTCGTGCCGTCGATGAAGCCGTTCGATCTGTTCGATCCGGCGCGCAAAGGCCATCTCAAGCTCTACGTCCGCCGGGTGTTCATCGCCGACGACGTCGATCTTCTGCCCCATTGGCTGCGCTTCGCCCGCGGCGTCGTCGACAGCGAAGATCTGCCGCTCAACCTGTCGCGCGAAATGCTGCAGCACAATCCGGTGCTGGAGGCGATCCGCAAGAACGTCACCTCGCGGCTCTTGTCCGAACTCGCCAAGCTCGCCGAATCCGATGCCGCCAAGTTCGCCGAGATTTGGGAGGCCTTCGGCCCGGTGCTCAAGGAAGGCCTCTACGAGGACGCCGAGCGGCGCGACGAATTGTTCAAGATCGTCCGCTTCCGCACCACCGCGAGCGGCGAGGCGACCCGCACCCTCGCCGACTACGTCGCCGGCCTCAAGGAGAACCAGACCAAGATCTACTATCTCCTCGCCGACGACCCGGCCCGCGCCGCCGCCAGCCCCCATCTCGAGGGCTTCGCCGGCCGCGGCGTCGAAGTGCTGCTCTTGACCGACCCGGTCGACGCCTTCTGGGTGCGCACTGCCCTCGGCTTCGAGGGCAAGCCCTTCCAGTCGGTGACCCAAGGGGCGAGCGATCTCGACGCCATTCCGCTGGTCGACGCCGCGGAGCCCACCCCCGACGCCGAGACCGCGACCGGCACCGTCGCGCTGGTCGCCCGGCTGAAGGAACTGCTCGGCGACAAGGTCTCCGACGTGCGCACCTCCAACCGCCTGGCCTCCAGCCCGTCCTGCCTGGTCGCGCCGGAATACGGGCCCGACAAGCAGTTCGAGAAGATCATGGCCCGCCATCAGGGCGCCGCGCCCTTCGGCAAGCCGGTGCTCGAGATCAATCCGCGCCATCCGCTGATCCTGGCGGTGGTGGCCAAGCTCGGCGGTGACGAATCCCTGGTCGAAGACGCCGCGGTACTGCTGCTCGGTCAGGCCCGGGTCGCCGACGGCGAAGCCCCCGACGATCCCGCCGACTTCGGCCGCCGCCTCGCCCACGTCCTGGAAAAGGCGCTGGGGGCCTGAGGCGACCCCGCCTTCGCAACGAATGCACGACCGCCGTCCTCGCGAGGGGGCGGCGGTCGTTCCACATCCGGCGGGAAAGGAGTCAGTCGCGGTCGATCGCCGCGAGATCGGCGCCGATCCGCCCGACCACCGGCGACAGCGAGGTCAGCCGCTCGGCGATGCGGTCGTGCAGGGTCACGGCGATCGAGGGATATTCCTCGAGCATCCGCCGGAACAGCGAGCGGCGCACCGCCAGCACCCGCGAGCGGCCGTTCGACAGCGCCGCCACCGATCGCGTGGTCTCGACGATCAGCGCCAGTTCGCCGATCAGGGCGCCCGGCCCCAGCCGCTCGATCACCCGCGGCGGGTTCTCGCGCTCGTCGAGGAGGTCGATCCACCCGTCGATCACGATCGCCCCGCCCTCGGCGACGTCGCCGGCCGAGAACAGCCGCGCGCCGTCGCCGTAGTCGCGCGGATCGGCGCTGAAGGCGAGCAGACGCAGCGCTTCCGACGGGATCCCGTCGAAGAACGGCACGTTGCGGAGGAGATCGATGTCGCGCTCGAGGGACATGGCGGCGGAAACGGCTCCAGGGCGCCGGCGGGAAGCCGACGCGGGCGTCAGGGAACCAGCTTGTAGCCGCCGGCCTCGGTGACGAGAAGTTCGGCGTTCGACGGATCGCGTTCGATCTTCTGCCGCAGCCGATAGATGTGGGTCTCGAGCGTGTGGGTGGTCACGCCGGAATTGTAGCCCCACACCTCGTGCAGCAGCACCTCGCGCGACACCGGCCGTTCGCCGGCCCGGTAGAGATATTTGAGGATGCCGGTTTCCTTCTCGGTCAGGCGCACCTTGGCGCCCTTGTCGTCGACCAGCAGCTTGGCCGAGGGCCGGAAGGAATAGCGGCCGATGGTGAACACCGCGTCTTCCGTTTGCTCGTGCTGGCGCAGGTGGGCGCGCAGCCGGGCGAGCAGCACGGCGAACTTGAACGGCTTGACGACATAGTCGTTGGCGCCCGCCTCCAGGCCGAGGATCGTGTCGGATTCGGTGTCGTGGCCGGTCAGCATGATGATCGGCGCCTTGAAGCCGCCCTTGCGCAGCAGCTTGACCGCCTCGCGCCCGTCCATCTCGGGCAGGCCGACGTCCATGATCAGCAGATCGACCGGCTCGGTGCGGGCGATCTGGATGGCGCGGGTCGCGCCGTCGGCGGCCTGCGTCTCGAATTCCTCGTAGAGCGACAATTGCTCGACCAGCGCCTCGCGCAGATCGGCATCGTCGTCGCAGATGAGGATCTTGCGGGCCGCCATGGTCACCTCTCGTCTCGTCCCTCGGGCGCTCCGGCGACGACTCGCGCCGAAAGGCACGGATCCCGCCGCCGACGCGGCGCACGGGCCGCCGCCAACAGACCACCCTTCCGAAGTGGACGCAAGGCGCCGATCGGGCGCGCCCACGACACCACACCGGAATCGGGTCATACTGCGGTCGTCCACCGGTCTCGAGCCCGGATTCGGCATCGGAAGGCGACGTGTCGACGGAAACCATGGCGAGAATTGGATGACCGCAGCCTTCTTCGCGCCCGCCTCCCGCCCCGCCCGACGCCCGACCCGCATCCGCGTCCACCGCCGCCCCGGCACGCTCCATCTCGGCGTGATCACCGTCGCGGGCCTCCGCCTGCCCTGCGCCCTCGGCCGCACCGGCATCACCCGCTTCAAGCGCGAGGGCGACGGCGCCACCCCGGCGGGACGGCTCCAGCTGCTCTCGGCCCTGTGGCGCGCCGACCGCGCCCTGCCACCACGCGCCGCCCTGACGCTGACACCGATCCGCGCCGACGCCGGCTGGAGCGACGACCCGAGCGACGGCCGCTACAACCGGCCGGTCCGCCTGCCCTTCGCCGGATCGCACGAAGGCCTTCGACGCGACGACGCGCTCTACGACCGGATCGGCATTCTCGACTGGAACGTTCGCCGCCGCCGGCTCGGCGCCGGCAGCGCGATCTTCCTGCATCAGGCCCGACCCGACTACGCGCCGACCGCCGGCTGCATCGCGCTGGCCGCGCCCGATCTCACGCGCCTCCTCGGCCGGCTCGGGCGTCGGGCCGCCTTCGTGGTCGTCTGAACGCCCGCGCGCCCGGTGACGGCGTCGTTTCGCCGGTGCCGTTCCGCCTGCGAATCGACGTCGCCGCCAAGGCCCTCCGCAGCCCCGCCGACGGCCGCGAGACGCGGCCGCACCATGAGCCGGACCACCTCCGAAACGCCTGCCGGTGAGTCTGCAAACGAGCCGGTCGTTTCGTATTCGAAATCAATTCTCGGACGAATCGAATCCGCCGACTCGCTCAGGCTGCAGACGGCGCCGGCGCGGTCCGTGTCCCGAACAGCGCGCTGCCGACCCGTACGTGGGTCGCCCCGAAATCGATCGCCGTCTCGAAGTCCGCCGACATGCCCATCGACAACGCCGCCAGTCCCGCCTCCTCGGCGAGCTTGCGCAGCAGCGCGAAATGCGGCCCCGGCGACTCCTCGACCGGCGGGATGCACATCAGCCCGGCGATCGCCAAACCATGGACCTCGCGGCAGCGCGCCGCGAAACCCACCGCCTCGCGGGCGTCGACCCCGGCCTTCTGCGGCTCGGCCCCGGTGTTGACCTGGACGAAGCACCGCGGCGCCCGTCCCTGGCGCGCTGCTTCCGCGGCGATCGCCCCGGCGATCTTGTCGCGGTCGATGGTGTGGATCACGTCGAACAGCGCCACCGCCTCCGCCGCCTTGTTCGACTGCAACGGACCGATCAGATGCAGCACGATCCCCGGCGTCGCCTCCTTGAGCGCCGGCCACTTGCGCGCCGCCTCCTGCACCCGGTTCTCGCCGAACTGCCGTTGGCCGGCGGCGATCAGCGGCGCGATGTCCGGCGCGTCGAAGGTCTTGGAGACCGCGACCAGGGTCACCGCTCCCGTCGCTCGGCCGGCGATGCGCTCGGCCCGTTCGATGCGTTTGCGGATCTCGGCCAGACGGTCGGCGGCGGTCATCGGCTCACTCTCTCTCGCTCCGGGGAGCCCCGGCCATAGCACGTTCGCCCGCCCCTCGCGACACCACGGGCGTCGGCGGGACCTCGGAAATCCGCCGCGGCCATTGACCCACCGGCTGCTTTCTGGTGAAGGTCGCCCCGGAGTCCCGTGACGCGCGTCGCCGCCCCGACCGGCCGCCCCGCGCGCTCTCCCCCGCCTTCAACTGCGACGAGATCCATGGCAGCCGAGCGCTACAATCCCCGCGAAGCCGAACCGAAGTGGCAGACGATCTGGGCCCAAGGTGACGTCTTCTCGACCCGCAACGACGATCCCCGCCCCAAGTACTACGTCCTCGAGATGTTCCCCTATCCTTCCGGGCGCATCCACATGGGCCACGTGCGCAACTACACGATGGGCGACGTCGTCGCGCGTTACAAGCGCGCCAAGGGTTTCGCCGTGCTCCATCCCATGGGCTGGGACGCCTTCGGCCTGCCGGCCGAGAACGCCGCCATGGAAAAGAAGGTCCATCCCGCCAAGTGGACCTATGAGAACATCGACTACATGCGCGGACAGCTCAAGGTTATGGGCCTTTCGCTCGATTGGAAGCGCGAGATCGCCACCTGCGATCCGAGCTACTATCGTCATCAGCAGAAGATGTTCGTCGATTTCTTCAAGGCCGGGCTCGCCTATCGCCGCACCTCCAAGGTCAACTGGGATCCGGTCGACATGACCGTGCTCGCCAACGAGCAGGTCGTCGACGGCCGCGGCTGGCGCTCCGGCGCCCTGGTCGAACAGCGCGAGCTGGTGCAGTGGAATTTCCGCATCACCGCCTTCTCCGACGAGTTGCTCACCTCCCTCGACAGCCTCGACCGCTGGCCCGACAAGGTCCGGCTGATGCAGCGCAACTGGATCGGCAAGTCGGTCGGGCTCGAAGTGCGCTTCGAATTCGCCGGGCCGACCCCGGCCAGCGACACCACGCTGGAGATCTTCACCACCCGTCCGGACACCCTGTTCGGCGCGTCCTTCCTGGCGATCGCCGCCGATCACCCGCTGGCCCGCGCGGTCGGCGCCGTCGATCCCGCCGCCGCCGCCTTCCAGGACGACTGCCGGCGCATGGGCACCTCGGTCGCGGTACTGGAGACCGCCGAGAAGCTCGGCTACGACACCGGCCTGCGGGTGAAACACCCCTTCGTGGCCGGCAAGACTCTGCCGGTGTTCATCGCCAACTTCATCCTGATGGACTACGGCACCGGCGCGATCTTCGGCTGCCCGGCCCATGACCAGCGCGACCTCGACTTCGCCCGCAAATACGGCCTCGAAGTCACGCCCGTCGTGCTGCCGACCGGCGCCGATCCGGCGACCTTCACGGTCGCCGACGTCGCCTTCGACGGCGAGGGCACGCTGTTCAATTCCGACTTCCTCGATGGACTGGCGGTCGACGCCGCCTTCGAGACCGTCGCCGCGCGACTCGAATCGACGACCGTCGCGGGCCACCCCCAGGGTCGGCGCCGGGTGAACTTCCGCCTGCGCGATTGGCTGATCTCGCGCCAGCGCTACTGGGGTTGCCCGATCCCGATGATCCACTGCGACGACTGCGGTACCGTTCCGGTCCCGGTCGAGCAACTGCCGGTGCTGCTGCCCGACGATGCCACCTTCGACCGGCCGGGCAATCCCCTCGACCACCATCCGACCTGGAAACACGTCGCCTGTCCGGTCTGCGGCAAGCCGGCGCGGCGCGAAACCGACACCATGGACACCTTCGTCGATTCGTCCTGGTACTACACCCGCTTCACCGACCCGTGGAACACCGAGGCGCCGACCACCCGTGCCGCCGCCGACCGCTGGCTGCCGGTCGATCAGTACATCGGCGGCATCGAGCACGCGATTCTGCACCTGCTCTATTCGCGCTTCTTCACCCGCGCCATGAAGGCCACCGGCCACGTCGGCCTCGACGAGCCCTTCGCCGGCCTGTTCACGCAAGGCATGGTGGTCCACGAGACCTACAAGAACGCCGAAGGCCATTGGGTCTCGCCGGCCGAATGCGTCGTCGACGACGTCGACGGCGTGCGCACCGCCCGCCTCAAGGCCGACGGCAGCCCGGTGGCGATCGGCTCGATCGAGAAGATGTCGAAGTCGAAGAAGAACACCGTCGACCCCTCGGACATCATCGCCACCTGGGGGGCCGACACCGCCCGCTGGTTCGTGCTCTCCGACAGCCCGCCCGATCGCGACGTGATCTGGACCGAGGCCGGCGTCGAAGGCGCCCATCGCTTCGTCCAGCGCGTCTGGCGACTGATCGGCGACGGCGCCGAGCTGATCGCCGGGGCTCATACCGGCGCCGATCGCTCGCCCGCCGCCCTGGCGCTCGCCAAGATCACCCACAAGACCATCGCCGCGGTCGGCGACGACGTCGAAAAGCTCGGCTTCAACCGCGCGGTCGCCCGCCTCTACGAATTCGCCAATGCCATCGGCCGCACCATCGCCACGCCCGAGCCGGTCGCCGCCGACGCGACCCTCACCGCGGCTCTGGCCGAGGCCCTCGACGCCCTGGTGCGGCTGGTGGCGCCGATGATGCCGCATCTCGCCGAAGAGTGCTGGACAGTGCTCGGCCGGGATGGTCTGGTCTCCGAGACCCCATGGCCGGTCGCCGACCCGGCCCTGGTGGTCGACGACACCGTGACCTTGCCGGTGCAGATCAACGGCAAGAAGCGGGCGGAACTGACCATCGCCCGCGCGGCGAGCGAGGCGGAGGTGCGCGAGGCGACCCTCGCCCTCGACGCCGTCCGCGCCGCGCTCGACGGGCGTCCGCCGAAGAAGATCATCGTCGTGCCGCAGAGGATCGTCAATGTCGTCGCCTGACCGCTCCGGCCGCCGCGCCCTCGCCCGCCTTCTGCCCTGCGCCGCCCTCGTGCTCGGTCTCGGCGCCTGCGGCGCCGACATCCGGCCGCTCTACGGCTCGCTCCAGGGCGGCGCCACCGTCGAGGCGATCCGCCATGTCGACATCGGTCCGGGGCCGGACCGCATCGGCCAGCAGATCCGCAACGAGCTGGTCTTCGCCTTCTACGGCGGCGCCGGCGATGTCACGACCCCGGCGACCCACCGGTTGGAACTGACCGTGACCTCGAGCGCCAACGCCATCGGCGTAGTGCGCAACCAGAATCTGCCCTCGGCCTATGTCGAGCAGATCTCCGCCACCTTCGTCCTGACCGAGATCTCGAGCGGCCACACCGTCGCCACCGGCTCCGCCTTCGCCAACGCCTCCTACGACTATTCCCAGCAGCGTTTCGCCGACATCCGCGCCCATCGCGACGCCGAGAACCGCGCCGCCGGGGTGATCGCCGGCGACATTCGCAACAAGATCTCGCTCTACTTCGCCAACCGCCGTTGACCGGCGCCGATCCGGCCCCCGTCGGCGCGATCGGTGTCGTTTCGGAGTCGAATCCATGGTCGCGCTGAAGGGTTCGGAGATCGACGGCTTCCTGCGCCGCCCCGGGGATCGGGCCAGTCTGGTGCTGATCTACGGCCCCGACGACGGTCTCGTCGCCGAACGCGGGGTCCAATTGGTCGCCGCCGCCGGCGGCCGCAGCGACGATCCCTTCTCCCTCGTCCGCCTCGACGGCGCCACCCTGGTGGACGATCCCTCCCGGCTGATCGACGAGGCCTCGACCGTGTCGCTGTTCGGCGCCCGCCGCATCGTCTGGATCCGCGATGCCGGCAGCCGCAATATCCTTTCCGCCGTCCAGCCCCTGCTCGACCGCCCCGATACCGCCAGCCTGGTGGTGATCGAAGCCGGCGACCTCAAGAAGGGCACGGGCCTGCGCAAGCGCGTCGAGGACCATCCGAACGCCATCGCCCTGCCCTGCTATTCCGACGGCGCCGAGGAGCTGTCGCGACTGATCGACCGCGAGCTCGCCGAGTTCCGCATGACCATCGATCGCGACGCCCGCGAGGTGCTCGAGGCCCATCTCGGCGCCGACCGCCTCGCCTCGCGCGGCGAGATCCGCAAGCTCTGCCTCTATGCCCACGGCCGCGCACGGATCGGCCTCGCCGACGTCACTGCCGTGGTCGGCGACGCCTCGGCCTTCGCCGTCGACGAATTGCTCGACGCCGCGGCCGGCGGCGACCTCGCGGCCGCCGACATGGTGCTGCGCAAGCTCGCCGCCGCCGGCACCAACGCCTCGGTCGCCGGTACCATGCTGATCCGCCATTTCCAGCTGTTGCAGCGCATCCGCGCCGAGGTCGGCCCCGGCCGTTCGGCCTCCGACGTGGTCGGCGCTCTGCAGCCGCCGATCTTCTTCCGCCGCCGCCCCGAGATCGTCCGCCAACTCGGCCTGTGGACTCGCGAACGCCTCGGCCGCGCCCTCGATCTCCTCGACGAGGCGATGCTGCGCTCTCGCCGCATGCCGCTGCTCGCCGACGCGGTGATCGCCGACGCGGTCGTCACCCTCGCCCGGGTCGCCCGCGCCGCCGCGCGACGCTGAGAAATCGTTGCGGTCGCGAATCGGATTGCCGAAACGGAGCCCGGCGCGGAGCTGGAAATGCCGAAGGCGGGCCGTTGCCGACCCGCCTCCGTTGTCTCCTCGATGGCTCGAGCCCGGATCAGCCGCGCTGCAGGCGCCGGCACAGGTCGTCGAGCTGTTCCAGGGTGCGATAGCGCAGCCGCAATTCACCCGATCCGTCGGGGCGATGCTCGATCGTCGCCACCAGCCCGAGAATGTCGGACAGCGACTTCTCCAGCGCCATCGTATCGGCGTCCTTGACCTTGCCGCGCGCCGGCTTGGCCGGCTCGCTGGCCTTCGGCGCCGCGGCGAGCGCCTCGGCGTCGCGCACCGTCAGGCCTTTGTCGACGATCGTCGCCGCCAAGCCTTCCGGATCCTCGGTGCCGACCAGCGCGCGAGCATGGCCGGCGGTCAGCCGACCCTCGCGCAGGTGCTCCTTGACAGCCTCCGGCAGCTTCAACAGGCGCAGCGTGTTGGCGACATGGGACCGGCTCTTGCCGATCACCTGCCCCAGGTCCTGCTGGGTGTAACCGAATTCGGCGATCAGCTGGTCGTAGCCGAAGGCCTCTTCGATCGGATTGAGGTCGGAACGCTGGACGTTCTCGATGATCGCCAGCTCCAGCGCCTCCTTGTCGGAGACGTCCTGGACGATCACCGGGATCTCGTGCTGCCCGGCCCGCTGCGAGGCCCGCCAGCGCCGCTCGCCCGCGATGATCTCATAGTGGTTAGGGGCGTTCTTGGCCGGTCGCACCAG
Source organism: Siculibacillus lacustris (assembly GCF_004328075.1). Classification (GTDB taxonomy): domain Bacteria; phylum Pseudomonadota; class Alphaproteobacteria; order Rhizobiales; family Ancalomicrobiaceae; genus Siculibacillus; species Siculibacillus lacustris. The sequence continues at coordinate 39,392 of NZ_SJFN01000024.1, read as the reverse complement.
GATCGGCTGAACCACGCCCTTCTCGCGGATCGACTGGGCGAGATCGGCGAGATCCTGCTCGCCGAACTGCCGCCGCGGATTGCGCGGATTGGGGTGGATCAGCTCGATCGGCACGCGCTTCTGCCCACCCGAGCGATCGGCGCCCACCAGCTCCGGCTCGGCCACGTCGCCGAGCAGAGCCGCCAGTCCTCGTCCCAGACGCCTGCGTTCTTCCACCTTCGCCTCCCACACTTCGATGATCGGCCTTCGCGAGCGGCGATCGGAATTGGTTGTCGCCCGGTCGCCCGGGCTGCGCGTCACGCCGCCGCGGCTGCCCGCAGGCGCCGTTCGCGCTGGATGATTTCGGAAGCGAGACGGAGATAGGCCTGGCTGCCCGCCGACTTGAGATCATAGAGCAGCACCGGCTTGCCGTAGGACGGCGCCTCCGACACGCGGACATTTCGCGGGATGATCGTGTCGTAGACCGTGTCGCCCATGTGCTGGCGCACGTCGGCGACCACCTGGCCCGAGAGATTGTTGCGCGCGTCGTACATGGTCAGCACGATGCCGTGGATCGACAGTTCCGGGTTCAGCGCCCCCTTGACCTGCTCGACCGTCGACAGAAGCTGCGACAGGCCCTCCAGCGCGAAGAACTCGCACTGCAGCGGCACCAGCACCGAATGCGACGCGCTCATCGCGTTGATCGTCAGGAGATTGAGCGACGGCGGGCAATCGACGAGCACATAGGTGAACTGCGGCCGATCGGGCCCGGCGATCTCGCCATAGTGCTGCAGCGCCTTGCGCAGCCGGAAGGCGCGGTCGGCGGTCGCGGCGATCTCCAGCTCGACCCCGAGCAGATCGAGGGTCGACGGCGCCACCCACAGGCGCGGCACGGCGGTTTCGATCAGCACCTCGTCGAGGCCGCTGTCGCCGACCAGTACGTCATAGGTCGAGAGCCTGCGCGACCGGCGGTCGATGCCGAGGCCGGTCGAGGCATTGCCCTGCGGATCGAGATCGACGATCAGCACCTCTTCGCCGATCGCCGCCAGCGCCGTGCCGAGGTTGATGGCGGTCGTCGTCTTGCCAACGCCGCCCTTCTGGTTGGCGAGCGACAGGACGCGAGGCAATTTCGGTAGCGAGGCCATTGAACGACGCTCCATCAGGTCGGGGCGCGCGGCGCGATCCCGCGGATTTCCACCAGACGGCTTCCCGGTTCGATCCGACTGGGATGTTCTACCAGATTCAGGTCCCAAGATGCAGTGGCATCCGCCAGCTCGGACGCAAAATCTTGACCCTTGTGGAAAACCGCGACGGCGCCGCGGCCAACCAACGGCGCCACCATCGGGATCAAGCGCACCAATGGCGCCAGCGCTCGGGCGGAAATCGCCTCGATCGGCTCGGCGAAATCGGCGACGAACTCCTCGATCCGCACCGTATGAACGATCGCTGCGACGCCGGTCTCCCGCGCCACGGTGCGCAGGAAGGCCGCTTTGCCGTGGTTGCTCTCGACCAGATGAACCACCGCACCCGGCCGGTCGGCATTGACGATCGCCGTCACCAGGCCGGGAAAACCCGCTCCCGATCCGAGATCGAGCCAGCGCGTCGCCTCCGGCCGGATCGCCGCCACCTGGACCGAATCGGCGACATGGCGCCGCCAGATCTGCGGCAAGGTTCCCGGCGCCACCAGATTCTGGCTCTTCTGCCACTTCACGACGAGGTCGACATAGATCGTCAGGCGCTCGGCCGTTTCACGTGAAACAGGGTAAATATCGCTCACGCAGCGGAGGTCGTCGGTCGTCACGTCGGATCGCTTTCGAATCGATCGTCGGCGGTGCGACGACATCTCGGCGAGAGTCTACCGAGACCCCGTCCGCGCATCAATCCGCATCCGCCGTCCGCGCGTCGGCGGCGCGCAGATCGGCCTTGCGGGCATGGGCGAGCAGCAGCGTCAGCGCCGCCGGGGTCATGCCGTCGATGCGCCCCGCTCGGCCGAGGGTCTCCGGCCGCACCCGATCGAGCTTCTGGCGCAGCTCGTTGGACAACCCCGGCACCGTCGCATAGTCGAGCCCGTCGTCCAGCCGCACCGCCTCATCGCGCCGCAGGATCTCGACGTCGGACGCCTGTCGGTCGAGATAGACCGCGTAGAGCCCGTCGGTCTCCACCTGCTCGGCGACGTCGGCGCGCCACATGCCGATCTCCGGCCAGATCGCCGCGAGCCTCTTCAGATCGATGTCGGGCTGCCGCAGCAGGTCGAACAGGCTGCGCCGCACCCCGTCGCGATTGACCGTCAGCCCGAGCCGCCCCGCCTCGTTCGGGCTGACCGAGATCGACTGCGCCCAGGCGAGCGCGCCGTCGATCGCCGCAGTCTTGGCCGCGAACGCCGTCGCTCGCCGGGCGCCGATCAGCCCGAGCGTCTCACCCATCGGAGTCAGCCGCCGATCGGCATTGTCGGCGCGCAGCGACAGGCGATATTCCGCCCGCGACGTGAACATCCGGTAGGGCTCGGAGATCCCTTGGGTGGTCAGGTCGTCGATCATCACCCCGATGTAACTGGTCTCTCGCGCGAACACCGCCGGACTCGTTCCGGAGGCGAATCGGGCGGCGTTGAGCCCGGCGACCAGCCCTTGCGCCGCCGCCTCCTCGTAGCCGGTGGTGCCGTTGATCTGACCGGCGAGATAGAGCCCTTCGGCCCGCCGCAATGCCAGATCCGGCGTCAGCTCGCGCGGATCGATGTGGTCGTATTCGATGGCATAGCCGGGGCGGATCATCTCCACCCGTTCGAGCCCGGGGATCGAGCGCAGCATCGCCTCTTGGGCATCGGCGGGCAGCGACGTCGACAAGCCGTTGGGATAGACCGTCGGATCGTCGAGTCCTTCCGGCTCGAGAAAGATCTGGTGGCCATCGCGATCGCCGAAGCGGACGATCTTGTCCTCGATCGACGGACAATAGCGCGGACCGCGGCTGTCGATATGGCCGCCGTACATCGCCGAGCGACCGAGATTGTCGCGGATGATCCGGTGGGTCTCCGGCGTCGTCCGGGTCACGCCACAGGCGATCTGCGGGTTGGGTAGACCCTCGGTCAGAGTCGAGAAGGGCACCGGCTCGGCGTCGCCCTCCTGGCGCTCCACCGCCGCCCAGTCGATGGTCCGTCCATCGAGCCGCGCCGGCGTCCCGGTCTTGAGCCGGCCGAGCTGCAGACCGAGGTCCGCGAGGCTCGACGACAGACGCAGCGCCGCCGGATCGCCGACCCGCCCGCCGACGCTGCGCTGGTCGCCGATGTGCATCAGCCCGTTGAGAAAAGTGCCGGTGGCGATCACCACGGCACCGCAGGCGAGCGACCGGCCGTCGCCGAGTTCCACCCCGACCACCCGCCGGCCGTCGCACACCAGCCGCGCCGCTTCGCCTTCGACGACCGTCAGACCGGCAATCGCCGCCAGTTCCTGCTGCATCGCCGCCGCATAGAGCCGGCGGTCGGCCTGGGCCCGCGGGCCCCGCACCGCCGGCCCCTTGCGGCGGTTGAGCAATCGAAACTGAATTCCGCCCTGATCGGCCACCCGCCCCATCAACCCGTCCAGCGCGTCGATCTCGCGCACCAGGTGGCCCTTGCCGAGCCCGCCGATCGCCGGATTGCACGACATCGCCCCGATCGTCGACCGTTTGTGGGTGAGCAGGACGACGCGCGCGCCGACCCGCGCCGCCGCCGCCGCGGCTTCGCAGCCGGCGTGTCCGCCACCGATCACCACCACGTCGATCGTCGAATCTGATGTCGTCACCGAATCGTCCCCATGGGATTTGCGTCTTCCTCGATCGATCCGGAGTCGAATCAATGTTTCACGTGAAACACTGTTCCGAGTCCGAATCGAGTCATTTGCCGATGCAGAACTCGCCGAAGATCACGTCGAGCAGGTCGTCGACGCCGATCGCCCCGGTCAGCCGACCGAGCCGATCGGCGGCAGTCCGCAGGTCCTCCGCACGCAGTTCCGCCGGCAGATCCGCTCTCAGCGCTGCCGAATCGAGCGCCGCCGCAGTTCCTGCGAGTTCGATCCGGTGCCGCTCCCGGGTCGGACCGAGATCCGCCCCGCCGCCGGCACCCGATTCCGCCTCCGCCGCCATCGCCGTCACGAGAGCATCGACCCCGGCTCCGGTCCGCACCGAGACCGCGAATCGCCGATCATACCGTTCCGGACCCGACTCGGTCACCACGGCGCCGAGATCGGTCTTGGCATCCACGCGCCACAGCAACGCCGTCCCGACGTCCCCCGGCTCGGACGCCGCGACGTCCGGCGCGCTCATCCACAGCACGAGATCCGCCGCCGCCCCGCGCGCTCGCGCCCGCCGCATCCCCTCGGCTTCGATCGGACCGGACCCGTCGCTCCGCAGTCCGGCGGTGTCGATCACCGTCACCGGAACCCCGGCGAGATCGAGGTGCACCTCGATCGGATCGCGGGTGGTGCCCGGCTCGGCGGTGACAATCGCCGCTTCGCGCCGGGCAAGAGCGTTCAGCAGGCTCGACTTGCCGACATTGGGCGGCCCCATCAACACCACCTGATAGCCGGAGCGCAGCCGTTCGCCCCGCCGGCCGTCGTCGAGATGCCGTCGGATCGCCGCCGCGAGCGCACCGGCGATGCCCCAGGCCGCCTCCGCCGTGTCGCCGGGAATGTCCTCTTCATCCGAAAAATCGAATTGCGCCTCGACCAGCGCCCGGGCCCGGATCACTTGCGCCCGCCAGCTTTCGTAGAGCCGCCGCAAGTCCCCGTCGGCCTGGCGCAACGCCTGGCGATGCTGAGCCTCGGTCTCGGCCGCCAGGAGATCGGCGAGGCCCTCGACCTGGGTGAGGTCCATCCGCCCGGCGATCAACGCCCGCCGGGTGAATTCGCCGGCCACCGCCGGCCGCACCCCGTCGAAGCTCCCGAGCCGGCGCAGCACCGCCGCGACCACCGCCCGGCCACCATGCACCTGCAACTCGGCGAGATCTTCGCCGGTGGCGCTGCCCGGGCCCGGGAACCACAGAACCAGACCGCGGTCGAGCACGCGGCCGTTCCCGTCGACCAGCGACCGCAGCACCGCCCGGCGCGGCACCGGCACGCCGCCGACGAGGCCGACGAGCACCGTCCGGCAGGCCGGGCCGGAGACCCGGATCACCGCGATCGCCGCCGGCAGGCCGCCGCTCGAAAGTGCATAGATCGTGTCCATTCCGCTCGAGACCCGGCCTTTCCTCGCGCGCTCGTCGCGCTACTGTGGGTGTCGTGTGCGTCGCCGACCGACGCGAGGAGCGCTCCGTGACCCACCCCGCCGCCAATCTGCTCGCCGACGCCACCAGCCCCTACCTGCTCCAGCATGCCGCCAACCCGGTCCACTGGCGCCCCTGGGGGCCGGAAGCCCTCGCCGAAGCGCAGGCCACCGGCAAACCGATCCTGCTCTCGGTCGGCTACGCCGCCTGCCACTGGTGCCATGTCATGGCCCACGAATCCTTCGAGGACCCTGACGTCGCGGCGGTGATGAACGCCCTGTTCGTCAACATCAAGGTCGATCGCGAGGAGCGTCCCGACATCGATCAGATCTACATGGCCGCGCTCCACGCCTTCGGCGAACAGGGCGGCTGGCCGATGACTCTGTTCCTCGATAGCACCGGCGGGCCGTTCTGGGGAGGCACCTATTTCCCCAAGGAGCCGAAGTGGGGTCGCCCCGGCTTCGTCCAGGTGCTCCACGAGATGGCTCGCATCCACGCCGAGGAGCCGCAGAAGGTCGCCAAGAACGCCGCGGCGATCCGCCGGCGTCTCGAACAACAGGCCGGCGCCGGCCCCGGGGTGCTCGGCCGCGACTTCCTCGACGCCGCCGCCGAGCGTCTGCTGGAACTGGTCGACCCGCGTCACGGCGGCACCCGCGGCGCACCGAAGTTCCCCCAGACCAACCTGCTCGAACTGTTCTGGCGCGCCGGGCGCCGCGGCCCGTCCGAGGACGGCGTCGCCGCCACCTTGCTGACCCTCGAGCGGATGAGCCGTGGCGGCATCTGGGACCACCTCGGCGGCGGCTTCGCCCGCTATTCCACCGACGAGGTGTGGTTGGTCCCGCATTTCGAAAAGATGCTCTACGACAATGCCCAGATCCTCGAGCTTCTCGGGCGGGCCTGGGGCACCGCCGGCCTGCCACTGTTCCGGGAGCGAATCGAAGGCATCGTGACCTGGCTTTCCGACGAGATGACCTTGCCCGGCGGCGCCTTCGCCTCGGCCATCGACGCCGACAGCGAACACGAAGAGGGCCGTTTCTACGTCTGGAGCGCGGAGGAGATCGTCGAGGTGCTGGGGCCGGCCTTCGACGAGTTCGCCGCCGCCTACGACGTGCGGCCGGGCGGCAACTGGGAAGGCAAGACCATCCTCAACCGCAGCGCCGACGATCGGCCCTGGGACCGCGCCCGCGAGGCCCGCCTCGCCGCCTCGCGCGCCGCTCTGCTCGCCCGCCGCGCCGGCCGCATCCGCCCGGCCACCGACGACAAGGTGCTCGCCGACTGGAACGGCGCGATGATCCATGCGCTGGCGCTCGCCGCCCGCCGGCTCGATCGGCCGGACTGGCTGGATCGGGCGACCGCGGCCTATCGTTTCATCGCCGAATCGATGACCCGCGGCGATCGCCTCGGCCATTGCTGGCGCGCCGGCCGGCTGCTGTACCCCGGCCTGTCGGGCGACCACGCTCACATGATCCGCGCCGCCCTCACCCTCTACGAGACCACCCGCGCCGCCGGCTATCTCGACGACGCCCTGCGCTGGGCCCGCGCCCTCGAGCGCCATCATGCCGATCCGAGCGGTGGCTGGTTCGTCACCGCCGACGATGCCGAGGCGCTGATCGTCCGGCCGCGCTCGGCCAAGGACGACGCGGTGCCCAATCCCAATGCGGTGGCCGTCGATGCCCTGGTGCGCCTGGCGGTGTTCACCGGCGACGCCACTTGGACGGCCCGCGCCGAGGCCGCTCTCGACGGCCTGTCGGGCGCCATGCTCGCCGACATCTACGCCACCGCCGGGCTCGGCGCGGCGCTCGACACCCTGCTGGGTCTGATCGAGGTGGTGCTGATCGTACCCGCCGGCACCGACGGCGAGGCCCTGCGTCGTGTCGTGTTCGAATCGAACGACCCGCGCGTCGTTCTGTTCGAAACCGAATCGACCGCCGGCCTCGCCGCCGATCATCCCGCCGCCGGCAAACCGGCGGTCCAGGGCCTGCCCACCGCCTGGGTCTGCCGCGACGGTGCCTGCGGCCTGCCGGTCACCGAACCGAGCCCGCTGCGCACGCTGCTGGAGACCGGTCGGCCGGTATGAGCGAAAACGAAACGACCCGCCGGGACGAGTGTCCGGGCGGGTCGACCGATCGGTTCGGATCCGAATCGCCGGATCGGCAGCTCAGGTGTTCATCGAATCGAAGAAGTCGGCGTTGCGCTTGGTCTGGCGCAGCTTGTCGAGCAGGAACTCGATCGCGTCGACGGTGCCCATCGGTGTGAGGATGCGGCGCAGGACGTACATCTTCTTGAGCACGTCGGGCGGCACCAGGAGCTCTTCCTTGCGGGTGCCCGAGCGGGTGATGTCGATCGACGGGAACACCCGCTTGTCGGCCACCTTGCGGTCGAGGATGATTTCCGAGTTGCCGGTGCCCTTGAACTCTTCGAAGATCACCTCGTCCATGCGGCTGCCGGTTTCGATCAGCGCCGTGGCGATGATCGTCAGCGAGCCGCCGTTCTCGATGTTGCGGGCCGCGCCGAAGAAGCGCTTCGGCCGCTGCAGGGCGTTGGCGTCGACGCCGCCGGTCAGCACCTTGCCGGACGACGGCACCACAGTGTTGTAGGCGCGCCCGAGACGAGTGATCGAATCGAGCAGGATGACCACGTCGCGGCCGTGTTCGACCAGGCGCTTGGCCTTCTCGATGACCATTTCGGCGACCGCAACGTGACGCGAGGCCGGCTCGTCGAAGGTCGAGGACACCACCTCGCCCTTCACCGTGCGCTGCATGTCGGTGACTTCCTCGGGCCGCTCGTCGATCAACAGGACGATCAGGAAACAGTCCGGGTGATTCGAGGTGATCGACTTGGCGATGTTCTGCAGCAACACCGTCTTGCCGGTGCGCGGCGGGGCGACGATCAGCGCGCGCTGACCCTTGCCGAGCGGCGTGACGATGTCGATGACGCGGGCGGAGTTGTCCTTGGAGGTCGGCTCCTCGGGCTCCATCTTGAAGCGCTCGTCGGGATAGAGCGGCGTCAGATTGTCGAAGTGGACCTTGTGACGGGTCTTCTCCGGATCCTCGAAATTGATCGTGTTGACCTTCAGCAGCGCGAAATAGCGCTCGCCCTCCTTGGGGCTGCGGATGTGGCCTTCGACCGTGTCGCCGGTCCTGAGCGAGAACCGCCGGATCTGCGACGGCGACACGTAGATGTCGTCAGGACCCGCCAGGTAGTTGGCGTCCGGCGACCGCAGGAAGCCGAACCCGTCCTGCAGGACCTCGACCACACCCTCGCCGATGATCTCGACGTCGCGCGCCGCGAGCTGCTTGAGAATCGCGAACATCAGCTCCTGCTTGCGCATGGTGCTGGCGTTCTCGACCTCGAGCTCCTCGGCGAAGGCGAGCAGATCGGTCGGCGACTTGCCCTTGAGGTCCTGGAGTTTCAATTGCTGCATGAGAAGCGGTCTCTCGAGTATGAGCACGTGACCGCCCGACTCGGAGTCGGCGGTCGAGACGTCGGAAGGGGGGTGAACCTTCGCGCGGTACGGAAGTCTGTCGCGCGACGTTCGAGAAGGGAGGGAGCGGACGTGCAGAGCGGCTCGGGCGGCCGGGCCTCTTGTCCGATTCGGTCGCCCCGGAAGGGCGCATTCGATTCCGAATACGGGGTCGTCTGCTTCGGGAGAGCACGGGGAAAATAGTCTGCTGCGCGGCGCTCGACAAGACCCCCCGACAGAGATTGCTGCGAGATCGCTCGAACGGGCTTTCGAGACCTCAGAACGGCTGGACCACCACCAGGATCACGATCACGATCATCAGCAGGGTCGGCACTTCGTTCATCAGCCGCCAGTGCCGTGCCACCCGTCGGCCCTGATCGCGGGCGAAGTCGGCGACCGCCTTGGCGAAGTAGCCGTGCACCCCCGACAGGATCACCACGCCGGCCAGTTTGGCGTGCAGCCAAGCGCCTTGAAACTCATGGATCTTCCAGGCGAGCCAGAGACCGGCGACCCAGGCCACGACCATCGCCGGATTGATGATGCCGCGCAGCAGGCGCCGCTCCATCACCTTGAACGTCTCCGACTGGACCGAGCCGATCTCGGCGCCACAATGGTAGACGAACAGCCGCGGCAGATAGAGCATCCCGGCCATCCACGAGATCACCGCCAGGATGTGCAGCACCTTGATCCAGGCATAGGACGACGAGGTCACCGGCACGTAGATCGCGAGGCCTGCGAAGGCGAGACCGGCCGTGACCAGCCAGATCAGCGTCCGGCGCAGGCGATTCGGCACGTCGGCGTTCATGCGGTCGCCCTCGTCCCGGCGCTGCGCACCCGCTCGACCATCCGCGCCACATGGGCCGGATCGGCGTCGGGCGTGATGCCGTGACCGAGGTTGAAGATCAGCCGGCCGTCACCGAGTTCGGCGAGCACCCGGTCGACACCCTCGTCGAGCGCCCGACCGCCGATCACCACCCGCATCGGATCGAGATTGCCCTGGACCGCAACTCGCGGCTGGACCTCGGCGCGAACGAAGGCCGAGGGAATCGTCCAATCGAGACCGACCGCATCGACTCCGGTGGATGTGACGAAATCGACCAGACCCGCCTGCACGCCCTTCGGAAAGCCGATCACCCGGATACCGGGATGCTGCGCCCGGAGCCCGGCGACGATCCGCGCCGTCGGGTCGATCACCCAGCGCCGCAGTTCGGACGGATCGAGGACCCCGGCCCAGGTGTCGAAGATCTGCACCGCATCGACGCCGGCCGAAACCTGCGCCGAGAGATACGCGATCGAGGCGGCGACCAGCACATCGATCAACTGCGCGAAGCCCTCCGGGTCGGTCAGAGCGGCGCGGCGGGCCGGCGCCTGATCGGGGGTTCCCCGTCCGGCGATCATATAGGTCGCCACGGTCCAGGGCGCCCCGCAGAAGCCGAGCAGGGTGGTCTCGTAGGGCAACCCCGCCCGGATCAGTTCGATCGCCTCGTAGACCGGTCCCAGGCGCCGGGCGATGCCGTCGAGATCGAGTCGACCGACCTCCGAGAGATCGAGCGGCTCGAGCCGTGGCCCTTCGCCTTCGACGAAAGCCACTTTACGACCGAGCGCGTCGGGCACCACCAGGATGTCGGAGAACAGGATCGCCGCATCGAAGCCGTAGCGCCGGATCGGCTGCAGCGTGACCTCGGTCGCGAGCTTCGGCGAATAGCACAGATCGAGGAATCCGCCGGCCTGAGCCCGGGTCGCCCGATACTCCGGGAGATAGCGCCCAGCCTGCCGCATCATCCAGATCGGCGGCGGGAACATCCGTTCGCCCGCCAACACCGCCAGCACCTTGCGCTCACCCACCGAACTCACCCACAGCCCTCCCTCTTACAGATCTTCTTCGAAGGAAGAATTTCTATGACTCTTAGTCGGTGGATTACCGGGATCAAGCGCCGTCCACAATGACTCACGTGAAACACCCGCTCTCGAGGTCGTGTCGACGCCGATTCGACGGGTTGTCCACCGCCCGCCTCGTTAACCATTCGTTAACGAAGGTTACCAAGCCCTTAACGAGATCCCTCGGATACCGCGGGCTGTGGACGAGGAGTCGATGACGCCCGCGCCGCCGATCTTCTCCACCGACCCCTCGCGGACCGGCCCGTTCGGCCCCGGACGATCGGATCTGTTGATCGTTTTGGTCGAACGGGAGAGAGTGACCCTCGGCCGCCGGAATCGAGGAGTTGTTCCGGTCCGGTCCGGGTGCTGGGGACAAACCTGTGAAGACCTCGTCCAACTTCTTCCATCTCCATCTGATTTCGGATTCGACCGGCGAGACTCTGATCACCGTCGCCCGCGCCGCCGCGGCCCAGTACGAAGCGATCGAACCGATCGAACACGTCCACCCGCTGGTGCGCACCGACCGCCACCTCGACAAGGCGCTGGTCGAGATCGAGCAGTTCCCCGGCATCGTCCTCTACACCCTGGTCTCGGCCGACCTCGCCACCCGGCTCGAGCGTTTCTGCCTCGAGCAGGGCCTGCCTTGCGTCTCGGTGCTGGCGCCGGTGCTCGACATCTTCCAGTCGTTCCTGAACCTCACCCAGACCCACCGGGCCGGCGCCCAGCACGCCCTCGATGCCGACTACTTCAAGCGAATCGAGGCGATGAACTTCACCATGGCCCATGACGACGGCCAGTTGCCCGCCGATCTCGACGAAGCCGACATCGTCGTCCTCGGCATTTCGCGAACCTCCAAGACCCCGACCTCGATCTATCTCGCCAATCGCGGCCTCAAGGTCGCGAATGTGCCGATCGTCCTCGACATTCCGCCGCCGCCGACCCTGTTCTCGGTGTCGCGACCGCTGGTCGTCGGACTGGTCGCCAGCCCCGACCGCATCGCCCATATTCGCGAGAACCGCATCCTGACGCTGGGCTCCAAGAGCTTCGACCACGCCTATGTCGATCGCGCCTCGATCGCCGCCGAGCTGACTCTGATGCGGCGGATCTGTACCGACAACGAATGGCCGGTGATCGACGTCAGCCGCCGCTCGATCGAAGAGACCGCCGCCGCCATCATCGCCCTGCTGCGCACCCGGCGGCACGGCTGACCCGACCCCAGTCCGCCCCGGCCTCCCCCGCGACCTCCCATCCGAGATCCCATGACCCGTCTGATCCTCGCCTCCAAGAGCCCGTCGCGCGCCGCCCTTCTCGCCGGCGCCGGCCTCGATTTCGCGCTCGAACCCTCCGACGTCGACGAACGCGCGGTCGAGGCGCCGTTGCTCGCCGCCGGCGCCGATCCCGGCACGCTGGCCCTCCATCTCGCCGAAGCCAAGGCGCTGGCCGTCGCGGCGCGGTTTCCCGACGCCCTGGTGCTCGGCTGCGACCAGACCCTCGGCCTCGACGGCGAACGTTTCGTCAAGCCGGAGAGTGCCGCCGACGCTCGCCGCCAGCTCGAACGCCTGCGCGGCCGCCGCCATACGCTGCATTCGGCTCTGGCCCTGGCGGAGGGCGACAGCGTGGTGTGGCGCACCGTCGAGGTCGCCGGCCTGACCATGCGGGCCTTCGGCGACGCCTTCCTCGACGACTATCTCGCCCGGGTCGGCGACGCGGTGCGGGCGAGCGTCGGCTGCTATCAGCTCGAAGGCCTCGGCATCACCCTGTTCGAGGTGATCGACGGCGACTATTTCACCATCCTCGGCCTGCCGCTCCTGCCGCTGCTCGCCGAACTGCGCCGCCGCGGAGGACTGCCGTCGTGACCCATTCCCCGCGCGCCTTCGTGATCGGCTGGCCGATCGCCCATTCCCGCTCGCCGCTGATCCACGGCCACTGGCTCGCCGAACATGGCCTCGCCGGCTCCTACGAGCGCATCGCCGTGGCGCCCGATTCGATCGACGCTTTCCTGCGCGATCTGCCGACCTCGGGCTTCGTCGGCGGCAACGTCACCGTGCCGCACAAGGAGGCGGCTTTTCGGATCGCCGCCGAAAGGGACGCGGTCGCCACCGCCACCGGCGCGGTGAACACCCTATGGATCGACGGTGGACGACTGTGCGGCGGCAACACCGACGGTCCCGGCTTTCTCGCCAATCTCGATGCCGAGAGCCCGGGTTGGGACCGCTCGCCCGGACCGGTCGTGGTGCTCGGCGCCGGCGGCGCGGCCAGCGCCGTCGCCTGGGGATTGGCGGCCCGCGGCTTCGCCGTCCGCCTGGTCAATCGCACCGCCGCCCGCGCCGAAGCCCTCGCCGCCCGGCTCGGGTCGGGCGTCGCCGCCCACCCCTGGGCCGACCTGCCGAAACTCCTCTCCGAGGCCCGGCTGCTGGTCAACACCACCTCGCTCGGCATGGTCGGCAAGGAGCCGCTCGACCTCGATCTGGCGCCGCTTCCCCGCGATGCCCTGGTCACCGACATCGTCTATGTGCCGCTCGAGACGCCACTGCTCGCCGCCGCGCGCGCCCGCGGACTGGCCACCGTCGACGGTCTCGGCATGTTGCTGCATCAGGCGGTGCCGGGCTTCGAACGCTGGTTCGGGGTCCGCCCGGCGGTGACCCCGGCGCTGCGCGCGGTGATCCTCGCCGACATGGCGAGGGCGGGATGATCGTCCTCGGTCTGACCGGCTCGATCGGCATGGGCAAGACGACCACCGCCGGCTTCCTGCGCGCCGAGGGCGTGCCGGTCCACGACGCCGATGCCGCCGTCCACGCCCTCTATCGCGGCGCCGCGGTGGCGCCGATCGAGGCGGCCTTTCCCGGCACCACCCGCACCGGGGTCGTCGACCGCGCCGCGCTGGCCGCCCGCGTCCTCGGGGACGCCGCCGCCGTGGCCCGCCTCGAGGGGATCGTCCATCCGCTGGTGCGTACGGCGGAAGACGCCTTCCGTGCCGCCGCCCGCCGCGCCGGCTGCCGCATCGTCGCCCTCGACGTGCCGCTGCTCCTCGAGATCGGCGGCGCCGCCCGGGTCGACGTGGTGCTGACCGTCACCGCCCGACCTGAGATTCAACGCGCCCGCGTCCTCGCCCGCCCCGGCATGACAGAGGAGCGCTTCGCCCAGATCCTCGCCCGCCAGATGCCCGACGCCGAGAAACGCCGCCGCGCCCACGGGGTGATCGACACCTCCGACGGCCTCGAGGCCGCGCGCCGTCAGGTGGCCGGCTGGCTGCGCGCTTTTCAGGGGATGAGCCGCTGACCGCCGTCCGCCGCCCGATCGACACCCTTGCGCGAGCGGCTCACCCCTGATTCGATCGGTCGGTCCGCGAACGGACGACGGGAGTCTGTCTCTTGCGCGAAATCGTCTTCGATACCGAGACCACCGGCCTCGATCCCCGTCAGGGTGATCGGGTGGTCGAGATCGGCTGCGTCGAGCTGGTCAATCACATCGTCACCGGCCAGACCTTCCACGTCTATCTCAACCCCGAGCGGACCATGCCGCGCGGCGCCTTCGACGTGCACGGCCTGTCCGATGCCTTCCTCGCCGACAAGCCGAAATTCGCCGAGATCGTCGACGACTTCGTCGCCTTCATCGACGGCGCCCGCCTGGTCGCCCACAACGCCGACTTCGACATCCGCTTCCTCAACGCCGAGCTCGCCCGGGTCGGTCGGCCGCCGATCGGCTCCGACCGGGTGGTCGACACCCTGGCGCTGGCCCGCCGCCGCCATCCCGCCGGACCCAATTCCCTCGACGCCCTGTGCAATCGCTACGGCATCGACAACACCCGCCGCGACTTCCACGGCGCGCTGCTCGACAGCGAGCTCTTGGCCGAGGTCTATGTCGAGCTGATCGGCGGCCGTCAGGCGGCGCTGACCCTGGTCACCGACGCCAGCCCCCGGGAGACCGACGCCTCGGGTGGCTTCGTCGAGACGGCCGGCCACCCGCGCCGCCGCCCGTCGCCGCTGCCGTCGCGCCTCCATCCCGAGGAGCTCGCCGCCCACCGCGCCTTCCTCGCCGAACTCGGCGAGCGCGCCCTGTGGCACCAATGGGCCGAAGACTGAGGCCGAGATCCGGCCCCTGAAACGACGAAGTCCCGATCCGGTCCGTGAGGACCCGCATCGGGACTTCGCATCGTCTGGGGACGTCGGTACGGGCGATCAGTTGACCGCGCCGGCCGCCGCCGTCTGGGCCGCGTTCTGCTGATAGAGCGCGACGAAATCGATCGGGTCGAGCATCAGCGGCGGGAAGCCGCCGTTGCGGGTCGCATCGGCCAGGATCGCCCGGGCGAAGGGGAACAGCAGCCGCGGGCATTCGATCAGCACAAAGGGGTGCAGATGCTGCTCGGGCACGTTCTGGATCCGGAACAGGCCGGCGTAGAGCAGTTCGACGTTGAACAGCACCGATTCGGCGGCGCCGCCGGCCTGCGCCGTGATCTTCAGCTCGACCTCGAACTCGGTCGCCGACAGCGGCTGCGCGCCGACGTTGACGTTGATCGTGATCTGCGGACCTTCGGGCTGGGGAGCGAGCGAATTGGGGGCGTTGGGATTCTCGAAGGAGAGATCCTTCACGTATTGGGCGAGGACGTTGAGCGACGGGGCTTCGGTCGGAGGCGTCGCATTGGAGGCGTCGGTCATCGATGGTTCTCCGGGTGCTCGCGCGTCGCGCGAGCGACGGGCCGGCGTTTCGCTAGCATGGGAAGCCGCGGCGGCACAAGCAGTCGGACGTCGTCGACGCCGCGCCCCTCGCACCGCGGCCTCGGAGTTGCTAAATAAGGGGCGACGACGATCCGGCCGCCGGCCGGACGCACTTCGCGCATCCGTGACCCGCCTCCGACGGCGGACGGAGTCGGTACGGGACGGGCCCAGAATGAACGTCGACATCTACACCATCGTCTTCTTCGCCATCGCGGTGGTGATCTTCGTCCGCCTCTACCGCGTGCTCGGCACCAAGACCGGCGCGGAGAAGCCGCCCTTCGTCCCCGACGATCATCGCGACCGGGTCGACGACGGATCGGCCGGCAACGACAACGTCATCTCGCTGCCGCGTCAGGTCGACGCCGCGCCGCGCCGCGAGCCCGCCGACCCGGCGACCGTCGATCCGCTCGCCGTGCCGGGTTCCTCGCTCGCCGCGGCGCTGCGCACCGTCGTCGCTGCCGACCGCAACTTCGAGCCGACCCATTTCGTCACCGGCGCCAAGGCGGCCTACGAGATGATCGTCACCGCCTATGCCGCCGGCGACCGCAAGACCCTCAAGACCCTCCTCTCCAAGGAGGTGATGGACAGCTTCGGTCGCGGCATCGACGAGCGCGAAAAGAAGGGCGAGAAGGTCGAGTTCACCTTCGTCGGTCTCGACAAGGCCGACATCGTCGAAGCCGCCCTGGTCGACGGCTTCGCCCGGATCACCGTGCGCTTCGCCGCCAAGGTGATCTCGCTGACCCGCGCCGCCGACGGCACCATCGTCGACGGCGACGCCGGCCGCCTGTCCGATCTGCTCGACGTCTGGACCTTCGCCCGCGAGGCCGCATCCTCCGATCCCAACTGGCGTCTGGTCGAGACCCGGGCGGTCGCCTGACGCGGTCCGCCCCCGACGGTGGCGGCGAGGGGAGGGGAGACGACGATGAGCGAGCCGAGCGCCGATCTGCGGCGCCTCTCCTTCGCCGATCTCCCCGGCTGGGGTGAGGCCGCACTCGAGGCGAGCCTCGTCGCGCTGCGCCGCCACGCCCGCGCCGCCGACGCACCGCCGCCCGCGACCGGCGCCCTGGGCGTCGACGGAGTTGCGCTCGCCGCGGTCGCTCGCGCCGCCGCCGACCTGCCGGCGGGATACGATCGCGCCGCCGCCCGCGCCTTCTTCGAAGCCCGATTCGTCCCCTTCGCCGTCGAACCGCGTGATCCGCCGGCCTTCCTGACCGGCTATTTCGAGCCCGATCTGCCGGGTTCGCGCCAGCCCTCCGCGCGGTTCCGCGTGCCCCTCCTCGCCCCCCCCGACGACCTCGTGGCGATCGATCCGGCCGCGCCGCCGCCGGGACTCGCCCCCGGCTTCGCCTTCGCCCGAAGCACGAGGCACGGCCTCGAACCGTGCCCCGACCGGCCGGCGATCGCCGACGGGGCGCTCGCGGCCCGCGGTCTCGAACTGGTCTGGCTGGAGGATCCGGTCGACGCCTATTTCGTCCACGTCCAGGGCTCGGCGCGGATCCGCCTCGCCGAAGGCGGCGAGTTGCGCCTCGCCTATGCCGCCAAATCCGGCCATCCCTATACTTCGATCGGCCGCCTCGCCGTGGCGCGCGGCCTGATCGCCGCCGAGGCGATGACCGCGGAAACCCTGCGGGCCTGGCTGAAGGCCCACCCGGACGCGGCCGAGGCGCTGATGCGCGAGAACCGCTCCTTCGTGTTCTTCCGCCAACAGTCCGGTCTCGACCCCTCCCTCGGCGCCCTCGGGGCCGCCGGCGTGCCGCTGACCCCCGGGTTTTCGCTCGCCGTCGACCACCGGCTGCACACCTGGGGCACGCCGATTTTCGTCGCCGCCGACCTGCCGCTCGACGCGGACGGCCCGGAGCAGCCCTTCGCCCGATTGATGATCGCCGACGACACCGGCTCGGCGATCGTCGGTGCCGCCCGCGGCGACGTCTTCGTCGGTCTCGGGGCAGATGCCGGGGTGATCGCCGGGCGCCTGCGCCACGCGCCGCGCTGCTTCGTGGTGCTGGCGCCGCGCGACCCGGCGACGGGAGGGGCGCGATGATCCCGACCTTTCGCCGCCGCCGTCCCCGCGCCCTCGGCGACGACGAACGCCGCCTGTGGGACAAGGTCACCGAGACCATCGATCCGCTCGGCGATGCCCGGCCCCACCGCCGTTCGCGCCGCCCGCCCGTGGAGAGCCATCCCGCGCCCGAATCGCCGCCGGTCGTCGAAGCCGCGGTACCGCCGCCGCCGGCCGCGCCCGAGCCGCCGAAGGAAAAGCGCGTGCCGCGGATCGTCCGGCCGACCGGCCCGACCCGGCGGGAACCCGCGCGCGCGGCGGCGACGATTCACGTGAAACACACCCCGACGCCGGAAGGTCTGGCGCCGCCGGTGGCCGCGCCGCCGTCGCTCGCCGCCCTCGACGACCGCACCCGCCGCCGCCTCGCCCGCGGTCTGGTGGCGATCGACGCCCGCCTCGATCTCCACGGCATGACCCAGGAGGCCGCCCATTCGGCGCTGCGCCACTTCCTCGTGCGGGCGCGGGGCGCCGGTGCCCGCATCGTCCTGGTGATTACCGGCAAGGGCCGCGGCGGCCCGGGCGAATCGCCCTGGGACCGCGGCGTGTTGCGCCGTGCGGTGCCCCATTGGCTCGCAGACAGCGACGTCCGCGATCTGGTGATCGGCTTCGAGGAGGCCCATCTCGCCCATGGTGGCGCCGGGGCGATCTATGTCCGCTTGCGTCGCCCGCGTGGCGGGAGGCCGGCATGACGCCGTTCGGGGCCAAGATCCGCCTGCTGCGCCAGGAGCGCGGCGCCACCCTGAAGGACATGGCCGCGGCGCTGGGCTGCTCGCCGGCCTATCTCTCGGCGCTCGAACACGGCAAGCGCGGCCGCCCGACCTGGTACATGGTCCAGCGCATCATCGCCTATTTCAACGTGATCTGGGACGAGGCCGAGGAATTGCAGCGCCTCGCCGAATTGTCCGACCCGCGCGTCGTGGTCGACACCGCCGGCCTCGATCCGGAGGCGACCGAACTCGCCAATCTGCTCGCCCAGCGCGTCCGCACCCTGTCGAAGGCGTCGCTCAAGGATCTGGTGTTGCGCCTGCGCGCCGCCTCGGTCCGCTCCCGGCCCTGATCCCTTCTCTCCGTCCGAATGTGCCCGAGACGGCCGCCCTGCCGCGGCCGTCTCCGGCGGCCGTCACAGGATGAAGCGGCTGAGGTCGGTGTTCTTGGCGAGATCGCCGATGTTGGTGCGCACCAGCGCCGCGTCGATGACGATGGTCTCGCCGGAGCGATCCGGGGCGGTGAACGAGATCTCGTCGAGGATCCGCTCCATCACCGTCTGCAGCCGCCGCGCGCCGATGTTCTCGACCGACGAATTGATGTCGACGGCGATCTGGGCGATCTCGCCGATCGCGTCGGCGGTGACCTCCAGCGTCACCCCCTCGGTGGCCATCAGCGCCACGTACTGCTTGATCAGGCTCGCTTCGGTGTCGACCAGGATGCGCTCGAAGTCGGAGCGGTCGAGCGGCTTCAGTTCGACCCGGATCGGCAGACGGCCCTGGAGCTCCGGCAGGAGATCGGCCGGGGTGGCGACGTGGAAGGCGCCCGACGCGATGAACAGCACGTGGTCGGTCTTGACCGGCCCGTATTTGGTCGAGACCGTGGTGCCCTCGATCAGCGGCAAGAGATCGCGCTGAACGCCCTCGCGGCTGACGTCGGCGCCGCGGCCCTCGCGGCCGCAGATCTTGTCGATCTCGTCGAGGAACACGATGCCGTTCTCCTCGACCGCGCGCAGCGCTTCCTGGACCAGCTGGTCCTGGTCGAGCAGCTTGTCGGATTCCTCGCCGATCAACAGGTCGTAGCTGTCGGCGACCGTCACCTTGCGGGTCTTCTTGGCGCCGCCGAAGGCCTTGCCGAGCATGTCGCCGAGGTTCATCACGCCGATCGTCGCGCCGGGCATGCCCGGCATCTCGAAGTTCGGCATCTGCGGCCCGCCGCTGACCTCGATCTCGATCTCCTTGGTGGCGAGATCGCCGGCCCGGAGCTTGGTGCGGAAGCTCTCGCGGGTGGCGGGCGAGGCCGACTTGCCGACCAGCGCGTCGAGCACCCGCTCTTCCGCCCCGAGCTCGGCCTTGGCCTTGACCTGGGCGCGCTTGGCGGTGCGCACCTGGCCGATGCCGATCTCGACCAGATCGCGCACGATGCTCTCGACGTCGCGGCCGACATAGCCGACCTCGGTGAACTTGGTCGCCTCGACCTTGAGGAACGGCGCATTGGCGAGGCGGGCGAGCCGCCGCGAGATCTCGGTCTTGCCGACACCCGTGGGCCCGATCATCAGGATGTTCTTGGGCAGCACCTCGTCGCGCAGCGGCCCTTCGAGCTGCTGCCGGCGCCAGCGGTTGCGGAGCGCGATCGCCACGGCGCGCTTGGCGTCCTTCTGGCCGACGATGTGGCGATCGAGTTCCGAGACGATCTCGCGCGGGGAGAAATTGGTCATGGGGTCCGTCCGTGAAGAGAGCGGGGTTCGGGCACCAGGGCCCGGAGCGAGGCCGGAACCAGCCGCAGCGCAAGAGCGCGCAAGGGCGTCCAGCCGATGGCGAGCACCAGCACGACGGCCCCGACGGCGCCGGCCGCCAGGGGACCGCTCGACGCGGCCGCCCAACCGAGCCGTTCGATCAAGGTGCCGATGGTGGCGCCGAGATAGATCAGACCCGAGACGAGCAGAGCTCGGCGGTCGACCACCAGGGCGACGAAGGCGAGGCCGGCGAACAGGGCGAGGATGATCGCCGCCCCGTCCGGACGGATGTCGCCCAAGGCCGTTCCTGTGGCCGAGACCAGCGGATGGACGATCAGCGGTGCCGCCAGGATATGGAGCCAGAACGCGACGTCGGTGCGCCGCGTCCGCCGTTGGCGATCGGAGGAGTCCCAGCGCATCGCCAAGGCGAAGACCGCGAGCCCGACGACCAGCATCACCGGCGACGGGTGGCGATCGACCAGCGTCGGGACGGTGGCGTGGAGGACGGCGAACAGGGTCGTCGCCGCACCGGCCACCGCTGCGGCGACGGATATCGGCACGCCGAACCGCCGCCAATGGGCGAAGCCGAGCGCGACGGCGGTCACCCCTGCCGCGATGCCGCCACCGCCGTGCCCGAGGCCGACCGCTTCCGCCGCCTGCGCACCGGCGATGCCGCCGGCGCCGACCAGTCCGGCGGTCAGCACGATGCTCGGAAAGGCCATCCGCCAATGCCGCGAGAAGACTTCCGACAGGGCCCAGACGACGACGACCGAGGCCGTCGCCGCGACCAGCAGCGAGGTCTTGGCCCCGAGAAAGGCCACGGCACCGACCAGCAGCAGAATACCCAAAGTGACGAAGACGTCGTTGAACGAGGTGACGAAGCGCACGTTTTCTTCGTCGGCGGACGGATCGGCCGGCATCGGCACCGAGTCGGACCCCCGACGCCGTTCGGCGAAGAACACACCCAGCCGGCGCGCCTGATCGGCCGAGACGATACCGGCCGCCACCGCCGCGTCGAGATCGGCGGTCGTCGCATCGGATCGGTCGGCGCCGTCGCCCGGCCGCACGTCGCTCATGCGCCCAGGCTCTCCACCACGACGTTGGTGTTGGTGTAGATGCAGATCTCGGCGGCGATCTTCATGGCGCGCCGGGCGATCGCCTCGGCGTCGAGGTCCTGATCCATCAGGGCGCGGGCCGCGGCCAGCGCATAGGTCCCGCCCGAACCGATGCCGGCGACGCCTTCTTCCGGCTCCAGCACATCGCCGTTGCCGGTCAGCACCAGCGTGGTGGTGCGGTCGGCGACGATCATCATCGCCTCCAGCCGGCGCAGGTAGCGGTCGGTGCGCCAGTCCTTGGCCAGTTCGACGCAGGCCCGGGTCAGTTGCGCGGGATATTGCTCGAGCTTCTTCTCCAGCCGCTCGAACAGGGTGAAGGCGTCGGCGGTCGCCCCGGCGAAGCCGCCGATCACGTCGCCCTTGCCGATCGGGCGCACCTTGCGCGCCGTCGACTTGATCACCGTCGCGCCGAGCGTCACCTGCCCGTCGCCGGCGACCACCACGCGCCCGCCCTTGCGCACCGCGAGAATGGTGGTGCCGTGCCAGGATGCGGGGCCGGAACCGTCGGCGGCGGGAGAATCGGACATGGCAAGCGCTCCGGATCGTGGGGACGAGAACGACGGCGGCGCCGGGCGCCCCGTCGGTCGACCACATGTAGGAACTCCAACGCGGGATGCAAATGACGGCAGCCCCTTACGAGTGGACCTCAAACCGTTCGCGGGACCTGAAGTCGCGAAACAAAGCCAAATCGCGATTTACATATTTCAAAATATCTATCCAAATAGCGAAGAAAGGAATTGGAATAAAAAGCCGGCAGCAATAAGTATTATTCCACGATTATAATACAGATGTTGAGAGGTCGGCATTGATTTGTATTCACCATCTTTCGACGCAAATATTTCTGGATCGTCGTCAATAAATATCTCGCGAGTTATATAAGAAGGAGGACCAAAAGGATATTTATTTTCATCGGTGTAATTTCCTATAATATCATCCCATTCGTCGCTTATAAATATTCTTGAGATGCCCGCAAAATCAAGAAGAAGGCCTGACATATTCATGAATCGGGGAGATCTCAAAAGTACGCTTACTATTAAAAATACAATAGATAAAAGAATGGAAAACTTAATGATATATCTAGCGCGTCGAATTATCTGCAATCGATCGCTAACTATCAGCGGCAAGAATTTCTGATACAGCAGCTTTTTTGCTCTGAATGAAATTGGGTCGTACAGTATATCTATAATATTCTTCATTTTAAGCCCACTGAATATTATGGAGCACCCATCCTCACCCCAGCAGTCGCCCGACCAGCTTGGCGGTGTAGTCGACCATCGGGATGATGCGGCCGTAGTTGAGGCGGGTCGGGCCGATCACCCCGATCACCCCGACGATCCGCGCCTCCTTGTCGTGGTAGGGCGAGACCACCAGCGACGACCCCGACAGCGAGAACAGCTTGGATTCCGAGCCGATGAAGATGCGCACGCCGTGGCCGCGCTCGGCGTCTCCGAGCAGCTCGATCAGGTCGCGGTTGCGCTCCAGGTCGTCGAACAGCGAGCGGATCCGTTCGAGATCGTCGACCGCCCGCAGATCCTCGAGCAGATTGGCGCGGCCGCGCACGATCAGTTGGGTCGGCCGGCCCTCGGTCGCTCCGGCCCAGGTGGCGAGCCCCGCCTCGACCACCCGCGCGGTCAGCCGGTCGAGCTCGGCCTGGCGTTCGCCCTGCAGCCGCTCGAGCTCGGCCCGCGCCTCGGCCAGCGTGCGGCCGCGGATATGGGCGTTGAGGAAATTGGTCGCCTCGATCAGCGCCGACGGCGGCAGGCCGAGCGGCAGATCGATCACCCGGTTCTCCACCGTGCCGTCCTCGCCGACCAGCACCACCAGACCCTTGGTCGGCTCCAGGCGGACGAACTCGATGTGCTTGAGGCGCAGATCGGCGCTGTGCGACAGCACCACCCCGGCGCCGCGCGACAGGCCCGACAGCATCTGGCTGGCCTCGGTCAGCACCTGTTCGGGGCTGCGCGCCGAGGCCCGCACCTCCGCCTCGATGCGGCGGCGCTCGTCGTCGCCGAGGTCGCCGATCTCGAGCAGCGCGTCGACGAAGAAGCGCAGGCCGACCTCGGTCGGCAGGCGCCCGGCCGAGGTGTGCGGCGCATAGATCAGCCCGGCCTGCTCGAGATCGGCCATGACGTTGCGGATCGACGCCGGCGACAGCGCCATCGGCAGCAGCTTGGACAGATTGCGCGAGCCGACCGGTTCGCCGGTGTCGAGATAGGTTTCGACGATCTGGCGGAAGATCTCGCGCGATCGCTCGTCGATCTGCGCCAGACTCGAACCGGTGGGCAAGGGCGGGGTCGGCATGGGCGTCGACGGATCCTCGGGATGAGAGAGGGCGATGCCGATGGAACCACGCCGCCGCGGTCCTGGCAAATCCCCGACGTCCGGCCGGCACCCGCTCTCGGCAAATCGTCCCGCGGCGGCCGCCGCCCTTTACGCCCGGCCGCGGCCGGGCTAGGTGATCGGGACCAACTCCCGAAAAGTACCGAGGTCCCGCCCCCATGCGTCCGTCGAAGCGTGCCGCCGATGAACTGAGACCCGTCAGCCTCGAGCGCGGCTTCTCCAAACACGCCGAAGGGTCCTGCCTCGTCCGCTTCGGCGACACCCACGTGCTGTGCACCGCCAGCCTCGAGGAGAACGTCCCCGGCTGGCTGCGCGGCCAGCGCCGCGGCTGGGTCACCGCCGAATACGGCATGCTGCCGCGCGCCACCCACGAGCGCATGCGCCGCGAGTCGACCTCCGGCAAGCCCTCGGGCCGCACCCAGGAGATCCAGCGGCTGATCGGCCGCAGCCTGCGGGCGGTGGTCGACCTGCAGGCGCTCGGCGAGCGCCAGATCTCGATCGACTGCGACGTCATCCAGGCCGACGGCGGCACCCGCACCGCGGCGATCACCGGCGCCTGGATCGCCCTGCGCGACTGCCTCACCTGGATGCGCACCCGCGAGATGATCAAGACCGAGGTCCTGAAAGACCACGTGGCGGCGATTTCCTGCGGCATCGTCAAGGGCGAGGCGGTGCTCGATCTCGACTACGTCGAGGATTCCGCCGCCGAGACCGACGCCAACTTCGTGATGACCGGCTCCGGCGGAATCGTCGAGATCCAGGGCACCGCCGAGGGCAAGCCCTTCACCGAAGCCGAACTCGGCACCCTGCTCGGCCTCGCCAAGGGCGGCATCGCCCGGCTCGTCGACTTGCAGAAACAGGCGATCGCCTGAAGGCGGGGAGGGAGGAGCGCATGACCCGACGTCGTCTCGAAGGTGGGAAACTCGTCGTCGCCACCCACAACGCCGGCAAACTGGCCGAGATCCGCGATCTCCTCGCGCCATACGGGATCGAGGCGACCTCGGCCGGCGAGCTCGCGCTGCCCGAGCCGGACGAGACCGGCACGACCTTCGAGGCCAATGCCGCGATCAAGGCGCTGGCCGCGGCGATCGCCTCCGGCCTGCCGGCGCTGGCCGACGATTCCGGCCTCTGCGTCGCCGCGCTCGGCGGCCAGCCCGGCGTCCTGTCGGCACGCTGGGCCGGCGAAGACAAGGACTTCGCCCGCGCCATGCGCTCGATCGAGGAACTGCTGCAGCAGGACGGATCGGGCGATCGCCGCGCCCATTTCGTCGCCGCCCTGTGCCTCGCCTGGCCCGACGGTCACGTCGAGACGGTGCGCGGCGAGGTCCACGGCGAGCTGGTGTGGCCGCCCCGCGGCACCGCCGGTTTCGGCTATGATCCAATGTTCCGTCCGGAAGGCCACGACCGCACCTTCGGCGAGATGACCGCCGAGGAGAAACACGGCTTGAGACCCGGCGAAGAGGGCCTGTCCCACCGCGCCCGGGCCTTCGCCCGCTTCGCCGCGCGCTGTCTGTGAGCGATCGCCGGCGCGTCCGACGAGCGCCGGTCATGCGGATCGGGCAATCTGGGAGATGGGCGATTCGCGCCGCCGGACGACCTCGGTCGTCGCGACAGGGAAGGTGGATCCATGAGTGCCGGTGAGCCGGGTTTCGGCGTTTACATCCATTGGCCGTTCTGCGCGTCCAAATGTCCCTACTGCGATTTCAACAGCCACGTCCGGCTGACCCCGATCGATCAGGCCCGCTACGCCCGCGCCCTGGTCGCCGAACTCACCCACGACGCGGCGCGCACCCCCGGCCGCACCGTCTCGTCGATCTTCTTCGGCGGCGGCACGCCGTCGCTGATGGAACCCGAGACGGTCGCCACCGTGCTAGACGCCATCGGCGGGCTGTGGTCGGTCGATCGCAACGTCGAGGTCAGCCTCGAGGCCAATCCGTCGAGCGTCGACGCCGCCCGCTTCACCGGCTACCGCGCCGCCGGCGTCAACCGCGTGTCGCTCGGCGTCCAGGCGCTGAACGACCGCGATCTCAAGCGCCTCGGCCGCCTCCACGACGTCGCCGAGGCACTCGACGCGATTCGCCTGGCGCGTGCGACCTTTCCGCGCATGTCCTTCGACATGATCTACGCCCGCCCCGACCAGACCGTCGCCGACTGGCGCGCGGAGCTGAAGACCGCGGTCGATCTCGCCGCCGATCACCTGTCGGTCTACCAGCTGACCATCGAGGAGGAGACCCGCTTCGCCGATCTCCACCGCGCCGGCAAGCTGATCGTCCCCGACATGGACGCCGCCGCCGACCTCTGGGACGCCACCCACGACGTTCTCGACGCGGCGGGCCTGCGCGCCTACGAGATCTCCAACCACGCCGCGCCCGGCGCCGAATGCCGGCACAATCTGGTCTATTGGCGCTACGGCGAATATGTCGGGGTCGGCGCCGGCGCCCACGGCCGCCTCGCGCTGGCCGAAGGCCGCCGCGCCACCGCCGACGAGAAGAACCCGGAAGCCTGGCTGCGCGCCGTCGAGAGCCGCGGCCACGCCCGGGTCGCCGACGATCTCCTCACCTTCGAGGAACAGGGCGACGAATATCTGCTGATGGGCCTGCGTCTCGACGAAGGCATCGATCTCGACCGCTGGGAGGTGATCTCCGGCCGCGTTCTCGATCCCGCCCGCCTCGCCGATCTGGTCCACCACGGCATGGTCGAGGTGGTGATCGACGAGAACGGCCGCCGCCGCGTCCGCGCCACGCCGGGCGGTTTCGTGGTGCTCGACGCGGTGGTCGCCGACCTCGCGGCGTGAGCGACGGCGACCGCTTCGCCGCATCAGGCCGTGCGCGCCGCTGCCGTTCGCCCGGGAGCCGTGAAGTCGACCTGCTCGCTCGCCGGCGCCGCGGTGCCGCGCACCACGATCGTCGCGAACAGCACCATCGCGGCGAGCGTCAAGAGCGACCCGATTCCGGCCAGCGGCTCGCCCCAGGGCAGGCCGAGATGGACCCCGGCGATGCCCGGCGCCAGGATCGTCAGGCCGACGATCGCCGTGCCGAGATGCCAGCGCGCGGCGCGGCCCTCCGAGGCCGGATGGGTCCGGTAGAACAGCCCGGCCAGGAACATCCCGACCCAGCCGATCAGATTGACATGGGCGTGGACCGGCGACAGCCGGTGGTCGGCCGCCGCCGCCATGAAGATGCCGAGCCCCATGCCGGCGAGCGCGAACAGCACCGCGACGCGCAGAAACCACTTCGAAACCATGAAATCCCCTCCTCGTTTCATGTGAAACCCTCGGATCGGTCGATCCGCGTCCAGCCTTCGAACACCTGTTCGCGGGCGATCGCGCCGTCGCGCATGTGGAAGACGTGCAGGAGCCGCAGCTCCACCAGACTGCCGATCGGCAGCGGCGCGCCGTCGAATCCCTCGCCGACCAGCCGGAATCGCGCCCGGCTGTCGTCGACCACCCGGGTCGGCGTGGCGAAACGCTCGAGGGTCTCGATCTCCAGGAGCTCGATCGCCCCGAACATCCGCCGATAATTGGCCTCGATCGCCGGTTTGCCTTCGAAGCGCAGGCCGCGCGTCGGCATCTCCAACACCACGTCGTCGGTGTAGAGATCCAGGATCGACGCCGGATCGCGGGCCTCGCCGCGGATGTGGGCATCGACGATCGCCAGATTGGTCGCCGTCGGGTCTTCCGTCACGCCCCGTCTCCCTATATAGACAGACGAACTGTCTACAAATGGACAGAACGTCTGTCAATAGGGACTGCGATGACGGAAGCGACGATTTCAGAGGCCCAGGCGACCCTCGGGGCGCTGCTGCGGCGGCCCTATGAACGGCTGCAGGCGCGGGTCTATGCCGGCCTCGCGGCGCGCGGCTTCGCCGACGTGCGGCCGGCCCATTCCGCGGTTCTGCGCTACATCCTGCCGGGCGGCTCGCGGGTCGTCGATCTCGCCGAACGCGCCGGCATGACCAAGCAGAGCATGGCCTATCTCGCCCAGGCGCTCGCCGATCTCGGCTATGTGACGATCGCCGGCGACCCCGACGACCGCCGCGCCAAGCGGGTCCGCCTGACCGACCGCGGCCACGCGGTGTGGGCGGCGCTGATCGACCTCAGCGAACGCGAAGAATCCCGCGCCGCCGCCCGCCTCGGCCGCGCGCGTCTCGACGCCCTGCGCGCGACGCTGCGGGACCTGGCGGAGGTGATCGACGAGAATGCGTGAGGCCGGCTCGTCTCACGTCCCCGCGGGGAACTGCTTCGGCGCCGGCGAAATCGTCCGGGCCGTGCCGCCGCCGATCTCGAACACCGCGAGGCCGCGTTCCGAGGTGCCGTCGGGCTTGAACCGGAACAGGCCGGTGACCCCGAGGAAGCCGTTGCGTGACAAGAGCGATTCGTCGCGGAACGGCCGCGCTCCGGCGTTGCGCACCAGACCCGCCGACAGGAACACCGCCTCGTAGCCGAGCACCGCCAGGGGACCGGCCTCGGACTGGAAGCTGGCGCGATAGCGGGCGCGGAACCCGTCGATGCCGGTCGAATCGGCGCCGGGGAACCAGCCGCCGGCCAGAACCGGCGAGGCGAAGGCGGTCGGATCGTTCCACCGGCCCGAACCGAGCAGCTTGACCCGGGTGCGGTCGAGCCCGGCCGAGAACATCGCCTGGACCACCGCCTGAGCGTTCTGCGGCGCATCCGGCACGAACACCGAATCGATCTGCGCGCCGAACTTGGCGATCGCCGCCGCCTTGGTCTGCATGTCGACGGGATCGCCCTTGTAGCGTTCGACCCCCATCACCCGCATGCCGTAGCGCGCCGCCGCTTCGCGGAACGCCGCCTCGATCACCAGCCCGTAGGCGTCGTCGGGAACGATCGCCGCCACCGACTTGCGGTTCTGCGAGGCCGCGTAGGAGACGATGCGCTCGGCATCGACCGCCGGCAGGAAGCCGATCAGATAGACCCCGCGCGTCGCCACCGAGGTGTCGGTGGTGAAGGCCACCACCGGCAGGCCGGCCGCGCGCGCCGGCCCGGCGACGCCGCGCGCCGACACCGCGTTGAGCGGTCCGATGATCAGCTGCGCGCCCTCGGCCACCGCCTGCGACGCCGCCGCCTGACCGCCTTCGGTGGTGCCGGCGTCGTCGAGCACGGTGATCTGGATGTCGGCGTTGGGGAAGTCCTTCAGCGCCAATTCCGCGGCATTGCGCAACTGCGCGGCGATCTGGGCCGACTGCCCGCCCGCCGACTTGGGCAACACCAGCCCGACCCGCACCGAACCGGCGCCGATCGTGTCGCCACTGGCGAGGGGCGGGGTGGTCGGTGTAGGCTCGGGGAAGGCATCACCGCCGCTCGACAGGCCACCGGAGCCGAAGTTGCTGCCGCAGCCGGCAAGGACCAGGCTGCCGCCGAGCGCGAGAGCGACGAACCGGCGACGGCCGGTGAGGGGGCGTTCGGTGCGGACCACGGGAGGACGACCTCTTCTCGACGATACGGAAAATCCGATGCGTTTGTTGCCGACGATCTTGGCCCCAGCAAGACCCCGAGTCAAAACGCCCTTCGACTGAAACGCGCCTTTCCCCGGGCTTCTCGTCGCGCCCGAACCGCGTGAAAGCCTTCTCCCACCTCCCGGATACCCCGATGACCGACGATCTGCCGACCCCCGACGACCGCGACGATCTCGAGGACTCCGGCGGCGACGAAGGCCGGCACGGTTTCCGCATCGGTGCCGCCGCCTTTCCCGCCCACCGTCTCGATCCCGGCCTCCACGTCGTCGCCACACCGATCGGCCATCTCGGCGACGTCTCGCTGCGGGCGCTGGAGACGCTGGCCGCCGCCGACCTCGTCGCCTGCGAGGACACCCGCACCACCCGCGTCCTGCTCGACCGCTACGGCATCCGCAATCGCCTGATCTCCTACAACGACCACAATGCCGGCGAGCGTCGGCCGCGACTTCTCGCCGCGCTGGCCGAGGGCAAGGTGGTCGCGCTGGTCTCCGACGCCGGCACGCCGCTGGTCTCCGATCCCGGCTACCGCCTGGTCGCCGACTGCGTCGCCGCCGGCCATCGGGTGATCCCGGTGCCCGGCGCCTCGGCGATGCTCGCAGCACTCGTCCTGTCCGGCCTGCCCACCGACGCCTTCCTGTTCGCCGGTTTCCTCTCCGCCCGCGCCGAGGCCCGTCGCCGCCGCATCGAGGAACTGGCCCGCGTCCCGGCCACCCTGATCTTCTACGAATCGCCCCATCGCCTCGCCGAGAGCCTCGCCGATCTGGTCGCGGTGCTCGGCGCCGACCGTCCGGCGGTGGTCGCCCGCGAACTCACCAAGACCTTCGAGGAAACGGTGCGCGGCACCCTCGGCGAACTCGCGGGGATCTTTGCCACCCGCACCGTCAAGGGCGAGGTGGTGCTGATGGTCGGCGCGCCGGCCGAGATCGCCACCAGCGAAGCCGACGTCGACGCCATGCTGCGCGCCGCGCTCGCCCGGCTCGCCCCCGGTCCGGCGGTGGCCGAAGTCGCCCGCCTGACCGGCGCCGACCGCCGCACGCTCTATGCCCGATCGCTGGAACTGCGCGCCGAACGCGGGGGCGGCCGGTGACCCGCCGCGACGCCTCCGAGCGGCGTCGCGCCGAAGCCCACGGCCTCGCCGCCGAGACCTGGGCGGCCTGGGCCCTGCGGCTGAAGGCCCATGCCATCCTCGAACGACGTTTCCGCTGCCCGGCCGGCGAGATCGATCTGATCGCCCGGCGCGGCCGCACCCTGGTGTTCGTCGAGGTCAAGGCGCGGGCGACGCCCGAAGCGGCGCTCGATGCGGTGACCGCCCGCAGCCGCGCCCGCATCCTCGCCGCCGCCGACGTCTGGGTCGCCCGCCATCCGCGCTGGGCCGACTGCGATCGCCGCTTCGACGTGGTGCTGGTGGTGCCCGGCCGCTGGCCGATTCATCGCCGCGACGCCTTCCGCGGCGACGACCTCGATCTGCCCTTCGCCGCCCGGCGCTGAGCGGCTGCGCTCCGGCCCCGTTGTCGGCTCCGGCATCCCGGGATAGAACGGGCGCTCAACAACCCGAAGGATCGGTCATGTCGCTCGCCGTCGCCGTTCAGATGGACCACATCGCCTCGATCCGCGTCGCCGGGGATTCGACCTTCGCCCTGCTGCTCGAGGCTCAGGCCCGCGGCCACCGCCTGTGGCATTACACCCCCGATCGGCTGGCGCTGGCCGGCGGCCGGGTCTTCGCCGCGGTCGAGACCCTGACGGTGCGCGACGTCGCCGGCGATCACTTCACTCTCGGTGCCCGCGAGCGGGTCGATCTGACGCGCTTCGATGCGGTGCTGCTGCGCCAGGACCCGCCCTTCGACCTCAATTATGTGACGACCACTCATCTGCTCGAGCGGATCCATCCCAAGACCCTGGTGGTCAACGATCCGGCCCAGGTCCGCAACGCGCCCGAGAAGATCTTCGTCACCGAATTCCCCGACCTGATGCCGCCGACCCTGATCTCCCGCGATGCCGACGAGATCCGCGCCTTCCGCGCCGAGCAGCGCGACATCGTGATGAAGCCGCTCTACGGCCACGGCGGCGCCGCGGTGTTCCGGGTGCGCTCCGAGGACGAGAACTTCGGCTCGCTGATGGACATGTTCTCGACCACCTGGCGCGAGCCCTGGGTGATCCAGCGCTACCTGCCGGAGGTGCGCGAGGGCGACAAGCGCATCATCCTGGTCGACGGCGTCTTCGCCGGCGCGGTCAACCGGGTGCCGGCCGCCGACGATCTGCGCTCCAACATGGTGCGCGGCGGTCAGGCGGCGGCCACCGACCTGACCCCGCGCGAACGCGAGATCTGCGAGCGGATCGGCCCGGCCCTGCGGGCCCGCGGCCTGCTGTTCGTCGGCATCGACGTGATCGGCGACTTCCTCACCGAGATCAACGTCACCTCGCCGACCGGCATCCGCGCCATCCGCCGCCTCGGCGGTCCCGACGTCGCCGCGGTGATCTGGGACGCCATCGAGGCCAAGATCGCCGCGACCCGCGCCGGCTGATGCAGGCTCGACCGACCGGGGAGGGGACCATGGCAGCGCGTGACGTCCGGTGGTCGGCGACGGCCGCGATCGGCTTCGCTCTCGCCCTCTTCGCCGGTGCGGCTTCGGCCGAGACCCGTTTCGCGGTGGTCGCGCCGGTCGCCGGCAATGCCTTCTACGATGCGGTCGGCGAGGGCTGCCGGGCCCGCGCCGTCGCTCGCGGCGGCATCACCTGCGTGTTGTTCGGCCCCGGCGGCGAGGAGAAGCGCAATCAGGGCGAGATCGTCGCCGCGTTGGTCGCCGACAAGATCGACGGGCTCGCCGTCTCGCCGGCCCTGATCTCCGAGGTGGGACCGGCGCTCACCGCGGCCCGCGCCGCCGGCATTCCGGTGGTCGCCTTCGACGCCGACCTGCCCGGGGAGCTGCGCCGTAGCTTCATCGGCACCAACGCCCGCGATTTCGGCCGGGCGCTCGGCGCCTCGCTGCGACGGTGGAAGCCGGCCGGCGGCCGCTTCGCGGTGCTGACCGGCGCCGCCACAACTCCGAGCCTCGCCGACCGGGTCGAGGGGGTGCGCGACGCCCTCGGCAGCGGCTGGACCGAGATCGCCGGCTCGCCGGTCGCCACCACCGGCGAGGCCCGCGAGGCCGCCGGTCTGGTCGATCGCCTGCTCCTCGACCATCCCGATCTCGACGCGGTGATCTCGGTCGGCGCCTGGCCGTTCCTCGCCGAGGACGCTTGGCGCGAGATCGCCCGCCGCCACAAGGAGCGCTTCGACCGCGCCCGCACCGTGGTGGTGGTCGCCGACGCCCTGCCGGTCGAGCGCCGATTGGTGCGCGACGGCCTCGGCCACGTCCTGGTCGGCCAGCGCCCCGGCGACATGGGCGCGCGCATCGTCGACACCCTCGACGCCCTCGCCCACGGCCGTCCGGCGCCGGAGATCGTCTATGTCGGCTTCGACGTGGTCACCCGCGCCGATCTGATCCGCACCACCGACTGAGCGCCGGCGTTCCCGCCCCGTTCGCGGTGATGCAACCCGATGCAACCGGTTTCGAGAATCCAGGTTGCAATTGTTCCCTTAATGTTCCATGATCGAGCGTCCATCGACGATCGAGGCGAACATGGTGGCGCGGGTGACGACGGTCGCGTTTCAGGGGATCGAAGCGGTCCCCGTCGACGTGCAGGTGCAGATCACCGCCGGCAACCCGGTCTTCGCGGTGGTCGGCCTGCCCGACAAGACGGTCGGCGAGAGCCGCGAGCGGATCCGCGCCGCGCTGTTCGCCGCCGGCCTCGCCCTGCCGCAGCGGCGGATCACCGTCAATCTGGCGCCGGCCGACCTGCCCAAGGAGGGCAGCCACTACGATCTGCCGATCGCGCTCGCCATCCTCGCGGCGATCGGCGCCATGCCCGGCGACCAGTTGCTCGACTATGTCGCGCTCGGCGAATTGTCGCTCGACGGCACCATCGCCGCGGTCGCCGGCGTGCTGCCCGCCGCGGTCGCCGCCGCCGCCCTCGACAAGGGCCTGATCTGCCCCGCCGATTCCGGCTCGGAGGCCGCCTGGGCCAGCCCCGACCTCGCCATCGTCGCCGGCCGCAGCCTCGTCCAGCTCGCCAACCACTTCAAGGGCACCCAGGTCGTCGCCCGGCCGACCCCGAAGATCCGCGAGGCGGTCGCCGGCCTGCCCGATCTGCGCGACGTCAAGGGCCAGGAGACCGCCAAGCGCGCTCTGGAGATCGCCGCCGCCGGCGGCCACCACCTCCTGATGGTCGGCCCGCCCGGCTCCGGCAAGTCGATGCTCGCCGCCCGCCTGCCGTCGATCCTGCCGCCGCTCGAGCCGCGCGAACTGCTCGAAGTCTCGATGATCGCCTCGATCGCCGGCGAGCTCGCCGACGGCAAGCTGTCCGATCGGCGGCCGTTCCGCAGCCCGCACCATTCCGCCTCGATGGCGGCGCTGGTCGGCGGCGGCCTGCGCGCCCGCCCCGGCGAGGTCTCGCTCGCCCACAATGGCGTGCTGTTCCTCGACGAGCTGCCGGAATTCGTGCCCCAGGTGCTCGATTCGCTGCGCCAGCCGCTGGAGAGCGGCGAGGTGGTGATCGCCCGCGCCAACCATCGGGTCAGCTACCCGGCCCGCATCCAGCTGATCGCCGCGATGAACCCCTGTCGCTGCGGCCATGCCGGCACGCCCGGCTTCGTCTGTCGCCGCGGCCGCCGCTGCGCCGACGAATATCAGGCCCGCCTGTCCGGCCCGCTGCTCGACCGCATCGATCTGCGCATCGAGGTCGCCGCCGTCTCCGCCCAGGATCTGATCCTGCCGCCGCCGACCGAAGGCTCGGCCGAGGTCGCCGCCCGGGTGGCGCGCGCTCGACTGGTCCAGCGCCGCCGCTTCGCCGCCCTCGGCCTCGACGGGGTGCGCACCAACGCCGACATGCCGGCGGCCCTGGTCGAGGAGGTGGCACGGCCCGATGCCGCCGGTGCCGATCTGCTCGCCGCCGCGGCCACCGCCATGCGCCTGTCGGCCCGCGCCTATCACCGCGTCCTCAAGGTCGCCCGCACGCTGGCCGATCTCGACGACCGCCCGACCGTCGGCCGCATCCACCTCGCCGAAGCCCTCGGCGCCCGCGGCGCCGACCCGCTGTCGCAGGCCGCCTGAGCGGCGGTCGCCGCGGCCTTTCCGGTCGCCCGAGGTCGCAACGGGTGCGATCTCCGGCGCGCCGATCCCTCCCGCCGATCGGGTTTCGTAAAATCTTTCGCAACTCCCGGCGCGGTACAAGGAGAGCGGTGTCGGGCGCCGTCTCCCACGGCCGCCGATCGCCCGGGTCGTCCGCATCGGACCGGCCCGCCCCCGTCTTCGTGAGCCCCGATGGCCGCAGCGCCCGAACCCGTCCCCCCCGTCGACCTCGGCCGCGACCCCGCGCGCCGCGCCCATCGGCTGCGGGTCGTCGGCGCCGCGGGGATCGGCCTCGCCGCCGCCGGCATCTGCGTCCTCGGGATCGAGGGCGAGATCGGTCGCCTCGCCGCCGCCGCGCTGATCGGCGCCTGCGCCGTCGGCCTCGCCGTGGCGCTGCGCCGCCCGGCAACCGTCGCCGCGATCCCGGTCGGCCAGGCGGACGATCCCGCTGCCGCCCGCCGCATCGCCGTCGCCGCCCACGAGTTGCGCACCCCCTTGAACGGCATCCTGGGTTTCACCGATCTCCTCGCCCGTACCGGCCTGACCCCCGAACAACAGGCCTATGTCGGCGCGATGCGGCGCTCCGGCACCGCCCTGCTCGGGCTGGTCGACGACGTGCTCGATCTCGGCCGCCTCGAGGCCGGTCGCGACGCCCATCCGCCCGAAGCGGTCGCCCTCGACGCCCTGGTCGAGGACGTCGTCGAGTTGCTGGCGCCGCGGGCCCATGCCAAGGGCCTCGAGCTCGCCGCCTTCGTCGCCCCCGGCCTGCCCGTCCGCGTCGTCGCCGACCCCCTGCTGTTGCGCCAGGTTCTGCTCAATCTCGGCGGCAACGCCGTCAAGTTCACCCAAGAAGGCGGCGTCGCCGTCGAGGTCGAACCGGCGCCGCGCGGCCGCATCGCCTTCCGCATCCGCGACACCGGCATCGGCATCGCCCCGGCCGACGCCGAACGCATCTTCGCCGAATTCGAGCGCGTCGCCGAACCCGCCGGCGACCGCGGTGGTTCCGGCCTCGGCCTCGCCATCGCCCGCGCCATCGTCGAGCGCCTGGGCGGCGAGATCCGCCTCGACAGCCGGCTCGGGGCCGGCGCCTGTTTCGCCTTCGATCTGGCGCTCGCCGCCGCAGAACCGTCGCCACCGCTGCTGCGCCCGCTGGCCGGGCGCCGCGTGCTGATCCTCGCCCAGGGCCGGATCGAGCCGCCGCTGCTGCTGCGCCGCCTGCATGCGCTCGGCGCCGGCGCCACGCTCGCCGCGAGCCCCGACTGCCTCGCCCCGGACGAACCCTTCGACGTGGTGCTGATCGATCATCGCCCCGGCGCCGATGCCGCCGACGCCCTCGTCCGCGCTCGCGCCCATCTCGCCGCAGTGCCGCGCGCCGTGGTGTTGATCGCCCCCGCCGATCGCGACAACCTCGAGCGGCTGAAGGTCGCCGGCTTCGACGGCCACCTGGTCCGACCGATCCGCGTCGCCTCGCTGGTCCGCGTGCTCGACGGCGCGACCGCGAGCGAAGCCGCCGCCGCCCCGATCGCCGCCGCTCCGGCCGGCCGAATCCACGACGTGCTGCTGGTCGACGACAACGAGATCAACGCCCTGCTCGGCCGCGCCCTGCTCGACCATCTCGGCCATCGTGCCCGCGTCGCCGCCGACGGTCCGTCCGCCCTCGCCGAGATCGCCGCCGCCGAGGCCGCCGGCCGGCCCTTCGCGGTGGTGCTGATGGACCTGCACATGCCCGGCATGGACGGCTTCGCCACCATTCGTGCCCTGCGCGCCCGCGACGGCGGCGCCACGCCCTTCGTGGTCGCGGTCACCGCCGACGCCACCCCGGCCGCCGCCGCCCGGGCCGTGGCCTGCGGCGCCGACGCCACCCTGGTCAAGCCGATCGATCGCGACCGCCTCGCCGCCCTGCTCGCCGCGGTCCCGCGCTCCGCCGCTCCACCGGCCGCGGATCGCTCCGCCGCCGGCTGATTCGCCCGCAACCGCGTCTTCACGCCAGCGAATCGATCCCTCCGCCCCCTTCGCCGGCGCCGAGCCGGGGTTTTGCCCCTCTTTGGTCGAAGGTCGCGGCGGCGCGGCGGCCGGGTGTCACTTCGTCACATTCCCGTCGTCTTCGTGTCATGGACTTGTCAGCGGAGCGTGATCTGACGAAGGGACGTTCGGAGCCGACTTCGAGTCGCCGTCGCGGGGTCTCCCGCACCTTCGGGGCTCGAACGACCGGCCACACGAGTGGGAACGAGGTCCGAGAAGTCCATGGCCAACGCTGCTCTGTCGCCCCGTCGTCTGTTCGGCCGCTTCGTGCCGCAGCGCCACCTTCCCACCGGCCGCATCAACGTGCTGCCCGGCATCGGCGTTCCGATGCCGGTCGGCCGTCTGGTCGGCTCCTCGCTCGACGCCAGCCTCGGCCGCATCGGCTCGCTCGAGGTCCGCCTCGCCCGCACCGTCGGCGAGGTCAAGCGCGCCCAGGAGCTGCGCTACCGGGTGTTCTACGAGGAGATGTCGGCGATCGCCGACGCCCGCACCCTGATGACCCGGCGCGACGCCGACGCCTGGGACGCGATCTGCGACCACATCCTGGTGATCGACCACGCCAATCCGGAAGTGAAGCCCTTCGGCAAGACCCGCCCGCGCATCGTCGGCACCTACCGGGTGCTGCGCCAGTCGGTCGCCGAACGCCACGACGGTTTCTACACCGCCGGCGAATACGACCTCCAGCCGCTGATCGATTCCAAGCCCGGCCTGGAGTTCCTCGAACTCGGCCGCTCCTGCGTGTTGCCCGCCTATCGCGGCAAGCGCACCGTCGAGCTGCTGTGGCAGGGTATCTGGGCCTATGTGCTGCGCCACCGCATCGACGTGATGATCGGCTGCGCCAGCCTCGAGGGCACCGACCCGCGCCGCCTCGCCCTGCCGCTGTCCTTCCTCCACCACAACTGCCCGGCCCCCGAAGGCTGGCGGGTCCGCGCCCTGCCGCACCGTTTCACCGACATGAACCGGCTGAGCCGCGAGGCGGTCGACGCCCGCGCGGCGATCCAGGCACTGCCGCCGCTGATCAAGGGCTACCTGCGGCTGGGTGCCTACATCGGCGACGGCGCGGTGGTCGACCACCAGTTCGGCACTACCGACGTCTGCATCGTCATGCCGGTCGCCAACATCTCCGAGCGCTACATCGCCTTCTACGGCGCCGACGCCGGCCGCCGGGCGAGCTGAGGCCGTCTTTGTGGCGGCAGGCGGTCGCCCTCGCTCATCGCGGCCAGTCTTGCAGACGCCATTCGCCGTCCGCATCCTTCACGAGATCCACGGCTACGCTCTCGCCCGGATCGGCCATCGGGTTGCTCGGCGCGACGGAGAGCGCAATGTGGTCTTCGTCCAGCCAGGACATGAGAGACCAGGTTTCATCGCGTGGCGGTGTGAAGTCAGAACTATTGTATTCGAAGACTTCTTTCACATGCCCGCCTTCGATTTGAAACACTGCGAGATCGACAGGGCGTTCATTCATAATGTCTCGGCTTATGACGATGAATTGATCTCCGGCCGGTGAAAATTCAGGTCTTTCGTAGATTGTTGTTCTGCTTCCATCATCGAGATTTATGAATTCGTAGTTCTGCATTTCGTAGTAGCCGACGTTCACGATCACGAATCGGCGAATCGGGTCGAAGCAATCGACGCTCGCGAACCGGCAGAGCGCCTCGTCGCCGGCGTCACACGCCGCGAGGTCGCCCTTCAGCACCAACGGCGCAGAACCGGCGATGCGAATTTCGAGATCATCGCCCGTCCGCTTCAGGAGACCTTCGCCGGTCGCGAAACAAGCCGCTTCGTCGGCCTGGAAATTCTCTCCCTCGATGTCCTTGGTGCGCATCAGATCGAGGCAAGCGATCCGCGATCCGTGTCGTTCGACGGGGGCGGCGACGTTGCCGCCCTGAGCGCGGCCGACCAGCAGCGAAGCGGTCGCCAGGACGATGAGGCCGAAACGGAAGAATCGATCCATCGACAACCCCCACCGAACGAGACTCGAGCATCGTCGGCCGCCGTTTGCCGGGTCGACGATCCCCTAGTCGGATGAATGCAGTATGGCGGCGGCCCGCGCCTTGAGCCGGTAGAGCGCGTCCAGGGCCTCGCGCGGGGTCAGATCGTCGGGGGCGAGCGCCGCGATCTCGGCGGTCAGGAGACCGAGGCGCGGGTCTTCGACCGGCGCCGCCGGCTCGGGCCGCACCGGCCGGGCGGCCGAGAACAGCGGCAGATCGTCGATCGTCGTTTCGGTCGGCCGCCGCCGATCCTGTTCCTCGAGCTGCCGCAGCACTTGGCGCGCCCGCTCCACCACCTTGGCCGGCAGGCCCGCGAGGCGGGCCACCTGGATGCCGTAGGAGCGATCGGCGGCGCCGGCGACGATCTCGTGCAGGAACACCACGTCGCCCTTCCATTCGCGCACCGTCGAGGTGACGTTGGCGACCCGCGGCAGGCGGTCGGCCAGCCGCGTCAGCTCGTGGTAGTGGGTGGCGAACAGCGCCCGACAACGATTGACCGCGACCAGATGTTCGATCGTCGCCCAGGCGATCGACAGGCCGTCGAAGGTGGCGGTGCCACGGCCGATCTCGTCGAGGATCACCAGCGCCGCCGGCCCCGCCTGATTGAGGATCGCCGCGGTCTCGACCATCTCGACCATGAAGGTCGAGCGCCCGCGGGCGAGGTCGTCGGCCGCCCCGACGCGGCTGAACAGCCGATCGACGACGCCGATCGTCGCCGAACGCGCCGGCACGAAGGCGCCGATCTGGGCGAGCAGGACGATCAGCGCGTTCTGGCGCAGATAGGTCGATTTGCCGCCCATGTTGGGGCCGGTGACGATGGTCAGCCGCCCGTCGACCTCGCCGGCGCGCGGACCGAGATCGCAGTCGTTGGCGACGAAGGCCTCGCCCGACCCCTCGCGCAGCGCCTGCTCGACCACCGGATGGCGCCCACCGACGATGCGGAAGGCGTGACCGGCCTCGACCGTCGGCCGCACCCAGGCCTCGCGGTCGGCGAGTTCGGCGAGCCCGGCGGCGACGTCGATCACCGCGAAGGCCTGGGCCGCGGCGCGAATCGCCGATTCCTCGGCGAGGATCTGCGCGGCGAGGTCGTCGAAGATCTCGCCCTCGAGCCCGAGCGCCCGCTCGCCGGCCGAGGCGATCCGCGCCTCGAGGTCGGACAGTTCGACGGTGCCGAAGCGCACCGCCCCGGCCAGCGTCTGGCGATGGAAGAAACGCCCGGCGAGCGCCGGGGTCTGCAGCTTCTCGGCATGGGCCGGCGTGGTGTCGACGAAGAAGCCGAGGACGTTGTTGTGGCGGATCTTCAGCGAGCGGATGCCGGTCTCGAGCGCGTAGTCGGCCTCGAGCCGGGCGATCAGCCGGCGGCTGTCGGCGGAGAGCTCGCGCGCCTCGTCGAGCGGCGCCGAAAAGCCGGCGCGCACGAAGCCGCCGTCGCGGCGGATCGGCGGTGGTTCGTCGACCAGCGCCGCGCCGAGGCGGTCGCGC
Organism: Siculibacillus lacustris; assembly: GCF_004328075.1. Classification (GTDB taxonomy): domain Bacteria; phylum Pseudomonadota; class Alphaproteobacteria; order Rhizobiales; family Ancalomicrobiaceae; genus Siculibacillus; species Siculibacillus lacustris. Next base: position 35 of record NZ_SJFN01000024.1, on the reverse strand, counting down.
AAGGCCGGCGGCGCCGCGACCAGGGCGTCGCGGGC
>NZ_SJFN01000023.1 GCF_004328075.1 Siculibacillus lacustris | reverse complement strand
CTTCTCGCCCCATTCGGCACCGGTGTGGGCGCCGATCTCCAGCTCCATCAGGCGCTCCGCGGCGAAGCCGATCATCTCGCGCAAAACATCGGCGTCGGCGCTCTTCTCCACGAGCGTCCGTAGGCTCATCATCATGTCGGTCATCGGTGGCTCCTCGGTCGGGTTGGTTCTCGCAACTCCGACCATACCGCCGCACCGCCGATGACCACCGTTCTCGTCAGCTACACCACTTCATGGGACACGACCCATCGGTTACGGCGCGACCGGCGGCGCCGCGATCGCGGCACGGCCGCGCAGGCCCGTTGCACGGGCCGCCGCAACCGCTCGACCCGGTCTCGACGAGGCTCAGCACCTCGCTCTGAATGCATGCATCATGCAATCCGAACCGGATTTGCTCGATCCGGGGCACCCCGTTTCGTGACCGCTGCGGCGTTCACCCGAGGGTCATGCGGCCCTCGCCCGAGGGTCAGCGGTGCATGAGAACGGCGGCCGGAGCGCGGCGCCCACAACCGTCTTCCCTGGCGGGCCGATCCGCGCCGGAACAAGGATGTCGGAACAAGGATTAAGTGATGTCGCGATGAGGGAATCGGCGGATGGGCTCCCTTCCCTCGCTGCGCTCACCGGGAGCGACGGAGGCGACGGGAGTGACGGGAGAGCCGGGAGAGCCGGGGGCGGCGGGAGCGGCGGAAGAAGCTCGCTGATCACCGGACTCGAGCCCGGAGACGCCTCCATCGCCCCCCTTCCCACGATGCCGGCGGCGATGCTCTCCGCGCGGTACCACCGCTCGGCCGCCCCCGCCGGCACGTCGTCCGCCGTCGGGCGAGCCCGGTGGCACGACGTTTCCCCGTGGCCGGCGACGACCGCCCCCGCTCGGATCGATCGCCGTGGTCGGCAGTGGGTTCGCGCGCGCGTCGATCGACGAGAGATCGACGACCGGTTCGCGCGTCCGAGCGGCAGAACCATTCGGGAACTCGGCTCCCGTCCCGCTCCGGCGTCTCGCCCCTGAGCACGCGACGCCGCCCATGCGGCTGGCGGCGGCGCTTCCGGTCGGACCGTCCGACGCTCTGTCCGAACCGACGCTGCCCGACCGGCGCGGAGCGCTCGGCCGATCCCAGACGGAACGCCGGCCCGATCGCACGACGCTGCCGCCTCGCCCTGCCCGCCCGCCCAGCCCGCCCGCCTCGCCCTGCCCGCCCGACTCGCCCCCACGCCCGCCCAAATCGCCACCTCGATCGACAGTCAAATTGCATGCGTCATGCAATCCGAGCGACGACGATGGCGGGTTGCGACGCCACCCTCGCCTCCCCTGGCGGCCATGCGTCGTGGCGGCGCCCTCGTCTCTCGCGCCGGCCCCGCATTGCGACGCCCCCCCTCGCGCCGCCCGCGCGCCGCCCTCGCGCCGCCGACCGCGAACGCCGCACCCTGGGGTCGCCGGCGGCGCGCATGCCGTCCCGCATCGCCCTGCCCTCGCCCACACCCGACATCGCGCTCCCCGCCACCGCATCCGGCCGGCCCCAGGTGGAGCCGCAGCAGCAGGTCATCCCCGACGCCTCCGGCGCCGACCATGCGGGCCACCGCAGCGCCGCCACGACCCACCCCCAGCCCCCTCCCGCGCTGCGCGTGCGTTTCTCCGCCCGGCAGCCGGCGCGCGCCGCGCCGATCGTCGCTTCGGGCGAGCCCTACGGCAGCCCTGCGCGTGCCCCGGCGGCATGACGTCGCGTCGCACCGCATCCCTAGGGGGAAACCCGCAGTCGGCCGGTGAAAGGCGTTGCATCGCCCCGATCCCGAGGTTAACCACCGTGGATGACCGACATCCGCCTCTTCGGGGGACAGACGCGCATGATGCGCCCGGCCGTGGCCCTGATCGTCGTCGCCGTCCTGATCGTCGCCGCGGTGGCGGTCCGCTCGTCGATCGCCCCCGACCGGCTCCGTGCCGACGCCGAACGCCGCATCGCAGCCTGGGTCGGAACGCCGCTGCGCCTCCGCGGCACGGCGGAAGTGCGCCTGATGCCGATGCCCAACGTCCGTTTCACCGACGTCGCGGCGTCCACCGTCGACGGGGCCACGGCGCTCGGCCGGGCCGACGCGATGGTCGTGTGGTTGTCCCCGACGGCGCTGTTGCGCGGCGCGGTCGTCGCCACCGGGCTGACCCTCTCCCACCCCGTGGTCGAGACCACGGCGCCCGACCTCGACGGCCTCGTCGCCCGTCTGCGCGAGCGGGCCCGCGCCGCGCCGCCGGGTCGCATCGACATCGACGCCGGGGTGCTGACGCTGCGCGCCCCCGAAGGCGGCGGCGAGACGATCGAGGCGATCGACGCAACTCTTGTCCAGCCGCCCGCCGGCGGCACCTTCGAGGCGTCCGCGACGCTGCGCTGGCACGGCGAGGCGGCGACCTTCGCTCTGCGCACCCCGGGTCCCGCCGCCACTTCGGCCGCCGGCCCGACCGAGCTCCGCATCGGCGCCCCCGGCTTCGACCTCGACTTCGCCGGCACCGCCGACGCGCAGGGCGCCGTCGCCGGGACCTTCGCGACGTCGCTCGCCGACCCGGCGCGCTTCGCCCGGTGGAGCGGACATCCCGCCGATCCGACCCTGCTCGACGGCCCCCTCGCCCTGAGCGGGCGCCTGACGATCGCCGGCACCACCGCCACGCTCGCCGGCGCCCGTCTCGACCTCGCCGGCGACCGCGGCGAGGGCGCCCTGGCGCTGCAGTTCGACGGCCCGCGGCCGCAGCTCGCCGGCACCCTCGCCTTCGACGTCCTCGACTACGGCAGCGCCCGCACCGGCGTCCTCGGCGCCGGCTGGCGCGCCGTCGCCCTCGACCGGATCGCCCCGCCCTTCGACCTCGACCTGCGCCTCTCGGCCTCGCGGATCGTCGTCGCCGGCCTCTCCCTCGGACGCGTCGCCGCCAGCCTCGCCGCCACCGAAGGCCGCCTGCTGGTCGAGATCGGCAACGCCGACCTGTGGACCACCCCGGTCTCCGCGGCCCTGCGCGGCGACATCGGCGAGGAGGGCCTGCGCGCCCAGTTCAAGGCGACCGCCGGCGAACTGCCGCTCGCGCCGCTGCTGTCGCTGCTGGCCATCCCCGGTGTCGAGTCGGGGCGCACCGCCGCCACCCTCGACGCCGATCTGCGCTGCCGCCGGCTCGGCGACTGCCTCGCCCAGCTCGCCGGCCGCCTCCGCCTCGACGCCCGCACGGTCACGGTCACCGGCGCCTCGCCCTTCGGCGACGTCACCCGTTTCCACCCGATCGTCGTCAAGGCGGCGGCGCCGGCCAGCACATCCGTCTGGGACCGCATCGACGCCGACCTGCGCTTCGCCGGCCGCCGCGCCGAAGTCGATCGCCTCGACATCGACAGCCGCGGCACGCGATTCGTGTTGAAGGGCACGGGCGATCTGGTCACCGGCGCGCTCGACCTCGTCGGCAATGCCTTCTTCCCGGCCTTCCGCCCCGATCCGGCCCGCAGCGGCAGCGACACCATCACCATCCCGATCCGCGTCGGCGGTAATGTCCGACGCCTCGAGACCACCCAGCGAACCCCCGTCGGCGTCAGCCCGGCCGATGCCCCACCGACCCTGGGGGCTCCGCCCCCGTGACCGCTGCGGCCGGCGGCGTCGCCAGATAGCGGGCATCTGCGCCGTAGCTGGCGAGCCCCACGCCGGTGGTCGCGACCTCAGTGAAGCCGAATCGCCGCCACAGCACCTCGGTGCCGCCGACCGCCACCAGCGACAGGCGCGGCAACTCGGCCTGCCGCGCCACATCGGCGAAATGCGCGATCACCGCCGTCGCCACGCTGCGTCCGCGCAAGTCCGGCAGCAGCGCGACGTCGTGGACGTGCAGGGTCGACGGCCGTTCGGGCAAGCTCCCGAGCCGAGAGTTCAAGGCCGGCGGCGCCGCGATCAGCCAAGGGTGGGCAATCGCATAACCACCGATCGCACCGTCGCTTTCGGCCACCAGACAGGTCGCCGGCGCCAGCGCCAGCCGCTCGGCGAAGACGGCCGCGTCCTCCGGATGATCGACGTGCAGGCGATCGGCGATGGTCATCACCACCGCGAGATCTTCGGCGCCCATGGCGCGCCAGAGCACCGGGGACGGGATCATGATCGCGCCTCGTGGAACGCCGCCGCAGCGGCGATTTCGCCCCGCCCGTCCCGCGGCCCATGGCCTTCCCGGTTCCCCGGAGGTAGGTTCGGGCCGGGCGAGCCGATCGGACCGCCCGTGATCCGCGAAGAGGGGCCCATGGCCAAGAAGAAGAAGCCGCTGTCGCCGACCGAGCAGTCGCGCGGCGTCGCCGATGCCGCTGCGGCGATCGACTGGCTCGCCGAGCGCGGCCTCGAGGACATCGAGTGCATCGTCCCCGACATGTCCGGCGTCGCCCGCGGCAAGATGATGCCGGTCGCCAAGTTCGTCGATGCGCCGACCATGTCGATCCCCGGCTCGATCTTCACCCAGACCATCACCGGCGACTATCCGGACGACGACGACGACTTCGTGATCGATTCGGCCGACAGCGACATCCAGCTGGTCCCGGATTATTCCACCCTGGCGGTGGTGCCCTGGGCGTCAGATCCGACCGCCCAGGTGATCCACGACGCCTACCACACCGACGGCCGTCCGGTCGACATCGCCCCGCGCCAGTTGTTGCGCCGGATCATCGGCCTCTACGAGCACAAGGGTTGGAAGCCGATCGTCGCGCCGGAGATGGAGTTCTATCTCGTCGAGCGCAATCAGGACCCCGACTATCCCCTGAAGCCGCCGATCGGCCGTTCGGGCCGCGCCGAGAGCGGGCGCCAGTCCTATTCGATCGCCGCGGTCAACGAATTCGACGACCTGTTCGACGACATCTACGACTTCTCGGAAGCGCAAGGGTTGGAGATCGACACCCTGATCCACGAGGAGGGCGTCGCCCAGATGGAGATCAACCTGCGCCACGGCGATCCGCTGGCGCTGGCCGATCAGGTGTTCCTGTTCAAGCGCACCATCCGCGAGGCGGCGGTGCGCCACAACATGTACGCGACCTTCATGGCCAAGCCGATCGCCAACGAACCCGGCTCGGCGATGCACATCCACCAGTCGGTGCTGTCGACCGAGACCGGCGCCAACATCTTCTCGACCCCCGAGGGCGCACCGACCCGCGAGTTCTTCAACTTCATCGGCGGTCAGCAACGCTATCTGCCGCACGTCATGTGCATGCTGGCACCCTATGTGAACTCCTACCGCCGGCTGATGCGCAAATCGGCCGCCCCGGTCAACGTCCACTGGGGCTACGACAACCGCACCGTCGGCCTGCGCATCCCCAATTCCACGCCGGCCGCCCGCCGCGTCGAGAACCGGGTGCCGTCGTCGGATGCCAACCCCTATCTGGCGATCGCCGCGTCGCTGGCCTGCGGCTATCTCGGGATGGTCGAAGGGGTCAATCCCAACGACCCGGTCGAAGGCTCGGCCTATGATCTGGAGTTCGGCCTGCCGCGCGGCCTGCTCGAGGCGCTGGCCCTGTTCGAAGACTGCGACGAACTGGCCGAACCTTTCGGCAAGGCCTTCCGCTCGACCTATCGGGCGATCAAACACGCCGAATTCGAGACTTTCATGCGGGTGATCAGTCCCTGGGAGCGGGAGTATCTGCTGCTCAACGTCTGATCGCCCGAGCAGGACCAGAGCCCCCATGCCCATCGATCGACCGCACGCGCCTTCGGTCTACGCCGCCAACGCCGAGGCCTCGCCGGCCCGCCCGGCCCTCGCTGCCGACGTCACGGCCGACGTCTGCGTCGTCGGGGCCGGCTACACCGGCCTCTCGGCGGCGCTGCATCTCGCCGCCCGCGGCCGCTCGGTGCGGATCGTCGAGGCCCACCGCGTCGGTTGGGGCGCCTCGGGGCGCAACGGTGGCCAAGTCCACAACGGCCAGCGCCTCGACCAGCCGACGCTGGAGAAATGGTTCGGCGAGCCCCGGGCCCGCGAGTTGCTCGACCTCGCCGATGCCGCGGTGGCGACGGTCAAGGACCTGATCGCCGAACATGCCATCGCCTGCGACTGGCGCGACGGCCTGATCCACGCGCTCCACAAGCGCCGCTTCGTCGAACCGACCCGCCGCGAGCTCGACGCCTTCGAGCGCCGCTACGGCGCGCGCGACCTCGACTTTCTCGAAGCCCCGGCGCTCGCCGCGGCGATCGGCACCGACGTCTACCACGGCGGTTGGCGCGACGGCCGCGCCGGACACTTGAACCCGCTCGCCTATGCCGAAGGTCTCGCCCGCGTCGCCGAAGCCGCCGGCACGGTGATCCACGAGGGAACCCGTGCGGTCGGCGTCGCGGCGATCCCCGGCGGCGGCTGGCGGGTGACCACCGGCGCAGGCTCGATCACCTGCGGCGACGTGGTGATCGCCGCCGACGGCCATCTCGACGGGCTCGATCCCGAGATCGCCGCCCATGTCCTGCCGATCCAGACCTTCATGCTCGCCACCGAACCGCTCGGAGACCGCGCCGCGACGCTCATCCCCGGCGGCGAGGGCGTCGCCGACAGCCGCTTCGTCGTCCACTACTGGCGCCTCGACGCCGAGGGCCGCCTGATCTTCGGCGGCGGCGAACGCTACGGCCGCAGCCCGCCGCGCGACGTCGTCGCCTTCGTGCGCGGCCACATGCTGAAGATCTATCCGCAGCTCGCCGACGTCGGCATCGACCACGCCTGGGGCGGCACCGTCGCGGTGACCATGAACCGCCTGCCCTTCGTGCGCCGGCTGCAGCCGGGCTACTACACCGCCGCCGGCTATTCCGGCCACGGCATCGCCATCGCCACCTTCGCCGGCCGCCTGATCGCCGAGGCGATCGACGGAGACACGACGCGCTTCGACGTCATGGCTTCGCTGCCCGCCCGCAAGTTCCCCGGCGGCCCGCACCTGCGCTGGCCGACCCTGGTGCTGGCGATGACCTGGTACGGGCTCCGCGATCGGTTGTGACTCGGGCGGGCGACGGCGGCGACGGACGGTGCCGTCGCCGTTTCGGTCTCGCGTCTCAGGCGCGCTTCGGCAGGAAGATGCCGGCGACCAGGGACAGCAGTCCGAGGCAGAGGCCGCCGACGCCGATGTCGGTGCAGAGTTCCACCACGAAGAGATGGTGGGCCGCGGTCCGGCCGACCAGCGGCGCGTAGTAGAACATCAGGAACCAGGCCACCGGATAGAACCCGGACAATCCGATCAGGCCGGCGGTGATCCGCTTGCGCAGCACCGACAGATCGGTCAGCGCGGTGAGGATCACCAACCCGAGCGAAAAGGCACCGATGCCGCCGGCGTGGAAATGCGCGCGCTGGATCCACCGCCACATGTACCCCGCCTCCTTGGCGGCGTCGGGGAACAGGGTCGGATGGGCGGCGATCCCGGCCTTGATGTAGTCCTGGAACAGATCTTCGTTCAGTCCGAACATCGCGCCGAGGCCGATGTTGAGCGCGAGCGTGATCAGAACCAACGCCAGGCCGATCTTGATCGGTCCGAGATCGATGCCGCGTGCGTCCGAAACGGTGGTCATGTTGGTATCCTTTGGAAGAGCCGAGACGTGAGGTCCCCGACGGCAACCGAATCGGTCCTGCGGACGCCTTCGAGACCGGCGGCGATCGGGAAACCGCGACCGCCGGTCGGTTTCGGCCGGCGATCGCTGCGATGTCGTGCCGCACGGAATGCGGCATGATGTCCTAGTACCAAAGTCGGATGCATTCTGGACCGGCGCAGGGCGATCTTCACCGAACCGTGATGGCGGGCACAGCTTCGGCGTGGCCACCCCCGATCGCCGACGCGATACGCCCCGTCCCGGCGGCGCCCGTTTGTCGCCCTCGTCTCGCCGAACTTGCGGGCTCTCCTGAGATCTGCGTCGGCCGCGCCCCGCACGGTCGTCTCGGAGAGATCCCATGCTGCCCGTCGTCCAAGTTCCCCCGGTCACGCCGCCCTCGCCGCTCGATCGGCCGCCTCGGCGTCGACCCGCCCATACGCTGCTGCTGCTCGCCGCGGTGTTCGTCGCCACGCCGCTCGCCGCGGTCGCCGTGCTCGGCCAGACCGAACCGGTGGTGCCGCCGCCGGCCGCCACCGCCCCGACTTCGACCGCCCCCGTGCCGCCGGTGACGACCGCGACCCCGGCCGCGCCGACGACCGCTCAGGGACCGCAGACCTCCGGCGGCGCCCAGCCCTACATGGTCGACCACGGCCCCGCGTCCGCATCGCCGACGACGCCCGCTGCGCCGATCCCCGGCCCGCTCGCGGCGCCGACCCCGGTCGCAGCCCCAGAGACGCCGGACGTCCCCCGCAGCGCCGACGGCACGCCGGTGCGGGTCATCGACCTGACCCGCAAACCGGCGGCGACGTCGACCGAAACCCCGCTGCCCAAGCCGGCTCCGACCACCGCCGAAGGTGTGCCGCCCAAGCCCGCCCCCCACGCCGCCGAATCGCCCCGTCCCAAGCCCGTGCCGGCCACCGCTGCGGCTCCGACGCCGGCCACCCCGGTGGCGGCCACGCCGACACCCACCCCGGCCGCGTCGGACCAGACCACCTCGCCGCCGACCGCCGCCGCGCCGGCCGTGACCGCTCCGCCGCTGCGCACCGCCGAGCCCGAATCGGTGCCGGCCGCCCCGACGAGCGTCGCCCCGCCGGCCGCGGCGACCATCCCGACCCCGTCGATCCCCGTCGCCACGCCGACCCCGTCGTCGCCCCCCGCGMCCCCGCCGGTCGCGACCGCCCCGACCCCGACCGAAACCCCGGCGATCGTCGCCGCGCCGCCCGCCGCCACGCCATTGCGCAAGGACGGCGTCGCCGAGCAGCCGAAGCCGATCGAACCCACCGCCAAACCCAAGCGCGAGGCGACGACGCCCAAGCCGAAGCCCGAAGCCAAGGCCCCGGCGATCACCGCCCGGCCCGACCCCGACGGCTTCGCCGATCGCCTCCAGACCCTGCGGCGCGAAGACGCTCGCCGGCCGCGCGTGGTCGAGCCGCCGCCGCTCGCCGACGACGAGGAAGAGGTGATCGTGGTGCCGCGGCGCCGGGTGTGGTCGTGGGTGCCGTTCATCGGCATCGAGGCGTCGCCGCCGCGACCCGTCCTGCGGCCGTTCCCGCCGCCGCAGCCGCTGCGCGCCGAACGCGGCGCGGTGCTCGACGAGAGCTGCCACGTCCACGCTTATCCGGTCGAGGGTATGGTGTTCCATCGCGACGTGCGCTGCCATTGGCACCGCGAATCCGACGATCCGAGCTTGCGCTACGTGCGATGAGGGGCGAGACGGCGCGGCAACGCGCCGCCCGGCTCAGCTCTCGACCTTCAGCACCTGGATGAAGGCGTCCTGCGGGATCTCGACCTTGCCGAACTGGCGCATGCGCTTCTTGCCGGCCTTCTGCTTGTCGAGCAGCTTGCGCTTGCGGGTGGCGTCGCCGCCGTAGCACTTGGCGGTGACGTCCTTGCGCAGCGCCCGGATGGTCTCGCGGGCGACGATCTTGCCGCCGATCGCCGCCTGGATCGGGATCTGGAACATGTGCGGCGGGATCACGTCCTTGAGCTTCTCGCAGATCGCCCGACCGCGGGCCTCGGCGCGGGTGCGATGGACCAGCATCGACAGCGCGTCGACCGGCTCCGAATTGACCAGGATCTGCAGGCGGACGAGATCGGAGGCGACGTAGTCGGTGATGTGATAGTCGAACGAGGCATAGCCCTTCGACACCGACTTCAGGCGGTCATAGAAGTCGAACACCACCTCGTTGAGCGGCAGATCATAGACCACCAGCGCCCGGGTGCCGGCGTAGGAGAGGTCGACCTGGGTGCCGCGCTTGTCCTGGCAGAGTTTCAGCACCGAGCCGAGATAGTCGTCCGGCGTCATGATCGTCGCGCGGATCCACGGTTCCTCGATCTCTTCGATCTTGGTCACGTCGGGCATGTCGACGGGATTGTGCATCTCCAGGATCGAGCCGTCGCGCAGCAGGATCTTGTAGACCACCGACGGCGAGGTGGCGATCAGGTCGAGGTTGAACTCGCGTTCCAGCCGCTCTTGGACGATCTCCAGATGCAGCAGCCCGAGGAAGCCGCAGCGGAAACCGAAGCCGAGCGCCGCGGAGGTCTCCATCTCGTAGGTGAACGAGGCGTCGTTGAGCCGCAGCTTGCCGACCGCGGTGCGCAGATCCTCGAAATCGGCGGCGTCGACCGGGAACAGGCCGCAGAACACCACCGGCTGGGTCGGGCGGAAGCCCGGCAGGGCCTGGGCACAGGGCTTGCGTTCGTCGGTGATGGTGTCGCCGACCCGGGTGTCGGCGACTTCCTTGATCGAGGCGTTGATGAAGCCGATGTCGCCGGGGCCGAGCTCCGCGAGTTCGGTCATCTTCGGCGTGAACACGCCCATCCGCTCGATCTCGTAGGTCGCACCCGCTTCCATCATGCGGATCTTCTGACCCTTCTTCATGATGCCGTCGACCACCCGCACCAAGACCACCACGCCGAGATAGGCGTCGTACCAGCTGTCGACCAGCATCGCCTTCAAAGGCGCGGCCGCGTCGCCCTTGGGCGGCGGCAGGCGGGTGACGATGGCTTCGAGCACGTCGGGAATACCGAGCCCGGTCTTGGCCGAGATCGCCACGGCGTTCGACGCGTCGATGCCGATCACCTCTTCGATCTGCTCCTTGACCCGATCGACGTCGGCGGCCGGCAGGTCGACCTTGTTGAGGATCGGCACGATCTCGTGATGATTGTCGATCGCCTGATAGACGTTGGCGAGCGTCTGCGCCTCGACACCTTGAGAGGCGTCGACCACCAGCAGCGAGCCTTCGCAGGCGGCGAGCGACCGGCTGACCTCGTAGGCGAAGTCGACGTGGCCGGGCGTGTCCATCAGGTTGAGGATGTAGGTCTCGCCGTCCTTGGCCTTGTAGGTCAGCCGGACGGTCTGGGCCTTGATGGTGATGCCGCGTTCGCGCTCGATGTCCATGCTGTCGAGCACCTGCTCGACCATCTCGCGCGATTCGAGACCGCCGGTCGACTGGATCAGACGATCGGCCAGCGTCGATTTGCCGTGATCGATGTGGGCGATGATCGAAAAGTTGCGGATGTGGTCGAGCGACGTGGTCATCGAGCGCCTTCGTTCGGAACGGGTGGCGCTCAATACCATCCGCAGCCCGCCGCGGCAAAGAGAACTCGCGGATTCCGCCGACCCGTCGTCGGCGGCGCGCTCAGTCCTTGCGCTTCAGCCGCAGCATCACCTCGACCGCGGTGATCTCCATGCCGTGCGGCGGTTCGGGCAGCCGGGTCACGCCGATCGCCTCGGCCGGCACGTCGATCATCCGGCTCGCCCCCTCTTCGTAGAAGTGGTGGTGCGGTGTGGTGTTGGTGTCGAAGAACGACTTGGTCCCCGACACCGGCAGTTCGCGCAGCAGACCGGCGGCGGTGAACTGGTTGAGGGTGTTGTAGACCGTGGCCAGCGACACGTCGGCCCCGGCGGCCAGCGCCTCTTCGTAGACCGCCTCGGCGGCGACGTGGCGATGGCCCTCGCCGAACAGGATCGCGGCGAGCGCGATGCGCTGGCGGGTCGGCCGCAGCCCGGCTCCGCGCAGCAGGCCCTGGGCGCGGAGAGAAGCCGCCGCTTCGCCGGACCGACCGGAGCGGCCCACCGCGGCCTTCGTCCGTCGGCCTCCGAGCGTTCCGTCCATCGTCACGTCCTCCATTGCCGCAGCTGAATTGAGTCATGATATTAGGACGCATTCGCAACTGCCACAAGCCGGTGGCCGAAGGTGCGTGCCCCACCGCTCCGGCCGGCCGGCCGGCCGGCCGGAACGCCGCCGCGCGCCGCGCGTTTGCCAACATGGCCGCGGATGCCCCTCGCCCCCCGGCCGATCCGTGCCCGCCCCGTCGCTCGGGCAATCGCCACAATGATCCGCATACTCCACCCCACGCGCGACTCCGCCGTCGCGCCGACCCCGGCGGAGACGCAGGCGAAAGAGGACTGCCATGGCCGGCCCCAACGTTCTGATGGTCTTCCCGCGCTTCCTCGAGAACTCCTTCTGGAGCATGCGGGCGACCGTCGATCTGTGGGGAGCCGCCGGCACCGCGCCACCGCTCGGCCTGCTCACCGTCGCGGCCCTTCTGCCGCCCCATTGGGCCGTCCGTCTCGTCGACCGCAACGCCGCCGAGGTCACGGAGGCCGATCTCGCCTGGGCCGACATGGTGATGACCGGCGGCATGTTGCCGCAACGCACCGATACCCTGGCGGTGATCGACCTCGCCCGCCGCCACGTCATCCCGGTGGTGGTCGGTGGCCCCGATCCGATGTCCTGCCCGGAGGCCTATGGGCGCGCCGACTTTCGCGTGCTCGGCGAGGCGGAGGGCCTGATCGAACGCTTCATCGACGCCTGGGAGCGCGGCGAGCGCGCCGGCACCTTCGACACCGCCAAGTTCTCCGCCGACGTCACCACCAGCCCGGTGCCGCGATTCGATCTCGTCGACTTCCGAAACTATCTCTATGTCGGCGTGCAGTTCTCCCGCGGCTGCCCGTTCAGCTGCGAGTTCTGCGACATCATCGAACTCTACGGCCGCAATCCGCGCTCCAAGACCAACGATCAGATGCTCGCCGAACTGCAGCGGCTCTACGACCTCGGCCATCGCGGCCACGTCGATTTCGTCGACGACAACCTGATCGGCAACAAGAAGGCGCTGCGCCGCTTCCTCCCCGTCCTCGAAGCCTGGCAACGCGAGCGCGGCTACCCCTTCCTGTTCTCGACCGAGGCCTCGATCAATCTCGCCGACGATCTGCCGCTGCTCGCCCTGATGAAGGCCTGCAATTTCTTCGTTGTCTTCGTCGGCATCGAGAGCCCCGATTCGGACACGCTGATCGCCACGAGCAAGAAACAGAACACCCGCCGCGACCTCGCCGACGGCGTGCACACGATCTATCGCGCCGGCATCTTCGTCGTCGCCGGCTTCATCGTCGGCTTCGACACCGAGAAGCCCGGCACCGCCGAAGCGATGATCGACTGCATCCGGACCACGTCGATTCCCGTCGCCATGGTCGGGTTGCTCACCGCCCTCCCCAATACCCGGTTGCGCCGCCGCCTCGAGGCGGAGGGCCGCCTGCTGCCCGACCCCGACGAGGTCCCGGCCGACCAGTGCACCGGCGGTCTCAACTTCCGCCCCTTGCGGCCGCGCGCCGACGTCCTCGCCGACTATCGGTCGATCCTGTCCACCGTCTACGCGCCGGAGGCCTTCTTCGAACGCCTGCGCGACGTCGGCCGCCGGCTCGATCGGCCGACCTTCCCGGTCCGCCTCTATCCGCGCCTGGTGCTGCGCGACCTGCGGCTGTTCGCCCGGCTGATCTGGCGCTTCACCGTGACCTTGCCGCATCTGCGCCGGCCGTTCTGGCGCACGCTTCTCGACGTCGCCCGCCACAACCCCCGCGCCGTCGAACCCGTGGTGATGATGATGGCGATGTATCTCCACCTCGGCCCCTTCGCCGCGACGGTCGGCCAGCGGCTGGGCGAGATGATCGCCGACTGCGCGATCCGGCCCGAGCCCGAGCCGATCGCCGCGCCGAAACGACCGCCGGCGGCCGTCGCCGAGGTCCGACCGAACGATGGCAAATCGCCACGGGTCGGCTCCGAACGATCGCCGGACACCGCCGCCTGAGCCGCAAACGCCGACCCGAAACGCTTGCGACCCTTGGCCGGCGAAGCTTTCCCGTCGAAACGAATCCGTCACCGTGTCGACACGGATCTTTCGGGGCGTCGGCGCCTATGTTAGGAAGACGCCGATTTCGCGGGGGGTCTCTCCCGCGCCCCTGCGCGGCCCGCGGAAGCGGTGGTCGCGTCCGACACCAGAGGGAATGTGACGAGGCGATGGTCGATCGACGGTCCAGTTTCGAATACGAGGATCTGCTGGCCTGCGGACGCGGCGAGCTCTTCGGAGCCGGCAACGCGCAGTTGCCGCTGCCGCCGATGCTGATGTTCGATCGCATCACCGCGATTTCCGAGGACGGCGGCACCGACGGCAAGGGCTTCGTCCGCGCCGAACTCGACGTGCGCCCGGACCTCTGGTTCTTCCCCTGCCACTTCCAGGGCGATCCGGTGATGCCCGGCTGCCTCGGTCTCGACGCGCTGTGGCAGCTCGTCGGCTTCTTCCTCGGCTGGCTCGGATCGCCGGGCCGCGGCCGCGCCCTGGCGGTCGGCGAGGTCAAGTTCTCCGGTCAGGTCCTGCCGACCGTGACGCGGGTCGAATACGGCATCGACTTCAAGCGGGTGATGCGCTCGAAGCTGGTGCTCGGCATCGCCGACGGCTGGCTGAAGGCCGACGGCGAGACCATCTACATCGCCAAGGATCTCAAGGTCGGCCTGTTCCGCGCCTGACTTCGAGTGGTCCGCCGGCCGGGCGGACGATCCGACGCGACACCGTGGCCTGCCGCTTCGTTCGTGACGCGGCGGACCACCGTGCTAGAGTGCGGCCGTCCGCGCGGTCCGGACGGCGGAGAGCCGTCGCGTGGCGACGGACAGTTTTGGTAGCGGCAGGCCGGTGGGCCGCCGCAATGGAAGGGTCACCCACATGAGGCGGGTCGTCGTCACGGGAATGGGCATCGTGTCCTCGATCGGGAACGATGCGCAGGAGGTTCTGTTCAGTCTGCGCGAGGCCAAGTCCGGGATCGTCCGGGCTCAGACCTATGCCGACCTGGGCTTCCGCTGCCAGGTCCACGGCTTGCCGACGCTCGACCCGGAGACCCTGGTCGACCGCCGCGCCATGCGCTTCCACGGCGGCGGCACCGCCTGGAACCACGTCGCCATGGATCAGGCGATCAAGGACGCCGGGCTCGAGGCCGACGACATCTCCAACGAGCGCACCGGCATCGTCATGGGCTCGGGCGGCCCCTCGACCAAGGTCCTGGTCGAAGCCGCCGACATCACCCGCGACAAGGGCCCCAAGCGCATCGGCCCCTTCGCCGTGCCGAAGGCCATGTCGTCGACCGCTTCGGCCACCCTCGCCACCTGGTTCAAGATCAAGGGCGTCAACTATTCGATCTCCTCGGCCTGCGCGACCTCGAACCATTGCATCGGCAATGCCTTCGAGCTGATCCAGTGGGGCAAGCAGGACGTCATGTTCGCCGGCGGCTGCGAGGAGCTCGACTGGGCTCTGTCGGCGCTGTTCGACGCCATGGGCGCGATGAGCACCAAGTACAACGACACCCCGGCCACCGCCTCGCGCGCCTACGACAAGAACCGCGACGGCTTCGTCATCGCCGGCGGCGCCGGCGTGCTGGTGCTCGAGGAATACGAACACGCCAAGGCGCGCGGCGCCAAGATCTATGCCGAGATCGTCGGCTACGGCGCCACCTCCGACGGCTACGACATGGTCGCCCCGTCGGGCGAGGGCGCGGTGCGCTGCATGCGTCAGGCGCTGGCCGGCGTCGGCGAGACCATCGACTACATCAACCCGCACGCCACCTCGACCCCGGTCGGCGACATCAAGGAGATCGAGGCGATCCGCACCGTGTTCGGCGCCGCCTGCCCGCCGATCTCGGCGACCAAGTCGCTCACCGGTCATTCGCTCGGCGCCACCGGCGTGCAGGAATCGATCTACTCGCTGCTGATGATGGACAACGACTTCATCTGCGAGAGCGCCAACATCCAGGAGATCGATCCGGCCTTCGCCGACATGCCGATCGTCCGCAAGCGGATCGACGGCGTCAAGCTCGGCACCGTGCTGTCGAACTCCTTCGGATTCGGCGGCACCAACGCCACGCTGGTGTTCTCGCGCGCCCGCCTCTGAGGCCGATTCGCCGGGCTGCCGGGGCCCTGGACGCCCCGGCCGTGGAATTTCGACGGCTTTCTTCGGTTCGGGGTTCCCCTGTCCCGAGAAAGCCGTCATCTTTTTGCAACGAGACCGACACATCACTGATCGCTCGTCGATCGATCAGCGCGAGGCGCGTGACCGCGGACCCCGTCCGCCGCGCCGGAAGAGAAACGAAGGAGCATTCATGACCGGGTTCATGGCGGGCAAGCGAGGCCTCGTGATGGGGGTCGCCAACGACCACTCGATCGCCTGGGGCATCGCCAAGACGCTCGCCGATCACGGCGCCGAACTCGCCTTCACCTATCAGGGCGACGCCTTCGGCAAACGCGTCAAGCCGCTCGCCGACAGCATCGGGGCGAACCTGCTGCTGCCCTGCGACGTCGAGGACGTGGAGTCGGTCGATCAGGTGTTCGCGACCCTGAAGGAGGCCTGGGGGTCGATCGATTTCCTGGTCCACGCCGTCGCCTTCTCCGACAAGAACGAGCTGAAGGGCCGCTACGCCGACACCACGCGCGAGAACTTCGTGCGCACCATGGTGATCTCCTGCTTCTCCTTCACCGAGATCGCCAAGCGCGCCGCTGCTCTGATGACCAAGGGCGGCTCGATGGTGACGCTGACCTACGGCGGCTCCAACCGCGTCATGCCCAACTACAATGTCATGGGCATCGCCAAGGCGGCGCTGGAATCCTCGGTGCGCTATCTCGCCATGGACTTCGGCCTCGACGACGTCCGGGTCAACGCCATCTCCGCCGGCCCGGTGCGGACGCTGGCCGGCGCCGGCGTCTCCGACGCCCGCCTGATGTTCAACTTCCAGAAGCGCAACTCGCCGCTCGGCCGCACCGTCACCCTCGAAGAGATCGGCGGCACCGCGCTCTACCTCCTGTCGGACCTGTCGACCGGCGTCACCGGCGAAGTCCATTTCGTCGATTCCGGTTATTCGATCGTCGCCATGCCGCGCCTCGACGAGCTGAAGACCCAGGAACGCCGCGAGAATCAGGAAACGCATCCGGCCTCCGCCGCCGAGTGAGGCGACGCCACCATCCGCACCTTCCGAACCGATCGCAGCCCCGGCCGCGGTCGGTTTTGCGGTATTCAGGGGACGGCTTCGCGGGCAAAACGTCGCGGGTTTATGTCAGCATTGTTGACCTTTGTCGGGAACGGGCCTAGCGTGCCCGCCCTCGCTCTCGCACGGGACGTTTCCCATGTCCGCCCTCGATTGGTCCGCCGTCTTCGCCACCCGCACCGAACGCATGCGCGCCTCGGAGATCCGCGAGCTGCTCAAGCTGCTCGATCAGCCCGACATCATCTCCTTCGCCGGCGGCATTCCCGATCCCTCGCTGTTCCCGGTGGAGGCGATCCGCGACGCCCAGGACGCCATCCTCGCCGACCCCGTGACCGCCGCCCAGGCGCTGCAATATTCGGTGTCGGAGGGCTTCATCGGTCTGCGCCGCTGGATCGTCGGCCATATGGCGGCGACCGGCGTGCCCTGCGACGTCGACAACATCCTGATCACCTGCGGCTCACAGCAGGGCCTCGACTTCCTCGGCAAGCTGCTGCTGTCGCCCGGCGACACCGCGTTGGTCGAAGCGCCGACCTATCTCGGCGCGCTCCAGGCCTTCAACGCCTATGAACCGCGCTGGGACACCCTGAACGTCGACGGCGGCAACCGCACGCCCGCGGCCTACGCCGACGCGGCCGCCGCCGCGACCCCGGGGGGCCGGGTCAAATTCGCCTATGTCGTCCCCGACTTCGCCAATCCCACCGGCCTCAGCCTGTCGGTCGAGTCCCGCAAAGCGCTGCTGGCGCTCGCCGCCGAGCTCGAGATCCCGGTGATCGAGGACGCCGCCTATCGCCAGATCGCATTCGACGGCGAACCGCTGCCGGCGATTCTCGCCCTCGACTGCGCCGCCAACGGCGGCGACATCGACAAGACCCGCACCGTCTATTGCGGCACCTTCTCCAAGACGCTGGTCCCGGCGATGCGCGTCGGCTGGATCGTCGCCGCCCGGCCGATCATCGAGAAGCTGGTGCTGACCAAACAGGCTGGCGACCTCCATTCCTCGACGCTCGCCCAGATGACCATGGCGCGGGTCGCCGAGACCACCTTCGACGCCAACGTCCTGCGCGCCCGCGCCCTCTACCGCGGCCGCCGCGACGCGCTGATGGCTGCCCTGGCGGCGTCGATGCCGGCCGGCGTCGGCTGGACCAAGCCGAAGGGCGGGCTGTTCGCCTGGGTGACCCTGCCCGAAGGCATCGACGGCGCCGAACTTCTCGCCCACGCCATCGCCGAAGAGCGGGTCGCCTTCGTCCCCGGCGGCGCCTTCTTCGCCGAAGACCGCATGGCCAACACCATCCGCCTCAATTTTTCCTTGCCGAACGAATCGGCGATCGCCGAGGGTATCGGACGGCTCGGCCGGTTGATCGGGCGCAGGGCGGCCTGAGCGAGCGACGCCGAACCATCTGCGACCGCACGCGACCGATCTCGATCGGTCGCGTCGTCCGCCCGTCAACCCGAGGACCGCCGGCCCATGCCGATCCGCGATCTCGCTCTCGCGCTGCTGATCGTGGCGATCTGGGGCGTCAACTTCGTCGCCATCAAGCTCGGCGTCGCCGACGTCCCGCCGCTGCTGCTGACCGGCCTGCGCTTCCTGTTCGCGGCGGTGCCGGCGGTGTTCTTCGTGCGCCCGCCCAAGGCCCCGGCGATCCTGGTCGCCGCCTACGGCGTGGCCATCGGCGTGGTCAGCTTCGGATTGCTGTTCGTCGCCATCCGCATCGGCATGCCGGCCGGGCTGTCGTCGCTGGTGATGCAGATGCAGGCGGTGTTCACCATGGCGCTCGCCGCCCTGTTCCTCGGCGAACGGCCGCTCAAGGTGCAGATCCTCGGCGCCCTGGTCGCCGGCGGCGGCATCGTGGTGATCGGCTCCGGCCGGCTCGCCGGGGCCGAGATGCTGCCGCTGCTGATGGTGGTCGGCGCCGCCGCCGCCTGGGGGGTCGCCAACCTGATCACCAAGCGCGCCGGCCGCATCGACATGCTGGCCTTCGTGGTGTGGTCGAGCCTCGCCGCGCCGCTGCCGCTGTTCGCGCTGTCCTGGGTCCTCGAGGGACCGACGGCGATCGTCGCGGCGCTGACCCATCCGACCGTGGCCGCGGTCGGCTCGCTCGCCTTCCTGTCCTATCTGGCGACCATCGTCGGCTTCGGCCTGTGGTCGGCGCTGCTCGGTCGCCATCCGGCGGCGACCGTCGCACCCTTCTCGCTCCTGGTGCCGGTGTTCGGCATGTCGAGCACCTGGCTGTTCCTCGGCGAGCCGGTGAGCCCGCTCGAGGCCGCCGGCGGCGCCCTGGTCTTCGCCGGCCTGATGCTCAACGTCTTCGGCCCGCGGCTGTTGGCGGCGCGGCGCGCCCCGGCCTGAGACCGCTCAGATCCGGGTCCGCGCCCGCATCGCCTGAGCGAGCGTGCCGTCGTCGAGATAGTCGAGCTCGCCCCCGACCGGCACGCCGTGGGCGAGCCGCGTCACGGTGATCGCCACCCCTTCCGCCTCGGCGAGATGGGCGAGCTGATCGGTGATGTAATGGGCGGTGGTCTGGCCCTCGACGGTGGCGTTGACCGCCAGCACCACCTCGCGCACCGTGCCGGCCCGGCAGCGCTCGAGCAGCGAGGCGATGGCGAGATCCGACGGGCCGATGCCGTCGAGCGGCGACAGCACGCCGCCGAGCACGTGGTAGCGCGCGTCGAGCGCCGCCGCCCGCTCCAGCGCCCACAGATCGCCGACGTCCTCGACCACCACCAACACCGACCCGTCGCGGCTCGTGTCACGGCACAGGGTGCAGGGCTCGATCGTGTCGACGTTGCCGCACACCGTGCACACCCCGACCGTGTCGTAGGCCCCCGCCATCGCCCGCGTCAGCGGCCCGAGCAGGGTCTCCTTCTTTTTGATCAGATGCAGCGCCGCCCGCCGCGCCGAGCGCGGCCCGAGCCCGGGCAATTTGCCCAGGAACTGGATCAGACGCTCGATCTCCGGTCCGGCGACATGTCTGGCCATGGCTCTCGTCCCTGAAGGCGGTTGGCGAACCGCCGATCTCCGGTGCCCGCCGGCCCCGTCGCGGTGCCCGTCGGATCGTTCCATTCGTCATCGAATTGCGACGTCCGCCGCAACCGCCTCGGAAGGTTTCCTATGTAGTCATACGGACCAACCCGACTCCGAGGAGGTCCCATGTTCAAGTCCATCGGTTCCATGTACGTCGTCAAGGCCCGCGATGCGAGCGGCTTCGACGCCGGCGAACGGCGCGATTCCGCCCGCGGAATGCCCGCCTGGGCGCTCGCCGCGGCGCCGTCCCGCACCCCGCGCGCCGACGCGGCGGCGATCGGCCGCTGAGGTCCGACGTCCCTGCCGCAGAGTCGATCCTCTCGCATTCGTCGATATGACGCAGCGGAACCGAGAAGATCGCCGACGGGCGTCCCCAGATCGACGATATTCGAGCCGATGGCGACACTGAGATCGCCCGCTTCGACGCTCGAAAGCGGCGAAAATCATCACGATCGTGCGATTTTCTGGAATGTCGGGGCCTCGATCGTCTTTCGATTGCTCCCGACAACCAATTGGAAAGAGATCGGCCGCATCGTCGATCGGTACACACCCCCGGAGACCGCCCCGATGAGCATGGCCATTCCCCCCGTTTCCGTCCGTCCGCAGGCGGCGCCCGAGGCCCGCGAGGCGCCTGGTCCCGATCGCGACGGCGATGCCGACGACGCCCGCGCCGCCGCCGCGCGTGCCCCGGCTCCGGCCCCGGCCGGCACCGGCCGGGTGGTCGACAAGACCGCCTGAGCGAACGACACCCGCTTCATCCGACGGCGAAGGCCGACCCCGCGTTCCCGCGGCGGCCGGCCTTCGTACGTCGGCGCTCGGCACCGCGATCAGAACGGCAGCTTGAACCCCGGCGGCAGGCCGAGGTCGCCGCTCATCTGGGCCATCTTCTCGGCGATCGCCACTTCCGCCTTGGCGTGGGCGTCGGCATGGGCGGCGACGATCAGATCCTCGACGATCTCGCCCTCCTCGGGCTTGAGCAGGGACGGATCGATCTTCACCGACTGCAGCGCCCCCTTGCCGGTGATGGTCACCACCACCAGCCCGCCGCCCGACGTGCCGGTCACCGAAATCGTCGCCAACTCGTCCTGGAGACCGGCCATCTTGGCCTGCATCTCCTTGGCTTTGCTCATCATCTTCAGAAAGTCCATGCGGTCCTCGCTTGTCCCGTCAGTCGTCCGGCATCCAGCCCGGATCGTCCTCGCCCGTCCCGGCGATCGGCTCGGGAGCCGCATCGGGCGCCGCGGCGTCTTCTGCGCCTTCGGCCACCAACATCCGCACGTCGACGATGTGGGAACCGGGAAACCGTTTCAGCACCGCCGCCACCAGCGGATCGGCGCGGGCGTCGGCGACCAGCCGGCTGCGCGCCGCGTCGCGCTCTTCGGCCAGCGTGACGCCGCCCTCCTCGCGCGACAGCGCCACCACCCAGCGCTCGCCGGTCCATTCGGTGAGCTTGCGGGCGAGATCCTGGGCGAGCCCGTGCGGCGCATCGGGCGTCAGCGACACGTCGATGCGGCCCTCCTCGAAGCCGACCGGCCGCATCTGCCGCTCGATCGCCATCTTCAGCCGCACGTCGCGCTTCTCGGCGGCGAGCGCCGCGACGTCGGCGAGCGAGGCGAGCACCAGCGCCGGCTTCGGCCGCGCCGCCCGCACCGTCGGGGTCTCGTTGGAGGCGACCAGCCGCGGCCCGGGGACCGGCTCCGCGGTCTCGGCGCGGCCGAGCACCTCGGCGGCCGGGGTGACCCGCGGCTCCGCCAACGCCGGGGCGAAGGCCTCGACCTCGCCCTCGCGCGCCGGTTGGCGCTGCATCGCCGCGCCGCTGCGCATCTGGCCGATCGCCGCCGGCCCGCTCGCCGTGGGCGCCGGCGCACTGCCGCGCGGCGCCGATCCGCCACCTGAAGACCCGCCCGGTACGGCGCCGTCGCGCCAGGCACGCAGGGCCTCGTCCGGGGTCGGCAGCTCGGAGGCGTGGGTCAGGCGGACCAGCAGCATCTCGGCGGCGGCGAGTGCCCGGGGCGCCTGCTTGACCTCCTCGAAACCCTTCAACAGCATCTGCCAAGCCCGCGAC
Organism: Siculibacillus lacustris; assembly: GCF_004328075.1. Lineage (GTDB taxonomy): Bacteria > Pseudomonadota > Alphaproteobacteria > Rhizobiales > Ancalomicrobiaceae > Siculibacillus > Siculibacillus lacustris. Next base: position 57,894 of record NZ_SJFN01000023.1, on the reverse strand, counting down.
AACACCCGGAGCGACAGGCCCTCGGCGAAGAAACGGCCGCGCACCCGCTCGTCCTCGGTCGCCGCGGCGTCGTCGGCGGCCTCCGGCACCAGCTTCAGCCGGGTGACCAGATGCACGAATTCGGCGAGATCGGCGATCACCACCGCCGGGTCGGCGCCGACGTCGTATTGCGCCCGGATCTCGGCCAGCGCCGCCGCCGCCTCGCCGCGCATCACGTGTTCGAACAGATCGATCACCCGCGCCCGATCGGCGAGCCCGAGCATCTCGCGTACCATCGCCGCCTCGATCCGCCCCTCGCCATGGGCGATCGCCTGATCGAGTAGCGACAAGCCGTCGCGCACCGACCCTTCGGCGGCACGCGCCACCAGCTTCAAGGCCTCGTCGTCGATCTCCACCGTCTCGGCGACGGCGATCTTGGCGAGATGGCGGATCAACACCTCGGTCTCGATGCGGCGCAGATCGAAGCGCTGGCAACGCGACAGCACGGTCACCGGCACCTTGCGGATCTCGGTGGTGGCGAAGATGAACTTGACGTGCTCCGGCGGTTCCTCGAGCGTCTTCAACAGGCCGTTGAACGCCGCCGTCGACAGCATGTGCACTTCGTCGATGATGTAGACCTTGGTCCGCGCCGACACCGGCTTGTAGCGCGAGGCGTCGGTGATCTCGCGAATGTCGTTGATCGAGGTGTGCGACGCCGCGTCCATCTCGATGACGTCGACGTGGCGACCTTCCATGATCGCCTTGCAGTGAATGCCGAGCTCCGGCATGTCGATGGTCGGCCGGTCGATCTTGCCGGGGATCTCATAGTTGAGCGCCCGCGCCAGGATCCGCGCGGTGGTGGTCTTGCCGACCCCGCGCACGCCGGTGAGCATGTAGCCCTGGGCGATGCGACCGATCTGGAAGGCGTTGGAGAGGGTGCGGACCATCGGCTCCTGGCCGATCAGATCCTCAAAGGTCGCCGGGCGATATTTGCGGGCGAGCACCCGATAGACGCCGGGGGCGGCGGCGCGCGGCGCGGCGTCGGGCGGGAACAGACCGTCCATGCGGCGCCTCTCTCCATGACGTCGAACCCGCGACCGGCACCGGTTCGAAACGAGGACCTGCCGCCGGCCCTGCGGCCGACGCGCGGGACGGCCGTCCGTGCGACGAAGAAGGAGGCCGACGCGCGACCCGCGTCCGACTCGTCTGGGCTGCTACCTTCCGGTCCTGACCCGGTCGGCGAGTGACAACGTCCACCGCCGACCTCCCGGGGATCTCATATCATGGATCGACAGGGGTTGTGCAAGAGGCAAGGCGGCCGCCGTCCCCGGTTTCGCGCGGCCCGATCGTGCCCGCCGCGACCTCAGCCGGCGAAGAGTTCGGGACGCCGGAGCCGCAGGGTCTGGATCGCGCACAGCGTCTTCATGTCGACCGCCGCGCCGGCGTCGGCCAGCCGGGCGAGATCGGCGAGCGGCAGCACCACCACCTCGATCGCCTCGCCCTCGTGGTCGAGCCCGCCGCCGTCGGCGACCCGCGCGTTGGCGAGATCGACCTCGGCGAGGTAGATCCACACCTTCTCGCCGAACACCCCCGGCGACGAGCGCACCGGCCCGAGGCTCTCGAGGCGGCCGAGCACCAGCCCCGCCTCCTCCATCGCCTCGCGGCGCACCGTCTCTTCCGGATCTTCGCTCGCCTTGTCGAGCAGGCCGGCGATGATCTCCAGGCTCATCGGGTCGTCGCCCTGCAGCGCCTGCGGCAGGCGCAACTGGCGCACCAGCACCGCCTCGCGCCGCACCGGATCGTAGGGCAGCACCGCCCCGGCGTGGCCGTGGAACTCGACCTCGAAGGTCGCGCGGTTGAGCCGGCCGCTGACCGTGCGATGATCGAAGGTGACGCGCTCGAGGGTACAGAAGCCCTTCCATACGATCTCGCGCGCGACGACCTCGAAGGGCGGGCGCTTTTCGTCCGTTCCGTCGGTCATCCGTCGACCTCGCTGCCCGGCGCCAATTGCAGTTCCAATCCGTCGAGCTCCTGCGCCGTCAGGATCTGACAGGACAGGCGCGAATTCTCCTGGACCGCATAGATCTGGTCGAGTTGGTCCATCTCTTCGTCGGTCGGCGGCGGCAGCTTGTCGACCCATTGCGGATCGACATAGACGTGGCAGGTGCCGCAGGCGCAGGCGCCGCCGCATTCCGCCTTGATCGGCAGACCCCAGTCGCGGATCACCTCCATCACCCGCCAGCCGTCGATCGCCTTCAGGGCATGGACTTCACCGGCGAAATCGGTGACCCGGATCTCGATGACACCGTCGTCGTAGGGATCGCAGGGATCGCCGCCGATCGCCTCGTCCACCGGTCCGTCCATGTGGGGAATCCTCTCACCGGCCGCGCGCGCCCCTCGGGGGGATCGGCGGGCTAGACTGCGCTCGCATCGGGCGATTGACCCGTCACCGACGGAACACCCAGGGCCGCCCCGGGACCGCGGTCTCGCCGTCGACGCCCACCGGTTGATAGCGCACCGCGAGGTTCGGCACGAGTCCCGCGGCGAGCCGCGCCCGGGTCGGCGCATGGGTGATCACCAGCGTGTCGAAGCCGACCCGCAGCAGCGCCTCGACCTGATCGAGCAGGATGTCGCCGATCGCCCGGATCTCGCCGGTGAAGCCGTAGCGATCGCGGGCGAGACGGGCGAGCGAATAGCCGCGCCCGTCGCCGAACTTCGGGAAGTCCACCGCCAGCGCGCCGATCCACGCGAGATCCTCGGCGAGGTCGTCGAGCCGGTCGCCGGGCTCCAGCACCACCCCGACGTCCGCGCCGCGGGGGCGCAACGCCGCTCGTTCGGCGAGGAACCGCGCCTTGGAGACGAAGACCGCGCCCGCCCCGACGGCCGCGTCGTCGGCGAGGATCGGTCGGGTGTCGGGCTGGAACGCCCCGTCGCGAAAGATGTCGCTCATCGCCTCAGATCCCGCTGCCGTCGAGTTCGTCCAGGGCCGAGAGGCCGAGATGAATGCCGCATTCGATCTTTTCCTGACCGCGCCACCGGCCGGCGCGGGCATCTTCGCTCTCCGCCACCCGGTCGGTGCAGGGCATGCAGCCGATCGACGGATAGCCCTGCGCCACCAGCGGATGGGCCGGCAGGTCGCGCAGCGCCACCCGTTCGGCGAGCCGCTCCGGCGTCCACGAAGCCAGCGGATTGATCTTGATCCGCGGCCCGTCGGCCTCGAAGGTCGGGATCGTCGCCCGCGTCGCCGCCTGGAAACGCTTGCGCCCAGAGAACCACGCGTCGAACCCGGCGACGGCGCGCGCCAGCGGCACCACCTTGCGCACATGGCAGCAGGCGTCGGCGTCGGCATGCCACAGGACGCCCATGGGATCGGCCGCCGCCACTTCGGTCGGATCGGGCGACAGGGTCCGCACGTCGGTGAGCCCGAGGTGCCGCACCAACCGATCGCGGTAGCGCAGCGTCTCGCCGAACAGTTTGTCGGTGTCGACGAACAGCACCGGCAGGCCGGGATCGACCTCGGCGATCAGATCGAGCAGTACCGCCGATTCCGCCCCGAACGACGACACCACCGCGATGCGGCCGGCAAACAGCCGTTCGGCGGCGAGGCGGATCAGGTCGTGGCTCGGCAGCGCACCGTACGCCGCCTCGAGTTCGGCCGCCTGCGCCGCGGCGGCAGCCGCCGCCGCGGTAACCGGCCGGGCGCCTTCGCCGCTGCCGATCAGCTCAACGCGCCCCATGGTCGAGCGCCTCCCTGAACGGCGCGAGGCCAACCCGCCGATAGGTGGCGAGGAAGGTCTCGGCCGGATCGCTGCGGAGCGCCAGATAGGTCGCGACCAGGGTCTCGACCGCACCCGGCACCTCTTCGGGCCAGAAGCCCGGGCCGGCGCTGTCGCCGATCGCCGCCTGTTCGTCGGCCGAGCCGCCGAGCGTGATCTGGTAGAATTCGCGGCCCTTGCGGTCGACCCCGAGGATGCCGATGTGGCCGACGTGGTGATGGCCGCAGGCGTTGATGCAGCCGGAGATCTTGATCTCCAGCGGCCCGATCTCGGCCTGGCGCGCCGCATCGCCGAGCCGGGTCGAGATCTCCTGGGCGATCGGGATCGAACGGGCATTGGCCAGCGCGCAGAAATCGAGGCCGGGGCAGGTGATGGTGTCGGTGATCAGCCCGGCATTGGCGGTGGCGAGCCCGGCGGCGACCAGTCCGGCGTACAGCGCGGGCAGATCGTCGCGGGCGACGTGCGGCAGGATCAGATTCTGGCGATGGCTGACCCGGATCTCGCCGAAGCCGTGGGCGTCGGCGAGGGTCGCGACCGCCTCCATCTGCTCGGCGGTGGCGTCGCCCGGCACGCCGCCGATGGGTTTGAGGGAAATCGTCACCGAGGCGTGGCCGGCGACCCGATGCGGCCGCACGTTGCTCGCCACCCAGCGCGCGAAACCCGCATCTGCGGCGCTCGCCGCCGCCTCGATCGCGCTCTCGGGCACCCGCTCGGCGAACACCGGCGGCGCGAACTGCGCGGCGATCGCCGCGACGTCGGCGGGCGCGAGCTTCAGGGCGCCGTCGCGGATCTCGGCCCATTCGGCCTCGACCTCGGCGCGGATCTTGTCGAGCCCGGCCTCGTGCAGCAGGATCTTGATCCGCGCCTTGTACTTGTTGTCGCGCCGTCCGTAGAGATTGTAGACCCTGAGGATCGCCTCGACGTAGCTGAGCAGGTCGGCCTGGGGCAGGAAGTCCTTGAGCTTCCAGGCGACGAAGGGCGTGCGCCCCATGCCGCCGCCGACGTGAACCTCGAAGCCGATTTCGCCGGCGGCGTTGCGCACCACGACGAGACCGATGTCGTGGAAACGGATCGCCGCCCGATCGGCGGCCGCCCCGGTCACCGCGATCTTGAACTTGCGCGGCAGGTAGGTGAACTCCGGGTGCAGCGACGACCACTGCCGAAGGATCTCGGCATAGGGCCGGGGATCGGCGACTTCGTCCGGATCGGCCCCGGCGAAATGGTCGGCGGTGACGTTGCGGATGCAGTTGCCCGAAGTCTGGATGGCGTGCATCTCGACGTCGGCGAGCGCCTCCAGGATGTCCGGGATCGCCTCGAGCTTCGGCCAGTTGAACTGGATGTTCTGGCGCGTGGTGAAATGGCCGTAGCCCTTGTCCCAGACCCGCGCGATGTGGGCGAGCCGCCGCATCTGCCGGCTCGACAGGGTGCCGTAGGGGATCGCCACCCGCAACATGTAGGCATGGAGCTGCAGATAGACGCCGTTCATCAGCCGCAGCGGCCGGAACTGCTCTTCCGTGAGCTCGCCGGACAGCCGCCGGTTCACCTGGTCGCGGAACTGCGCCACGCGAGCCGCGACGAACCGATGATCGAAGGCGTCGTAGACGTACATGATCGCTCCGCAGTGCGAGGTGTCAGGCGTCGCGGCCGAGGGCGGCGAGCGCTACGGCTTCCGACCCGGCGGTCGGCCCGGAGGCGCGGATTCGTTCGCGCATGGTGCGCGGCACGATCGCCGCGGCCTCGGTCGCCACGTCGATCGCATAGGGCTCGACGATCAGCCGCGCCGCGACGTCGGCCGCCGACGCCGCCACCGCCGCGGCCGCCGCGCCCTCCTCGAGCACCACCGCCGCGCCGATCGTCTCGACCCAGCCGCCGTCGGCGCCACGGAACACGACGCGTCCGTCGATCAGACGGTTGGCGGTGACGACCTGCATGGATCCGGCTCCTCCGACCGATGACGAGGGTCCGCGATCGTCACCCCACGATCGCTGGTCCGAACGGGTGTTCTAGACGAGCGGCGCCGCCCCCGCACCACCGGACTTTGCGAAAGACCGACCTTTCGGGAAATAGCATTTCTCCAAAAGCCCCTTCGACGAAATCGACGCCCGAGCTACGCCGTCGCCGGCCGTGTTCCGGCGCGGCATCCGTCATTTCCCTGTCGTCGAATGCGGCGATCAAGAAGGGCGTCGACCGGGCGGGCCCTTCGGCTCGGTCTCAGTGTGAGAGAGGCGTTCATGACGGACATTGCCCTGACTCCGAGCGAATTGTCGCACAGCAGCGCCAAGCCCAAACTCGACGCCGGCCTCGGCCCGACGGCCCTGATCCTGTTCGTCGGCCTTTTGACCGCCGGTGTCCTGTTCACCGCCTGGTCGATCTGGAACGACGTCACCGCCGCCGATGCCCCGACCACCACGTACCTGCCCTTCGTCCTGCTCGGCGTGGCGCTGGTGATCGCCCTCGGCTTCGAGTTCGTCAACGGCTTCCACGACACCGCCAACGCGGTCGCCACCGTCATCTACACCCACGCCCTGCCGCCCAACGTCGCGGTGATGTGGTCGGGGTTCTGGAACTTCCTCGGCGTGGCCTTTTCGACCGGCGCCGTGGCCTTCGGCATCGTCACCCTGCTGCCGGTCGAACTGATCCTCCAGGTCGGCTCCGACGCCGGTTTCGCGATGGTCTTCGCCCTGCTGATCGCGGCGATCATCTGGAACCTCTCGACCTGGTGGTTCGGCATCCCGGCCTCGTCGTCGCACACCATGATCGGCTCGATCATCGGCGTCGGCGTCGGCAACGCGCTGCTGCGCGGCCGTGACGGCACCTCCGGCGTCGACTGGGGCAAGGCCACCGAGATCGGCTATTCGCTGCTGCTGTCGCCGGTGTTCGGCTTCGTCTGCGCCGCGGTGCTGTTCCTGGTGCTGCGCTTCCTGGTCAAGTCGCCGGCCCTCTATGAGGAGCCCAAGGGCCACCAGCCGCCGCCGTGGTGGATCCGCGCCATCCTGATCTTCACCTGCACCGGCGTGTCCTTCTTCCACGGTTCCAACGACGGTCAGAAGGGCATGGGCCTGATCATGTTGATCCTGATCGGCACGGTCCCGACGGCCTATGCGCTGAACCGCGCCATGCCGGAGAGCCACACCCTCGCCTATCAGCAGGCCTCGGCCGGCGCGGTGGTCGCCATGGCGCCCTTCGTCAAGGCGCCGGCCGCCGCCGACGTGCGCGCCGACCTCACCGAGTTCGTCCGCACCCGCAAGACCACCGACACCACGGTCGCCTCGTTCCAGAAGCTGACCCTCGAGATCTCCGACGTGGTGGCCCAGAACGGCACCCTCGGCAAGGTCCCGGCGGCGGCGGTCGGCAACGTCCGCAACGACATGTACCTCGCCTCCGAGACCGCGCGCTTCCTCTTGAAGACCCACGGCGCCGGCATGGACGCGCAGTCCGAAGCCAAGATCAAGACCCTGCAGAAGGCCTTCGACGACTCGACCAAGTTCATCCCGCTGTGGGTCAAGATCGCCGTCGCCATCGCGCTCGGCCTCGGCACCATGGTCGGCTGGAAGCGCATCGTCGTCACCGTCGGCGAGAAGATCGGCAAGACCCACCTGACCTATGCGCAGGGAGCCTCCGCCGAGATCGTCGCCATGGCGACCATCGGTGCCGCCGACGGCCTCGGCCTGCCGGTCTCGACCACCCACGTGTTGTCGTCGGGCGTCGCCGGCACCATGACCGCCCACGGCTCGGGCCTCCAGCTCGCCACCTTGCGCAATCTGCTGATGGCCTGGGTGCTGACCCTGCCGGTGGCGATCCTGCTGTCGGGTTCGCTCTACGCGCTGTTCCGCCAGGTGTTCTGAACCGCGGACCGGAACGACGCCTTCATCGAAGACGAGGGCCGGGGCGCGATTCCCCGGCCCTTCGCGCATCCCCCTCGCCTCACCCCGGCCGGGCGTCGCGCGAGCCGAGATAGACCGCCAGCGCCGCGCCGAGCGCCAGGGCGAAGGCGCCGTAGAGCGCGCCATGGGCCTCGGCGATCGACAGGCCGCCCGCGGTCAGGCGGTCGACGAACAGGCCCGAGGCCGGCTGGATCAGCGCCGCGCCGCCGACCAGCGCCATGTTCATCAGGGTCAGCCCGCGCCCGAGCAGGGCCGGCGGCAGGAAGGCCCGGGCATGGGCCATCAGCACGCCGTAGGTCAGGCCGAACCCGCCGACCACCCCGAAGGCCAGGCTCGCCGCGACCACCGGCATGCGCGGCGCCAGCGCCAGCGCCGCCAGTCCGGCGATGGTGGCGAGCGTGCCGCCGACCACCACCCATTTGCGGGTGCCGAACCAGCGGTCGAGCGGCCCATAGGCGAAGGCGCCGGCGATCATCGCCACCACCATCACCGACACCGCCGTGCCGCGCTCGACCGGCGCCAGCCCGTGCACCTGCGCGAAATAGGGACCGATCCACAGGCCCCGCACCGCCAGCACGATCGGATAGCTCAGCAGGGCGATCGGAAACAGCGGCCACAGTTCGCGGATCGCCAGCACCGCGCCGATCCCGGTCGGCGCATCCGCATCCCCGCGGGTCGCCAGCGGCGGCGGATCGCGCACCACCACCGCCACGGCGAGCGCCGACAGGAGCGTCGCCCCGGCGATGCCGAGCATCGTCGCGCGCCAGCCCCAGGCCGCGGCGGCGGCGGCGAGCGGCGTCGATCCGGCGAGATTGCCGAGCGACCCGACCCCGACGATCGCCGACGACCACAGCGCGAAACGCGCCGGAGAGGTGGTGCGGCCGATCACCCACAGCGCGCCCATGTAGATCGGCGAGCAGCCGAGCCCGATCAGCACCATCGCGGCGATCGAGGTGGCGGGTGCGTGGGCCTGGGAGAACAGCACCGCCCCGACGACCGCCGACAGCATCGGCAGCGCCACCGTGCGCCGCGCCCCGAAACGGTCGAGCGCCACCCCGACCGGCAGCTGCACCGCCGCGAAGGCCCCGAAGAAGGCGGCCGAGACCAGCCCCAGTCCGCGCCCGTCGAGCCCGACGTCGAGCGCCAGTTCCGGCGCGATCACCGCCAGGAACGACCGGTAGAACTGGCTGAGGAGATAGCCGAAGACCAGGACGACGAGGGTGGGCAAGGGGGCGATCCGCTGAGCGAGGGACGGCGACCATATCCGAGCCGGGCGCCCGCGCCATCCCCGACGAGAGGCCCGTCGGTTCATCGCGGCAGGCCGAGATCGTCATGAAGACCAGCTAGGAAACGACGAGCGAGCGTGCTGGAATCCGTCGGCGGTTCGTGGCAGGGTCCTGCCGTCGACATCTGGAGAAATGCTCGCACCATCACCATGTTTCGCGCGATCGACCGGTGATCGCCGGCGAAACGCCCAGGGAGGCTGCCCCGTGTCCGACGTCCTCGTGAAGACCCCGATGCAATATCTCGACAAGGCGATGGGAACCCTGCGGGATCTCGGCCTCGCGCCGCCGGCCACCCAGGATGCGCCGATCGTCGGCCTGCTCGAGAAGATCTCCTCGCTCGATCCCGACAAGATCGTGGTCATCACCCGCACCCTCGGCCAGACCGAGGTGTTCAACGAGGTGGTGCGCAACCAGATCTCCGGCATGGAGATCGGCGAGCGCTACAAGCAGGTCACCGCCGGCTTCGACTCGATCCGCGACGACGCCAAGAAGATGGTCGACCAGATCGCCGACGGCAAACTCGACATGTTCGAGCGCACCACCAACGCCTGGATGAAACTGACCCGCGGCGACATCGCCGACCGCTTCGACAAGATCCGGGCGATCTATCTCGACGTCTCCAAGGAGACCAAGAACCAGATCGAACGCGAGGGCGCGATCCTGGAGGCTTATCGCGACTTCCGCGGCGCGATGAAACAGGCCGAAGTGCTGGCTCTCGAGGTGCTCAAGGCCGGCGAGGCCAAGTGGAACGACGCCAAGGCCGAGCTCGACGCCGCCGGCCAGAAGGTCGCCGCCTTCACTGGCGAAGCCGCCGAGCGCGCCCGCCTCGAGCTCGAGCGCGACGAGCGCCTGCGCCTGACCCAGGACGAGGAGAAGCGCTACCAGATCGCCAAGGACCTCTCCGACAACCTGACGATCGGCTACAACACCTCCGAAGTGATCATGGCGCGTCTGATGCAGACGACCAACGCCAAGGAACGGGTCTATCAGCAGGCGGTCAGCTTCTTCTCGACCAACGATTCGGTGTTCACCGCGCTCAAGGCGTCGTTCACCGGCATGTTCGGCCTCAACGAGGCGACCCGCACCCTCGACGCGATGAAGGAAGGCGTGTCGAAGAGCCTCGAGGCCCTCGCCGAGATCGGCGACAAGGTCCAGGAGGCGGCGGTCCGCTCCGGCTACGGCCCGACCATCCGCGCCGACGCGGTCAAGAAGCTGGTCGATTCGGTGGTCAACTTCCAGGAGAAGTCGACCGAGATCATCGCCGAAATGCGCGACCTCTCGACCAAGAACTCCGCCGAGATCCGTGACGCGGTGGAAGACGGCAAGAAGCGCATCGCTCGCCTCGTCGCCGCCGGCGCCACCCTCGACAAGCCCAACTGACCCCCGAGGTCCGATCCATGGCCGATGCCGCCGCCACTGCCGGACCCCCGGCCGGAACTCCTCCGGCCGCGGCCCCCGCGCCCCAGAAGCTCGACGACCTCATGCTCGCCATGGACGTGGTCGACACGCTGCGGCATCAGGAGAGCCTCGCCACCAAGGAGCTCGACGACGACGCCCGCAAGGCCGAGCTCGTCGAGCGCCTGAAGCGCATCTACGCCGGTCAGGGCATCGCGGTGCCCGACGCGATCGTCGCGGCCGGCGTCAAGGCGCTGGAAGAGAGCCGCTTCGTCTATACCCCGACCCCGCCGAGCCTCGCCCGCACGCTGGCGCTGCTGTGGGTCGATCGCCGCCGCTGGGGCCTCGCCGCCGGCGCGGTGGCGCTGGCCCTGGTGCTCGGGATCGGCTCGTACTCGTATTTCGTGGTCGGCGGCGCCCGCCGCACGGCCGAAGCCGCCCGCATCGAGATCACCGAGACCTTGCCGGCCAACGTCGCCAAGCTGAAGCGCACCGCCCTCGACGAGGCGGTGACGCCGGAAGCCAAGGCCCGCGTCGGCGAGATCGCCGGCCGCGCCGAAGCGGCCCTCGCCCGCCGCGACGTCGCCGCGGTCAAGGCCGGACTGACCGAGCTCGACTCGGTCGTCGCCACCTTGCGCGACGTCTACCAGATCCGCATCGTCACCCGCCCCGGCGAGCGCTCCGGCGTGTGGCGTCAGCCGCCGAGCAAGTCCTCGCGCAACTATTATCTGGTGGTCGAGGCGGTCGGCGCCGACGGCCGCGTCCAGCCGCGATCGATCACCAACGAAGAAGACCAGACCACCACGACGGTCACCAAATGGGGCCAGCGCGTGCCCCAGTCGACCTACGACACCGTGGCCCGCGACAAGCAGGACGACGGCATCATCCAGATGACCCGCCTCGGCGAGAAGCGTCGCGGTGACGTCGACGTCCGTTGGACCCTGCCGGTGCAGACCGGCGCCATCACCAAGTGGTGACCCCATGATCTCCGGACGCGACGCCCTCGCCCAGATCGACCAGGCGATCTATGCCACCCGCGCCGACGAGAGCCGCCTCGACGCGACCCTCGCCTCGGCGATCGACGACGCGGCCCGCGCCCGCGCCGGCCAGCTCGACGCCTATCGCGCGCTCGCCCGCCTCCATGTCGACAGCCTCGCCGGCAGCACCGCCACCGGTTCGCTCGACGCCGCCGAATCCCGCGCCCTGGCGCTGCTCGCCGAACAGCGCGAGCGCCTCGCCGGCCTCGCCGAGCGACGCGCCCAGGCCGCCCGCACCTTGGCCGACGGCCAGTCGCGCCGCCACGACGCCGCCGGCCGGCTCGAGGACGTCATCCACCGCATCGACGCGCTGACCGCCGCCACCCGTGCCCGCCTCGCCGGCGACGCCGATTGGCAGGCGGCCGATGCCAAGGTCACGGAAGCCCGCACCGTCGCCGACCGCGCCGCCGCCAAGGCCACCCAGGCCGAGGCCGACCGCGTGACCAAGGGCGCGCCCTACGAATCCGACCGGCTGTTCATGTATCTGTGGGGCAACGGCTTCGGCACCTCGCGCTATGCCGCCACCGGCCTGGTGCGGGCCCTCGACCGCAAGGTCGCGCAGGTCGCCGACTTCATCGCCCAGCGCCCCAATTACGCGATGCTCAACGAGATCCCGCTGCGCCTGCGCGAGCACGCCAGCCGCCTCGCCGACGAGGTCGCCACCCGCACCCAGGCCCGCACCGCGATCGAGCGCCACGCCCTCGAGGCCGACGGGATCGGCAAACTCGAGGCCGAATTCGCGGCGATCAAGGCCGAGATCGACGGCGGCAACGCCGATCTCGCCTCGGTCCAGAGCGAACTCGCCGGCCTCGACGCCAGCCACGGCGCGCTGATCGGCGGCGACACGCCCCAGGTCGTCGAAGCCCTCGACCAGGTCGCCGAGACCCTCGCCCACCAGGACCTCCAGACCCTCTACGCCCGCGCCTTCGCCACCCCGACCCCCGACGACGAGAAGATCGTCCGCCGCATCGAGGAGCTCGGCAATGCCGTCGCCAAGGCCGAGGCCGAGGTCGCCGCGACCCGCGAGACCATCCGCGCCACCGCCGCCCACCGCGCCGAGCTCGAGGACACCCGCGAGCGCTTCCGCACCGCCGGCTGGGACCGGCCGGGCGTCAGCTTCGGCAACGACGCGGTGATCGGCAATCTGGTCGGCGGCGTGGTCGGTGGCCTGATCGGCAACGCCCTGTGGAGCGTGCTGGCCTCCGGCGTCCAGACCCATCGCCCCTCCGGCGACATCTTCGGCGGCGGCCCGCGCCTGCCCGGCGGCTGGGGCGGGTCGTCCGACGGCGGCTCGTCCGGCGGTTTCGGCGGGGGCGGCGGCTTCACCACGGGCGGCGGTTTCGGCGGCGACGGCGGCGACAGTTCGACCGGCGGCGGCTTCTGATCAGCCCTGCAGCACGCCGATCACCCCGGCGATCAGCAGGGCGATTCCGAACAGTTCGCGCGCGGTCGGCCGCTCCTTGAGCATCCCCCGCGACAGGACCTGGGCGTAGAGGATCTCGATCAGCCCGAGGGTCCGGACCGCCGCGACCGGCGCCAGCGCAAAGCCGAGGAACCACATCTGCGAGGCGAAGGCGCCGAGGAACCCGGCTCCGACCGACGGCCGCCAAGCCTTGGCGATCGCCCACAGCACCGCCCGGTCGCGGGCCAGCAGCCACAGCGTCAGGACCAGGGTCTGGATCGCCAGCGAGGCGGCGAGCGCGGTCGTCGCCGCGGCGACGAAATGCTCGGTGCCGGCCGCCCGGATCGCGCCCTTGAAGAACACCGCCGACAGGCCGAAGAACCCGCCCGCGGTGATGCCGAGCACCGCCGCGCCCCAGCCCGCCGGCTCGCCGCCGTCCGACCGCGCCAGCAGCCCGCCGCCGGCGCCGCCGCCGCGCGGCCACGACAGGATCATCACGCCCGTCGTCGCCACCGCGATCGACACCATGGCGATCACCGACGGCACCTCGCCGAGGAAGGCGAGGCCGAACAGCGCCACCTGCACCGGCTCGGTCTTGGTATAGGCGATGGTCACCAGGAACGAGCGATCGCGCATGGCGTGCAGCATGCAGGCGGTGGCGGCGATCTGTCCGACCCCACCGAGCCCGGCCCAGCCCCAGAAGGCGAGGCTCGGCACCGGCCGTTCGCCGGTGACCACGAGCACGCCGGCGAGGAACAGCAGCGCGAAGGGCAGGCCGAACAGGAAGCGCACATGGGTCGCGCCGATCGTCCCCAGCGTGACGGTCAGGCTGCGTTGCAGCGCATTGCGCAGCGACTGAGCGCCGGCGGCGACGATCGTCGTGACGATCCAGAGGGAGGCGAACATCGAGGGGTCCCGGAGCCGCACGGAACGGCGGCCGGCCCTTCTACGACGCCGAGGCGCTCCCGTCGCGCGGAAATGCACGGCAATCGCGCGCGACCGTGGCGTTCGCCGCCGGGATCGGCTAACTCAGGCGCCATGGCAGCACCTCTCCTGACGCTTCGCGACATCCGCCTGACCTTCGGCGGGCCGCCCCTCCTCGATGGCGCCGAACTGGCGGTCCACGAGGGCGACCGCATCTGTCTGGTCGGCCGCAACGGCTCGGGCAAGTCGACCCTGCTCAAAGTCGCCGCGGATCTGCTGGCGTCCGACGGCGGCGAACGCGTCGTCCAGGGCGGCGTCACCATCCGCTATCTGCCGCAGGAGCCCGACCTCTCGGCCTTCGCCACCACGCTGGCCTATGTCGAGGCCGGCCTCGGACCCGGCGACGACACCCACCGCTGCCTGCGCCTGCTCGAAGACCTCGGTCTGACCGGCGAGGAGAACCCCAAGACCCTGTCGGGCGGCGAGATCCGCCGGGCGGCGCTGGCGCGTGTCCTGGCGCCCGAGCCCGACGTGCTGCTGCTCGACGAGCCGACCAACCATCTCGACCTGCCGGCGATCGAATGGCTGGAAGCCGAGTTGAAGTCGATGCGCTCGGCGCAAGTCCTGATCTCCCACGATCGTCGCTTCCTGCAGAACCTGTCGCGCATCACCGTCTGGCTCGACCGCGGCCGCACCCGCCGCGTCGACCGCGGCTTCGGCGGCTTCGAGGCCTGGCGCGACGAACTGCTCGAACTCGAGGAGAAGGAGCGCCACAAGCTCGAGCGCAAGATCGCCATGGAGATGGACTGGCTGCGCTACGGCGTCACCGCCCGGCGCAAGCGCAACCAGCGCCGGCTCGGCGAGCTCGGGGCGCTGCGCGAGAAGCGGCGCACCGATCGCGGCGCCCAGGGCACGGTGCGCATGACGCTGACCGAGGCCGAACAGTCGGGCAAGCTGGTGATCGAGGCGGTCGGGGTGTCCAAGGCCTGGGACCGGCCGATCGTCACCGATTTCTCCGCCCGCATCGCCCGCGGCGACCGCATCGGCGTGGTCGGCGCCAACGGCACCGGCAAATCGACGCTGCTCGGGCTGCTGACCGGCCAGCTCGCCCCGGATTCCGGCCGGGTGTCGATCGGCGCCGGGGTCGAGATGGTCACGCTCGACCAGAAGCGCGAGGCGCTCGATCCCGAGCGCACCTTGCGCGAGACCCTGACCGGCGGCTCCGGCGATGCCGTCGAGGTCGGCGGCGAGATGCGCCACGTCATCGGCTACATGAAGGACTTCCTGTTCTCCGCCGATCAGGCCGGCACCCCGGTGGCGGTGCTGTCGGGCGGCGAGCGCGGCCGGCTGATGTTGGCGCGGGCGCTCGCCCGTTCGTCGAACCTGATGGTGCTCGACGAGCCGACCAACGACCTCGACCTCGAGACCCTCGACCTGCTCGAGGAGATGCTCGGCGACTATCCCGGCACGGTGATCGTGGTCAGCCATGACCGCGACTTCCTCGACCGCGTGGTGACCTCGGTGGTGATGTCGGAGCCGGGCGGCCGCTGGGTCGAATATGCCGGCGGCTATTCCGACATGGTGTCGCAACGCGGCGCCGGCGTCGCCGCCCGGGTGGTCGAGAAGGCCGACGCCCCGGCCCGCATCGCCAAGGCGCCCGCCGAGGCGTCGACCGAGCCGGCGAAGAAGCGCCGCCTGTCGTTCAAGGAGAAGCACGCGCTGGAAACCCTGCCGGCGCGCATCGAGGCACTGCAGAAGGACCTCGCCCGCCATCACGCGGCGCTCGCCGATTCCGGGCTCTACGCCCGCGATCCCGCCCGCTTCGCTGCCGTCTCCAAGGCCTGCGACGAGACCGCCACGGCGCTGGCGACGGCCGAAGACGAATGGCTGGCGCTGGAGATGCTGCGGGAAGAGCTGGAAGACTGAGGGGGGCGTCGGCGGGGCGCCTCATGTGGGAGCCGCGAGGAGCGCGGAGCGTGGAGCCGCGAGGCGGAGCCACCCCTCTCCGTCTCGAAGGCCGAGCCCCCCTCTCTGTCTCTCCCCCTCGAGGGGGGAGAGGACCCTGTGGCAATGACCTTCGGATCATCCCTGCTCGGCCGTTACGGTGCGGTGGCTCTTCGAATTCCGAACGCCCCAGCCACCGCGTCCCCTCCCCCCTCGAGGGGGAGGGACAGGGAGGGGGGGCCACAGCGCATCCGCATTGCAAATTCCGCTGATGTGGGAACGGGTTGATCCTCCCCGCACCCCCCTCTCTGTCTCTCCCCCTCGAGGGGGGAGAGGACCCTGTGGCGATGGCCTTCGGATCATCACCGCCCAGCCATTGCGGCGCGGTGGCTCTTCGAGGGCCAATCACCCCATCCACCGCGTCCCCCCCCTCGAGGGGGAGGGGCAGGGAGGGGGGCGGGACGCCCGATCATCGAGTTGTACACGACGGGGGAGAGAACCCTGTGGCGATGGCCTTCGGAACGCGCCATCCCTCCGGGAAAACCCGGCCGAGGCGCCGCCTCGGCCGCCCTCGTCACTTCACCACCACCGCATAAGTCTCGATCGCCGGCACCGCGTCGATCAGCCCGCGCGCCTTCATGTAAGCCGCGAAGCGTTCCGTACGCGCGACGTCGAGCGCGCCCGGGCGCTTGGCGAAGCGCGGCAGGGTGTCGAAGAAGGCGCGCTTGTTGAGTTCGTCGTCGAGCTTGGAATCGGCCTTGCGCAGCACCTCCCAGGCTTCCGCCGGATGGTTGGTCGCCCACAACGTCGCCTCTTCGAGCGCCGCCACGAAGCGCGGCAGGCGCGGATCGCCGGCCTTGGCTTTGGCCACCGCGAAGATCAGCTCGTCATAGGCCGGCACGCCGTGCTCTTCCGGAAAGAACACCCGCGCCTTGGTCTTGCCCTCGAGCTCGATCTCGGTCGCCTCGAAATTGCGGAAGCCCCCGACCACCGCGTCGACCTGACCCGACAGCAGCGCCGCGGTCAGGGCGAAATTGACGTTGATCAGCGTCGTGTCGGAGAGCTTGACCCCGGCGGACTCCAGCATGGTCGCCAGCACCGCGTCCTCGAAGCCCGACACCGAATAGCCGATCTTGCGGCCTTTGAGGTCGGCGAGGGTCTTCACCGGGCTGCCGTCGAGCACCATCACCGTGTTGAGCGGCGTCTCGACCAGGGTGGCGAAACGGACCAGCCCCAGCCCTTCCTTCACCGACAGGTGCAGGTCGGGCTGATAGGTCACCGCGACGTCGGCCTGACCGGCGGCGACCAGACGCGGCGGCGCCGACGGATCGGCCGGAGCGATCAGCTCGACCTCGAGCCCACGGGCCGAAAACATCCCCTTGTCGCGGGCGATCACCAGCGGCGCATGGTCGGGATTGAGGAACCAGTCGAGCACCACCGACAATTTGTCGGCGGCGGCGGCCGGCTGGGCGGCGAGGAGCGAGAACGCGAGCCCGAGGGCGGCGGCGAAGCGGTTCATGGCAGATCCTGGTTCTGGAGGACGGTCAGAGACGGGTGAGGCCGGTGTCGGGCG
The DNA here is from genome assembly GCF_004328075.1 of Siculibacillus lacustris. GTDB lineage: Bacteria > Pseudomonadota > Alphaproteobacteria > Rhizobiales > Ancalomicrobiaceae > Siculibacillus > Siculibacillus lacustris. The sequence continues at coordinate 40,694 of NZ_SJFN01000023.1, read as the reverse complement.
CCCAGGGCGCCCAATGCCGGGTGAGGAGGTCGACCGCGGCGCGGCCGGCGAGCGCGATCACCGCGAGCACGGCCAGCGCCGCGAACATCACGTCGGTCTGCAGCCGAGCGTTGGCGTGCATCATCATCAGGCCGAGCCCCTGCGAGGCGCCGACCCATTCACCGATGATCGCACCGATCGGCGCCACCCCGGCGGCCATCTTGAGGCCGGCGATCAGCTGCGGCCGCGCCGACGGCCAGCGGATGAGCACGAACGTGCGCGCCCGCGTCGCGCCGTGCAGCCGGGCGAGGTCGAGCAGACCCGAATCGGTGCGCGACAGGCCCTCGTGCAGGCTCGACGCCACGGGGAAGAAGATCACCAGGCTGGCCATCACCACCTTGGAGGCGAGACCGAAGCCGAACCACAGCACCAGGACCGGGGCGATCGCGAACACCGGCAGCGCTTGGACCACCACCACCGCCGGAAGGATCAGCCGCGCCGTCCACGGCATCAGCGCCATCGCCACCGCCGTCGCCCCGCCGAGCACCACGCCGAAGGCGAAGCCGAGCAGGATCTCGACGAGCGTCACCGCCCCCGCTTGGGAGAGGTCCCCGGCATGGGCGACGATCGCCCGCGCCACCCGGTCGGGACCGGGCAGCAGGAACGGCGGCGGCGCGGCGATCAGCACCACCGCCCACCACAGCAGCACGCCGACGAGCAGCACGGTGACGAAGGAGCCGACACCGCCGGCCGCGGCGAACCCGCGCCGACGGGACGCGGCGGCCGGCACGCGCGCGGCACGGACCGACGGCGAAGCCGCGGAACGGACGATCAGGGGTTCGGACATGAGGATCTCCGGCGCCACACGGGAGGTGGGGCGAGACATGGAGATCCGGGGGGAAGCGTCGCGGCGGTCATTTGAGGTCCCGTCCCTTCGCCGGCATGACCCGGATCAGGTTCGAAGGGTTCGACGCGGGATTGCGCCATCTCAGTTCTCTCTCGAGAACACCCCTCGGAACCCCCCGACCATGACGGAAAGGCGACGACGATGCAAGTCGGGACGAGGCTCGGCGAGATTCCCGTTTACGACGCCGTTTGCGGCGGGGCCGTCACACCACGTGTTCGGGCCCGGGAAAGCGGCGCTCACGCACGTCTTCGGCATAGGCCGCGACCGCCGCGTCGAGGATGCCGGCGAGATCGGCGTAGCGTTTGACGAAGCGCGGGGTGAAGTCCTGGAACAGGCCGGTCAGGTCGTCGGTCACCAGGATCTGGCCGTCGCAGGCGACCGAGGCGCCGATGCCGATGGTCGGGATCGCCAGTTCACCACTGATCCGGCGCGCCACCGATTCCATCGTCCCCTCGATCACCACCGAGAAGGCTCCGGCCTCGGCGACCGCGCTCGCATCGGCGACGATCGCTGCTGCGGCCTCCGCCGCGCGTCCCTGGGTGCGATAGCCGCCCTGAGCGTTGACCGACTGCGGCAGCAGCCCGACATGGGCCATCACCGGAATGCCGCGCTGGGTCAGAAAGCGGATGGTCGGCGCCATCTCGGTGCCGCCCTCGAGCTTCACGGCCTGCGCGCCGGTCTCGACCATCACCCGCGCGGCGTTGCGGAAGGCCTGTTCCGGGCTCTCCTGATAGGTCGCGAAGGGCAGATCGATCACCACCAGCGCCCGCTTGGAGCCGCGCACCACCGCCGCGCCATGGGCGATCATCATGTCGAGGGTGACCGGCAGAGTGCTCGAAAAGCCGTAGACCGCCATGCCCAGCGAATCGCCGACCAACAGCAGATCGACATGAGCGTCGAGGATCCGCGCCATCGGCGCCGAATGGGCGGTCAGGCAGACGATCGGCGCCCCGCCCTTGGCGGCGCGGACATCGCGGATGGTGCGCCGCTTGTCGGAGGCGACGAGGCTCATCGACGGTTTCTCCTTCGGAGCGCGGCCGCGCCGCTCACCCGCCCTGCCCCCAGGCGGTGAGTGCATCGGCGACGGCCCGCTCGCCGGCGCTGCCCTTCTCGATGGTCAGAATCGCCCGCCGGCCGCTCTCGTAGAGCACCGGCAGATCGATCCAGCCGCGTTCGCGCAGCGACTTCAGATTGCGCTGCTTGTCGGCCTCGGTCGCCGACAGGGCGATCCAGAAGAAGTTGTCGGAGACCTTGGCCGCGGCGCCGGTCAGGGCGTCGCCGCGCGCCTGTTCCGAGGCCTTCATGATCAGTCCGGGGACGCTGCCGATCGACTTGCCGTCGAAGTCCGGCGGCAGATTGAACTTGATCTCGACCATGTGGCTGGCCGGGAACGAGGTGTCGCCGTTCGGGTGCATCTGGATCAGCACCACGACGTTGCGGTCGGGGATCTCGACCCGCGCCTTGAGCAGCATCGCCCCGGGCTTGGGATCGGTCGGATCGGGCTGGACCTGCCACACCACCTTGCCCGGCGAGATCTGCGCCTGTCCGCCCCCGGCCTTGCCCTCCTCGTAGAGGATGGCGCTCTGGGCGACCAGCGGCACCGCCTGCTGCGGCACCGGATCGGGTTTGACCGCATCGCCGCCCGCCGCCTGCAACTGCGGCGAGGGGGTGATGATCTGGGTCGGCACCGGCTTGGCGCCGTTCGTCGCCGCTTTCGCGCCGGTGTCGTCGGCGCCGAGCCGATCGGTCGACTTCGGGATCAGCTTGTCGCCGGCCGACCGTGCCGCCAGATCGACCGCCGGCGCCTTGGCCGAGCCGAAGAAGGCCGAGATCGCCTCGCGCTGCGACCACAGCGCGACCACGCCGACGCCGATCACCAGGATCGCCACCAGCACGCCGATGATCACCGGCAGCCGCGCCTTCAGGCCGGCCCCGACCATGGGATCACGCCGGCGCGCACGCTTGGCTGGGCGTCCCGGCTTCACCGCGGTGGTCTCGCGCGCGAAGGCGGTGGGCGGCGGTTCGGCGACGGTGAGGAGCTCGCGATTTTGCCGGCCGGCCTCGGCGGCGGTGCCGGCGTCCGCGGCGGTGGCGACCTTCTTCAGCGGCACGCCGGGCGGCGGCGAGGCGACGAAGGGGGCCCCGGGCGCCGGATCGACGGGGTGGGGTGCGGCGGCGGGCGGCGGCGCGGCCTCGACCGGCGCAGGGGCCGCGACCGGCAGGTCGGCGGGGGCCGCGGGCTTGGCGCGCAGCAGCCCCTTGGCCGCTTCCGATTCGACCTTGCGGATGGCGTCTTCGAGCTGCAGGCGTTGCTGCGTGATCTCCGAAGCGCCGAGCGGCGGATCGAAGGACTTCAGCTGATTGACCAGTGCGGTCCGAGCCTTCTCGTAGACCGCCCGCCGCGCCTCGCCGGTCGGCGAGGGCAGCGACGAGATCGCCCGTTTCAAGATCGCATGATAGTCAGCCATCAGCCGCCTCTGAAGAGATCCGCCCCGCCGGGCCGCCACGCCCGCCGAGAAACCGCACCGGCGGTCGTCGGATCTCGAGATCTTCTCGTTCTGCCGCCGCGCGCAGCCACGCGGCGGGTATCCTCTCCCGCGAACCTATCGATCCTCGCGGCAAAACGGAACCCGCCGAACGGCCGGCCCGCGACGATTCGCGCCGGGGCCGACTCCGCGGGCTCAGTCGCTGAACGGATCCTGGACCAGGATCGTGTCTTCGCGCTCCGGGCTGGTCGACAGCATCGCCACCGGCGCGCCGATCAGTTCCTCGACGCGACGCACGTACTTGACCGCCTCGGCCGGCAGATCGGCCCAGCTGCGCGCGCCGCGGGTGGACTCCTTCCACCCGGGTATCGATTCGTAGACCGGCACGACCCGCGCCTGCTCGAACTGCGACGCCGGCAGATGGTCCATCTCGCGGCCGTCGAGCAGATATTTGACGCAGACCTTGATCTCGTCGAGCCCGTCGAGCACGTCGAGCTTGGTCAACGCGATGCCGTCGATCCCCGAGACCCGCACCGTCTGGCGCACCAGCACCGCGTCGAACCAGCCGCAGCGCCGCTTGCGCCCGGTGACCGTGCCGAATTCGTGGCCCTTGGTGCCGAGGAACTCGCCGATCTCGTCGTCGAGCTCGGTCGGGAAGGGACCACCGCCGACCCGCGTCGTATAGGCCTTGGTGATGCCGAGCACATAGCCGATCGCCCGCGGCCCAAGGCCGGAGCCGGCGGCGGCCTGACCGGACACCGTGTTGGACGAGGTCACGAAGGGATAGGTGCCGTGATCGACGTCGAGCAGCGCCCCTTGGGCGCCTTCGAACAGGATCCGCGCACCCGCCCGGCGCCGCTCGTCGAGCAGCTTCCAGGTCACGTCCATGAACGGCAGCACCTGCGGCGCCACCGAGATCAGTTCGTCGATCAGGGTCTGCGGCGCCACTTCCGGCAGGCCGAGGCCGCGCCGCAGTGCGTTGTGATGGGTCAACAGCCGGTCGATCTTGGCCGGCAGGGTCGTGGGATCGGCGAGATCGGTGAGGCGGATCGCCCGCCGACCGGCCTTGTCCTCATAGGCCGGGCCGATGCCGCGGCCGGTGGTGCCGATGCGCGCGCCGGCGCTGGCGGCGGCCTCGCGGGCCTGGTCGAGTTCGCGATGCAGCGACAGGATCAGCGCGCAGTTCTCGGCGATCCGCAGATTGGCCGGACCGACCACCACGCCCTGTACCGCCAGACGCCCGATCTCCGCGACCAGCGCATGGGGGTCGAGCACCACACCGTTGCCGATCACCCCGAGCTTGCCCGGACGCACCACGCCCGAGGGCAACAGCGACAGCTTGTAGGAGACGTCGTCGATCACCAGCGTATGGCCGGCGTTGTGGCCGCCCTGATAGCGCACCACCACGTCGGCGCGCTCCGACAACCAGTCGACGATCTTGCCCTTACCCTCGTCGCCCCACTGCGACCCCACCACCACTACGTTGGCCATGTCTCTCTTTCCTGGGTCCGGAGCCGATGCCGGACGTTCGCACGAAGTCGGCCGACGTCGCCGCGCGCCGACCCGGCGAGGCCGACGCATTCGGCGGCGGACGCAACCTGCGCGCGCCCCGCGATCCGACCGAACCTGCCCGTTCCGCGCCGCGATCGGCGGGTCGGCAGGAGCGCGCGGACTATAACCGCATTCCCCGGGCCGCGCGACCCCATGTCGGGGCGGTGAAACCGCCCGAACGCGCGACGATCGGCCGTGCCGGAGCTGCAGGAATTGCCATGCGCTTCGTGCGATTACGCAACGGAACCGTAACGACTCCCGCCCCTAATGGACGGCGCGCCATCAGAGCAGGCACCGCGTCATTCCATCCGATTCGACGCGACGATCCCGACCCTTCCTCCCGAATACGAAGACGATCTTCGATGCGGATAGTACTGGTGGATCCCAGCCGGATCGGCCTGAAACTGATGACCAAGATGCTCGTCGACGGCGGGCACTGTGTGCTGCCGTTTTCCGACGGCGCCGCCGCCCTCGAATGCCTGCGTGGCGACGAAGACATCGACGTGCTGATGACCAGCTTCGAGATTCCCAATGTCTCGGGACTGGAGCTGTGCTGGGAAGCACGCCTCATCGCCAACGGCGGCCGCCCGATCTACGTCGTGGCGATGTCGTCGAGTCATGACCGCGACCGCCTGATCGAGGCGCTCGATTCGGGCGCCGACGACTTCATCACCAAACCGCCGATCGCCACCGAACTCTATGCCCGGCTGCGCGCCGCCGAGCGCATGACCCACGCCCAGCGCGAGCTGATTCGCCTCGCCACCATCGATCCGCTGACCGACCTGCCCAACCGGCGGGAGTTCTTCGAACGCGCCGGCGCCGCCTGTCACCGCGCCGACGGCAGCGAACCGCTGTCGATGGTGATGTTCGACATCGATCACTTCAAGGCGGTCAACGACACCTGGGGCCACGATTCCGGCGACGTGGTGCTGCGCGTGGTGGCCGCCGCGCTGCGCCGCTGCCCCGGCCATCCGGCGCGGATCGGCGGCGAGGAATTCGCGCTGCTGCTCGAAGGCTGGGATCTGCTCGACGCCTATCACGAGGCCGAACGCCTGCGGCTGGCCCTCCAGGAGCGGCCGATTCGCCTGCCGATGGGCGCGGTGGCGATCACCGTGTCGCTGGGGGTCGCCGAACATGTGCCGGGCCAGTCGGTCGACCTGTTGCTGAAGAACGCCGACGTCGCCCTCTATGCCGCCAAGACCAGCGGTCGCAACCGCGCCATCGCCGCTCAGGGCGCGTCCTACGCCGAGCGCCGCTCCGCCGAGCCCGCCCATCCCCAGACCATCTTGCTGGCCTGCTGAGCCGACGCCGGTCGTGGGCCCCTCCTCTGCGACAGGGAGCGCTTTACAACGCCCCCCCGCCTCGGCTTCTCTCGCCGGTGAAACCTCCTCGACCGAGCGGCGGGTGCCATGTCCGATGCGCGAGCCGTCCTCGCCTCCTTCCTGCGTCGTCCCTATCTGATCCTGACGCTGGCCTCCCTGCAGTGGGGCGCCAACACCGTGATGGGGCGTCTGGCGGTCGGCGAGATCGCGCCGATGTTGCTGGTCAGCCTGCGCTGGGCGATCGTCGCGGCGGTGCTGCTGGTGATCAACCGCCGCGGCTTCGCCGCCGACTGGCCGCAGTTGCGCACCCGCCTCGGGCTGCTGCTGCTGCTCGGCCTGACCGGCTACACCGGCTTCACCGCCCTGTTCTACGCCGCCGCGCATTTCACCACCGGCGCCAACATGTCGATCATCCAGGGCGCCATGCCGTTGTTCGTGTTCTCCTTCGCCTTCGTGGCGCGGGGTCGGCCGATCGGCGGCGCCCAGGCGGTGGGCATGACCCTGACGCTGGTCGGCGTCGCCTTCGTCGCCACCCGCGGCAATTTCGAGGTGGCGCGGACCCTCGCCTTCAATCTCGGTGACCTGTTCATGGTCGCCGCCACCATCCTCTATGCGATCTATGCCGTCGGCCTCGAGGATCGCCCGGCGGTCGGCGCCCTCTCCTTCTTCACCGCCATGGCCGGTGTCGCCTTCCTGACCTCGCTGCCCCTGACGCTCGCCGAGGCGGCGATCTTGCCCGTCACTTGGCCGACTCCCAGGGGCTGGCTGCTGACCGCGCTGATCGCCATCTTCCCGTCCTTCGTGGCCCAGATCTTCTTCATCCGCGGCGTCGAACTGATCGGCCCGGGGCGCGCCGGCGTGTTCATCAATCTGATCCCGATCTTCGGCGCCGCCATGGCGGTCGCCTTCCTCGGCGAGCCCTTCGGCTGGTACCAGGGCGCCGGCCTCGCTCTGGTGATGGTCGGAATCGTCCTGGCCCAACGGCGATGAGCGATCCGGTCGAAAATCGGGTGGCGTCCGGACCGCCGAAGGTGTCGGATCCACCGGCTCTCCGCCTCCCGCGATCGGATACCGTCATGCCCACCCGCGCCTGGGGAATGCTCCTGGTCCTCTCCGTCCTGTGGGGCGGATCGTTCCTGTTCAACCGCATCGCCGTCGCCGAGATCCCGACCCTCACCGTGGTGCTGTCGCGGGTCGCGCTGGCCTCGGCACTGCTGCTGATCGCCGCACGCCTGACCGGGGTGGCGATGCCGGCGGACGCCCGCGGCTGGCGCGATCATCTGGTGATGGGCGTCCTCAACAACATCATTCCCTTCGTGCTGATCGTCTGGGGCCAGCGCACCATCGGTGCCGGCCTGGCCTCGATCTTCAATGCGACCACGCCGATCTTCGGGGTGATCATCGCCCACCTGTGCACCCGCGACGACAAGGCGACGCCGCTCAAGGCCGCCGGCATCGCCGCCGCTTTCCTCGGCGTGGCGGTTCTGGTCGGCCTCGACGCGCTGGCCGGTCTCGGCGACCACCTCGCCGCCGACCTCGCCTGCCTCGCCGCGGCGGTGTCCTACGGCTTCTCCGCCCTGTGGAGCCGCCGCTTCCGCGGCCGCCCACCGATCGCCACCGCCGCCGGCCAGCTGCTGTGTTCGACGATCCTGCTGACTCCGGCGGTGCTGTTGATCGATCGACCCTGGACCCAGCCGTTGCCGAGTGCTGCGGCGGTCGCCGCGGTGGTGGCGCTCGCCGCCCTGTCGACGGCGGTCGCCTATATCCTGTTCTTCCGCCTGACCACCCTGGTCGGCCCGACCAACACCATCCTGGTCACCTTCCTGATTCCGCCCAGCGCCATCCTGCTCGGCATCGTGGTGCTCGGCGAGCGTCCCGCCCCGCAACATTTCGTCGGCGTCGCGCTGATCGGTCTCGGCCTCGCGGCGATCGACGGCCGCCTGTTCCGCCGGTGGCGACGCGCGCCCGAACGGGCCTGACCCCGAAAACGCCGACGGCGGCGGGATCGCTCCCGCCGCCGTCGATCGTTCGAATGGAGCCGCTTCGCTCAGAAGGTGACGCGCTTGACCTGCACCACGTTCTCGAGCTTCGCCACGTCGGCGAGCAGCGCGTCGTCGGCCACCGCGTCGATGCCGATCAGCGCGATCGCATCCGCCCCCGCCGCGGTCCGGCCGAGCGCGAAGGTGGCGATGTTGACGCCGCGCGCCCCGAGCAGGGTGCCGAGCCGGCCGATGAAGCCCGGCTTGTCCTTGTTGGTGACGTAGAGCATCGACGGCTGGAATTCGGCGTCCATCTGGATGCCCTTGATCTCGACGATGCGCGGCTTGCCGTCGGCGAACACCGTGCCGGCGACCGAGCGCTCGAGCTTCGGCGTCTTGACCACCAGGCGGAACAGGCTGTCGTAGGTCCCGGCCACTTCGCGCCGCATCACTTCGACGGCGATGCCGCGTTCCTTGGCCATCACCGGCGCCGACACCATGTTGACGGTGTCGAGCTGCGGCTTGAGCAGGCCGGCCAGCGCCGCGGCGCCGAGCGCCCGGGTGTTCATCTCCGAGACTTCGCCCTCGTATTCGAGGCGCACGCCGGTGATGCCGTCCTCGGTCAGCTGACCGGCGAAGGAACCGATCAGTTCGGCCAGCCGCACGAACGGGGTGAGCTTGGGGGCTTCCTCGGCCGTCACCGACGGCATGTTGAGAGCGTTGGTCACCGCGCCCTTCAGCAAGTAGTCGGACAGCTGTTCGGCGACCTGCAGCGCGACGTTCTCCTGGGCCTCCGAGGTGGACGCCCCGAGATGCGGCGTCGCCACCACGTTCTTGTGGCCGAACAACGGGTTGGCGTTGGCCGGTTCCTCGGTGAAGACGTCGAAGCCGGCACCCGCCACGTGGCCGGAGTCGAGCGCGGCGCGCAGCGCCACCTCGTCGACCAGACCGCCGCGGGCGCAGTTGATGATCCGCACGCCCTTCTTGGTCTTGGCGATGTTCTCGGCCGACAGGATGTTGCGGGTCTTGTCGGTCAGCGGCGTGTGCAGGGTGATGAAGTCGGCGCGCTTCAGGAGATCCTCGAGCTCGACCTTCTCGACGCCGAGTTCGATCGCCCGCTCCGGCGACAGGAACGGATCGAAGGCGACCACCCGCATCTTCAGGCCGACGCCGCGCTCGGCGACGATCGAGCCGATGTTGCCGCAGCCGATGATCCCCAGCGTCTTGCCGGTGATCTCGACGCCCATGAACTTGTTCTTCTCCCACTTGCCGGCCTGGGTCGAGGCGTCGGCGGCGGGGATCTCGCGGGCCAGCGCGAACATCAGCGCCACGGCGTGTTCGGCGGTGGTGATCGAATTGCCGAAGGGGGTGTTCATGACGATCACGCCCTTGGCCGAAGCCGCGGGGATGTCGACGTTGTCGACGCCGATGCCGGCGCGGCCGACCACCTTGAGGCGGGTCGCCTTCTCCAGCAGCTTGGCGGTGACCTTGGTCGCCGAGCGGATGGCGAGGCCGTCGTAGTCGCCGATCACTTCGGCGAGCTTTTCCTTGTCCTTGCCGAGATCCGGCAGGTAGTCGACGTCGATGCCGCGATCCTTGAAGATCTGCACGGCGGCGGTGGACAGCGAATCGGAGATCAGAACGCGCGGAGCCATGGGAGCACCTCGGGGGTTGGGTCGCGGGCGAGCCTCGGCACGCCGCGTCGACACCGGAAACGGGACATTCGAAATTACCGGAGATCGGGGTCCGGGGACGGCCGGGGGCCGTCCGCCGGAGAAGCGCACGCGATCAGAGCGTCGCCTTGGCTTCCGCCAGGGCCCAGTCGAGCCAATGGGTGAGCGCGACCACGTCGGCCGCCTCGACCGTGGCGCCGCACCAGATGCGCAGACCGGCCGGGGCGTCGCGATAGGCGCCGATGTCGTAGGCGACGCCCTCCTTGTCGAGCGCCGAGACGATCGCCTTGGCGACCTTGGCCACCGCGTCCGCCCCCTTGGCCACCACGTCGGCGTCGACGATCGACAGGCAGACGGAGGTGTTGGAGCGGGTCGCCGGGTCCTTGGGCAGGAAGGCGAAGGCCTTCGACGCCGCCACCCAGTCGGCGATGACCTTGGTGTTGGCCTCGGCGCGGGCCATCAGGCCGGCGAGCGAGCCGACCGACTGCGCCCACTTCAGCGCGTCGAGATAATCCTCGACCGCCAGCATCGACGGGGTGTTGATCGTCTCGCCGACGAAGATGCCGTCGATCAGCTTGCCGCCCTTGGTCATACGGAAGATCTTGGGCAGCGGCCACGCCGGCTTGTAGCTCTCGAGGCGGGCGACGGCGCGCGGACTGAGGATCAGCATGCCGTGCGCGGCTTCGCCGCCCAGCACCTTCTGCCAGGAGAAGGTGACGACGTCGAGCTTGGCCCAGTCGAGGTCCTGCGCGAAGGCGGCCGAGGTCGCGTCGCAGATGGTCAGGCCTTCGCGGTCCGCGGCGATCCAGTCGGCGTTCGGCACGCGGACGCCGGAGGTGGTGCCGTTCCAGGTGAACACCACGTCGCGGGTCGCGGTGTCGACCTGGGTCAGATCCGGCAGCTCGCCGTAGGGGGCGGTGAAGGTGCGCGCGTCGGTGAGCTTGAGCTGCTTGACGACGTCGGTGACCCAACCCTCGCCGAAGGACTCCCAGGCGAGCAGATCGACGCCGCGGGCGCCGAGCACCGACCACAGCACCATTTCGACGGCGCCCGTGTCGGAGGCCGGAACGATGCCGATCTTGTAGTCCGCCGGCACGCCGAGGACGTCGCGGGTCAGATCGATGGCGAGTTGGAGCTTGGCTTTGCCCGGCTTGGCGCGGTGCGACCGGCCGACGAGGGCGCCCGAGAGGGCTTCGAGGCTCCATCCGGGGCGCTTGGCGCAGGGGCCGGAGGAGAAATTCGGCGAAACGGGCTTGGCGCCCGGACGGGTATTCGTCGTCATGTCAGACCATCCTTTCAGATGGGTGCCCTTCGGTGGGGAAGGGTGTCCCGCCGACGCTGGTAGCCGGTTTGTCCGACAAACGCAACCGCACGCCACCGCTGTCATGAGGAATTTCACGAAGCCCCGTCCGCCGCCCGATACGAAGAGGGCGCGGACCCTGCGGTCCACGCCCTCCCCCCGTCGATGGTGCTGTCGATGCGATCAGTACTTGGCCACCACCGGCGCATAGGCCGGGGTCTTGGCGACCGGGTCGAGCATCCAGCGGGCGCCGACGTGCACGTCGTGCACCGCGATCCGCTTCAGGTTGAACGAGTCGTCCGGGCAGTAGCTGTTGGCACAGACCGACCCACCGTTCTCCTTGATGCCGCCCAGATCCTTGTAGCTGTAGCCGACGTCGAGCTTGAGGTTCGACGCGAGGTCGTAGGACACGCCGGTATGGAGCGCCCAGGCGAAGTTCCACTTGTCGCTGCCCTTGAAGATGCCGACGTCGTTGCCCGACGCGGCCAGCGTCCCGAGCGGATTGGTCAGGCGATCCCAGTGGGAGCCTTCGCTCATCGACAGCGAGTGGTGCACTGCACCGACACCGGCGCCGACATAGGGCGTGAGGCCGGAATACTTGCCGAGGTCGACATAGGCGTTGGCCAGGAACAGCATCGACGACAGGCGGCCCGCATAGAGGTTCTGGTTGGCGGTCAACCCGTTGGCGACACTGCCGCCGGTGAAGGCGACCGACCCGGTGGTGTTGCGGGTCCCGAACATCTCGCCGGTGATGTCGCCACGCAGATAGGAATTGAACTGGTAGCCGATGCCGAGGGCGATCGTGCCGGTGGTGCCGACCTTGTCCTCGGTCGTCGTCTTGACGTAGCTGTCTTCGGTGGCCTTGAACTTCGACTTGGTGCCGAAGTCGACCCCGACGTCGCCGCGCAGGTACCAGCCGCTCGACGTCGCCGCCGGATCCGAAAGCGGCTGCACGACACTCGGGCCGCGGAAGCCACCACCCAAGTCGGCCGCCATCGTCTCCGCGCCGAAGCCGAGAAGGGCCGTTGCGGCCAAGAGGTGAATCGCGATCTTGTTCATGGGTGAGATCCCGTCTCGTCTGGAGCGTTTCTTCGAATGCCGTTCCCGTCCGGCTTACTGAAGGTCACTCCAACATGACCATGGTTAAAACGTCGTAAACAGCCGAGATTTTTTCGCACATACTCGGAATTCTGCACGAAAAATACACATCGAGAGTTCGGGTGAATTTCGACGATGGCGACGCTTTACCGCTATAGGCTCGGATTACTCCGAGTTGAACGGTCACAAAGGATCGTCACCAATCCGCCGAGGCCCCCCTCGCGTCGCGATCACCCCGCCCGAAGCATCGGCGATCCCAACTCGTGGATAATGGCGCGTAAATCTTAAGGGAGACTTAACCGTGTCCTTTAACCACGACACACGCACGCGATCGCGCGGCCGCGCCGCCGCCCACCGAACGCCGGCGACCCGCCGGTGCGCGACGACGACCCGGCCGTCGGGCGAAAACCCGCCCGCACCAAAAATCGGAATGATTTGCAGGTAGATGCGGCGCGATCACCGCCCGCTCCGAGGGCGAACCGTCGGCGCGGACCGGCCGGGCCGAGGCTCGCGCGACGGCCCCGCCGGCTCGGGTCGTGGGCCTCAGCCCGCGACCTTGCGCACCGCCCCGACGATGTCGTCGACGACGTCGCGCAGCAACACGCCGTCGTCGGCTTCACCCATCACCCGAATCAGCGGCTCGGTGCCCGAAGGGCGAATCACCAGCCGCCCGATTCCGGCGAGGCGCTTCTCGCCGGCGGCGATCGCCGCGATCACCGGCGCCGCGTCGAGCGGCCGGCCGCCGGAAAAGCGGATGTTCTCGAGAATCTGCGGCACCGGTTCGAAGCGATGGCACACTTCCGAGACCGAGCGGCCCTGGCGTTGCACCACGCTGAGGACCTGCAACGCCGCGATCAGTCCGTCGCCGGTGGTGCCGTAGTCGGACAGCACGATGTGGCCCGACTGCTCGCCGCCGACGTTGTAACCGCCCGCCCGCATCTGCTCGACCACATAGCGGTCGCCGACCTTGGCGCGCACCAGTTCGAGGCCGAGGCCGGCGAGATGGCGTTCGAGTCCGAGATTGGACATCACCGTCGCCACCACACCGCGCCGCGCCAGCCGGCCGTCTTCGGCGAAGCTCTCGGCCACCAGCGCCATCAACTGGTCGCCGTCGACCAGATGGCCCTTCTCGTCGACGATGATCACCCGGTCGGCGTCGCCGTCCAGCGCGATGCCGATGTCGGCACCGATCTCGACGACCTTCTTCTGCAGCGCCAGCGGTGCGGTCGAGCCGCAGTCGAGATTGATGTTGAACCCGTCCGGCTCGGTACCGATCCGATGGACTTCGGCCCCGAGTTCCCACAGCGCTTCCGGCGCCACCCGATAGGCGGCGCCGTTGCCGCAATCGATCACCACCTTGAGACCGGCCAGCGACTGGTTGCGCGGCAGCGTCCGCTTGGCGAATTCGATGTAGCGGTCATGGACGCCGTCGATGCGCTTGGCCCGTCCGAGATCCGCCGAACCGGCCAGCCGCGACCCGAGGTCCTGGTCGACCAGAGCCTCGATCTCCGCTTCGATCTCGTCGGAGAGCTTGTAGCCGTCCGGGCCGAAGATCTTGATGCCGTTGTCTTCGTAAGGATTGTGCGAGGCCGAGATCATCACCCCGAAATCGCAACGCAGGGAGCGCGTCAACATCGCCACCGCCGGTGTCGGGATCGGGCCGGTCATGAACACGTCGACGCCGACCGCGGTGAATCCGGCGACCATCGCCGTCTCGATCATGTAGCCCGACAGTCGTGTGTCCTTGCCGATCACCACCCGGTGGCGGTGCCGACCACGCTGGAACACCAGACCGACGCTCATCGCCACCCGCATCGCCAGATCCGGCGTGATCGGCCACCGATTGGCGCGGCCGCGGATACCGTCGGTCCCGAAATATTTCCCAGCCATCTGTCCCCGGTTCCCATCGACAGGCAGACCCGCAATCCGCGAGTCCAATTCACCGGTACTCGCTATATCATCGCGTCAGGGACGGAAAGATACCGAGGGCGGAATTCCAGGACCGCCCCCGGTCGATGACGAAAGTTTGCTTCGCCGTTGCCGACGACGCGCGATCAGGCGTGGTCGACCGCCTTGGCCGCCTGCGCCGCCGCTGCGAGCGGATCGGCCGCGCCGCGGACCCCGTTGAACCAGGCGTTGAGCGCCACCGCCGAGATCGAGGCCAACAGGATCCCCGATTCGAGCAGCGGATGCATCGCATTGGGCATGCGGTCGAAGAACTTCGGCGCGACCAGCGGGATCATGCCGAAACCGATCGACAGGGCGACGATCAGCAGATCGTTCTTGCGGGCCTTGAAGTCGACCCCCGACAGGATGCGGATGCCGGTCGCCGCGACCATGCCGAACATGCACAGGCCGGCGCCGCCGAGCACGAACTGCGGCACCGCCTCGACCAGCGCCGCGAGCTTCGGCACCAGACCGAGCACCAGCATGATCAGGCCGCCGACCACCGCCACCCAGCGCGACTTGACCCCGGTGATGCCGACCAGACCGACGTTCTGGGAGAAGGACGTGTAGGGGAAGGTGTTGAAGATGCCGCCGATCAACGTGCCGAGCCCGTCGGCGCGCAGGCCCCGGGTGAGCTTGGCCTCGTCGACCGGGGTCCCGGTCATCTCGCCGACCGCCAGGAACATGCCGGTCGATTCGATCATCACCACCACCATCACCAGACACATGGTCAGCGCCGAGGCGACGTCGAACTTCGGCACGCCGAACTGGAACGGCAGGATCAGCCCGAACCACGGGGCGGAGGCGACCTTGTCGAAATGCATCTGGCCGAGCGCCGTCGCCACCACGCAGCCGACGACGATGCCGATCAGCACCGAGACGGCGGCGAGGAAGCCGCTGCCGTATTTGGCCAGCGCGAGAATGACGAACAGCACGAAGGCGGCGACGCCGAGATAGAGCGGATCACCGAAACTCGGGTTGCCGATGCCGCCGCCGGCCCAGTTGACCCCCACCCGCATCAGCGAGATGCCGATCACCGTGATGATCGTCCCGGTCACCACCGGCGGAAAAAGAGGCAACAGACGGCTCACGAAGGGGGCAATCAGCAGCCCGAACAGGCCGGCGACGATCACCGACCCGTAGATCGTCAGCAGTCCGAGGTCCGGCGCCGCACCGATCGCGATCATCGGTCCGACCGAGGCGAAGGTCACGCCCATCATCACCGGCAGGCGGATACCCACTCCCGGCAGGCCCCAGGCCTGGATCAGCGTGGCGATGCCGCCGGCGAACAGATCGGCGTTGATCAGCAGCGCCACCTGATCCGGCGGCAGTTTCAGGGCGCGTCCGACGATCAACGGCACCGCCACCGCACCGGCATACATCACCAGCACGTGCTGGAGCCCGAGCGCCGTCAGGCGCGGCAGCGGCAGCCGTTCGTCGACGGCGGACACGACGGACATGGCGAATTCCCTCCGAACTTCCTCGGGCGCGGCCCCCGGCCCGCCCTTCGGACCCGGCGAGATCACCCCCTTCGTCCGCCGACTTAGCAAACCCGGGGCCATCCTCGCGCGCGACTTTCGTCGCCCCCCGGACACGACGACGCCCGCCGGAGGGGGCGGGCGTCGAATGAGGCGCGGAAAGGCTCGGGGACGACGGCTCGCCGTCAGCTCGGCTGCGGCACCACGCCGCCTTCCGGCTCGCCACCCTTGGCGTCGCGGCCCTTGGACCCGGCCGGCGGCACCGCCGAGGAACGCGGCGTCGCGGTGTCGTCACCGCCGTCGCGCTTCGGCGGCTTGCCGTCGAGGATGTCCTTGATGTCCTCGCCGCTCAGCGTCTCGTATTCGAGCAGCGCTTCCGCAACGCGCACGAACTGGTCGTGGCGTTCGGTGAGGATGCGCTTGGCCTCGCGATAGGCCTGCTCGACGATGCGCCGCACTTCGCTGTCGATCTTCTGGGCGGTCGATTCCGACATGGTGGTCTGGCGGCCCATCGAATAACCGAGGAACACCTCTTCCTGGTTGTCGCCGTAGGCCACGGTTCCGAGTTCGTCGGAATAGCCGAAGCGCATCACCATGGCGCGGGCCATCTTGGTCGCCTGTTCGATGTCGGAGGCCGCACCCGAGGTGATGTTCTCCTTGCCGAAGGTCAGCTCTTCCGCCGCGCGTCCGCCCATCGCCGAGGTCAGGCGCGAGGTGAACTCGACGTATTTGGTCGAATAGCGATCGCCCTCCGGGAGATAGGCGACCATGCCGAGCGCCCGACCGCGCGGGATGATCGTCGCCTTGTGCACCGGCCAGCCGAGCGGCACGGCGAGACCGACGATCGCGTGTCCCGCCTCGTGATAGGCGGTGAGCCGCTTCTCCTCTTCGGACATGGCCATCGACTTGCGCTCGGCGCCCATCATCACCTTGTCCTTGGCGTCTTCGAACTCCGCCATGGTGACCATGCGCTTGTTGCGCCGGGCGGCGAGCAGCGCGGCCTCGTTGACGAGGTTCATCAGATCGGCGCCTGAGAAGCCGGGGGTGCCGCGCGCCAGCACGCGCAGATCGACGTCGGGCGCCACCGGCACCTTGCGGACATGGACCTTGAGGATCTTCTCGCGGCCGTTGACGTCCGGATTGGGCACGGTGATCTGACGGTCGAAACGGCCGGGACGCAGCAGCGCCGGATCGAGCACGTCGGGCCGGTTGGTGGCGGCGATGATGATGATGCCTTCGTTCTGTTCGAAGCCGTCCATCTCGACCAGCAGCTGGTTCAGCGTCTGCTCGCGTTCGTCGTTGCCACCGCCGAGGCCGGCGCCGCGATGGCGACCGACCGCGTCGATTTCGTCGATGAAGATGATGCAGGGCGCGTTCTTCTTGGCCTGCTCGAACATGTCGCGGACGCGGGAGGCGCCGACGCCGACGAACATCTCGACGAAGTCGGAGCCCGAGATGGTGAAGAACGGCACGTTGGCCTCGCCGGCGACCGCACGGGCGGTCAGCGTCTTACCGGTACCGGGAGGGCCGACCAGCAGCACGCCGCGCGGGATGCGCCCGCCGAGCCGCTGGAACTTCTGCGGATCGCGGAGGAACTCCACGATCTCCATCAGATCTTCCTTGGCCTCGTCGATGCCGGCGACGTCCTCGAAGGTGACGCGGCCGTGGGCTTCGGTCAGCAGCTTGGCCTTGGACTTGCCGAAGCCCATCGCCTTGCCGCCGGCGCCGCCCTGCATCTGGCGCATCACGAACAGCCAGATGCCGATGATCAGCAGCATCGGCATCCACGAGATCAGCGCGCCGATCAGGCTGAAGCTCTCGCCGGCCGGCCGCGCCGCGATGGCCACGTCCTTGGCCCGCAGGATGTCGAAGAACTGCGCGCCGTTGGGCGCATAGGTCTGGAACGTGCCGGCGGCCTTGTAGCTGCCGGTGATCTGCTGGTCGGTGATCACCACCTGCTTGACCTTGCCGGCCTCGACGTCGTCGAGGAACTGCGAGAACGACACGTCGTTCGTCCCCGCGGTGCGGCCCGGGTTCTGGAACAGCTGGAACAGCGCGATCAGCAGCAGTCCTATGATCACCCAGAGGGCGAAATTCCGGAAATTGGCGTTCATCGGTGATCCCATTTCGACCGCGACACGCCGTAGCTGGCGCCAGCCGACCCACATCTCGTTCCTGCGAAGATAGGTCTCGCCGGGGCGAATGCCAAGATGACCACACGGACCATCGACCAAGGACTGTCGATTTCGTTAGCGATCCGCCGCGCAATCGGCTCCGAACAGCGCGCCCGACCAGTCGTGGACCGCGTCCGGGGCCCGCCAACCGAGCCCCGGCACCGCCACCAGACGCCCGTCGACCGACAAAGCGGTCGCCGCGGCGATCACCTTCGCCGACGGCCGCACGCCCGAGGGCGCGCTCGCCCGGCCCCAGGCCGCCGAATCGAGACGCCCACGCCCGGCCTCGCCGAGCAGCCCGACGGTCACCATTCCCGGGGCTTCCCACGCGAGCCGCAGGCGCCGCCCGGCCCACCACGCCGACGCCCCCGGCCGCAGTTCGATCGGCGCGGCCACCCGCCCCTCCTCCGGCGCCAGCCACACCAGCCCGCGCCGCAGTTCGATCCGTACCCCGCCGAGGGTCCGCACCAGGGCGGAGCCCCCGGCGCGCGCGCCGATCAGCGCCGCATCGAGCCGTTCGACGTCGTCGAGGCGCGGTCCGTAGTCGCCACCGCCGACCCGGGCGATCGCCCGCGACAGGCAGCGCAGGCGGATCTCCTCCGGGGCCGCCGCCCAGGTCGCGGCGTCGAGGGTCGTCCAGCCGGCCGGATGCACGACTTCCGCGGTAGCCGTGAGCGCCTCGCCGAGCCCGTCGAGGGCCACCGCCGCCCGGGCCATCGCCCGCGCCGTCGCCACCAGGCGCTCGCGCGTCAGCCCCAGGGCGGCGAGATCGGGCATCGCCGCCCGCCACCGCGCCCGGTCGAACCGCCGATCGGCGTTGGACGGGTCTTCGATCCAGTCGATGCCGGCCGCGGTCAGCGTCGCCGTCAGCCGCCGCTTGGGCAGCGCCAGGAACGGCCGGGCGATCCACATCCCCTCGGCGCGGTGCAACGGCGCCATCGCCGCCAGCCCGACCACGCCGCTGCCGCGCGCCAGACGCGCCAGGAAGGTCTCGGCCTGATCGTCGGCGTGATGGGCGAGCACCAGGGTGTCCCAGCCGCGCGCTTCGAGCGCGTCGCGCATCAGCGCCCGGCGGGCGCGGCGGGCGGAGGCCTGCAGATCGCCGGCGGGCTTGGGGCCGGTCCAGGCGAGGGTTTGATGGGGAAGGCCGAGAGCCGCGGCGCGGGCGGCGACGATCGCCGCCTCGGTGGCCGATTCGGCGCGCAACCGATGGTCGACGCTCAGCACCATTGCCGGCGGCAGGGCGGGGTCGACGGTGCGGGCACGGGCCCAGAGATGAAGGAGAGCGGAGGAATCGGCGCCCCCGGAAACGCCGAGGGCGACGCCGGCGCGGTCTCGGAGCGGCGCGAACAATTGCGCGGCCTCACGGTCCGAGACGGGGGCGTCGTCAGCACTTGACACGGGTCTTCTCGGCCGCGGCGCGATCGCGCACGGCCTTGGCGGCTTTCGGGTACTTGACCAGCAGCTCGTCCCAGGAGGCGCAGGCGGCCTTCTTCTCGCCGAGGCCGGTGAGCGCCAGGCCGAGCTTCAGCAGGCTGTCCGGCGCCTTGGCACCGTCGGGAAACTGGGTGTAGCTCTTGAGGAAGGCGTCGGCCGCCTCCTTGTGGCGGGCGCGGGCATAGTAGCTCTCGCCGAGCCAGAACTGGGCGCTGCCGATCCGCCGGTCGGTCGGATGGTTGGCCAGGAAGGTCTTGAAGCTGGTTTCGGCCAGCGCGTATTCGCCGTTGAGGATGTAACCGTAGGCCGCGTCGTATTCGTCGCGCGGGCTGGCGGTCGGCGGCACCGAGGCGTAGCGCGGATCGACCCCCGGCGGCACCGCGGCCATCGTCGGATCGGTGATCGGCCCGACGCTGCGGCCTTCCGTGGCGACGCCCGGCTGGGCGGTCGCCCCGAGGTCGAGCGGCGCGGTACCGATGATCCCGCCGATCGGATCGTTCGACGACAGCTGGCCGAGCGAGGCCGGCGGCGCCCCGCGCGGCGCGGCCCGGGTCGTCTCCGGGGCCGACATGGCGTTCGGCGGCATCCCGGTCGGGGCCGCCGCCATCACCGCGTCGGCGCCGCTCGGCGCGACGTCCGACCGCTTCTGCGGCGGCGGCGCCGGAGGCGGACGACCGGCCCCGGCCCGCGCCGTGCCGTTCTCGATCTCCTGCAGACGGAACTCGTAGTCCTTCTGCATCCGCGTCATCGAATCCTGGAGCTGCCGGATCTGGAAGGTCAGTTGCTCGATCTGGCCGTTGAGGCCGCGCATCTGATTCTCGATCTGGTTCATCCGGAGGCCGACCTCGGCATTGCGCCGATCGCCGTCGTCGGAGCCGCCGAACAGGCCCTGGGCGCTCGCCGGACGGCCACCCGGCGCCAGCACCAGGAGGACCGCGAGGCACATCACCGCGATCGTTCCTCCCCCACGGCACCCCGGTCCTCGAAACATCGTTCTCGTCCAAACCGACATGATCGAAATTGCTCCTTTCCCGTCACGCGGGGACCCTCGGGAGCCGCGCGTCTTTCGGGAATTTCCCTAACATGGCGCGCCGCTTTCGGCCAAAGTTTGTCGGCCGCATGGCCGACCTCGGCCGCCGATGGGATTTCACGGGACAATCGCCGCCGATATGCCGACGGCGGCCCCGTTCCGGGACCGCCGCAGCTTCAGGTCGTCGCACCGGCCCGCGCGGGGCCGGAGCCGAGATCAGTTGGCGCCACCGAGCACCGTGACGGCGCGGCGGTTCTGGCTCCAGCAGCTCTCCTCGTCGCAGACCGCGACCGGGCGTTCCTTGCCGTAGGAGATGGTCTTCAGCCGGGTCGACGGCACGCCGCGCGAGATCAGGTAGTCGCGGGCGGCGGCGGCGCGGCGGGCGCCGAGCGCGATGTTGTATTCGCGGGTGCCGCGCTCGTCGGCATGACCTTCGATGGTCACGGCGTAGCGCGGATACTTGGCGAGCCAGCCGGCCTGACGGTCGAGGGTGGTGCGCGCCTCGGCGGCGACGTCCGACGAATCGTTGGCGAAGAAGATGCGGTCGCCGACGTTGACCACGAAGTCCTGCTGGCTGCCCGGCGTCGCCGCACCGGCGCCACCGAGACCGCCGGCGCCGTCGCCAGCGCTGTCCTGCTGGCTGGCGCAGGCGCCGAGCGTCAGCGTCGCCGCGATGATCGCCGCGAACTTCACGCCGCGAACGAAGCCCATTTCAATCGACATCCCGTATGCTCCTTCGGATGGACCCGATGACCTGCCGGTATCCCTAACGGACCGTGGTTAAACCGGGGTGCAGAAACGTGGTGAACGAAACCTTGATTCGGCGGTTTTCCGCCGCGCCCGAGGCCTCGTCGTCCGAAGTCGACGGTAGCGATCCGAACATGGTGGAAAGGTGTCGCAGGCCCGGCGGTTCCGGGGAGGCCCGCGACGTGTCTGGACTGTTGCCCGAATGTCTCACTTGAGCAGCGGCGACCAGGCCGGATCCGAAGCGCCGCCCGGGGTCTTGATCGGCGTCAGGACATGACCGGTGACGTCGGCCAGCCACAGCTGCGACTCGCCGCCGCCTTCGCGGAAGAACATCACGTAGCGGCCGTTGGGCGCCCAGGTCGGGCCTTCGTTGTGGAAGCCGTCGGCGAGGATCCGCTCGCCCGAGCCGTCGGGCTTCATCACGCCGATCTTGAAGCCGCTGCCGTCCTGCTTGGTGAAGGCGATGAACGGATTGTCGGGATCGGGCGACCACACCGGCGTGGCGTAGCGCCCGGCGCCGAAGGAGATGCGCTTGGCGCCGCCGCCGCCGCGATCCATCACATAGAGCTGCTGCACGCCGCCGCGGTCGCTCTCGAACACGATCTGCGAACCGTCCGGCGAGAACGACGGCGAGGTGTCGATCGACGCGCCCGAGGTCAGCTGGGTCACGCCGCGTCCCGAAAGGTCCATCTGGAAGATGTTGGCGTTGCCGTCCTTCTGCATCGAGAACACCAGACGTCCGCCGTCCGGCGAGAAGCGCGGGCTGAAGGTCATGTTGGCGAAGTCGCCGAGCAGTTGGCGGGCGCCGGTGGCGACGTTGAGGATGAACACCTTGGGGTCGCCGGCGCCGTAGGCCATGTAGGCGACCTGCTGGTTGGACGGCGAGAAGCGCGGGGTCAGCACCAGTTCCTGGCCGCGGGTGAGGTAGCGCACCCCGGCCCCGTCCCAGTCCATGATCGCCAGCCGCTTGACCCGGTTGGTCTTCGGCCCGGTCTCGTCGACGTAGACGATGCGGCTGTCGAAGAAGCCCTTGAAGCCGGTCAATTGCGCATAGGCCGCGTCGGCGACGATGTGGGCGAGGCGGCGCACCGCGTCCGGCGAGGTGCCGAACTGCGAGCCGACCAGCTGGGTGCCGCCGAACACGTCCCACACCCGGACCTGAGCCTGGATCTGCCCGCCGGTCTGGGCGACCGTGCCGGCGACCAGCGCCTGAGCATTGATGCCGCGCCAGTTGTTGAAGTTCGGCGTCACCCCGGCGCCGACGCTGCGCTCCAGATAGGAGGCGGGATCGAGCACCGTGAAATAGCCCGAAGCCTTGAGGTCGGCGGCGACGATCTGTGCCACCTGCGCGCCGAGCGTCGGATCACCGGCGAACTCCGGCACCGCGATCGGCATCGGCTGGAACGCCGCGCCGGGGGTGACGGTGATCTTGAGCTGCGCCGCGGCGGGACCCGCGCCGGCCACCAGGGCACCGGCGACGGTGGCGAGCGCCACCAACGCGGCGGTCGACAGGCGCGCCATGCGGCCGAAGAGCGAACGGTCTCCGGCTGCGCGCAGCGGAGCGGAAGTCGGAGTTGCGATCATGTCTGTCCTCGTCGTCGCCGATGCCCGGGAGTCGACCACGTCCGTGTGAACGCCGTGCATCAGAAGATGTCCTTGGGATCGAAGGTCGCTTCCACCGACTGCCAGGCGGCGAACTTGTCGGCCGGCATCCGGTAGGGACCACATTGAATGAGCGCGCGCTGCGCCGAGCGGGCGAGCCCGACGCCGAGCGGATGCTGCGGCGTCTGGATCGGTTCCGGCGAGCCGTTGAGCGTGCCGTCCTGGTTGAGCGAGAAGCGCAGCGTCACCTTGATCGCCGCTTCCGCCGCCCCGATCGGCGGATTCCAGCAGCGCTTGATCTGGCCGATCAGCGCGTCGGTCTCCGACTGCGTCATATGGGTGACGTTGAGCTTGCCGGTCGGCGAGCCGAGGCTCGCGACCTTGGCCTGCGCCCCGGCCGAGGAGCCGGTGGCATTCTTGTTGAGCACGTCGGAGATCTGGCCGGCGAAGGGCTTGGCGTTGGCGGTCGAGGCGGTCTGCGCCGCCGCCCGGTCCGCCGCCGCCTTGGCCTCGGCCGCGGCCTTGTCGGCGGCCGCCTTCGCCGCCGCGACCTTGGCCGCCTTGTCCGCCGCGGCCTTGTCGGCCGCAGCCTTCGCCGCCTTGGCGTCGGCCGCGGCCTTGGCGTCGGCCGCCTTCTTCTCGTCGGCCTTCTTCTGATCGTCGAGCAGTTTGTCGAGCGCCTGGGTGTCCTTGGGCGGATCCTTGACCACCGGCGGCTTGCCTTCGCCGACGTCCTTGGCCTTCTCCGCCTCCTTGGGCAGGTCGGGCTTGGGCTCCGGCGCCTTGATCGGTTCGGGCTTGGGCAGCGGTTTGGGCTCGGGCGCCTTGACCGGCTCGGGCTTCGGCGGCTCGGGCTTGGGCGGTTCCGGCTTCGGCTCCGGCGGCTTCGGCAGTTCCGCGACCTTCTGCGGCGGCGTCGGCTTGGCCTCGGGCACCGGCGGCGTCGGCTTCGCCTCAGGCATCGGCGGCGGCGGCTCCTCGCGCGCGTCGGTGCCGGCGCGGGTGCCGTCGGTCTCCTTCGGCGCCTGTTTGACGTCCTTGGGGGCGATCTCGTCCTTGGGTTTGGCGGTCTTCTGGCCGAGCCTGATCTGGCTCGTCGCCGCGACGGGGACGAACTCGATCGGCATGGCATCGACCACCACCGCATCCTCGAGCGGCTTGGGCTGCGGGAAGGCGAACAGGATCCACGCGAACAGCGCGACGTGCAGCACGGCCGATGTGGGCAGACCCGGACGAATCACGTCGTCACCTCGCCCCCGACAGCGACATCAGGCCGATCTTGGTGAAGCCGGCGCCGCTGAGCATGCCGAGCACCTTGTTGACGGTCCCGTAGTCGGTCGCCTTGTCGCCGCGCACCTGGATGCGCTCGTCGACGCCGTTCTTGGCGATCGCCTGCAGCTTCGGAATCAGATCGTCGGCCTTGACCTCGGCATCCTGAATGAAGATCCGGCCCTGGGCGTCGATCGACACGGCGATCGGCTTGACCTGGCCTTCGAGCGGCTTGGCGCGGCTCTCCGGCATCTCGATCGGCACGCCGACCGTCATCATCGGCGCCGCGACCATGAAGATGATCAAGAGCACCAACACGACGTCGATGAACGGCGTCATGTTCATTTCGCTCATCACGCCGGCCTTGCCGCGCCGCCGACCGCGTCGCCCGCCTCGCCCGCCGTTGCTGACCGCCGCCATCGCCATGGTCTCTGCTCCCCGCTCAGGCCGCCTGCCGCTCGTCGATCTGACGCGACAGGATGGCGGAGAATTCGTCGGCGAAGGTCTCGAGCCGGCCGCCGAGCGCGCCCGCGTCCGACGACAGCTTGTTGTAGGCGATGACCGCGGGGATCGCCGCGACCAGACCGATCGCGGTGGCCAGCAGCGCCTCGGCGATGCCCGGCGCGACCACCGCCAGCGAGGTGTTCTTCGAGGCGGCGATGCCCTGGAAGGCGGTCATGATGCCCCACACCGTGCCGAACAGGCCGATGAACGGGCTCGACGAGCCGATCGTCGCCAGCACCAGCAGGTTCGACTGGAAGCGATCGACCTCCCGGCCGATGGTCACGTCCATCACCTTGTCGATGCGCTGCTGCAGGCTCCCGATCGCCGGGCGTCCGCCCTCGTGGCTGCGCTTCCATTCCCGCATCGCCGCGACGAACAGCGCCGGCATGCCGTGGTTGGCGCGCGAGGCGAGCGTCCGGTAGAGGTCCTCGAGGCTCTGGCCCGACCAGAACACCTGCTCGAAATTGTCCATCTGCCGACGCGTCTTCATGAACAGGAAGAGCTTGTCGACGATGATCGCCCAGCACCACACCGAGGCGGAGAACAGGCCGAGCATCACCAGCTTGACGACGATGTGCGCGCTCCAGAACATCGAGAGCAGCGTCATGTCGACATGGGGTGCGGCCAGGGCGGCCTGGGCGACTTCGGGATTCATGAGCAGCGTTCCTTACGGCCGAGGATCGACCTGGGCGGGTTCCGATCGCCGCGAGCGGCGGGTCAGGGTCGAGGGTGGGGAGTTCCGGTCGGCGACCTCGGCAGGCGCCCGTGCCGACCCCGATCGCGCCGGGCGGTTCCCTGGCTCTCCGGCATCGGATCCGTGAAGATCTTCTGCCCGTGGAATATGACCAAACGAGGGCTCCGCCGGAGCCCGCGCCGGTTCAGCAAGCCATTGTCAAGGTTAAAGAATGGTTACGTCGTCCCACTTTCGGCGGACGTCCCGTCATTCCGGGTGGCCGAAGCGGTGTCGGAGATCGGCCGGCACCCGATGCGGCCGCCCGTCGGGACCGACCGCCACCACCGTGACCACCGCCGTGGCGATCACCTCGTCACCCCGCCGCAACACCTGATCGAGGATCATCCGCGCCCCCCCGACCTCGCGCGTGGTGGTCGCCACTTCGAGCAGGTCGTCGAGGCCGGCGGTCTTGAGATAGTCGATCTCCAGCCGCCGCACCGCGAACAGCAACGGGTGCTCCGAGGCCTTCATCGCCGACTGGCTGATGCCGAGCGCCCGCAGATATTCGGTGCGGCCGCGCTCGAAGAAGCGGACGTGGGAGGCGTGATAGACGATGCCGCCGGCATCCGTGTCCTCGTAATAGACGCGGACGGCGAGGCGGTGATCCGGTCGATCGGAGACGGGCAGTGTCGCGGTCATTCCTCGTCAATGCCCGCAGCCGGCCGCGGGGTCAAGTGCTGCGGTGCAGCAGAGGGGCGAGGGAGACGCACATGAGCCCGCCCACCCCTCGGCCGTCATCCCCGGCCGGAGCCGGCCTGCCGGCGGAGGGGAAGGGATCCAGGGGGTAGCGGAGAACTCTCGGCGGTTTCCCGTGTGGCCTCTGGATCCCCTTCCCTCGCCCTTCGGGCTCGCCGGGGATGACGGGGAGAATTCTCCCCACGCCTCCTCCGTCATCCCTGGCCGAGCGCAGCGAGGGGAAGGGGATCCATCTTTCGCATGCAGGCGACGATCCGCACCGCCCCTCACGACCAGGGAATGTCGCCGCCGACGTCGCGCCACTCCGGATTGGAGGCTTCGATCAGGCGAATCTTCCAGGTTCGGTTCCAACCCTTCAATTGCTTTTCCCGAGTGATCGCCTCGTCGATGCGGTCGTAGATCTCGAAGTACACCAACCGCGTGACTCCGTAGCGGCGGGTAAATCCCGGCACAGCGCCGCTGCAATGTTCACCGATCCGTCGGACGAGATCGTTGGTGACGCCGATATAGAGAGTTCCGTTGCGACGGCTTGCGAGAATGTAGACGAAATACATGGGGCTCTCCCCGATGGATCCCCTTCCCTCGCCTTCGGCTCGCCGGGGATGACGGAAAAACGCCGACCGTCGCCCCCTCCCGTCATCCCCGGCCGAGCGCAGCGAGGGGAAGGGGATCCATCTTGGTCCTCCCACGCTCCGACTTCGACGCCTGCGAGCGCCGCCGATGTGTCCTCCGGAGCGTCACTCCTCCTCGTCGAGCCCCAGGCCGAGCTGTTCCGGCCGGCTCGGCGGCGGGGTCAGGCCGAGGTGGCGGAAGGCGGCCTGGGTCATCATCCGGCCGCGCGGCGTGCGCTGCACCAGGCCCTGCTGGATCAGATAGGGCTCGACGATCTCCTCGATCGCGTCGCGCGGTTCCGACAGCGCCGCGGCGATGGTCTCGATGCCGACCGGGCCGCCCGAGAACGACACCGCGATCACCTCGAGATAGCGCCGATCGAGCTGGTCGAGGCCGGCCCGGTCGACCTCGAGGCGCAGCAGCGCGCGGTCGGCGATGCCGCGGTCGATCGCCTCGTCCCCGGCCACCGCGGCGAAGTCGCGCACCCGGCGCAGGAGCCGCCCGGCGATGCGCGGCGTCCCCCGCGACCGGCGGGCGATCTCGTTGGCGCCCTCCTCGGTGATCGCCAGACCCATCAGCCGAGCGCCGCGCTTGACGATGAATTCGAGCTCGCCGACGGTGTAGAAGTTGAGCCGGATCGGGATGCCGAAACGGTCGCGCAGCGGCGTGGTCAGGAGCCCCAACCGGGTGGTCGCGGCGACCAGCGTGAAGCGGGCGAGATCGATCTTGACCGAGCGCGCCGCCGGACCTTCGCCGATGATCAGATCGAGCTGGTAGTCCTCCATCGCCGGATAGAGGATCTCCTCGACCGCCGGCGCCAGCCGATGGATCTCGTCGATGAACAGGACGTCGCGGTCCTCGAGATTGGTCAGCAGCGCCGCGAGATCGCCGGCCTTGGCGATCACCGGCCCGGAGGTCGAGCGGAAATTGACCCCGAGTTCGCGCGACACGATCTGGGCGAGCGTGGTCTTGCCGAGCCCCGGGGGCCCGACGAACAGCACGTGGTCGAGCGCCTCGCGCCGGGTCTTGGCGGCCTCGATGAACACCGCGAGGTTGTCGCGCGCCGCCACTTGGCCGACGAAGTCGCCGAGCGTCTGCGGCCGCAGCGAGGCATCGAAGTCCTCGTCGCGTTTCTCTCCGGAGATCAGGCGTTTGGGTGTGGCCATCGAATCGCGTGTCCGTCGCAGCGGGGTTCGGAGCCGCTTCTAACACGCCGCCGCGCCGCCGAAGAAGCGAGCGACCTCAGATCGGCCGCCCTTCGACGCGCACGAAGGCCTCGCGCAGGCGCAGGAACCACCGTTCGAAACCCCAATAGGACACCGCGGCGACGGCGATCGTCAGGGCGAGCGCGAGGATCGCCGCGGCCACCGATCCCGGCGGCGCCATGTGGCCGGCCACGCGAATGGCGAGGAGGTGGAACACGTAGAGCCCGAACGAGATCCGGCCGAGGATCACCAGCGGGCGCGGCAGCGCCCGCGGCGTGTCGAGCACCGCCGCCACCAGGGCGACGCAGCCGAGCACCGCCGTGGCATGGCCGAGCACCACGCTCGCCCCCGAGGTGGCCTCCGCCATGCGTTTGCCCTCGAAGACGTGCGCGGCGACGAACAGCGCGGCGAGGCCCGTCAGAGCGAGGCCGACCCGCAGCCCCGCCCCCGCCACGAAGCGGCGCCCGAACGACACCGACGCGAGCACGATGCCCGCCCCGAAGGCGAGGCCATGGGTCGCGGTGTTCACCCAGATCGCCGTGTCGATCGCCAGATGCCGGTCGCCCTGATGCCACAGGCTCGCCGCCGACAGGACCATCGCCCCGACGCCGAGCCCGACCGCCCGGTCGCGACCGACCATCGTGAGCACCACCGGCAACACCAGATAGAACTGCTCCTCGACCGAGATGCTCCACAACGGCGCCATCGGATTGCCGTTCCAACCGTGATCGAGAAAGAACCAGTTGCCGGCGAACCCCGCGAACCACGCGAACATCTGCATCTGATCGGCACCGTCCGACGGGTCGACCAGCGCCAGGCCGATGCCGAGCCCGACCACGTAGAGCGGCCAGATCCGCAGGACCCGCCGGGCGTAGAAGTCGCCGATGCGCAAGCCGCCGGTGCGCTCCTGCTCGGCGAGCAGCAGCCGGGTGATCAGGAAGGCCGAGAGGAGGAAGAACAGCGTCATGCCGAAACCGAAGGCATTGGTCACCGAGGCGACCGAGGCGCGCCACGCCGGGGCGATGGCCGCGAGATCTCGCGGCTCGCGCGGCAGGACATGATGGAGAAACACGAAGAAGAAGGCGAAGAAGCGCAAGACGTCCAATTCGGGCCGGTAGAGCGGTCGCGAGGACATGCGGCGAACTCTCCCCTTGCGACGCGCCGCTCGGTCGCCCCGGCGATCCGGCCCTTTCGATCGACCGCAGATTGAGCGACAATTCGCAAGATCGACTTAACGGACCCGGCGCCCGCTGGTGTCGGAGCCGACGACCGCGATCCGCCCATGTCCCGCAGCGCCCGCCTCCTCGATCTCGTCCAGATCCTGCGCCGCCATCGCCGGCCGGTGACCGCCGCGGCGCTCGCCGCCGAGCTCGGCATATCGCCGCGCAGCCTCTATCGCGACGTCGCCACCTTGCGCGGCCAGGGTGCGCCGATCGACGGCGAGGCCGGGCTCGGCTACGTGCTGCGCCCCGGCTTCACCCTGCCGCCGCTGATGTTCGGCGACGAGGAACTCGAGGCGCTGGCCCTCGGCGCGCGCTTCGTCGCCGAGCACGGCGATCCCCGCCTCGCCGCCGCCGCCCGCGACGCGCTCGCCCGCATCGCCGCGGTGCTGCCGGACGGCCGCGGCGATCCGCGCGACGCCGACGCGCTGCTGGTCGGCCCGGGCAAGGGCCGCGCCGCCGAGACCGTCGATCCGCAGGTCCTGCGCGACGCGATCCGCGCCGAGACCCGCCTGGCGCTGACCTACCGCGACGCCGCCGGCCGCGAGAGCCGGCGCATCGTCTGGCCGATGGCGCTGGCCTTCTTCGAACGGGTCCGCATCCTGGTCGCCTGGTGCGAGACCCGCGCCGCCTTCCGCCATTTCCGCCTCGATCGGATGATCGCCGCGACCCCGACCGGCGAACGCTACCCGCGCCGACGCCGCACCCTGATGCGCGACTGGCGCCGCGCCGAAGGCATCACCGGACCCGGCGCTGCTGACGAAAACTGACGCGGGCCTCGGCGAAGATGGCCTCCGACCCCAACGGAGACCGCCCATGCCCGATGCTTCCATGCTCATCCTCTATGTCGATGCCCCCCGCGCCGCGGCCACCTTCTGGTCCGGCCTCCTCGGCCGCGAGCCGGTCGAGCTCTCCGATACCTTCGCCATGCTGCCGCTGCGCCCCGGCCTGATGCTCGGATTGTGGTCGCGCCACACCGTCGAACCGGCCGCGGCGGCGGCCGGTGGCGGCGGCGAGGTGGTGTTCGGGGTCGCCGATCCGGCGGCGGTCGACGCCACCCATGCCGATTGGGTGGCGCGCGGTCTGCCGATCCTCCAGAGCCCTTGCGACATGGACTTCGGCCGCACCTTCGTGGCGCTCGACCCCGACGGCCACCGCCTGCGGGTCTACACCCCGGCCGCCTGAGCGTGCGCCGACGCCGCCCGCTCGGGGAAACCGCCGGCGGGCGGCGACGCGGTTGCGGCCGGCGTCGCGATCGGTGATGATCGCCGCACACGGGCCAGCGGGCGGCGGAGGGTTGCCATGACGATCGTGCGGTGCGCCGCGACGGCGATCGGGGTCTTTCTGCTCGTCGCCGATGGCGCGGCCGCGGCCGAGCGGCAGATGATCGTGCGCTACCGCATCGTCTACGAACAGATCGCCCCACCCTTGCCCGACGGCCGCCGCGTCCGCAGCGAGAACACCGCGCTGCGGCTCACCGTCACCGACGACCGGCGGATGAAGATCGAAGCGGTGCTCGGCAGTGCCAAGGACAAGGTGGCGACCGTCTATCGCCGCGATGGCGAGGTCGTCGACGCCGGCGGCTATCGCGCCACCTACCGGATGCCGTCCAAGGACGTCGTGGTCATCCGCTCCGACTTTCCCGACTTCACCCTCGAACGCACGATCCGGTTCGGCGCGGACGCCTGCGAGGCCTCGGTGACCTATGGCCTGAAACCCGGACACGCGACCGTCACCCTGGCGGGACCGAACGGCCCCACCACCTCGAGCGACATTCGGGCGACCGGCGTCAACTGCCGGCTGATCACCGACGCCGCCGACGAGCCCGCGACGCTCGAGGCCGGCTGCGCGATCCATTTCGACGAGGAGAGCAAGCATTATGCGATGCGCGTCTCCGGCGGCGCCAGCTGCGGCAGCCGCACCCTCGGCAAGTCCTTCGAGAATCGCACCATCCGGGTGGCGATGCCGCCGTCGCACGGCGAGACGCGGATCCAGCCGCCCGACATCCTCTATGTGCGGTATCGCCCGGCGCCAGGCTATTTCGGACCCGACACCTTCGCGATCGAGATCGAGGGCGAGCGCGACGGCGAGCGCAAGCGGGTGCGCCGCATCGTCGACGTCGACGTGGTCAAATGAGCGGGCGACGGCCTCGATGCACGGTCAGCCCGACGTGAGTTCCTTGAGGCCGAGGCGGATCAGTTTCTCGGTGGTGGCCCCTTCGCCGGCGCTGCGCGCCGCCGCGGCCACCGCCGCCGAGGCCTGGATCTGGGCATAGCCGAGATTGACCAGGGCGGAGACCGCGTCGGCCATCGGCTTCGGCGCGGTCTTGTCGGCGATGCCGCCGGCGAGCGACACCACCGCCGGATCGACCGAGCCGAACACCGGCGCCTTGTCCTTCAGTTCCTGGACGATGCGTTCGGCCAGCCGCTTGCCGACCCCGACCGCGCGGGCGAGCGCTGTGACGTCCTTCAGCGCGATCGCCGAGGCGAGCTCGATCGGCCGAAGCACCGACAGGATCGCCAACGCCACCTTGGCCCCGACCCCCTGGACGGTGGTCAACAGACGGAAGCCGTCGCGCTCGTCGGCATCGGCGAAACCGTAGAGGCGGATCATGTCCTCGCGGACGATGGTCTCGATCGCCAGCACCGCCGCTTCGCCCGGCCGCGGCAGGTCTTGCAGCGTCCGCGCCGAGCAGAAACAGACGTAGCCGACGCCGTGGACATCGAGAATCACGAAGTCCTCGCCGTATTCGTCGACGACGCCCTTGAGTTTGCCGATCATTCCGTCCCCTCCCCCGTCGCCGTCACGACCCGGCCAATCGCAGCATCCGCGCCGCCGAACCGCGATGATGAGCGTGGCAGATGGCGATGGCGAGCGCATCCGCCGCGTCCGCCCCGGTCCACACCGCCTTGGGCAGCAGGATGCGCACCATGTGCTGAATCTGCGTCTTGTCGGCGTGGCCGGCCCCGACGATCGCCTTCTTGACCGCGTTGGGCGCGTATTCGGCGACGGTGAGCCCGGCCTTGGCCGGCACCAGCAGGGCGATGCCGCGGGCCTGCCCGAGCTTCAGCGTCGCGGTCGGATTGGTGTTGACGAAGGTGTGCTCGACCGCCGCCTCGTCGGGGGCATGCGCGGCGATCACCGCGACCAGCCCGTCGTAGAGTTCGACCAACCGCGGCGCGAGCTCGTCGGCGGCCGTCGAGGTGATGGTGCCGCAGGCGACGAAGGACAGCCGATTGCCCGTGGCGTCGACGACGCCCCAGCCGGTGCGTTGCAGTCCGGGATCGATCCCGATGATTCGGACGACGGAGCTCATTCCGTCATCGGTACATGTTCTCGGTTCGTTTCGAAAGAGGGGGGAGGCCGTCGCGCGTCAATGGCTCTCGGCGAAGACCGCGGTGGCGAGACCGGCGCAGACCAGCGCCGTTCCGCCGGCCCGGTTGACCCGGCCGATCATCCGCCCGTCGCCGAACAGGCGGCCGGCCCGCGCCGCGCAGGCGGTGTAGGCGAGGACGTTGGCGAAGGCGATGGTCACGAAGGTCGCCTCGAGCAGCAGCCATTGGCCGACCAGCGGCGCGTGCGGGTCGACGAACTGCGGCAGGAACGCCACGAAGAACAGGATGCCCTTGGGATTGAGCGCGGTCACCAGCCAGGCATGGACCACCAGCATCCCGCCGACCGAGCGATCGCTGCGCGCCGGCGTCGTCACCGTCCCACCGGCCCGGAACAGCCGCACGCCGAGGAACACCAGATAGGCCGCACCGATCCATTTGACGGCGAGAAACACCGTCGCCGAGGCCTGGAGCAGCGCGCCGACGCCGGCCAGCGACGCGGTCATCGCGGTGACGTCGCCGAGCGCCACCCCGACCGCCAGCGGCAGGGTCGATCGCCAGCCCTGGCCCAGCGCGTGCGAGACGATCAGCAGCACCGTCGGCCCGGGGATCACCACCAGCACCGCCGAAGCCGCCACGAAGGCCAGCCACACCGTCCAGTCCATCCTCGCTCCTCCGCTTGCGATCCACGGCCGCGGCCCCGACGGTAACCGCCCGAACCGGCGCCGTCGATGCCCCGAAACGCCGACGGGCGAGGATCGCTCCCCGCCCGCCCGAAAACCGCACTCCGCGCCCGATCAGGCGGCGGTCAGCTTGGCCATCACTTCGTCGGAGATTTCGAAGTTGGTGTAGACGTTCTGGACGTCGTCGTCGTCTTCGAGCATGGCGATCAGCTTCATCAGCGACTGCGCCCGCTCTTCGTCGACCGGCACGGTGTTCTGCGGCCGCCAGTTGGCCTTGATCGAGGTCGCCGCGCCGATCGAGCTCTCGAGCGCCTTGGACACTTCCGACAGGCCTTCGAAGGTGGTGATGATGAGGTGGCTCTCGGCGTCGGACACGACGTCGTCGGCACCCGCCTCGATCGCCGCTTCCAGCACCGCGTCGGCGCTGCCGGCCGAAGCCGGGAAGGTGATTTCGCCGATCCGGTCGAAGGAGAAGGACACCGAATTGGTCTCGCCCAGCGCCCCGCCGTATTTGGTGAAGGCGGCGCGGACGTTGCCGCCGGTGCGGTTGCGGTTGTCGGTCAGCGTCTCGACGATCACCGCGGTGCCGCCCGGGCCGTAGCCCTCGTAACGGACCTCTTCGTAATTGTCGCCGTCGGCGATCGACGCCTTCTTGATCGCCCGCTCGATGTTGTCCTTGGGCATGTTCTCGGCGCGGGCGTTGAGGATCGCCAGCCGCAGCTTGGCGTTCATCGAAGGCTCCTGCCCGCCCTGCTTGGCCGCGACGGTGATCTCGCGCGCCAGCTTGGAGAACAGCTTGGACCGCACCGAGTCCTGCTTGCCCTTGCGGTGCATGATGTTCTTGAACTGTGAATGTCCGGCCATGGTCGTCTCTCGTCGGCAGGTCGAAGGGATCGCTCCGGGAGCACTCTCGGTCGCCCGCCCGGCGGGTGTCGACACACGGCGCGCGAGGCGAGGGATCCGGGGGGATGAGCGCGTCCCCCGGCGGGCATCGTCGGGAAGCCGTGCGCTTATAGGCGGGTCGAACGGGGAAATCCAGCATTCCCGCATCGCCCGCAGCGGTCACCGGCCGATCTCGAGGCGGCATAGCGAATTCCGCAGCCCCGCCCGCAAAGGCCCCCCGTAGGAATGCGATCCGGCATCGCCCGCAGCCGGCTCGCGCCGTGGCCGATCGATTGATTGATCACGATCTTTTCGCGCCTCGGCGCCCCGCGCCGGCGGTCCGGCGCACGACGGCCGATCGCCACGCCCCCGGACGCCTTGAGGCGCGCGAGGTCTCTGATAGGGTCGGCGCGCCCGCAGCCTCGGTCGCGCGCGTCGCCGCCGATCGGGGACCCGGGGACGACGACGAGAAGAAGAACACGTCGCCCGCCTTCCGGGGTGAGACGGCTGGAGAGTTGCGGGAATGCCAGTCGAATCTCTGGTGACCGTGGCGATCGGAAAATCGCTGTTCAGCTTCGGCCTGATGGCCGTCATCGCCATGCTCTCGGCGGTGTTCATCCACGCTCTGGTCGCCGGTCTCGGCGCGGTCAAGCGCCGAGCCGAACGCCGCGCCGCCCCGCTCCCGGTGCCGGCCGTCGCGACGCCGAAGCCGTGCGTCGCCGGGATCGATCCGGCGGTGGTCGCGGCGATCGCCGCCGCCGTCCACGCCACCCTCGGCGCCCGCCATCGCATCGTCTACATCGGCGACACCGCCCAACCGTCGTCTTGGACCGCCGAGACCCGCGCCCGTCAGCACGGTTCGCACGATCCCCATCGCGAGCACTGACGCCGCCGCCCCCGCGCGCCGGCAGGCGCCCGCCCAGAGGATCGCCGCCATGTTCGACGCCTCCTATCTCGAGATCTTTCAGGGCATCGCCACCCTGGTCGACAGCGAGCCGCACATCATGATCGGCCGCATCGGCCTGATGTTGCTCGGCTTCGTGCTCATCTGGCTCGGCCACAAGGGAGTTCTCGAGGCGCTCCTGATGATCCCGATGGGCCTCGGCATGGCCACCGTCAACGCCGGCGTCCTGACCTTCGCCGGCGGCAAGAAGGGCACGCTGTTCCTCGATCCGCTCGCCGCCACCACCGATCAGGTGGTCACCCAGATGCAGATCGATTGGCTGCAGCCGATCTATTCGCTGATGTTCTCCAACGGCCTGATCGCCTGCCTGGTGTTCCTCGGCATCGGCACCCTGCTCGACGTCGGCTTCCTGATGGCGCGGCCCTATCGCTCGATGTTCCTGGCGATCTGCGCCGAGGCCGGCACGCTGGTCACCTTCCCGCTCGGCGTCGCCATGGGCCTGCCGATGGGCGAGGCGGCGGCCACCGCGACGATCGGCGGCGCCGACGGTCCGATGGTGCTGTTCTCGTCGCTGATGCTGGCGCCGCAGATCTTCGTGCCGATCACCGTGGTCGGCTACCTCTACCTGGGCCTGACCTACGGCGGGTATCCCTACATCGTGAAGGCCCTGGTCCCCGCGAGGCTGCGCGCCATCGAGATGCCGGTCGAGTCCACGAGGCCGATCTCCTCGGGCGAGAAGCTGGTCTTCGCGGTGGTCACCTGCGTGCTCCTTTCGCTGCTGTTCCCGGTCGCCGCGCCCCTGTTCCTGTCGGTGTTCCTCGGCGTGGTGATCCGCGAGAGCGGCCTGAAATACTTCTACGAGCTGTTCTCCAACCAGGTGCTCTACGGCGCCACCTTCTTCCTCGGCCTGGTGCTCGGGGTGCTCTGCGAAGCCAGCACCATCCTCGATCCCAAGGTGCTGATCCTCCTGGTCCTCGGCATCGTCGCCCTGACCATCTCGGCGATCGGCGGCCTGCTCGGCGGCTACGTCCTGTGGTTCGTCTCGGGCGGCAAATACAATCCGGTGATCGGCATCGCCGCGGTCTCCTGCGTGCCGACCACCGCCAAGGTCGCCCAGAAGCTGGTCAGCGCCCAGAACCCGTCGTCGATCATCCTGCCCCACGCGCTCGGCGCCAACATCTCCGGCGTCATCACCACCGCGATCTTCGCCGCGGTTCTGGTCTCGGTGGTGCGTCTGCCCGGCTGAGCAGCGCGGGCGCGGCGGCGGGATAGCGATCCCCGCCGCCGGCCGTTGCACATCGTCAAATCTCACCGTCGGAATTTACCCGACCGTAACCGGATTCTGCAAAGAATTCCTGATGCTTCGCGTGTTTCCCGACAGAGTTCGCGCGTGCAATCCCAGGTGGGCATTCGTGCGCCGCGAAATGAGGAAACAGCCATGTTCGGTCGATTCGGGCGCAAGACGGTGATCGCGGAGAGCACCGAGACGACGGTGAGCGGGGTCTCGTCGGCGACCCTCGCGGCGATGCTCGACCAGATGCCGTTCAACGTTCTCCTCGCCGATCCCAAGACCGGCGACATCCTCTACGTCAACCGCAAGAGCGTCGAGACATTGAAGTCGATCCGCCACGAGTTGCGCGCCGACGTCGACCCCGATCGTCTGGTCGGCCGCTCGATGGACGTCTTCCACAAGAACCCCGCGCACCAGCGCCGCATCGTCGCCGACCCGAAGAACCTGCCCTGGACCACCAAATTGCGGCTCGGCGCCGAACGGCTCGACCTCAAGGCCTCGGCGATCACCGACGCCTCCGGCGCCTATCTCGGTTGCATGGTCACCTGGTCGGTGACCACCGCCCTGCAGAACGCCGTCGAGACCTTCGAGACCCAGGTCAAGGCCGCCATCGACAGCGTCGCCGAACAGGTCGTCGAACTGCGCGGCCACGCCGACGGCATGACCAAGATCGCCGGCGACACCGCCGCTCAGGCCAACCAGTCGGCCGGGGCCGCCGCCACCGCCACCGACAACGTCGAGAGCGTCGCCGCCGCGGTGCACGAACTCGATTCCTCGATCGCCGAGATCGCCCGTCAGGCCGGCATTTCCGCGGAAGTGGCGCGCGGCGGCGTGCTCCACGCCGGCGACGCCCGCGACAAGGTCCACCGCCTGACCGAGGCCTCCGAGCGCATCGGCCGCGTCGTCGGCCTGATCCAGGACATCGCCGCCCAGACCAACCTGCTGGCGCTCAACGCCACCATCGAAGCGGCGCGCGCCGGCGACGCCGGTCGCGGCTTCGCGGTGGTCGCCTCCGAGGTCAAGAGCCTCGCCGGCCAGACCACCAAGGCGACCGAGGAGATCACCGGCCAGATCCAGACCATCCAGGCGGCGACCCGCGAGGCGGTCCATTCGATGGCCGAGATCTCCGGCACCATCGATCGCATGAACGAAGTCGCCAGCGGCATCTCCGCCGCGGTCGAGGAACAGTCGGCGACCACCGCCGAGATCAGCCGCGCCGTCCAGGGCGCGGCCGGCGGCACCCGCGCCGTCGCCGCGACCATGGCCGAGTTGGAACACGACGCCGGACAGACCGGTCGCTCGGCGGCCGGCGTCGCCACCGCCGTCACCCTCACCGCCAAGGAGGCCGAGGCCATGCGCCGCGAGATCGACCGCTTCCTGGAGATCATCAAGAAGGTCTGACGGCCGCCCCTCAGGGGTCACGCCCTCGCGCCGTCGGCCCGCCCGGGTCGGCGGCGTTCGCGTCAGAAGCGCGGCATCGCCGGGGCGAGACGTCCGCCGAGCCGGATCGGTTCGATCGTGGTGGCGAGCCCGCTGACCTCGTCGACGTCGACCACGACCCCGCACAGCGTCGCCTCGCCGTTGGCCGGCTCGAACCGCGCCCGCCCGATCTTGGTGGTGAAGCGGTGGAGCGGCTCGTCCTTGTCCATGCCGATCACCCCGTCGTAGTCACCGCACATCCCGACGTCGCTCTGGAAGGCGGTGCCGTGCGGCAGGATCTGATGATCGGCGGTCGGCACATGGGTGTGGGTGCCGACGACCAGGCTGGCGCGCCCGTCGAGGAGATGGCCCATCGCCTGTTTCTCGCTGGTCGCCTCGGCATGGACGTCGACGATCACCGCATCGGCCTGTTCGCCGAGCGGACAGGCGGCGATCTCGCGCTCCATCGCCGCGAAGGGATCGTCGAGCGGATCCATGTAGATCCGGCCCATGACGTTGACCACCAGCACCCGGGCGCCGTTGCGGGCCATGTAGAGCCCGGCGCCGCGCCCCGGCGTGCCGGCCGGATAGTTGACCGGGCGCAGGAGCTTGGGCTGGCGTTCGATGAACACCAGCGCCTCGCGTTGATCGAAGGCGTGGTTGCCCAGCGTGATCGCGTCGGCGCCGGCGTCGATCAGGTCGCGGGCGATCTCCTCGGTGATGCCGAAGCCGCCCGCGGCGTTCTCGCCGTTGACCACCACGAAGTCGAGCGCGAGGTCGACGATCAGGCCCGGCAGGCGCTCCACCACGATCCGCCGCCCGCTGCGGCCGACCACGTCGCCGAGAAACATCACTCTCATGAAGGGAAATCCTTCGGCCGCACCGGGCCGCGTTCGGTGAGGACGAGATCGAGGCGCCGGTCGTGCGCCGCGTCGGGGACGCGGTCGACCTGCTGCACGGCGAAGGCGAGGCCGATCTTGCGGCGCGGGCCGGTCGCTTCCAGCCCTTCGAGGGCGCGGTCGTAATGGCCCTTGCCCCAACCGATCCGTCGTCCGGCGGCGTCGAAGGCGGCGAGCGGCATCAGGATCAGGACGGGATCGACCAGATCGGTCCCCGGGGGCGGCACCGACAGGCCGAAGGCCGCGCTCTCCAGCGCGCCGCCGAAGCGCCAGTGGCGGAATTCGAGAGTCAGCCCGTCGTCGCGCACCGCCGGCAGCGCCAGGATCGCCCCGCGCGCCGACAAGGCCGCCATCAGCGGCCGCGGATCGATCTCGCTGCGGATCGGCAGATAGCCGGCGACCACCGTGCCGGCGGCCGCGCCGAGATCGTCGGCGAAGGCGGCGAGAGCCTCGGCGCCGGCGCGCCGCTCGACCACCGACAGCGCGTCGCGCGCCGCCAGCGCGTCGCGCCGCAGCGTCGCCTTGATCGTCGATGCGTCGGCGGTGACGTGGTCGGTCGGCTCGGTCACCGCGAACATCGATCCTGGCGGGAAGAGGGAAGAAGAGGGTGACGAAGCCACCTCGACCGGTGGAGAATCGATCCCGGGAAACCTACACTGTAGGTGGGTGCCGTGTGGGGCGGCCCACGAGCCGCCTCAGGTACAGCCCCCGTTCGGATCGATAAGGCCCCGGGGATGCTGTCTCCTGCCGGGTCGCGCAGCCTCGTCACTTGCGAATATAGGGAGGCGCGGCCTTTCCCGCCAGTCGTTCCGCGACGATCTC
The DNA here is from genome assembly GCF_004328075.1 of Siculibacillus lacustris. Classification (GTDB taxonomy): domain Bacteria; phylum Pseudomonadota; class Alphaproteobacteria; order Rhizobiales; family Ancalomicrobiaceae; genus Siculibacillus; species Siculibacillus lacustris. The sequence continues at coordinate 1,513 of NZ_SJFN01000023.1, read as the reverse complement.
CACCGTCCGCGCCGAATTCTCGCGGCCGATCACGTGCGTCGGGTGGCCAAGACCCCGGCGAGGGCCTCGATGCGCCGCGCCGCCTCGTCGACCCGCTGGACCATCTCCGCCTCCAGCGCCTCGCGCCGCTCCACCGCCGCCGCGCCGGTCTCGCGCAGGGAGCGGTTCTCGGCCTCCAGCGACCTGATCTTGCGCTGCAACTCGTCCTGCTCGTCCATGGTCATGACCGCGGCCATCACCGTCAGGCGCTGGTCGCCGATCTCGCCGAACGAGCCCCGCAAGGTGTGGATCAGGTCGTCGAGTTTCTGCGCCAATCCCTGGAGATGGGCTTCCTGACCGTCTTCGCAGGCCATGCGGTAGACACGGCCGTTGATGGTCACGCTCACTTGAGACATCGCGCCGCCACCCTCAACCGCCATGCACGTCGAGCACCGACCGGATCGATTCCATCGCAGCCACCAACCGGCGCGAGACCTCGCGGTTGGTGTCCTCGAGACGAGTCGCCCGGGCCTTCTCCTGGTCGAGCGTCTCGGCCAGCCGTGACCGGTCGTCGCCGATCCGGGAGATCTCCGCCTCGAGTTCGACGGCCGAACGATCCAGTTCGAAGCGCCGTTCGACCGACGCCTCCAGGGTCTCCAGGGCTGCCGCCAGTCGTCCGAGCGCGGCCTCGACGGCCGGTGCCTGACCCATTCCGTCCCCCGTTGCCGGTCCGTCGCACCCGGTCGCTCGCCGGCCGCCGCGGCGGACGCCCGTCGCGACGCGACGCCGCGCGCCGCCGAGATCGATGCCCGATCCGCGGCCCGACGTCATCCCCTGCGCTCGTCGCAACCGATTCGACCGGCCGGCGCCTCACGCCCGAACAGTAGGCCGTGGCGAAAGCGAGGGTCAATGCCGCAACGTCGGCTCGCGCGTCGCACCGACCGCGCTCCCTCGGGTGCCGAGCGGCGGAAAGAGCGGACAACGCCGGATTGACAGCCCGACCGGCCCTGCTAACAGTGCCCCCATTCGACGTCACCGCTCGCCGCGGCGCCTCCGGCGCGTCCGCGCCAGCGGGAGGTCGACGCGAATCGGGTTCGTCAGCGCAGCGATGCCGCCGATGGCTCGATGGGCGCGCGAGAAGGGTCCGGAAGACTCTCCGCCGACGGTCGCCCGATCGCGGCCGAAGAGAGCGAGGACCTTCACCGCGCTCCGGGGGCGGAAGGAACGTGGCAGGCGGCCGAATCCCCGGTCCGACCGAAGCCCGAGACACTCGAGAGGAGTTCGAACATGACTGTCCGTGTAGCGATCAACGGGTTCGGCCGCATCGGCCGCAATGTCCTGCGGGCGATCGTCGAGTCGGGACGCACCGACATCGAAGTGGTCGGCATCAACGATCTCGGCCCGGTCGAGACCAACGCCCATCTGGTGCGCTACGACAGCGTCCACGGCCGCTTCCCCGGCGTGGTCACCGTCGCCGGCGACACCATCGACGTCGGCCGCGGCCCGATCAAGGTCACCGCCATCCGCGATCCGG
>NZ_SJFN01000022.1 GCF_004328075.1 Siculibacillus lacustris | reverse complement strand
GGCACGACCGGAGCCGGCGGCGGAGCGGGCGGGGTCGCGGGTTCGGGCGCCGGCGGCACCGGCGCGGGCGCCGGGGTGGGCTCGGCAGCTGGGGGCGGAGTCGGGGTCGGCGGTGTCACCGGCGGAGCGGGGGGCGATTCGGGTGCCGGGGGCGGCGCGATCGGCGTCGGCGGCGCGACGGGAGCGACGACCGGGGTCTCGGTGGTGACCGGCGTGGTGGGGGTCGCCGCGGCCGGCGATGCGGCCGGGGCGGGAGCGACGACGGCCGGCGGTTCGGCGGGAGCGGTGGGCGGCGCGGCCGGGGTCTCGGTGGTGACCGGGGTGGGCGTGGTCGGCGGCGGCGTCTCGACCGTCGGAGCCGGCGGCGGGGTGACCGCGGCCGGAGGGGATTCGGTCGAGGCGGCGGCGGGGGTCTCGCCGGCGGTCGGGGTTTCGGCGGCGGTCACCGGCAGGGCGGTGGCCAGCAGCAGGGCGCCGATGCCGAACGACACCGCCATGGACGGACTGCGTACTCGGGACGTCATCGTCGTCGCTCCTGGTGGCCGGTCGGCGACCGGCGGGGTTCGGTTCCTGTCCGCGATTCCGGCCGAACGGCCGCTGCTTCGGACGTGACCATGGGACACCGCCGGGGCGGCCGTCAATCGATCGGACGCGGTCGTTCGAGGACCCAGGGGTGGGCCGGTCCGACCGCGCACAGGCGTTGGACGATCTCCGGGATGCGGCCGGTGACCGGGTCGGCGGGGATCTCGCCCTGTTCGAAGGCGACGACCACCAGACCGTCGATCAGAGCCGGCGCGAGGAGCTCGTTGGGGCCGAGCAGGAAGACGTCGCGGGCCGGGTGGCCGTGGCGCGGCTGGCCGCGGGCGAAGGTCTCGTAGATCAACACGCCGTCGTCGGCGACCGCCGCGCGGATCTCCGGAAACAGCGGCCGATAGAGGTATTTGGTGATCACCACCGCGGCGAAGCGGCGCCCAGTGACAGGCCAGGGGCCGCGGTCGGGGGCTTCGAGGTCGGTGGCGACGAGGGTGACGTCGGGCCGGCCGGCGAGATCGGCGACGCCGCCGAGGTCGCGGTCGAGGCCGACGACCGGATGGTCGCGGTCGAGGGCGGCGCGCAGATGGCGCCCACCGCCGCAGGCGACGTCGAGGACCGGGCCGCCGGCGGGCGCGCCGGCGAGGAACCGCAGCACCCAGGGCGACGGACGGCTGGGGCCGCGGGGGGCGGGATGGACCGAGGCGTGGTGGCTCATGTCGGCGGCGATCCTTCCCGGACTGGTCTTTTGCCCGCGGTTTCGCCATATAAGCGAGAACTGCGGCGGGCGGAAAGGCGACCAAGGGGCGCGGCGCCCGCGGCGCGACGAAAATTTCTGCGACGCCCGTTGGGGCCGACGAGGACGAGGCATGACCACGGCGTTTCGCTTCCGCAAGATGAACGGGCTCGGCAACGACTTCCTGGTGCTCGACGCCCGCGCGGGGGTGCCGCGGCTGCGGCCCGACGAGATCGCCGCGCTGGCCTCCCGGGCGACGGGCATCGGCTTCGATCAGATGATCACCATCGAGGCCTCGCCGGCCGGGGCCGACGCCTTCATGCGCATCGACAACGCCGACGGCGGCGAGGTCGACGCCTGCGGCAACGCGACGCGCTGCATCGGCCGACTGCTGATCGGCGAGACCGGCCGCGAGGCGGTGACCATCGAGACCCGCGCCGGCCTGCTGCGCGCCTATGAGACCGGCGAGGGCGAGCGGGTCACCGTCGACATGGGCGTGCCGCGGCTGGCCTGGGACGAGATCCCGCTCGCCGAACCCTTCGCCGACACCCGCGCCATCGAACTGCAGATCGGGCCGATCGATGCGCCGATCCTGCATTCGCCGGCGGTGGTCAACATGGGCAATCCGCACGCGATCTTCTGGGTCGACGACGTCGAGGCCTACGATCTCGCGCGGATCGGGCCGATGCTCGAACATCATCCGATCTTCCCCGAGCGCGCCAACATCTCGCTCGCCCACGTCACCTCGGCCGACAGCCTGACGCTCAAGGTGTGGGAGCGCGGCGTCGGGCTGACCCGGGCCTGCGGCACCGGCGCCTGCGCTGCGGCGGTGGCGGCGGCGCGGACCCGGCGCACCGGGCGGCGGGTGGCGGTGACATTGCCGGGCGGGGTGCTGGCGATCGACTGGCGCGCGAGCGACGATCACGTGCTGATGACCGGCGACGTCGAGACGGAATTTGCCGGGACGATCGACCGGGCGACGCTGACGTGGACCCGCGACGGCGCGGTCCGAGGGGCCGCGGAGTGAGCGTCGAACTGGTCACCCTGGGCTGTCGGCTCAACACCTCGGAATCGGAGACCATGCGCGAGCAGGCCGCCGCGGCCGGGCTCGACGACGTGGTGATCGTCAACACCTGCGCGGTCACCGCCGAAGCGGTGCGCCAGGCGCGCCAGGCGATCCGCCGGACCCGGCGCGAGCGGCCCGACGCGCGCATCGTGGTCACCGGCTGCGCCGCCCAGATCGAGCCGGAGACCTTCGCGGCGATGACCGAGGTCGATCTGGTGCTCGGCAACGACGCCAAGCTCGAGGCGGCGAGCTGGGGGGCGATCGCCGCCTTCGGCATCGACGCCAGCGAGAAGGTCAAGGTCAACGACATCTTCTCGGTGCGCGAGACTGCCGGCCACCTGATCGCCGGCTTCGAGGCCCGCACCCGCGCCTTCGTCCAGGTCCAGAACGGCTGCGATCACCGCTGCACCTTCTGCGTCATTCCCTACGGCCGCGGCGCCTCGCGCTCGGTGCCGGCGGGGGTGGCGGTCGAACAGATCCGGCGGCTGGCCGACGGCGGCTATCGCGAGGTGGTGCTGACCGGGGTCGACATCACCTCCTGGGGCCACGACCTGCCGGGCACGCCGCGGCTCGGGCGGCTGGTCGGGGCGATCCTGCGCGAAGTGCCGGGGGTCGAACGGCTGCGGATCTCGTCGATCGACCAGATCGAGACCGATCCGGAGCTGATCGACCTGATCGCCTCGGAGCCGCGGTTGATGCCGCATCTCCATCTGTCGCTGCAGTCGGGCGACGACATGATCCTCAAGCGGATGAAGCGGCGCCATTCCCGCGACGACGCTCTGCGCTTCTGCACCGACATGCGGGCGCGGCGGCCGGACCTCGTCTTCGGTGCCGACCTGATCGCCGGTTTCCCGACCGAGACCGAGGCGATGTTCCAGAACACGATCGATCTGGTCGCCGACTGCGGCCTGACCTTCACCCACGTCTTCCCGTTCTCGCCACGGCCGGGCACGCCGGCGGCGCGAATGCCGCAGGTGGCCCGCGCCGAGGTCAAGGACCGGGCGGCGCGACTGCGGGCGGTCGGCGAGGCGGCACTCGCGGCCCATCTCGATTCGCGGATCGGCGCGGTCGAGCAGGTGCTGATCGAGAAGGACGACGTCGGCCATACCGAGCAGTTCGCGGCGATCCGGGTCGCGGCGGGCGGGGTGTCGAACCTGCCGCCGGGCGACGTGGTCGCCGCCCGGGTGATCGGCCGCGACGGAACGGTGTTGATCGCCGAGGCGACGACGCCCGGACAATCGAAGGACAGAGCATGAGCGACGGCGGCAAGCGCGGATTGTTCGGTCGGTTGTTCGGCGGCGGCAAGCCCGAGGCGCCGGCCCGGCCGCCCGAAGCGGTCGCCGAGACCGAAGCGGTCGAGGTGATCGAGCGCGACGCGCCGCCGGAGGCGATCGAGGCCGAGGCCGCGCCGGAGCCGGCCGAGAGCGTCGCCGAACCGGTGGTCGAAGAAGCGCCGGCGATCGCGCCGGTCGCCCCGGAGCCGGAACCGGCGGCCGAACCCGGCGCCGCGCCGGTCAAGGCCTCGTGGTGGCACAAGCTGAAGAGCGGCCTGTCGCGCACCTCGACCGCGCTCGGCGGCGGCATCGGCGCGATCTTCACCAAGCGGCGGCTCGACGAGGCGACGCTCGAGGATCTCGAAGACATCCTGATCCAGGCCGATCTCGGTCTCGCCACGGCGGCGCGAATCACCGCGACGCTGCGCCGCGACCGCTTCGACAAGGAGATCTCCGACACCGAGGTCCGTGCCGTGCTGGCGGCGGAAGTCGAGAAGGTGCTGGCGCCGGTGGCCCGTCCCCTGGTGCTGCCACCGTCGGATCTGCCGCGGGTGGTGCTGGTGGTCGGGGTCAACGGTTCGGGCAAGACCACGACGATCGGCAAGCTCGCGATGAAGCTCGGCCGCGAGGGCCGCAAGGTGACGCTGGCGGCCGGCGATACCTTCCGCGCCGCGGCGGTCGAACAGCTGAAGATCTGGGGCGCCCGCACCGGCGCCCGGGTGATCGCCGGCGAGCCGGGGGCCGATGCCGCCGGCCTCGCCTACGACGCGCTGGTCGCGGCACGCGCCGCCGGCTCGGACGTGTTGATCGTCGACACCGCCGGCCGGCTGCAGAACCGCGCCGAGCTGATGGCCGAGCTCGAGAAGGTGGTGCGGGTGCTGAAGAAGCAGGACCCGACGGCGCCGCACGACGTGATCCTGACGCTCGACGCCACCACCGGGCAGAACGCGATCAATCAGGTCGAGATCTTCGGCAAGGTCGCCGGGGTCACCGGACTGGTGATGACCAAGCTCGACGGCACGGCGCGCGGCGGCATCCTGGTGGCGATCGCCGACACCTTCGGTCTGCCGGTGCACTACATCGGGGTCGGCGAAGGGGTCGACGACCTCGAGCCCTTCGATGCCGGCGACTTCGCGCGGGCGATCGCCGGGCTCGACCGGCACGGCTGATCGCCCGCTCGGACAGCCTCACGGGCGCCCGATCAGTCGATCGGGCGGGCCTCGTCGGGCAGCATGATCGGGATGCCGTCGCGGATCGGATAGGCGAGGCGCGCGGAGCGCGACACCAGTTCCTGGCGGTCGGCGTCGTAGTCGAGCCGCGCCTTGGTCAGCGGGCACACCAGCAGTTCCAGGAGCTTGGGATCGATCCGGCCGCGCTGGCGGTCTTCGGGCGGCGGGGCGGCGTCGGTCACGGGGGACTCTCCGGGGATCATTGCAGGGGGCCGCCGCCACCGCCGCCTTCGGCCTCGCCGAGGGCGCGTTCGGTCAGCGCGATCAGCAGTTCGGCGCGGGCGGCGAGGCTGGGCTTTTCGAGCAGCGCCTGTTTCTCGCGCGGCCCGCAGGGCGACATCATCGCCAGACCGTCGACCAGCGCCTCGTTGGAGGCGGTCTCGAACCGGCTCCATTCGACGTCGAGGCGATGGGCGGTGACGAAGGCGCGCAAGGTGGCGAGCACCGCGCCGCGATCGACCCCGGCCTCGCCGGTGCCGGGGCGGAAGTCGGCGGTGAAGGGCTCGACGTCGATGCGCACCTGCCGATAGGGCGTGGTGGTGGCCAGTTCCTCGGCGATGCGGAAGCGGCTGACGCCGGTCAGGGTGATCGACAGGCGGCCGTCGCCGTTCTCGACGTAGCGGGTGAGGCGGCCGAGGCAGCCGACGGCCTCCAGCGGCGGCCGGCCGGCGAGCGCGACGGAGAGGACGTCGAGGCGCGGCTGGATCATGCCGATCAGCCGCTCGCCGGCGAGCACCGCGTCGGTCATCGCCAGATAGCGCGGCTCGAAGATCTCCAGCGGCAAGGTCCGGCGCGGCAGCAGCAGCACGCCCGGCAGCGGGAACACCGGCACCACCAGCGGGAGATCCTCGACGGTCTCGTAGATGCGGTTGCCGGCCCGGGTCATGGCACTCCCCTCGAGGGTCAGGCGAACAGCACCGACGACAGACGCCGGCGTCCCGACAGGGTCGCCGGATCCTTGGGGCCCCAGGCTTCGAAGAACTGCAGGAGCTGCTTGCGCGCCCCGTCCTCCTGCCAGGCGCGATCGCGGCGGATGATTTCGATCAGATGATCGACCGCCGCCTGCCGGTGGTCCTTGCCGGCCAGCGCCAGGGCGAGGTCGAAACGGGCCTGATGGTCGGCGGGATCCTTGTCGAGGCGCGCCTCGAGGGCGAGGACGTCGTCGACGGCGCTCGACAGATTGGCCAGCGCGATGCGGGCGCGCACCGCCGCGACGCGCGGATCGCCGGCGGCGGTGGCCGGGAGGGTGGTGAGGAACTGCTCGGCCTGGGCGAATTCGCCGGCGGTGACATAGACCCCGGCGAGCCCGACGGTGGCGCCGAAATGGGCCGGCTCGAGGCGCAGCGCCGCGGCATAGAGCTTGGAGGCTTCGGCGAGGTCGCCGGCTTCCGCCGCCGCGTCGCCCTCGGCGACCAGCACGTCGATCTCCGACGGGCCGCCGGGGCCGGCGATCTTGTCGATGAAGGTCTGGATCTGGCTCTCCGGCACGGCGCCCATGAAGCCGTCGACCGGCTGGCCGCCCTTGAAGGCGATGACCGCGGGAATCGAGCGGATGCCGAGCTGGCCGGCGACTTCCGGATGGTTGTCGATGTTCATCTTGACCAGCTTGACCCGGCCCTTGCCGGCCCGCACGACCTTCTCGAGGATCGGCGTCAGCTGTTTGCAGGGGCCGCACCATTCCGCCCAGAAGTCGACCAGCACGGGCGTGTCGACCGAGGCGTCGATGACGTCCTTCATGAAGTCGCGGGTCGAGGTCTCGCGGATCAGGTCGTCGCCGGCGGGTGCGGCGGCCGGCGTCGCCGACGTCGCGACGGTCGCCTTCATCTGGGGATATCCGTTGCCGTAGGTGAAGCTGGGGCCGGTCATGGTGGTCTTTCCGAGTGGCGGGGCGCGACCGGCGCGCACGGGCCGATCACGGTGGGGTCGCCCCCAAGATGGGGTCAAAGCCGTCGATCCGCAATCCGACGGTGGTGGATTCGATCGCCGCGCGGGCTCGCCCGATCGCGGCGGGGCGGCCACGCTCAGGCGTCGGGCGCCGGGGCGATGCGGCCGTCGGAGACCGCGACGATGCGCGGCGGATGGCCCGAGAGGGTCAGGAAGCGGACGAGATCGTCGCGACCGATCGAGGTCGTCGCGGTGTTCTCGAGCGGGTGGAAGTTGAGGATCGGGTGATCGAGCAGCGGCGCGTCGAGAACGACCGTCACCCGGCCCTCGGCGTCGTTGACGATGCCGAAGGGGGTGACCGAGCCGGGGGTGACGCCGAGCAGCTCCATCAGGAGCTCGGGCTTGCCGAAGGTGACGCGGCCGGAGGCGCCGATCGGTTCGGAGATGGCCTTGAGGTCGATCGCCGCGTCGCTCTCGGCGACCACCAGGAACACCCGGCCCTTCTTGTCCTTGAGCAGCAGGTTCTTGGAATGGCCGCCGGGGATGGCGCCCTTGACGTCCTCGCTCTCGGCGACGGTGAACACCGCGCGGTGGTCGTGCGTGGTGGTGGCGATGCCGAGTTCGGCGAGGCGGGCGAGGAGATCGGCGCGGGTCCAGGGCATTGGCGAGGTCCGACGGCGGGCGCGGGCGGACGCGGCCCCGGCCGTTCGGGGCGTCGCGCCGAAGCGGCGGAATGCGGTCTTCTAGAGCGCTGGCCGCGCCCGCGCAACGGCGCGAAGGCGCACGAGAGCGGAAAAAATCACCGAGAGATCCGTCGCAAGGGTTTGACGACGCTGGCGAAATTCCACTTTTCCAGAGGTCTTCGCGGCGTTCGGGTGCGTTCGTGCAGATTCCGTCTTGCGTCGGCTCCGCTCCTGAGGCATAGAAGCGTCCGTCCGGCGGCGACGCCGGTCACCCCATCGGATGCGGGAGTAGCTCAGGGGTAGAGCACAACCTTGCCAAGGTTGGGGTCGAGGGTTCGAATCCCTTCTCCCGCTCCATTCTCTCTCAGAGGGAATGACGATCGAAAAGCCGCGGGAAACCGCGGCTTTCGTCGTTTCTGGGGGTGAGTTTCAGAGGTTGAGGTCGCGGGTTTCCCAGAGGCGCCGAGAGGGCTCGGTCACCTCTCGGTCACATGGCACCCGATCGAGGCGCGGTTGAAATCGCGGCGTCGCCGGTGCGCGCAATGTCGCGGTTCGACCGGAAGCCGCCCCATAACTTTTCCGGAATACAGATATCCGACGATGTGGCGGCCTGCATTGCGCCTAGCTTGATAGCTCAGATGGTCAGCGTCTTATTGCAAACAGATCCGGTGCGCGCATGTCGATCTTTAGAAATCTGGTTATTCCGCGCTTTTTAAAGTCCTCTGGAGTGATCTCTTCGCCAACGGCCTCAGGCGTGCGCGATATCCCTTTCCTCTCGTCAAGCCTGGAGCGCCCTTCGTTCAGTTGGAAGATCGTAGGCAGCCCAATATCGGTTGCGCGGTCTTCAGGGGACGGGATGATTTCTTCTATATATCGCTCGATCGGAAGATCTTCCTGAAATCGTAGAAGGTAGGGGTTCTGCCTCGTCGAGAATTTGTGTCTCGTACATAAAAAATGCCAGGGGACGGTATCGTTTTCGATATCATCGAGTTTTTTTGGCGCTTTTGATTTCACAGTTTCAGCGTCCGCAATCAGACAGCCAGTTTCGAACGATTCGAATTTTTCTTTTACGGTTCCTTTTATCCAGTAAGATCTTTGGGGTTCGGCGCAATAAAAGCAGTACGCAGGGAAGAGGTCGTTCGCCTTGGCATCTTCAATGAGCAAATCTATCTGCGGCTGGCTGGCTCCTTTCCCCATCTGTTTCAGGTTTCCAATTCCACCGGCCTTATGAATTCTCTTGGCTTGCACACGCATCTTCAGGGTGTAGACTCTTCCGATAATGTGCCACTCCCAGTCGGCTCCGGTGTTCTTGCTTTCCTGCGATTTTGAAAATGTCAGAAGTGTTACTTCGCGCGCATGGCGCCGCCTGATTTCCAGCAAATTCGTTTCAGTAATCGTCTCTTCTCCATAGCTGACCTTTACATCAGGAGAATGGGCGAATTCCAAGTTTTTCGAAGTGGAGTGGCCAAGTTCCAACAGCGTGTGGAGTAGGGAAATCATGCTGCCTCTCAATATTGATAATCGAATATGCCGTTGTTATTGCAAGTGTTGCTACCATCTTGACATCATGCTAGCTGCTTCGTCTGCTGCGTGCAATGACCGCTGTCGGCGCTTAGCGGATCCCAACGCATTCACGCCCCGCCCTTCCGCCGCCCGCATCACCGGATACGGCTCCAATCCGATCACCTGGTTCTCGCCGACGATCTCGGCTATTCCCGCCTACCGCTCACGTGCCGCCGCCCTTGAGACGCTTCTCCACCACGGACCTATGTGCGCTTCCCCCCCCCCTCGCCCCTCACTCCCTTCCACCCCGGCCCGCGTAATACGCCCGTTTCGCGCGGTACATCATCGCGTCGGCGCGTTTGATCACCTCTTCGAGGCGTTCGCCGGGGGTGCTGGTGGCCATGCCGAGGGCGAAGCTCAGGGTGCCGCCGCCGTAGAACTGGTTGTTGACCTCGACCAGTCGCTGGATGTCGTCGATCGTCGCCTGGCCGCCGCGCTCGTCGGTGCCCGGCAGCAGAATGGCGAATTCGTCGCCGCCGATCCGCGCCGCATGCGCCGGCTCGGGGGCCGCGGCCTTGAGAATCTCGCCGGCGCGGCGCAGGAGCTGGTCGCCCACCGCATGGCCGAGCCGATCGTTGGCGATCTTCAGGCCGTTGAGGTCGGCGATCACCACGGTGGTCGGCGACAGGCCGGCGCGCTCCAGGCGGTTGATCTCGTCGACGTAGAACGATCGGTTGTAGAGCTTGGTCAGGACGTCGTGCTTGCCGAGGAATTCGAGATAGGCCTCGGCCTTCTTGCGCGCCGTGATGTCGGTCAGGGCGATCTGGACCAGCGACCAGTCGCGTTCGTGGCCGGGCAGCACCGAGAACTGCATGAGGAGATGCAGTTCGTCGCCGGCCAGCGAATAGTTCACGACCTCGCGGTGCTGCAGCAACTCGCCGTGCCACAGGTCGATCAGCTGTTCGCGGAACGGCCGCTGCATCGCGTCGCGGAAGATCTGGTGCTGGTGGAGCAGCAGGTCGGCCCGATCGGCCGCGCCGAACAGCGACAGCGTACAGGCGTTGACGTCGATCACCCGGATCTCGCTCATGCAGCGCTGGACGAATTCGGGATGGACGTCGGTGAAGGTCCGGAGATCGGTGATGCCGCAGGCGCGGACGTCGTCGAGCAGGTGCTTGACCGCCGAGAAATCCTCGACCCACAGCGACACCGGCGAATGCTGGAAGAGGCCGCGGGCATAGGCCTCGCTGTCGGCCAGCGCCCGGCGCGCGGCCTCGCGCTCGGTGACGTCCTCGATCGCGACCAGGACGCGGGCCCAGTCGTCTTCGTAGCCGGGCAGGATCGCGCCGTTCAGGCGGATGTCGAGCCGCCGCCCGGTCAAGGTATAGTTGACGGTGAGGCCGGAGAACTCGGTCTGCCCGTTCCACAGCTGCACCAGCTCGTCGAGATGGGTGACCAGCATGTCGTCATGGAACACCACGTCGAGATTGGCGATGAGGCGGATCTGGTCTTCGGCTTCGAACAGCGACAGCGTCTTGCGGTTGACCTCGACGATGCGGATCAGGCCGGCGCAGGTGCGGATCCGGTCGAGATCTTCGCAGAGAAAGGCCCTGAGGTCGGTCACGCCGGCGGCGCGCCATTCGGCGAACAGGCGCTTGACGCCGCTGTAGTCCTCGACCCACAGCGACACCGGCGCGAGATCGAACATCGCCGCGGCGTCGCCGGCCCGCGCCGGCGGCTTCGGAAGTGCAACTCGGGGAGTCGGCATGGGCCACCTGTGACGCGATGATACGACGTTCGTCGGAGCTCGATCCTTAGGCTCGGAAGGTTGGCTTTCGGTAAAGGCCGGGGTGGTCAGGGTCGATGCCGGTCGGTTTCGCGGCCGTGTCCGACCGCCGCGCCGGCTGCTCTGCGCGCCGCGAAGGGCTGCAGCGACGGGAAACTCCGCTCTTGCCAGGGTCGCACCGCCGCCTGTAGAACCTGTCTGACAGGACGAGCGCGATCCCGGAGAGCGAGCGACGAGCATGAAGATCACCGAAATCGAAACCTGGCACTGCAAGCGCGACCTGACGCTGTTTCCGGAGAGCCGGGCGGGCGCCAACATGCCGTGGGACGTGGTGGTGCTGCGGGTCGGCACCGATACCGGGCTGTCGGGGCATGCCTCGGCATTGGCCGCGCGGTCGGGGCGGATCACCGAAGCCTTTCTGCACGAGACGATCGCCCCGGTGGTGCTCGGCCGCGACGTGGTCGACCGTGAGAAGATCTGGCACGATCTGTGGACCCTCGATCGTCACCTGACGTTCTTCCCGGTCTATCTGCCGGGACCGCTCGACGTCGCCCTGTGGGATCTCGCCGCCAAGGCCGCCAATCTGCCGCTCTACAAGTATCTCGGGGCCTATCGGGACCGGCTGCCGGCCTATGCCAGCGGCCTGTTCCACGACACCACCGACGAATACGTGACCGAGGCGCTCGCCTACCAGAAGCGCGGCATCCCCGGCTACAAGGTGCACGGCCCCGGGCCGTGGCGGCGCGACATCGAGGTGCATCGGGCGCTGCGCGAGGCGGTCGGTTCGGACTATCTGCTGTTCTCCGATCCGGTCGGCGAATACACCCTCGATCAGGCGATCCGGGTCGGCCGCGATCTGGAGAAGCTCGACTACGTGTGGTTCGAGGAGCCGTTCCGCGACTTCGAACTCTACAAGTATCAGGCGCTGTGCGAGGCGCTGGACATTCCGGTCGCCGCGACCGAGACGACGCGCGGCGGTCCTTGGGGGGTGGCGCAGGCGATCGCCCAACGCGCCGCCGACATCGTGCGCGCCGACGTGTCGTGGAAGGCCGGAGTGACCGGGACGATGAAGATCGCCCATCTCGCGGAGGCCTTCGGCCTCAACTGCGAGATCCACACCACGACCATGGGGTTGATGGACGTGGCCAATCTCCACGTCTCCTGCGCGATCCGCAACTGCGAATATTTCGAGCTGTTCGTGCCGGAATCGGCGTTCCAGTTCCCGATGCTCGGGTCGTTGCCGATCGATGCGCTGGGCAATGCGGTGGTGCCGCAGGGTCCGGGGCTCGGCGTCGATCTCGACTGGGCGGAGATCGACCGGTTGTGCGTCTCGCACAAGGTGAGTGCGGCCCGCTGACCCCGGGACGGACGGGGGATCGGCGAGGTGTCCCGCGGGCCGGGCGCCTCGTCGGCCGCTCGGGCCGATCAGTGGCGCCACTGTTTCTCGGTGGCCGGCAGATCGCCGGTGACGTCGACATGGGCGACGTCGAGGTCGCCGCGCAGGCCCTTGTCGGAGAAGCGCAGGCCGAGCAGGCGGCCGTCGTCGGTGCGCAGCTGCACGCCGCGTCGTCCGAACACCTGACGCAGTTCGAGCGAGGCCAAGCGGATCTCGCCGCTGCTGGAAATCTCGCGGCCGCCCTGGGCGTAGCCGTCGAATTCGTAGGCGACGCGTCCGACGGGGGTGCCGTCGCAGCTGAGTTCGCCGTTGCCGGTGAGTTTACCGAGCCAACGCATGGGAACGTCTCCTCGCCCGGCGCGATCGGGCGGGGCGGTCACGAGCGGAAAGGGCCGCTCGGTCGGCGATCGGGTCCGCCGCGCCGAAGATCCTCGGCGCGCCGGAGCGGACTCACTTCTTCTTCTTGGGGCCGTTGTTGATCGCCGCGATCATCGCCAGGTTGGCGTTGGCGGCGGCGGCCGGAACCGCCTTGGGCTTTTCGGCCTTGGGCTTGCGGTCTTCACGACCCTTGCGGCTGTGTCCATCGGCCATGGGAAGGCTCCTTGCCGCCGGGCGGCGACGTCCGAGGAAGAAATGGGCCCGCCCCCTCGGGAGGAGGGAGGCGGGCCGGTCGCCCTGCATCGGCACCGCGGCGTGGCGGCGGCAGTGTCACGCGGGCGGCGTCGCGATCACGGCAGGATGACGAGCCGATCGGCCGAGGTCTTGCCGGTGCGCTGGTCGGTGACCAGTTCGAAGCTCAGCTTCTGGCCTTCATAGAGCTCGCCGACACCGCTGTGTTCGACGGCGGAGATGTGCACGAAGGCGTCCTTGCCGCCGTCGTCGGGCTGAATGAAGCCGAAGCCCTTTTGCGAATTGAACCATTTCACGACGCCGGTGGGCATGGGTATTCCTTTCGAAAGCACTTGGCAGCTCGCCGGTTTTCGCGCCGGCTGTCGAAATCGCATTTTCAGGGGAGAAATTTTCGAGAGCACCCGACCAGGTCGGGCACATACAAAGCATTTCGGCCGTCTATCGACTCCTGAGAAATAGGGCGCATGGGAGGCGATTACAACATCGCCGGTGAATTGACGGAAAATAAACATCTCGGCGAAGACTTGAGCTGAACCCGCCGATTCGACGGGCGCCGACGCCGGTCGGATCCGGCCCGCGCCTCGCCGCCTCGGCCGGCGGGTCCCCGTGGCGCGGGTTCCGGCCGAGTGGCGAAATCCTCTTGCAGTCCGCGCGGTTCCGCCGGAAGGTCGCCGACGCGTCGGGCCCGAGGGGGCCCGCGCGCCCTCGAGATCTGCGACGGACCGGACGACGGCGGGCGTCCCGCGGGACCGGTCGTCGCGCCGGAGACCGACCATGACCGATTCGCCGTCCGTTTCTTGCGACCGCGCCGCCGCCGTCGCCGCCCTCCTCG
The DNA here is from genome assembly GCF_004328075.1 of Siculibacillus lacustris. GTDB lineage: Bacteria > Pseudomonadota > Alphaproteobacteria > Rhizobiales > Ancalomicrobiaceae > Siculibacillus > Siculibacillus lacustris. The sequence goes on along the minus strand of NZ_SJFN01000022.1, from coordinate 74,641 downwards.
AAGCCCGCACCGCCGGCCTGCGCCTCGCCGCGTTGCCCGAGGGCGCGCGGCCGCGCGACGTCGCCGACGCCGAGGCGATCGAGGACGAGGTGGCGCGCCGGCTCGGTCCGGTGGTGGCCTGGAAGGTCGGGGCGCCGAGCCCGACGGCGCGGCCGATGCGCTCGCCGATCCTCGCGTCGACGCTCCACGTCGAGGTCGACGAGTTGCCGCGCGACGCCTTCTTCGTCGCCGGCATCGAGGCGGAGATCGTGTTCCGCTTCGCCCGCGATCTGCCGGTCCGCGACGCGCCGTGGACCCGCGACGAGGTGGTGGCAGCGATCGGCTCGGTGCATCCGGCCTTCGAGATCTGCGACACCCGCTTCGAAGCCTTCGGTTCGCAGGATTCGCTGTCCCATCTCGCCGACCAGGGCAGCCACGGCGCGCTGATCGTCGGCGCGGCGGCCCCGGTCGACGCGGCGCGCATCGCCCGCGGCTTCGCCGATCAGCCGATCACCCTCGACATCGACGGGCGCCGGGTCGCCGACGTGGTCGGCGGCAATTCGGCCGGCGATCCGCTGCGCCTGCTGATGTGGATGGCCGACGAGGGGGCGCGGAGCTTCGGCGGCCTCAAGGCCGGCGACACGGTGACCACCGGCTCGTGCACCGGCACCCTGTTCATCGAGGCCGGCGCGGTGGCGATCGCCACCTATCCCGGCCTCGGGACGATCACCCTGCGGCTGGTGTGACCGCCGCCCGCTCCGTCTCTCCACCCCTGGGACCCCGCCCATGAAGCCCGAAATCCTGATGCTCGAGCCGATGATGGCCGAGATCGAGGCGGCGCTCGACGCCGCCTATGTGGTCCATCGCCTGCACCGCGCGCCCGATCGCGCCGCGATGATCGCCGCCGTCGCCCCGACGGTCACGGCGATCGTCACCGGCGGAGCGACCGGGGCGCCGGCCGATCTGGTGGCGGCGCTGCCGCGCCTGGGGATCGTGGCGATCAACGGCGTCGGCACCGATGCGGTCGATCTGGTCGACGCGCGGGCCCGCGGCATCCGGGTGACCACCACGCCGGGCGTGCTGACCGACGACGTCGCCGACATGGCGCTCGGCCTGACGCTCTCGGTGTTGCGCCGCCTCGCCCAGGGCGACCGCTTCGTGCGGGCCGGGTCCTGGCCGCAGAGCGGCTTTCCGCTCGGGCGCAAGGCGACCGGCCGGCGGCTCGGCATCGTCGGGCTCGGGCGGATCGGCCGGGCGGTGGCCGAGCGGGCGCGCGGCTTCCGGATGGACATCGCCTATACCGATCTGGCGCCGGTCGCCGAGGCGCCGGGGCGTTTCGTCGGCGATCTGGTCGAGCTCGCCCGCTGGAGCGAGGTGCTGGTGGTCTGTTCGACCGGCGGGCCGGGGACCCGCGGCCTGATCGGCCGGGCGGTGATCGACGCGCTGGGTCCGGAGGGGGTGCTGATCAACGTGGCGCGCGGCAGCGTCGTCGACGAGCCGGAACTGGTGGCGGCGCTGGTCGAGGGGCGGCTCGGCGGCGCCGGGCTCGACGTCTTCGCCGACGAGCCGCGGGTGCCGGCGGCGCTCCTCGATCTGCCGGGCGTGGTGCTGGAGCCGCATCAGGCGAGCGCCACCCGCGAGACCCGCCTGGAGATGGGGTCGGTGGTGGTGCGCAGCCTCGCCGCCTTCTACGCCGGCGAAGATCTGCCCGCTGCGGTGGTGTGAGCCCGCGGCTGCCGCCCTCCCTGCCAAAGACGAGGGGCGGGCGACGATCGGTCGACTGTTCGCGATCGCCGATCGGGTGCATGATGAACCGGAAACAGGGCCGTCGCGTCTGCGGCGAGGGTCCGCGGACGGCCGAAGGCCGCCGAGCCGGGGAGACGAGCAGTATGGTCGCGCGACCGCCGCCGCGGCGGCCGGGTGGGGCGGGCGGAGGCCGGGGCGCACATCGCGAACCGCCGCCGCTGATCGCCGTCCGCCGTCGATTCCTTCAGGAAGGCGTGCGGCCCGGCGACGAGGTGCCGGCGTCGATCGTCCGGTCGTGGCAGCGCAGCGCCGCCCACGGGCTCGACATGGAGCGGCAGCCGTCGGTCGAGGCGCTGTCGCAGGCGCAGCTGCGCGACGTGCGCGAGCGCAACGAGGCGCTTCTGCGGGCGGCGCGCGGCGAGATCGAAGCCCTGCACGAGGATGCCCGGGTCACCGGTGGCATCGTCATCCTGACCGATCCCGGCGGCGTGGTGCTGGCGACGGTCGGCAACATGGACTTCGCCGAACGGGCGTCGCGGGTGTCGCTGCGCCCCGGCGTCGATTGGGGTGAGGCGACGATCGGCACCAATGCCATCGGCACGGCGATCGCCGAACGCCACCACGTGTCGGTGCGCGGCGCCGAGCACTTCTTCGACGCCCACCACATCCTCAGTTGCTCGGCGGTGCCGATCCTCGATCCCGGCGGGGCGGTGATCGGCGTCCTCGACTTCACCAACGATTCCCGACTGGCCCAGACCCACACCCTGGCGCTGGTCAAGCGGGCGGTCCAGGAGATCGAACGCCGCCTGTTCGAGAGCCGCTTCGGCGGCCACGAGCAGATGCATTTCCACGCCGATCCGAGTCTGGTCGACGGGCCGCACGAGGGGCTGCTGGCCTTCGAAGCGGAGCGGCTGGTCGGCGCCAACCGCTATGGGCTCGACCTGCTCGGGCTCGACTGGTCGGCGCTGGGGCTCTTGTCGTTCCGCGAGATCTTCGACGCCGAACGCAGCACGCTGATCGGCGATCGGCCGCCGGAGGAGAACCGGGTGCGGACGCTGCGCGGCTCGACGATGTTCGCGCGGCTGCAGCCGCCGCGGCGGTCGATGGTCGCCCCGAGTGCCGATCGCCGGCCGGAAGCGGTGCCGATCGACCCGGTGCCGATCTTCGACGCGCGGGTGACCAAGTCGCTGGAGCGGGCGGTGCGGCTGGCCGACAGCGACGTGGCGATCCTGATCCAGGGCGAGATCGGCTCCGGCAAGGAGATCTTCGCCCGACGCCTGCATGCCGCCGGGCGGCGGCGCGAAGGGCCGTTCGTGACCATCGACTGTTCGGCGGTCGATCCGGCGGCGATCGAGGCACTGCTGTTCGGCGGCACCGACGCCGACGAGGCGGCGGCGATCCGCCGGGCGGCCGGCGGCGTGCTGTTGCTCGAGGCGATCGAGGCCCTGCCGCTCGCCACCCAGGCGCGGCTGGCCGGTTGGCTCGCGGCGCGCGCCGGGGTGAGCGGCGGCGAGCCGCGGATCGCCGTCGATTTCGCCCTGGTCGCGACGACCCACACCGGGCTCGCCGAGCGGGTGGCGCGCGGCGCCTTCCGCCAGGATCTCTTGTTGCGGATCGGGGCCTACACGGTCGATCTCGAGCCGCTCCGCCACCATCCCGACCGGCGCGGCCTGATCGATGCGCTGTGGGCGCGGATCGCCCCGCCGGCGCTGCGCAGCCGTCTCGAGGCGGAGACCGCGGCGGCCCTCGCCGCCTACGACTGGCCCGGCAATCAGCGCCAGCTCCTGGCGACGCTGCGGGCCCTGGTGGTGCTCGCCGAGGCCGGCGAGAGCCTCGGCCGCGACGCCCTGCCGGCGGAGATCCGCGTCGCCGGCGAGCCGGCGGCGGTGGCCGCGGCGGAAGCGACGGTCGGTCTCGACGTCGAGATCGGCCTCGACACGATCACGCTCGCGGCGATGCACGCGGCGCTGGAGGCCGAAGGCGGCAACGTCTCGCGGGCCGCCCGGAGGCTCGGGATCCACCGCTCGACGCTCTATCGGCGGGTGTTCGCCAAGGACCGCCCGACCGGTTGAGGGGAGCGCCCGGCGGGGGCTCCCGCGCTGCGCGCGACTTCGTCTCGCCCGCTGAAATATTTCTTCTCCCGGGACTGCTTCCATAGAGGTGCGTCGCAATGTGCGACGACCGTCGGGGCTGCGACAACTCGTCCGTTATGATAATCGGAGCATAATCGATCGCGCGAGAGCCCGCGAACACGGGTATGGTCACGGGGTCGAGATCGCAGATCGTCGACGACGACCTTCGATCGTCGCCGATGACCTTCGGTCGGGTGATCCGCCGTCTACTCCCGAGGGAGGCCGCGGCGTGACGCGACCCGCGGAGGCGGACGATGGACGTCTATGAAGACCTGATACGCGAGCGGGCGGCGGGCCGCCCCTGTGCCCTGGCGACGATCGTCGCCGTCCAGGGCTCGATCCCGTCCCATGCCAGCGCCAAGATGGTGGTCCACGAGGACGGCTCGATCGTCGGGACGGTCGGCGGCGGTCCCGCCGAGGCCGAGGTGATCCTCGCCGCCCGCGAGGTCCTGACCACCGGCAAGCCGAAGATGATCTCCTTCGCGCTGCACGAAGATCCCCGTCTCGACAGCGGCATGGTGTGCGGCGGCAGTCTCGACGTCTATGTCGAGCCGATCGTGCCGGCGCCGGTGGTGCATCTGTTCGGGGCCGGCCACGTCGGGCTGGTCACCGCGCGGATGGCGCGGCTGTCCGGCCACGACACGGTGATCGTCGACGATCGGCCGGAGTTCGCCAACGCCGAACGGTTCCCCGACGCCAAACTGATCCTCAGCGGGTCCTTCGAGGAGTCGATGGCGCGTCTGACGCCCGACCGGCGGGCGATGGTGGTGATCGCCACCCGCTGCCACGAGCTCGACGGGCAGGTGCTGCGCTGGGCGCTCGGCACCGAGGCCGGCTACATCGGCATGATCGGCTCGAAGCGCAAGATTCTGACGGTGTTCGCCCGGCTCCAGGGCGAGGGCGTGCCGGCCGCCGCCTTCGAGCGGGTGCATGCGCCGATCGGCCTCGACATCGGCGCCGAGACTCCCGAGGAGATCGCCGTCTCGGTGGTCGCCGAGATGATCGCCTGGCGGCGCGGCGCGGCCGGGGTGCGGCCGATCATGCGCAACATGGCGACGCTCGCCGAGCGGTCGCGGCACAAGGAAGCATCCTGACTCGTCGCCGCGGCGGGCCGCCGGCCCCTCGCGGCGTCACCGATCCCAACGACACGAAGCCCGGGTGCGGCGCGCAGATCGGGCCAGCGGAGGAAACCCACCATGAAACGTCTCTGTCTCAACGTGAACGGAATCGATCGCTGGGTGGTCGCCGACGTCAAGGCGAACCTCGCCGAGGTGCTGCGCGAGCAGATGCTGCTCACCGGCTGCAAGATCTGCTGCGAGGACGGCCAGTGCGGCGCCTGCACCGTGGCGATCGACGACAAGCCGGTGCGCGCCTGCGTCACGCCGATGGAGAAGGTGGCGCCCGGCGCCCGCATCACCACCATCGAAGGGCTCGGGACTCCCGGCAACCTGCATCCGCTGCAGACCGCCTGGATGGCCCACGGCGGCGCCCAGTGCGGCATCTGCACCCCCGGCTTCATCATGTCGGCCAAGGTGCTGCTCGACGGCAATCGCAATCCGACCCGCGAACAGGTGCGCGGTTGGTTCAACCGCAATCGCAACCTGTGCCGCTGCACCGGCTACAAGCCGCTGATCGACGCGGTGATGGACGCCGCCGCCATGCTGCGCGGCGAGAAGACCGCCGACGAGGTGCTGGCCAAGCCGAAGACCGACGGCTCGATCCTCGGCACCCGCTGGGCGCGGCCGTCGGCGGTGGCCAAGGTCACCGGCACCTGGGACTTCGGCGGCGATCTCGCCCTGCGCATGCCGGAAGGCACGCTGCGGCTGGCGCTGGTCCAGGCCAAGGTCAGTCATGCGCTGATCAAGGGCATCGACACCGCCGCCGCCGAGACCATGCCGGGCGTGGCCAAGGTGATCACCTGGAAGGACGTCAAGGGCCGCAACGCGATCACCGGCCTGATCACCTTCCCGACCAACAAGGGCGACGGCTGGGATCGGCCGATCCTGTGCAAGGACAAGATCTTCCAGTTCGGGGACGCGATCGCCATCGTCGCCGCCGACACGGTCGAACACGCCCGCGCCGCGGCGGCCGCGGTCACCGTCGACCTCGACGTGCTGCCGGCCTACATGTCGGGCTTCGCGGCGCTGGAGCCGGACGCGATGGAGATCCATCCCGGCGTGCCCAACGCCTATTACGAGCAGGGCGTGGTCAAGGGTCCCGACACCGAGCCGCTGTTCGCGAGTGCCGCGGCGTCGGTGGACATCACCACCTACTGCTCGCGTCAGCCCCATCTCCATCTCGAGCCGGACTGCGGCATCGCCTATACCGACGACGACGGCGTGCTGACCATCCAGTCGAAGTCGATCGGCGTGCATCTCCATCACGCGATGATCTGCCCCGGCCTCGGCGTCGAGCCGGCCAAGCTGCGGCTGATCCAGAACCCGACCGGCGGCACCTTCGGCTACAAGTTCTCGCCGACCATGGAGGCGCTGCTCGGCGTCGCCGCGCTGGCCACCGGCAAGCCGGTGTCGCTGGTCTATGACCAGTACCAGAACATCACCTACACGGGAAAACGCTCGCCGGGGAACGTCAACATCAGGCTCGCCTGTGACAAGGCCGGCAAGCTGACGGCGATGGAGACCGACTGGTGGATCGATCACGGCCCGTATTCGGAGTTCGGCGACCTCCTGACCATCCGCCAAGCCCAGTTCCTCGGCGCCGGATACCATCTCGACGCGATCCGCGGTCGCGGCCGGACGGTGGCCACCAACCATGCCTGGGGCTCGGCCTTCCGCGCCTACGGCAGCCCGCAGGCCTTCCTCGCCTCCGAGATCGCCGTCGACATGCTCGCCGAGAAGATGGGCGAGGACCCGTTCGAGTTCCGCTACAAGAACCTCTACGACGAGACCGCGACCACCCCGACCGGCCAGAAGCCCGACGTGCTGGTGCTGCGCCAGCTGTTCGACCTGTTGCGGCCGAAGTATCTGGAGGCCAAGAAGCGCTGCGCGGACTTCGACGTCCCCGGCAAGAAGCGCGGCGTCGGCATTTCGCTCGGCATCTACGGCTGCGGTCTCGACGGCCCCGACTCCTCGGAGGCGCGGATCGAACTGACCCCGACCGGGGTCACCGTGTACAACGCCTGGGAAGATCACGGCCAGGGCGCCGATCTCGCGGCCCTGACCCTGACCCACGAGGTGCTGCGCGTCGCCGGCTTCAAGCCGGAGCAGATCCGGCTGGTGATGAACGACACCAACGGCCCGAACTCCGGTCCGGCCGGCGGCTCGCGCTCCAACGTCTTCACCGGCAACGCCACCCGGATCGCCGCCGAGATGCTGCTCAACGCCCTGAAGAAGAGCGACGGCAGCTATCGCAGCTACGCCGAGATGGTCGCCGAGAAGATCCCGCTCGCCTATGACGGCAAGTGGGTGGCGGCGGCCTGCACCGCGTGCTCGTCGGAGACCGGCCAGGGCGCGCCGTTCCCAGTCTACATGTACGAGGTGTTCATGCCCGAGGTCGAGATCGACCTGGAGAGCGGTCAGGCCAAGGTGGTGAAGTTCACCACCGCGGTCGACGTCGGCACGATCATCAACCGGGCGACCGTCGATGGTCAGATCTACGGCGGTCTCGCCCAGGGCATCGGTCTGGCGCTGACCGAGGACTTCGACGATCTCGAGCTGCACACCACGCTGCTCGACTGCGGCATCCCCTATCCGAAGGACGTCCCCGACGACATCGAGATCCTCTATCTCGAGACGCCGCGGCCGCTCGGCCCCTTCGGCGCGGCGGGCGTCGGCGAGGCGCCGCTGACGGCGCCCCATCCGGCGATCCTCAACGCCATCAACAATGCCGTCGGCGTCCGGGTGTTCCGGGTTCCGGCGCTGCCGGAAGTGATCAAGATGGGGCTCGAGGCCAAGGCCGGTGCGGCCGCCGCCAAGCAGCACGAACTGCACTGAGCCCTCACCGGTCGACCGGCCGCGCGACCGCTTAGGCGTGCGGCCGGATCCGGGGCCGGCGGGCGGTCGTGCCCGCCGTGCGCCCCACGGCCATCCGGACCGGGCTTCCCGGCCCGGCGGAGGGGACGATGGACGCCGAACAGGTCAAGCTGTGGGAAGGACGCTGCGTCGAAGAGCAGCCGCCGGCCTGTGTCGCGGCCTGTCCGCTGCATCTCGACGTGCGGGCGATGATGGGAAAGACCGCGGCCGGCGACTTCGCCGGGGCCTTCGCGGTCTATGCCCGGTTCATCCCCTTCCCGGCGATCGTCGCCCATGTCTGCGACCACCCGTGCGAGGCGTCCTGTCGGCGCGCCGAGGCGGGCGGCGGCCTGGCGATCTCGGCCCTGGAACGGGCCTGCGTCGAAGAGGCCCATGTCGGCAGCCGCCGCCAGCCGCAGCGCAACCGTCGCCCGAAACGGGTGGCGGTGGTCGGAGCCGGTCTCGCCGGCCTCGCCGCAGCTCATGATCTGGCGCTCAAGGGCCATGCCGTCACGGTGTTCGAAGCCGACGCCCATCCGCTCGAACGCCTGCACCGCGACTTCGATGCCGACCGGTTGCCGCCCTCGGCGATCGCCGCCGACCTCGGCGGACTGGCGATGCTCGGGGTCGAGATCCGCTGCCGGTCGCGGATCGGCGCCGGCGACGGACCGCTCGGGCTCGACACGCTGCTCGAGGCCCACGACGCGGTGCTGCTGGCGCTCGGCCCGGGGCCGGCGCTGGCTTTTTCCGGATCGCTGCCGCTCGACGGCGACGGCCGCATCGCCGCCGATCCGGCCACGTCGGCGACAGTCCTGCCGAAGGTGTTCTCGACCGGCCGGCTGCTCGGATCGGACGGCGCCTATTCGCCGATCCGTTCGGTCCACGACGGGCGGCGGGCCGGCGAATCGATCGAACGCTTCCTGCAAGGGGCGTCGCTGACCGCGGCGCGCAGCGACGAAGGCGCGGGGCCGTCGTCGCTCCACGTGAACATCGCCGCCCATGGTTCGGTGCCGCCGGTGGTGGCGGCCGATCCGAGCCGCGGCTTCGACCGCACGGAAGCGATGGCGGAAGCGGCGCGCTGCTTCCCCTGCCGCTGCCTGGAATGTGTCAAGGCCTGCGACTATCTCGCCCACCACGGCAGCTATCCCAAGCGCTACGTCCGCGAGATCTACAACAACGACGGCATCGTCATGGGCAACCGCAAGTCCAACCGGATGATCGACGGTTGCACCCTGTGCGGACAATGCGCCGAGATCTGCCCGACCGGGCTCGACATGGGCGAAGTCTGCCTCGACGCGCGGCGGAGCATGGTGGCGCGGGACAAGATGCCGCCGTCGCATCACGACTTCGCGCTGCGCGCCATGGCCTTCGCCCGCTCGCCGGCCGCGACGCTCGCCCGTCACCGGCCGGGACGCGGAACCAGCGCCGCGGTGTTCTTCCCCGGCTGCCAGCTCACCGCGTCGGCGCCCGATCAGGTGGTGGCGGCGTGGGACCATCTCGACGCGCGGCTTCCCGGCGGCGTCGGGCTGATGCTCGACTGCTGCGGCGCGCCGGCCGAGTGGGCGGGCCGAGTGGTGCTCCATGCGGAGGTGCGGGCGAGCCTCGCGGCGAGCTGGGAAGCCCTCGGCCGGCCGCGGGTGATCACCGCCTGTTCGACCTGCCTGCAGATGTTCACGCGTCACCATCCCGAGATCGCAGCGGAGTCGCTGTGGACGGTGCTCGCCGCGGTCGGCCTGCCCGACGGGCCGCGGCCGGCGGTTCCCGCGCCGCTGGCGATCCACGACCCCTGCACCACGCGCGGTGTGCCGGCGGTGCAGCGGGCGGTGCGGGGGCTGGCGGCGACGCTCGGGGTCGAGGTGGTCGAACTCGGCGGCGCCGATCTCGGGCCCTGCTGCGGCTTCGGCGGACTCGCCGAATTCGCCGACCGGCCGGTCGCCGATCGCATCGTGGCGCGGCGGATCGGCGAGAGCGCATTGGATTATCTCGCCTATTGTGCCACCTGTCGGGACGTCTTCGCGCGCGCCGGCAAGCGCACGCTCCATCTCGGCGACCTGATCTTTGCCGGGGCGGGCGCCGATCCGGCCGGCCGGCCGGATCCCGGACCGTCGGCGCGGCGTGCCGCCCGTCTCGGGCTGGTGCGCCGTTTGAAGCGCGAGCGTTGGGGAGAGACCATGGACGAACCGTCGCCGAGCCTCGCTCTGACCGTGCCCGACGCGGTGCGCCTCGACATGGAACGCAAGCTGATCCTGATCGAGGACGTGGCGCAGGTGATCGCCCGGGCGGAAGCGACCGGGGCCAAGCTGAAGACCCCGGAGACCGGCCGCTTCGTCGCCAACCATCGAATCGGTGAGGTGACCTTCTGGGTCGACTACGCCGTCGCCGACGGCGGCTTCGTGGTCGCGCGTGCCTGGGCCCATCGCATGCAGGTGGAGGCCGAGCCATGACCCCGACCGCGCCCGAGGGCGGCGCCGAGACCGCCGGTCTGATCTGCGCCGCCTGCGATCGGCCGCTGGTCGTCGGCCGGGTGCGGGCCTCCTATCTCGGCCAGAGTTTTCCGGTCGATCTGCCGCGTTGCCCGGGTTGCGGCTTCGTGTACGTCTCCGAAGACCTCGCGGGCGGCAAGATGCTCGCGGTCGAACAGGCGCTGGAGGACAAATGACGAGCGTCGGCTCTGCCGCCTCCGGCAGCATCTGGGGCAGCGGTCTGGTGTGTGGGGCCGACGGGTTGCCGTTGCGCCCGGGCGGCGCGGCCCTGACAGAGGCCCTGCTCGACCTCGCCGGATTCGACGACGACGCTCTGGTGGTCGACGTCGGCTGCGGTCAGGGGGGCAGCGTCGCGGCGATGATGCGGCGCGGCCTGCTGGCGGTCGGAGTCGACGTCGATGCGGCGGCGGTGGAAGCGGCGCGGCGGCGGGTCGGCGGCGCCGGCATCCTGCTCGCCTCGGGCGACGCACTGCCCTTCGCCACCGCGAGCGTCGACGGGATCGTCTCCGAATGCGCCTTGTCGACCATGGCCGACCGGCGGCGGACGCTCGCCGAATGGCGCCGGGTGCTGCGACCGGGCGGGCGGCTGGCCTTGAGCGACGTCTATCGCCGGGCCGCCGGGCCCGATCAGGTGACGGCCAGCGCCGATCTGTCGCCGCTGGTCTCCTGGCACCGGCTGTCGGGGGATCTCGCCGAGGCCGGGTTCCGCGTCGAATGGTTCGAGGATCGCTCGGAAGTGCTGCGCGACTGGGTCGCCCGCTTCGTCTTCGCCAACGGATCGCTGGAAGCGCTGTGGGGCGGGTCCTGCGGCCTGACCGCGGAAGCGGTGCGGCTGGCGGCGCCGGGCTATTTCCTGGCGATCGTCGATCGCGACGACGCCCCGCGCGCGACGTCGGCGGCCGGGGAGGGGAGGGCATGACCGACGCCGGCTTCCGCATCGCCGAGTTGCTGCTCTCCGGCCTCAGGTGCAGCCACGTCCTGGTCAGACTGGCGCTGGAGGCGCAGGGACGCGACGATCCGGATCTGGTGCGCGCCATGTCGGGGTTGGCCAACGGCATGGGCCAGGGCTTCAACTGCGGCGCCCTGTCGGGCGGCTGCTGTGTGCTCGGTCTGGTCGCCGGGCGGGCCGGGGAGAGCGAGGCCGATGATCCGCGCTTCGCGGCGGCGCTCGATGCCTTCACCGGCTGGTTCCATGCCGCCGCCCACGAGCGCTGGGGCGGCATCGACTGCGCCGACATCATGAAGTTCGATCCGGTCCTCAAGGCCGAGCGCTGCCCGGCGCTGATCCTGGAGGTGTGGGAGCAGCTCTGCGACACCCTCGCCGACCACGGTTTCGACGTCGCCGAACCGCCCGACGCGGAGGGCCGGCGATGAGCGGGGCAGGTGCCGGCGCGGCGCCGGTCGCCGCGGTGGTGCTGGCGGCCGGCCGATCGTCGCGGATGGGGGCGTTCAAGCCGCTGCTGCCGCTCGCCGGCACCACGGTGATCGGCCATGTCGTCGCCGCGCTGCGGGCCGGCGGCATCGACGAGATCCGGGTGGTGATCGGCCATCGCGCGGCGGGGCTGGCGCCGGTGCTCGCCGACCTCGGGGTGAGCGCGGTGGTCAATCCCGATCCCGATCGCGGCATGTATTCGAGCCTGACCTGCGGGCTGGCGGCGCTGCCGGCGACGATCACAGCGGCGCTGGTGCTGCCGGTCGACGTGCCCTTGGTGCGGCCGGCGACCCTCGCGGCGATCGCCGCGAGGGCGGCGCGGGGCGATGTCCTGGTGGTCCATCCGACCTTCGAGGGCCAGCGCGGTCATCCGCCGGCGATCGACCGGCGGCTGTTCGCCGAGATCCTCGGCGGCGACGGGGTCGGCGGGCTCGCCGCGGTGTTGGCCCGGCACGCCGCCCAATCGCTCGACCTTCCGGTGATCGATCACGCCTGCCTGTGGGACATGGACCGGCCGGAGGACCATGCGCGGCTCGCCGCGGCGGCGCGGCGGCGCGATCTCCTGGATCCGGCCGAGATCGCGGCGCTGTTCGATCGCTGCGCGGTCGCCGCTCCGGTGCGCGCCCACGGGCGGGCGGTCGCGGCGCGGGCGGTGGCGATCGCCGACGGGCTCGCCGACGCCGGCGTGATTCTCGACCGCGACCTGATCGCTGCGGCGGCCGAACTGCACGATCTCGCCAAAGGGCAGCCGGATCACGCCGAGGCCGGGGCGCGGATCCTCGCGGAATTCGGGTTCGCGGGCGTGGCGGCGGTGGTGGCGCGGCACATGACGCTGCCGTTTGCGGACGGCGACCCGATCGACGCCGCGGTGGTGGTCCATCTCGCCGACAAACTGGTCGCCGGCACCGCCGACACCTCGCTCGAGGCGCGCTTCGCCGCCGCCTTCGCTCGCTTCCGCGACGACCCTGCGGCGCTCGCCGGGGCGCGGCGGCGACACGACGACGCGCGGGCGATGCTGCGGGCGGTCACCGCGGTGACGACGGCCGCCGACCGGAGGGCGAGCCCATGACCTTGATCGATTTTCCCGCCCCGCCGGCCAGCGCGGACGCCCTCGCCCCGAGCGCCACCGAGAGCGTCTGCCCGGTGTGCCTCGCCACCGTCCCGGCCGAGCGGTGCGTCGAGGGCGACGCCATCGTGCTGGTCAAGACCTGTCCCGACCACGGTTCCTTCTCGGCGCCGGTATGGCGCGGGCTCGCCAGCCATCGCGCCTGGAGCGCGGCTTCGGTCGCCGCGGCGCGGCCGCGGGCGGTCGCCACGCCGGTCGAGCGGGGCTGTCCCCACGACTGCGGCCTGTGCGCCGATCATCGCCAACAGAGCTGCTGCGTGCTGCTCGAGGTCACCTCGCGCTGCGATCTCGCCTGCCCGGTGTGTTACGCGGCGGTAGGGCAGGGCGGCCGCGATCTGTCGCTCGCCGAGATCGATGCGCGGCTCGACACGCTGGTGGCGGCCGGCGGGCAGGTCCATGTTCAGCTCTCCGGCGGTGAACCGACGATCCGCGACGATCTGCCGGAGATCGTCCGACGGATCCGGGCGCGCGGCTTCGACTTCGTGCAGATCAACAGCAACGGCGTCCGGCTGGCCTGCGACCCCGACTATCTGCGCGATCTGGTGGCGGCCGGGCTCGATTGCGTGTTCCTGCAGTTCGACGGCGTCGACGACGGCGTACACCGGGCCCTGCGCGGCGCCCGGCTGATGCGGCTCAAGGCCCGGGCGATCGCCGCTTGCGGCGAGGCCGGGGTCGGGGTGGTGCTGGTGCCGACGGTGGTGCCGGGGGTCAACGACGGGCAGATCGGTGCGATCGTCGACTTCGCGATCGCCCACATGCCGACGGTGCGGGCGGTGCATTTCCAGCCGGTGGCGCATTTCGGACGCTGCCGCGGCGAACCGGCGACGGCGGCACGGATCACCTTGCCGGAGATCGTCGAGGCGCTGGTCGCCCATGCCGGCGGGGCGTTGCGCTTCGAGGATTTCCGGGCGGGGTCGGCGGAGAATCCGTTCTGTTCGTTCAGCGGCCGCTTCCGCGTCGACGACGCCGGGCGGTTGGCGCCGCGGCCGGGGATGCGCGCTGCGTGCTGTGGCACGCCGGCCCCCGCCGTGACGACGTCGTGCTGCGGTGGCGCGGCCGACGACGGGTCGGTGCGGGCGAGCCCCGACGTGGCGCGGGCGCGGCGCGCGGTCGCCGGGCAATGGACCTTGCCGCCAGCCGCGGCGGAGGGGCCGCGCGACGGCTTCGACGCGGTGCTGGTGGACCGGGCCCGCACCCTCGGACTGTCGGGCATGGCCTTCCAGGACGCCTGGACCCTCGATCTCGAGCGGCTGCGGTCGTGCCACGTCCATGTGGTCGCCGACGGCGGGCGCCTGATCCCGTTCTGCGCCTACAACCTCACCGCCACCGACGGCCGCAGCCTCTATCGGTCTCCGGCCGAGGCGGGGGCGTGACGGTGGCGCCGATGGCCACCCTCGACGCCTGGGTGGCGGTGCGGCTGGGGCTCGCCGGGCCGCTCGATCGGGGGCGCCTCGAGGCGGCGCAGCTCGCCCGGCTGAACGCGACGATCGCCCATGCCCGAGTCCACAGCCCGTTCTACCGCCGCCGGGCGGCGGAGCTCGCCGCCCCCCTCGCGTCGCTCGACGATCTCGCGCGGCTGCCCTTCACCACGCCCGAGGATCTGGCGCGCGGCGACCCGCCGTTCCTCACCGTGTCGCAAGGGATGGTCGAGCGGGTGGTGACGCTGCCGACCTCGGGGTCGCGTGGGGCCCCCAAGCGCATCGGCTTCACCGCGGAGGATCGCGAGGCGACCCTCGATTTCTTCGCCCACGGCCTCGGACTGTTCACCGCGGCCTCCGACCGGGTGGCGATCTTGTTTGCCGGCGAACGACCGGCGAGCGTCGGGGCGACGCTCACCGAAGCGGTGGCGCGGCTGGGGGCGACGGCCCTGGCGATTCCGGCGGCGGCGAGCGCCGAAGAGGTCGCGGGGATCCTGCGCGAGGGTCGCGCGACGGTCGCCGCCGGGCCGCCGGTGCGACTGCTGGCGGCGGCGCGGGTGTCGCTCGCCGACGGCGGAACGCCGATCCGGCTGCGCGCCGTGCTGACCAGTTCGGAACCGGCGGCGGCGAGCCTGCGGCGCGGCCTCGCTGCGGCCTGGGGCGCCGAGGTCCATGACCATTGGGGGATGACCGAGACCGGTTGGGGCGGTGCGGTCGACTGCGCGGCCCATGGGGGCCTGCACCTGCGCGAGGCCGATCTGCTGATCGAGGTGGTCGATCCGAGGAGTGGCGAGCGGCTCGCCGACGGCGTCGAGGGCGAGATCGTGGTGACCACGCTCTCGCGGCGGGCGACGCCGCTGGTGCGCTACCGCACCGGCGATCGCGGCCACCTCGTCGCCGGCCCCTGCGCCTGCGGCTCGGTGTTGCGGCGACTGGAGCCGACCGGGCGGCTCGACGACGGCGCGATGGGAGACGCCGGGGCGACCCCGACGCTCGCCCGGCTCGACGCGGTGCTGTTCGACCTGCCGCAGATCTGCGACGTGGCGGCGGCGCTGACGCCGGGCGCACCGGCGGCGCTGCGGCTGACGCTCGGGGTGCCGGCGCCGTGGCGGTCGAAGGCGGTGATCGCCGCGGCGCGAGCCGCACTCACCGCGGATCCGGCGATCGGGCCGATGCTGGCCGCGGGACGGCTGACGCTGGCGATCGAACTCGCCGCGGGTGCGACCTGCGGTCACGACGGCAAGCGGTGCCTGACGATCGAACCGGCGCGGTGATCGGCGGCGCTCAGGCGAGCCCGACGCACTGTTTCAGCAGTTCGACGTTGACCGCGCTCTGCATGGTCAGGAGCGCCAGAATCTTGCTGGCCGGGATCGGCTGGCTGAAGATCCAGCCCTGGGCCTCCGAACAGCCCTCGCTGATCACCAGTTGCAACTGCTCCTGGGTCTCGACGCCTTCGGCGGTGGTGGCGATGCCGAACTTGCGGCCGAGTTCGGCAATCGCCTGGACGATCGCGCCGTTGCCGGTGGTCCCGGCGATGTCGCGGACGAAGGACTGATCGATCTTGATCTTGTCGAACTGGAAGGCGCGCAGATAGCCGAGGCTCGAATAGCCGGTGCCGAAGTCGTCCATGACGATGCGGGCGCCGATCTGGCGGAGCTGGGTCAGCATCTTGAGGGTCTGCTCGGACCCTTCGAGCAGCACCGATTCGGTGATTTCGATCTCCAGCCGGCTCGGCTTGAGACCGGACACCGCGAGGGCGCCGATCACCGAATTGACGATGTTGCCGCGGGTGAATTGGACCGGCGAGACGTTGACGCCGATTCGGATGTCGTCGCCCCACTTGGCGGCTTCCATGCAGGCTTCGCGCAGCACCCAGTCGTCGAGCTGGACGATCAGCCCGGTGTCTTCGGCGACCGGCACGAAGTCGACCGGCGAGATCAGGCCGCGTTCCGGATGCTGCCAGCGCAGCAACGCCTCGAAGCCGCAGATGCGGTTGCTGCCGAGCGAGATCAGCGGCTGGTAATAGACGCGGAACTGGCCCTGGACGAAGGCGGTCAGCATCTCGACCTCGAGCTGACGGCGTTCCTGGACCATGGCGTCCATCGCCGGATCGAAGACGCGGTAGATGCCGCGACCGTCGGCCTTGGCCTTGTACATGGCGAGGTCGGCGTTGCGCAGCAGCTCTTCCGGAGTCTTGCCGGCGCCCGATGTGACGACGATGCCGACGCTGGCACCGACCGCCAACATCTGGCCGTCGATGCTGCGGGTGGCCGCGACGGTGCGGATGATCCGCTCGGCGAGGCGGGCGGCGCTGTCGGGGCGGCCGTCGCAATGGTGGAGAATGGCGAATTCGTCGCCGCCGAGGCGGGCGATGACGTCGCGACCGGCGATCAGGCCGCGCAGATCCTGGGCGATGTCCTTGAGCAGGACGTCGCCGATCGAATGGCCGAGGGAATCGTTGACCCCCTTGAAGCCGTCGAGATCGATGAACAGCACGGCGAGGCGTTCGGTGTCGCCGGTCGCGGTGGCCAGCACCTTCTCCAACTCGTCGCGGAACAGCACGCGATTGGCGAGCCCGGTCAGAGCGTCGTGCAGGGCGAGCTGGCGGATCTCGGCCTCGGAGCGCTGGCGCTGCTGGATCTCTTCCTTGAGCTGGCGATTGGCCTCGACCAGCGCCACGGTGCGCTCGGCGATGCGCTTCTCCAGGCTGTCGTTGACGTCCTTGAGGCTGGCGTTGGCGCGCTTGATCTCGTCTTCGGCGCGCTTGCGGTCGATCTGGGCGGTGACCCGGGCGAGCGCCACGGCGAAGTCGACGGGCTTGGTGACGTAGTCGTTGGCCTTCAGCTCGAGGGCCTCGACGATGTCCTCGCTCTGGCTCTTGGCGGTCACCATGATCACCGGCAGATCGAGCGGCGACAGGGTGGACCGGATGCGCCGCAGCACCTCGATGCCGTCGATGCCCGGCATCATGACGTCGAGCAGCACCGCATCGAAGGATTCGCGGTCGATCAGCGCCAGCGCTTCGGCACCGCTCTCGGCCTCCATCACCTCATAGCCGCGTCGCAGAAAGCGTCGCGACAGGATGGTGCGGTTGTCGCCGATGTCGTCGACGATCAACAGGCGCGGCGGAGCGTCGAGGCCGGTGCTCGGGGCTTCGGTCGGCGCGACGGACGATCGGATCGCGGTTTGCAAGGACATGGGGTCAAATCACTGTGGCAAGAGACTTGGGGGACGAGTCGAAGAACAGGGACGACGTCGGCTCGGCCGGGCCGGTCACCGGCACCCGTACGGTGAAGCACGAGCCGCGGCCCGGCTCGCTGGTCACGGCGATGCTGCCGCCCATGAAGGCGCTGAGCCGCTGGCTGATCGCCAGACCGAGGCCGGTGCCGCCGTATTTGCGCGAGGTCGAGGCCGAGGCCTGCTGGTAATTGGCGAAGAGCTTCTGGAGTTCGGTCGAAGCGATGCCGATGCCGGTGTCGACGACGCGGAACTCGACCCAGTCGAGGTCGCTGATCTTCTGCCGCTTGACCCCCAGTGTGACCGCGCCGCGGTTGGTGAACTTGGCGGCGTTGCTCAGCAGGTTGAGCAGGATCTGGCGCAGCTTGGTCTCGTCGGCGACGACGGTGCCGAGGCGGCCGACGCCCTGGAGCGACAGGGTGTTGAAGTTCTTGGCGACCATCGGCTCGACCGTCTGGGCGAGGTCGTTGCAGAAGCGGTCGAGGCTGAATTCGACGGCGGTCAACTCGACGGTGTCGGACTCGATCTTGGAGAGGTCGAGGATGTCGTTGATCAGCGCCAGCAGATGTTTGCCGGAGGCGTTGATGCGGTTGAGGTCTGACACGGTCTGGGGCGAGCCGGCCTCGAATTCGAGGGTCTCCAACACCAGTTCGCTGTAGCCGATGATGGCGTTCAAGGGCGTGCGGAATTCGTGGCTCATCTTGGCGAGGAAGATCGACTTGGCGCGGCTGGCGTCGTCGGCGCGACTCTTGGTCTCGACCAGATTCTCGGTGGTCTTGCGATGGCGCTCCATCTCGATTTCGAGTTCGGAGCGCATCGACATGATGTTGGCGTAGTAGATCGCCATCCACGACATGTAGACCGTGGCCGACAGGATCGAGATCCAGCCGACGCTCTCGAGCTGGGTCAGCGGCACGATCTCGGGGAAACCGAAGTGCAGATAGGCGATGACGAACACCAGGAAGTTCACGGCGAACAGGCCGAGGACGATCAGGGTGCGGCCGGCGAGATAGAAGAAGCCGAGCAACAGGGCGACACTCAGCCACGGCAGGAACGGTGAACTGACGCCACCGTAGTTGAACGTGCCGAACAGCGAGGTGAAGGTCAGCAACTGCACCGACAGAATCGAGACCATCGGCAGATTTCCGGTCCAGCGGTAGATGACCGGCAGCACCCAGAACAGGGTGATGCAGGTGATCATCGTCCAGCAGGCGAAGCCGGGCTCGGGATCGGTGCGGTAGAGATAGACGCCGATGACCTGCGAAAGGGTCGGCCCGATCAGGTGTGTGAAGACGAAATTGCGCGCGACGCTGAGGTCGGCGCGTTCCATCGTCGCCTTGCCGGGAATGAACGAGTCGATGACCCACAGAGCCTGATTCAACATCGGTGCCTGACTTCGCTGATGGTCCGAGACGACGGTCACATTTAAATAGACGAAGTTTAAAATTTCGTGTGGTGCGACGACGAACGGCACAGCTTCCGCGATCGTCTGCGTGGACGCGACGTCAGGTGGTGGGTCGATGGTCGGGGATCCGTGGCGGATTTCCGCGGAACGGCGACTGTGCGCGAGCGCGTAAAGCTCCCGTTAACCATGTCACCCTAGGATCGGGTCACACGAGAAGATCGGAGTGACACGGATGAGTCGATCGGACATTGCCCATTGTGGCCGCCACCTCGCGGCGATCTTGACGGGGGTCGCGATGACGTTCGCTCTCGCTTCGACCGCTGCCCAAGGCGCCGATCTCGCCCTGCGCGGGCCGAAGGTGGTGCCCGTGGCGCCGGAACCGTTCTCCTGGTCGGGCGTCTACGGCGGGCTGATCGCCGGCCACACCTGGCAGAACGATCACGCGGTGGAGACCTACACCGCCAACGGTGCGCCGACCGGACTGGTCTACGACTTCAACCCGACCGGCGGCTCGATCGGCGCCCGCCTCGGCGCCAATTACCAGTTGGGGCTGTTCGTCGCCGGTATCGAAGGCGACTTCGAAGCGACCAACGTCAACGGCGGCTTCCGCGATGCGCCGATCGGCAAGGGCCGCGACAACACCCACTGGCAAGGGTCGGTGCGCGGGCGTCTCGGTGTCGGCTTCGAGCGGGTGCTGGTCTATGGCACCGGCGGCGTGGCCTTCGCCAACATCGAGAACACTTACGTCTATCTGCCGACGTCGACCAAGGAGACCTTCACCAACACGCGCACCGGCTGGACGGTGGGCGGCGGTGCCGATCTGGCGTTGACCGACAACTGGATCGCCGGTGTCGACTATCGCCATTCCGACTACGGCAAGACCCACAACGTCTCGCAGGTCGCATTCCCCGGCCTGACCGGGATCCATGCCCAGGTCGCCGACACGCTGCACCTGTCGCTCGCCTACAAGTTCTGATCGATCGACCCTGAATCGACGGCCGAAAGCCCCCGCCGCATCGCGTCGGGGGCTTTGCCGTTTCGAGAGGGTTGCGATGTCGCGGCTCAGGCGGCGGCGGCGCGGGTCTCGCCGACCTGTTCGAGCTCGGCGCGGGCCTCGGTCACCGCCTGTTTCATGATCGCCACGGCGCGGACGATGTTGTCCTCGGTGTGGCCGGCCATCACCTGCATGCGGAAGCGGGCGGCGCCCTTGGCGACGGCCGGGTACTCGACCAGGTTGGAGAGCAGGCCGAGCACCGGCAGCCGGCGGCTGACCAGACGGGCGAGACCTTCGGTGCCCATCTTGACGGCGACGATCGCCGAGGGATCGCCGTAGTACTCGAGACCGTTGGCGGTCAGGGTGCTGCGCAGCAGGTTGACGTTGTGCAGCAGCTTGGCGCGCAGTTCGACGCCTTCGGCGGAGTCGACGATGTCGAGGGCCTTCAGGACCACCGCCGCCTGCATCGGCGACAGGGCGTTGGAGAAGGTCGCCGAGGGGCTGTAGAAGCGCAGGTATTCCTTGATCGCCCGGCTGTGGCAGGCGACGAAGCCGCCGTTCGAGCCGAAGGTCTTGGAGAAGCTGCCCATCACCAGATCGACCCGGCCGAGCATGGCCTGCAGGCCGATGTGGCCGCGGCCGTCGCCGAGGGCGCCGAAGTCGTGGGCGACGTCGACCACCAGGGTGGCGCCGTATTCGTGGCAGACCTCCTGCAGGGCGGCGATGTTCGGGGTGTCGGAGTCCATCGAGAACAGACCCTCGGTCACCACCAGGATGCCGTTCTCGGTGTCGGAGGCGCGGATGCCGGCCAGCTTGCGGCGGCAATGCTCGACGTCGAGGTGGCGGAACTGATGGATGTTGCGGGTGGCGGCGTTGGCGCCCTCCTGCAGACAGACGTGGCTCAGCTGGTCCATGACGATGTGGTCGGCGGAGCGCACCAGGCCGCGGATGATGCCGTAGCCGGCGGCCCAACCCGTCGGGTAGAGGATCGCCTCCTCCATCTGCAGATAGTCGGCGATGCGCCGCTCGAGCTCGACCGACAGATTGGTGTTGCCGACCAGGGCCGATGAGCCGGCGGAGTGGACGCCGTGGCTGCGGATGGTCTCGATCGCCACCGCCCGCATCACCGGATGGGCCGACAGGCTGAGGTAGTCCTGCGAAGCGAAGTTCACGCCGTGGATGGGATTGCCACGATCGTCGGCGGCATCGCAGACCGTGCCGGGGCCGGCCTGGGTGGAGCGCGAGAAGGGCCACAGGCCATTTTCACGGCGGGTATTCTGCCAGTGGAAGAACTTGTCACCGCGCTGAAGTAGATCGGCCCCAGACTGGACGCGGAAATCGCGCATGCTTCCCGTGAGAGCTTCGGGATTTGTCTTGATGAAGCGCGTGTTAATCATTTTTTCCAACTCCGTCCCGTTTTGCGTTCGACGTGGGTGATCATTACGCTAGGTCCACTTAAACGAGAGTTAAATGGATCCGCTCGTTTTTTGAATGATTAATATTTACCACGTCAACTTGCTCGAATACCCTGGGTCATCCTGTCGGCTGACCCGCAGGACGAATCGCCCGACCGCCGCCGGCCGCCGCCGAGGGCGCGCCGGCGGGCCGCCGCTCGGGGCCGATTTGCGGCGGATTTACTCGAATTTAAGTGAGGGCGTGCTCCGATCGTCCAAAGCCTGCGGGCCCGGGGGGCGAGCGAGAGGCGGGGACGATGGATTCCTATTCACATACCGTCGCGGCGCGGTTGGGCCACATCGTCGACTGGTTCATTCCGCCGACGATGGCCAACGACAAGAATCAGCGCAAACTCGCGCGACTGTTCCTGATCAGCCATCTGTGCGGGCCGTTCCTCGGCAACACGGTGCCGATCTCGCTGTGGATCGTCAGCCCGACACCCGGGTGGGACATCGTCGTGCTGGCGGCGTCGATCACCGGATTCTGGGTGTTCCCGCCGCTGCTGAAGATGAAGGTGCGCTACGATCTGCTGGCGATGCTGTCGATCGAGAACCTGATCTTCTGCATCCTGTGGAGCTGCTACTTCAACGGCGCGGTGACGTCGCCGACCCTGTCGTGGGTGTTGACGATCCCGCTGCTGGCGTTCTTCTACATCGGCAATTCGCGCAAGCTGCGCAACGCCGTGCTGATCCAGTTCTTCGCCAACCTGGCAGTGTTCGGCGTCACCTACTATGTCCTGCCGCCGCCCGACAACGGCATCCCGCTCGCCGACATCCAGGTCCTCGGCCTGATCTCGACCTGCGCCTCGGCGCTCTACGTGTCGATGATGGCGGTCTATTACGCGCGGGCGCTGGCCTCGCAGTCGGAGATCGAGCAGGAGATGCGGCGCCATCTCGACACGGCGAGCGACCTGCGGCGCGCCGCGGCCGATGCGGAGCGGGCCAGTACCGCCAAATCGGAATTCCTGGCCAAGATGAGTCACGAGTTGCGCACGCCGCTCAATGCGGTGATCGGCTACAGCCAGATGCTGCTCGAGGAAGCCGAAGACACCGGCGACCATTCGAATTCGAGCGACTTCCGCAAGATCCTGTCGTCGGGCCAGCACCTGCTGCGGCTGGTCAACAACGTCCTCGATCTTTCCAAGCTCGAAGCCGGGCACGTCGAGTTCTTCAACGAGACCTTCGCGGTGAAGAAGCTCCTGACCTCGGTCGTCGATGGGCTGGAGACGCTGGCGCAGGAGCACCGCAACCGGATCGGCCTGCATCTCGAGGGCAGCCCCGAGCTGATGATCGGCGACATGCCGAAGATCCAGTGCGTGTTGCTCAACGTCATCGAGAACGCCGTGAAGTTCACCCGCGACGGTCATGTCGACGTGATCGTCCGACGCATCGACGGGCCGGACGGCGACGCGGTGGCCTTCGAAGTGGTCGACGACGGCCCCGGCATCCCGGCCGGCGAACTGCCGTGGCTGTTCGAACAGTTCAGCGTCGGCGACGACCTGACCAACGCCAAATACGGCGGCACCGGGATCGGGCTGGCCCTGACCCAGAAGCTGTGCCACTTGATGGGCGGGTCGGTGAGCGTGGAGACCGAAGTCGGAAAAGGCAGTCGCTTCACGATCGTCCTGCCGGCGGGACGCGCGGCTCCGGCGGTGACCCCGGTCGGCCAGTTGGCCGGCGCCCAGCGGTATTCGAAGAGCATCGACGACGATGCCGAGAGCGACACTCCAGTGATGGCGATGGTGGCGAATGGCTAAGATCCTGATCGTCGAAGACAACGAATTGAATCGCGACATGCTGTCGCGCCGCCTCGCGCGCCACGGGTTCGTGACCTGTCTGGCGGTCGATGGGCCGGCGGGGGTGGCGATGGCCAAATCCGAGGCGCCCGACGTGATCCTGATGGACGTGGCGCTCGGCGACATGGACGGCTGGGAGGCGACCACGATCATCAAGGCCGATCCCGATACCGCGCATATCCCGGTGATCACGCTGACCGCCCATGCCCTGTCGAGCGATCGCGCCAAGAGTCTGGCGGTCGGCTGTGCCGACTTCGACACCAAACCGGTCGACATGGAACGCCTGCTCGGCAAGATCGGCGCCTGCCTGCGTCCGGCCGCCTGATCGCCGACCCTGCGGAAGCCTCGAACAGGCGGGACGAGGGCGAACACCGACCCTGCGGAAAGTGGCGAAATCCCTTGCATGGAGCCGGGTTCCGGCCGATTCTTCCACAATGTGATTCGTGCACATCGAGACCCCTCTTCGCGACCCTTCGCGGTGGGCGGGAGTCACGAGGAGGATCGGTCTTGACCGGGAAATGCCTGACCCTCGCGGTGGCGGTGGGCTTGAGTGCCGGCGTCGCGAGCGCCCGAGCCGACGACAAGAACTTCTTCGTGCACATCGGTCCGGCCGGACTGTTTCTGAACGAGGGTGCCCACATCAGTCTCAACGGCTCGATCGTGCCGAAGGGCACCATCGAGATCAACGACCACGCCACCCTCGGCGTCGAAGTCGGTTATTATTTCAGCCCCAACTGGGCGGTGTCCTTCACCGGCGGGTTCCCGCCGTCGCCGACCATCAAGGGCGCGGGATCGGTCCAGTCGCTCGGCACCCTCGGGACGATCGTCTACGGGCCGACGGCGCTGACCGGGCACTATCACCTGACCGAACTCGGCGCCTTCCGGCCCTATGTCGGGGCCGGTGCGATGTTCATGCTGATGTTCGAGAACCACAGCCGCGCGCTGAAGGCGATGCAGACCGACGCGGCGGTCGGCGCGGTGGCGCAGGTCGGCGCCGACTACATGTTCACCGAGCAACTCGGCGCCTATCTCGACGTCAAGAAGGCCTATCTCCACACCAACACCACCGGCACGCTCTACGGCCTGCCGGTGTCGTCCAAGGTGCAGCTCGATCCGTTGGTGATCGGCGGGGGTCTCGCCTATCGCTTCTGACACCTCTCCCGTTTCGTCTCGCGCCGCCCGGGTCGCCTCGCGTCCCGGGCGGTGGCGTTTCGGCGCCGTCGACGACGGCGGCTTCTGGTCGATCGAGGAATGCACCAAGATGGCCGGGGCGCAGACGCCGCAGACCTGGTCGGAGTGGGGGAGGGGTCGATGATCGTGATCTTGATGGGAGTGGCGGGGTCCGGCAAGTCGACGGTCGGCCGGATGCTGGCCGACCGTCTGGGCTGTGGCTTCGCCGACGCCGACGGGTTCCATCCGCCGGCCAACGTCGAGAAGATGCGGGCGGGCATCGAACTCCAGGACGAGGATCGGCGGCCGTGGCTCCTCGCGCTGCGGGCGGCGATCGAGGGCTGGCAGGCGGCGGGCGTCGATCGGGTGATCGCCTGCTCGGCGCTGAAACAGGCCTATCGCGAAATTCTGTCGCCCGCGGGCGACGTGACCTTCGTCCATCTGAAGGGCGATCCGGCGGTGATCGCGGCGCGGCTCGCCGCCCGCCAGGGCCACTACATGAACCCGACGCTGCTCGGCAGCCAGTTCGCGACCCTCGAGGATCCGCAGGACGCGCTGGTGGTCGACATCGCCGGTACGCCCGAAGAGATCGTCGCCGACCTCCTGATCCGGCTCGGCCGGGCCTGACCCCGGTCGAGCCGCGAGAGCGGTCGCGGCGCCGTCAGGTCGGCAGGGCGGTCTCGACCAGCTTCACCCAGAAACTGATGCCGTAGGGCAGCAGGCGGTCGTCGAAGTCGTAGTCGGGATGATGGAGGCCGGCGGTCGGGCCGTTGCCGATGAACAGGAAGGCGCCGGGGCGGGCCTGCAGCATGTAGGCGAAGTCCTCGCCACCGAGCGACGGATCCATCTCGGTCGAGACCTCGTCGACGCCGACGATGCCGCGGGCCACCGAAGCGGCGAATTCGGTCTCTTCCGGGTGGTTGACGACGACCGGATAGCCCCATTCATAGTCGAGTTCGACCTCGACGCCATGGGCCCGCGCGGTGCCTTCGACGACGTCGGCGAAACGCTGCTTGATGAAGGTCCGGGTCTCCTCCTGCAGGGTGCGCACCGTGCCGCCGATCACCGCGGTCTGCGGAATGATGTTGTTGGCGGTGGTGCCGGCGTGGAAGCGGGTGATCGACACGACGGCGCTGTCGACCGGATCGACGCCGCGGGCGACGATCGCCTGCAGGGCGGTGACGATGTGGGCGCCGGCGACGATCGGATCGATGCAGATGTGCGGCTTGGCGGCGTGACCGCCGTGGCCCTTGAGGCGGATCTCGAAGGTGTTCGAGGCGGCCATGATCGCCCCGGTGCGGGTGGCGAAGCGTCCGAGCTCCAGGCCCGGCATGTTGTGCATGCCGTAGACCTCTTCGATGCCGAAGCGCTCCATCAGGCCGTCGTCGATCATCGCCTTGGCGCCGGCGCCGCCTTCTTCGGCGGGCTGGAAGATCAGTACGGCAGTTCCGGCGAAGTTGCGGGTCTCGGTGAGATGGCGTGCCGCGCCGAGCAGCATGGCGGTGTGGCCGTCGTGGCCGCAGGCATGCATCAGGCCGGGCACGGTCGAGGCGTGGTCGGAGACGCGGGTCTCGGTGATCGGCAGGGCGTCCATGTCGGCGCGCAGGCCGAGGGTGCGGCCGGGGGCGCGGCCGTGCACCACGGCGACCACGCCGGTGCGGCCGAGACCAGTGACCACCTCGTCACAGCCGAAGGACGTCAGCAGCTCGGCGACCCGGGCCGATGTCCGATGGACCTCGTAGAGCAGTTCCGGGTGACGATGGAAGTCGCGGCGCCATTCGGCGGCCTCGTCGGCGATCTCGGCGACCCGGTTGATGATCGGCATGGGTAGGGAGTCCTCGGAAGTGTCAAGGCGGGAGAGCGCCCGTCGCGGCAGCGACACCATGTCGCCGAAGGGGTAGTCGAGCGCGATTTCGCCGGCTTGGCAACCGCGTCGGGGCAGGGGTGGCATTCGGGAAAAATGACCATAAGCGCGCCACGCCCATATTTCGCACTGGAAAGCGATTAAATCTAGACATAGACTGCCGGTCAGGTCGAAAAATGGTAGATCGCGGCGGCTTTTCGCGAAGCCGTGGTCGTTTTCGATGTCCAGTGGTCGAATCCGGAGGTTCGTGATGCGCATGCGGAAAGTCGTTTTGGCGGCGTTGCTGGCGGCGGGTCTGTCGAGCGTGACGTTGGGGGTCGAACCCGCGGCGGCAACGACGTTCCGTTACGCGTTCCAGGGTGATCTCAATTCGCTCGACCCCTATACGCTCAACGAGACTTTCTCGCTCGGAGCCCTCGCCAACGTCTACGAGGGGCTGACCCGGCGCGACGAGAACCTCAAGATCGTTCCGGCGCTCGCCGAGAGTTGGGAGATCGTCGATCCGCTCAAGTGGCGCTTCCATCTGCGCAAGGGCGTCAAGTTCCACAACGGCGAGGACTTCACCGCCGACGACGTGGTCTTCTCCGCCGAGCGCGTGCGACTGCCGGGTTCGGAACTGGCGACCCGCCTGCCGGCCGACGCCAAGGTGGTCAAGGTCGACGACCACACCGTCGATTTCGTCCTCGCCTCGCCCAATCCGATCCTCAATGCGGAATGGGACAGCTGGTCGATCATGTCCAAGTCCTGGGCCGAGGCCAACGGCGCAACCAAACCGCAGCCGCAGACCGGCAAGGAGCTCAACAATTTCGCGCTGAAGGCCAACGGCACCGGGCCCTTCGTGATCGTCTCCCACGAGCCGGGGGTGAAGACCGTCTACAAGCCCTTCGCCGGCTGGTGGGACAAGGCCAACAAGAAGCACAACGTCGACGAGGTGGTGTTCACCACCATCAAGTCACCGGCGACCCGGGTCGCGGCGCTGCTGTCGGGCGAGGTCGACCTGATCGAGCCGGTGCCGGTCCAGGACATGAAGCGCATCCAGGACAACCCGACCACCGACGTGCTGACCGGGCCGGAGCTGCGCACCATCCACTTCTTCATGGACCAGAAGCGCGACGAACTGCTCTATTCGAACGTCAAGGGCAAGAACCCGTTCAAGGACGTGCGCGTCCGCAAGGCCTTCATGGAGGCGATCGACATCGAGGCGATCAAGTCCAAGGTCATGCGCAATCTGGCGGTGCCGAGCGCCCTGATGATTTCGCCCCTGCTCTATTCGCGCGGCGCGGAGTTCAAGCGTCTCGCCTATGATCCCGCCGACGCCAAGAAGCTGCTCGCCGAAGCCGGCTACCCGGATGGCTTCGAGCTGACCATGCACTGCCCCAACGATCGCTACGTCAACGACGAGGCGATCTGCCAAGCGGCGACCTCGATGCTCGCTCGCATCGGCGTCAAGGTGACGCTGCAGGCCCAACCCAAGGCGCAGTTCTTCGGTCGCGCCGGACCGGCCGGCGGCTACGACACCTCCTTCGGCATGCTGGGCTGGACCCCGAGCTCCTTCGACAGCTTCAACATCCTGCAGAACAATGCCGGCTGTCGCGACGAGAAGGGCAACGGCGGGCCGTTCAACTACGGCGGCTATTGCAACCCGAAGGTCGACGAACTGGCCAAGCAGGTGCTGGTCGAGACGAACGCCGCCAAGCGCGACGCGCTGATCTACGACGCCTTCAAGATCCTGATCGACGAGGTCGCCTTCATCCCGCTGCACCAGCAGGCGCTGGCCTGGGGCGTGTCGAAGAAGGTCAAGATCCCGCAGCGCGCCGACAATTCGATCATCTTCGCCTGGGCTCAGAAGCAGGACTGATCGATCTCCCCCGCGATCCACCCGGCCGGGCTCCGGCCGGGTGCCCCTCCTCGCGCGGTTTGCGAAAGGCCCTCATGTCGTCCTATCTCGTGCGGCGTCTCCTCGAGGCGATCCTGGTGATGGTGGTGGTGGCGATCGTCGCCTTCACGCTGTTCCGCTTCGTCGGTGACCCCGTCAACCAGATGGTCGGTCAGGACATCGGCATCGCCGAGCGCGATCGGCTGAGGGCCGAACTCGGGCTCG
This sequence comes from Siculibacillus lacustris, assembly GCF_004328075.1. GTDB lineage: Bacteria > Pseudomonadota > Alphaproteobacteria > Rhizobiales > Ancalomicrobiaceae > Siculibacillus > Siculibacillus lacustris. The sequence goes on along the minus strand of NZ_SJFN01000022.1, from coordinate 46,333 downwards.
ACGACGGTCTCCTGGTGCAGTGCGGGCGGTTCATCTGGAACGCCCTGCATTTCGACTTCGGCATCTCCTACAAGTTCCGCGCCCCGGTCACCGACCTGATCGCGGCGCGGCTGCCGGCGACCCTGGAACTGTCGCTCGCCGCCTCGATCTTCGCCATCGCCGCCGGGATCCCGCTCGGCGTCCACACCGGCATCCATCGCGACGGCGCCCTGTCGCGGCTGATCATGGCCGGATCGCTGATCGGCGTGTCGCTGCCGACCTTCCTGATCGGCATCCTGCTGATCTACCTGTTCTCGGTGACCCTGCACTGGCTGCCGTCCTACGGCCGTGGCGAGGTGGTGTCGCTGGGCTTCTGGCAGACCGGATTCCTCACCGGCTCGGGGCTGCGCGCCCTGATCCTGCCGGCGGTGACCCTCGGGTTGTTCCAGCTGACGTTGGTGATGCGGCTGGTGCGCTCGGAGATGCTCGAGGTGCTGCGCACCGACTACATCCGCTTCGCCCGCGCCCGTGGGCTGACCGACCGGGCGATCCATTTCCGCCATGCGCTGAAGAACACCCTGGTGCCGGTGGTGACGATCATCGGCCTGCAGATCGGCTCGATCATCGCCTTCTCGATCATCACCGAGACGGTGTTCCAGTGGCCGGGGATGGGGCTCCTGTTCATCCAGGCGGTGCAGAACGCCGACATTCCGATCATGGCGGCCTATCTTCTGCTGACCGCGGTGATCTTCGTGACGATCAACCTGATCGTCGACCTGATCTATCGGGCGATCGACCCGCGCATCCGCATGTCGGGGAGAGTGTGATGGCCGAGACCCCCGATCCGGACGCCGGGTTCGCCGCGGCGATTCTCCGGCGGTTCGCGGCGATCGCCGAGTCCCACCTGCTCTATTCCTTCACCCGCTCGTGGGTGGTGATGATCGCCGCGGTCTTCGCGGTGACGATCATCGCCGCGGCGCTCGCCGCGCAGTGGATCGCCCCGACCAATCCGCTCGATCTGGCGTCCCTCGATCTGATGGACTCGCGCCTGCCGCCGGCCTGGATGGAGGGCGGCGACCCGCGCTTCCTGATCGGCACCGACGATCAGGGCCGCGATCTCCTCTCCGCGCTGCTCTACGGCGCGCAGATGTCGATCGGCATCAGCCTCGCGGCGGTCGGCGTGGCGATTTTGCTCGGGGTCACTCTCGGGTTGATCTCCGGCTATTTCGGCGGGCTGTTCGACACGCTGATCATGCGCGCCGCCGACGTGCAGCTGACTTTCCCGGCGATCCTGACGGCGCTGCTGGTCAACGGTGCGGCTCGGGCGCTGCTCGGCGATCAGCGGCTGCAGGGCGGCGAATTCTGGGTGCTGGTGGTGTCGATCGGGCTGGCCTTCTGGGTCCAATATGCCCGCACGGTGCGCGCCTCGACGCTGCAGGAGCGGCATCGCGACTATGTCCAGGCGGCGCGGCTGATCGGCGTGCCGTCGTGGAAGATCCTCACCGGCCATGTCCTGCCCAACGTGCTCGGGCCGGTGACGGTGATCGCCACGATCAATCTGGCGCTGGCGATCATCACCGAGGCGACCTTGTCCTTCCTCGGAGTCGGCCTGCCGCCGAGTCACCCTTCACTCGGCACCCTGGTCCGGGTCGGCAACGACTTCCTGATGTCGGGAGAGTGGTGGATCGTGTTCTTCCCCGGGGTGGTGCTGGCGGGACTGGCGCTGGCGGTCAACATCCTCGGCGACTGGCTGCGCGAAGCGCTCAATCCGAAGCTGCGATGAGTAGGGACGACATGACCGATTCCGTTCTCTCGGTGCGCGATCTGGTGATCGAATTCGCCACCCGTCGCGGACCGCTGCGCGCCATCGACGGCATCTCCTTCGACATCGCTAAGGGCGAAGTGCTCGGCGTGGTCGGCGAATCGGGGGCCGGCAAGTCGCTGACCGGCACTGCGGTGATCGGTCTCGTCGAACCGCCGGGGCGGATCGCCTCGGGCGAGATCCGCCTCGCCGGGCGGCGCATCGACAATCTGCCGCGCGACGAGATGCGCAAGGTGCGCGGCAAGCAGATCGGCATGATCTTCCAGGATCCGCTGACCAGCCTCGATCCCCTGATGAAGATCGGCGACCAGCTGATCGAGACCATCCGCACCCATGCCGCCATGACCTGGGCGCAGGCCCGCGACCGTGCGGTGTTCCTGCTCGAGGAGGTCGGGATTCCGGCGGCGGCGGAACGATTGATGGCTCATCCGCACGAGTTCTCAGGCGGCATGCGCCAGCGGGTGGTGATCGCCCTGGCGCTCGCCGCCGGGCCCGACGTGGTGGTCGCCGACGAGCCGACCACGGCGCTGGACGTCTCGGTGCAGGCGCAGATCATCGCGCTGCTCCGCCGCCTGACCCGGGACCACGGCATGGCGGTGATGCTGATCACCCACGACATGGGAGTGATCGCCCAGATCGCCGATCGGGTGGCGGTGATGTATGCCGGGCGGATCGTCGAGATCGGGCCGGTGCGCGAGGTGATCGGCCGGCCGCACCATCCCTACACCGCCGGACTGATGGGCTCGATCCCCAGCCTGCGCTCGGATCACGCCCGCTTGCGCCAGATCCCCGGCTCGATGCCGCGGCTCGACGCGATTCCGCAAGGCTGCGCCTTCAATCCGCGCTGCGACCGGGTGCTCGACCGCTGTCGCGTCGAGCGGCCGCAACTGGCGTCGTTCGATCGCACCGCGGCGGCGTGTTTCGACCCGATCCTCGGGCACGACGCGGAGGTGCGGGCATGAGCGAGGGCGAGACCCCCATCGCCGCGGCCGTGCCGCCCGCCGAAGTCCCGCCGTTGGTGCGGGTCTCCGATCTGCGCAAGGTGTTCGACGTCTCGGCGTCGGCGCTCGAACGGATGATGTCGGGGGCACCGCGACGGCTGGTGACCGCGGTCGATCACGTCACTTTCGAGATCGGCCGGGGCGAGACCTTCGCGCTGGTCGGCGAATCGGGCTCGGGCAAGTCGACGGTGGCGCGGATGGTGGTCGGCCTGCTGGAGCGCTCCGCCGGGCGGGTGACCATCGACGGCACCGCGGTCGACGACCCGGCGACGCCGCGCGCCGAGCGGCAGGCGCTGCGGCGCAAGATCCAGATGATCTTCCAGGACCCCTACGCCAGCCTCAATCCGCGCTGGACGGTCGGGCGCATCGTCGCCGAGCCGGTGGTGACCTTCGGCGTGCTCACCGATTCCCGGGCGATCGAGCGGCGGGTCGGCGAGCTCTTGGCGCTGGTCGGTCTGGCGCCGGCCGATCGGGTCAAATATCCGCACCAGTTCTCCGGCGGCCAGCGCCAGCGCATCGCCATCGCCCGGGCGCTTTCGGCGGAACCGGCGTTCATCGTCTGCGACGAGCCGACCTCGGCGCTCGACGTCTCGGTCCAGGCGCAGATCCTCAATCTGATGGCCGATCTCCAGGATCGACTCGGTCTGACCTATCTGTTCATCAGCCACAATCTGGCGGTGGTCCGGCACATGGCCGACCGCATCGGCGTGCTCTACCTCGGCCGGCTGGTCGAGGTGCGGCCGGCCCGGGCGCTGTTCGACGATCCGCGCCATCCCTATACGCGGATGTTGATCGAGGCGGTGCCGGATCTCGAGGCGCCGAGCGTGGTGCGCGATCCGGCCCGCGGCGAGATCCCCAACCCGATCGATCCGCCCACGGGCTGCCACTTCCATCCGCGTTGCCCGCACGTCGTCGAGCGTTGCCGCCGCGAGGTGCCGGCGCTTCTCGACGGGGTCGCCTGCCACCGGGTCGCCGACGGCTCGATCTGAGCGGCCGCGCCGAAGCGCGGCCGGGTCGGCTCACCTGGGGTGGATGAAGGGCCAGGCCGAGACTTCGCTGTCCGGTTCGATCGGCACGTGGATCACCGTCGGTCGCCGGGCGGCGAGCGCCGACACCAGTTCCCGCTCCAGATCCGCCGCGGTGATCGCCGTGCGGGCGTCGACGCCGAAGGCCCGGGCGAGCGCCGGGAAGTCGGGGTTGGTCAGGGTCGAGCCGAGCACGCGCCCGTCGAAGGCGGTCTTCTGATCGCGGCGGACATTGCCATAGGCGCCGTTGTCGAAGACCACCACCACCAGGGCGAGGCCTTCCTGGACCGCGGTGGCGAGATCGCCGACCCCGAACAGGAAGCCGCCGTCGCCGGTCACCGAGATCACCGGCGCGTCGGGATGGGCGGCCTTGACGCCCAGCGCGGTCGGGAAGCCGGCGCCGAGCGTGCCCTGGTAGCCTTCCGAGACATAGGTGCGGGGGCGGCGGACGTCGAAGCCGATGTAGGAGGTGAAGCCGACCTGGCAGAGCTCGGGCACCAGGAAGCCGTCGTCGGGCAGGGCGCGGCGGATCGCGTCGAGGAAGCCGAGCTGCGGCTGGACGCCTTCGATGCGGGCCCGGGCTTGCGTCTTGGCGGCGGCGATCACCGCGCGGCGGGCGCCGCCGTCGCGGGCCGGGCGATCGGCGGCGAGGCGGCGGACGGCGGCGACGAGCGCACGGGTGCCGGTCTCGGCGTCGGCGAGGATCGGCGCATGGGCGACCAGACGAGTCATCTCCTCCGGATCGACGTCGATGCGGACGAGATGGGGCGGGGCGACCGGGCGGTCGATCAGTCGCATCATGCCCGTCCAGCGCATGTAGGGCAGCTCGAGCCGCGTACCGATGCCGATCAGCGCGTCGGTCTCCGGCCACAGGGCATGGGCGGCGACCGCCGAGATGCCGAGCGGATGGCTCTCGGGCACGATGCCGCGACCGCCGCGGAACGCCGTCACCGGCGCGTCGAGCAGTTCGGCGAGTTCCCGGACCGCGTCGCCGGCGTGCCGCGCCCCGGTGCCGAGGAAGATCATCGGCCGTTCCGCGGCGACCAAGAGGCGCGCGGCGGCTTCGACCGCGTCTGCCGAAGGGGCGAGCGGGGCGGGGAGGGTCGCCGGGCCGAGGGCGCGGATCGGCGCCGACTGGCCGAGCGTATCCCAGGCGATCTCGACCGCCACCGGGCCGGGTCGGCCGGACAGCATGCGCACGAAGGCCTCGTCGAGGATCGCCGGGGCGTCCTCGACGCGCTCGATCCGTGCGGCCCATTTGGTCAGGCCGCGCAAGGTGGCGAGCTGGTCGGGAATCTCGTGGAGGTGGCCGCGACCGCGCCCCAGGAAGGCCGAGGGCACCTGGCCGGTCAGGCACAGCACCGGGGTCGAGGTGGCGAGGGCGGTGACCAGGGCCGCGCCGGCATTGAGCACGCCGGGTCCGGGGACCACCGCGAACACCCCGGGGCGGCCGGTCGAACGGGCGTGGCCGAAGGCCATGTAGCCGCAGGTCTGTTCGTGGCGGGCCGAATAAGTGCGGATGCGGTCGGCCCGGCGGGCCAGCGCGTCGAACAGCGGATAGAGCTGGGCGCCGGGCAGGCCGTAGACGGCGTCGATGCCGTTGGCGATCAGGGCTTCGACGATGGCGTCGCCGGCGGTGAGGATGCGGGGCTCGGAGGAGATGAACATCGGGAAGCCTCCGGCACGGCGCCCCCCGCAGGGAGCGCCGGCGCGGGTTCGGATGCGTCAGACGGACCAGCCCACGGCGGCGAGGGCGGCGACGAAGGCGGGGGCATCGCCGACCTGCAGGCCGGCGACGTTGATGCGGCCGGAGCCGGCCATGTAGACGCCGTGGTCGGCGCGCAGCGCGGCGATTCGGGCCGGATCGATCGGCAAGGTCGAGAACATGCCGTGCTGGGTGGTGAGGAAGGCGAGGCGCGGGTCGGCGGCGGCGAGAGCCGCCCGGACGGCGCGGACGCGGGTGCCCATGCGCAGTAGTTCGTCGCGCCACAGGCTGGTCAGCGTCGCGCTCTCGAGCACGGTGCGGACGATCGCCGCGCCGTGGTCGGGCGGCATCGACCAGTTGACGCGGGCCAGCGCGATCATGTTGGAGCGCATCACCTCCGCCGCGGCGGGGGTCGCGGCGAGGCCGAACAGGGCGCCGACGCGGTCGCGGTAGAGGCCGAAGTTCTTGTCGCAGGAATAGGCCACGAGGCCCTCGCCGAGATCGGCGAAGAGGGCGCGGACCCCGGCGGCGTCTTCGTCGAGGCCCTCACCGAGGCCCTGATAGGCGAGATCGACGAAGGGCAGAATTCCGCGGGCGCGCACCAGAGCGGCGACGCGGGCCCAGGCGGCGCGGTCGAGATCGCCGCCGGTCGGGTTGTGGCAGCAGCCGTGCAGCAGCACCACGTCGCCGGGGCCGGCGCTCTCCAGCGCCGCGGCGAGCGCGTCGATGTCGAGGCGCTGGCCGGCGACGTCGAAGAAGCGGTGGGGCACCAGGGTCAGGCCGGCGGCGGTGAAGATCGGCGCATGATTGGGCCAGGTCGGGGTGCCGATCAGCACACGGGCGCCGGGACGGGCGGCGGCGATCAGTTCGGCGCCGAGCCGCAGCGCACCGGTGCCGCCGGGGGTCTGGACGCCGAGCAGACGGGGACCGGGATCGACGCCGAAGACGATCGGCTTCAGGAGATCGACGAAGACCGGATCGCCCTCCGGACCGAGGTAGGACTTGGTGGTGCGGGTGTCGAGGAGGATGCGTTCGGCCTCGCGCACCGCCGCCATGATCGGCGTGACGCCGGTCTCGTCGCGATAGACGCCGACCCCGAGGTCGAGCTTGGTGGGCCGGGGGTCGGCGCGATGCAGGCCGATCAGGGCGAGGAGGGCGTCGGGCGGCTGGTCTGCGAGGGATTCGAACATGAGGAGCTCCGAACTTGCGTCGCCCGCAGTCTAGCCCGAGCCGCGATCGGACTTCGCGTGAAATCGCCACATCCCCCCGCGCAATCCGCCGCAGCCGGCGAAGAGGGCGCGGACCGCGCCCGCGGGCGTAATCCCTTGTCGGGATAGGCGGCTCGATGCGGGTCTGCTACCAGATTCCACCCCGTCGGCCGCGGCTCGATCGATGGGGCCAGGGCGGGACCGACCATGCAGCGCAACTCCGATCGAACCGGCACTTTCGAACGCGACGATCTCGACTGGGACGAGATCCGAACCTTCGCCGAAGTGGTCGATACCGGCAGTTTCTCGGAGGCCGCCCAGGTTCTCGGGGTCAACCAGGCGACGGTCAGCCGGCGGATCGCGCGGCTCGAAGACTGCGCCCGCACGGCGCTGTTCGAGCGCTCCGGCGGCGGCGCGGCGCTGGCGGCCGAGGCGCAGGAACTGGCCGAGATCGCGGCGCGGATCCGCCGTCAGGCGCACGAATTCGCCGATGCGCTGAAGAGTCTCAGGACCGCCAACGGCGCGGTGCGGATCAAGGCGACCGAACGGGTCTACAACTACATGCTGACGCCGCTGGTCACCGGCGTGCACATGGGGCCGTTGCAGGAGGTGATGGCGCGTCGGCCCGACCTGTTGATGCCGGGGATCCGGCTGGTCAGCGCCGAAGCCGGCGGCGAGGCGGAGATCGCGCTGGTGTGGAGCGCGCCGGGGGCGACGCCCGAGGCCGATCCCGACGACAAGGTGCGGCGGCTGGCGCGGCTGCGCTACGGGGTGTTCTACACCGACCCCTATTTTGCCGACGGACGCCGGCCGGTGCCGCGGGTGCTCGACGATCTGGCGCGCGACCACATGCTGGTCAGCCTGCCGCGGCTCGCCGGCACCGAGGATTGGAACGCCTGGGGGCGGTGGTTCGCGGTGGTCGAGAAGGCCGGGGAGCGGGCGACGGTGGTCGAATGGTCGAGCGTCAGCGAACGGCTGGTGCTGTCGGGGGCGGCGCTGGCGCTGCTGCCGGTCTACACGCCCTGCCTCAATCCCTCGTTGCGGGAGCTGCCGCTCGAGGATGCGCCGATCTATCTCGATCTGTGGAAGGTGACGCGGCGGGCCGCGGCGCGGCGTGCCGACGTACGCGAGATCGCCGAAAAACTGATCGCCATCTTTGCCGAGGTCGATTGGACGACGACGCGGACCGGGCCGCCGTGAGCGCCCCGATCCGTCTCGATCGGTGAGGAACGGGGCGCCGTGCGACGCCCCGCGCCGGCCGTCAGGCCATCATGTTGTAGCCGCCGTCGATGTGCACCAACTCGCCGTTCACCGAACGGGCGAGGTCGGTCATCAGGAAGGCCGACAGGGCGCCGACTTCGTCGATCGAGGTCAGCTGATGGGTCGGGGTGCGCTCGATGACCTTGCTGATCAGATCGTCGAAGTTGCCGATGCCGCTGGCGGCGCGGGTCTTGAGCGGGCCGGGCGACAGGGTGTTGACGCGGATGCCCTGGGGGCCGAGTTCGGCGGCGAGATAGCGGGTGACGCTCTCCAGCGCGGCCTTGACCGGGCCCATCAGGTTGTAGTTGTCGACGACCTTCTCGGCGCCGAGGTAGCTGACGGTCTGGATCGCGCCGCCCTCCTGCATCAAGGGCTCGGCGAGCTTGGCCATGCGGATCAGCGAATGGCAGGAGACGTCCATGGCCAGCATGAAGCCGTCGCGCGAGCAGTCGACGACGCGGCCGTGCAGGTCGGCCATCGGCGCGAAGGCGATGGCGTGCAGCAGGAAGTCGAGACGGCCCCACTTGGCTTCGATCTCGGCGAACACCGCCTCGATCTCGCCGGGCTTGGTGACGTCGGCCTGGAGGATCAATTCGGCGCCGAGTTCTTCGCCGAGCGGCCGCACGAAGCGATCGGCCTTCTCGTTGAGATAGGTGATGGCGAGGTCGGCGCCGATGGCGCGGTAGGCCTTGGCGCAGCCCCAGGCGATCGACTGGTCGTTGGCGATGCCGACGACCAGGCCCTTCTTGCCGGCGAGGCTGGGGGCGAGGGCGGCGAGGGCCTGCGGGAGGACGGTGACGGTATCGAGCATGGGAGTCTCCAGGTCAGGGCGCGGCGCGTCGGGGCGCCGGCGAACGGAATTCACAGGGTGGCGTCGATGCGCACGGTCGGCAGCTGCGGCCGCGGGCGACGGATCTTTTCGGCCGGGGCGATCACCAGCGCGGTGCCGAGGATCACGTCCTTGCCGGCCTGGTTGGTGCAGCGGCAGTCGAAGGTGATCTGCTTCTTCTCGTCGTTCTTGGCGGCGACGGTGACCGTGACGGTGACCGTGTCGCCCGGCCGGACCGGACGGCAGAAGCGCAGATCCTGCTGCAGATAGATGGTGCCGGGGCCGGGCAGGGTGGTGCCGAGCAGCGCCGAGACCCAGCCGGCCGAGAGCATGCCGTGGGCGATGACGCCCTTGAACATCGAGGCCTCGGCGTAGTCGGCGTCGAGATGGGCGGGATTGACGTCGCCCGACACCGCCGCGAACAGCAGGATGTCGCGGGTCGAGACGAGATGGGTGGCGGACGCCGAGCGGCCGATCTCGAGTTCGTCGTAGGTGACGTTCTCCATCATCTCGGGGAGGAGGACGATCGGTTCCTGCGGGCGGGCGACGACACCGTTCATGGTGGACATCCTCGGATCGGACGGGCGCGGTCGGAAGGTCGGAAGCGGCGCCGTCGATGTTGCGTTGCACTATGGCGGTATCGATAGCGCCGAAGGGTGTGGCATTCCACAAAATAAACGCGAACTGCAATGCATGTGGTCATGCATCGCTGATGCACGTGGCCATGCATCCATGCATTCACTTCTGATCTGTCCAATGTTCACGATCGCCTCTAAGAAGACGTCACTGGTTCTGATCTCACGGTTGAACGTACGCATTCGTACATCGCAGGCTGAGCCTGCGGCGAAAACGTAAGGGTTTTACCGAAGCCTCGTGGTTCTCTCAATAAGTCCCACACTTCGAGGTTCGATCTCGAGCCCGGAGGCGATTCCGCATGTGCGGTTTCAGCTTTCGCACTGCCGAACGGGCGAAGAACAGCAACGGGAACGTCCACATGAGCAAAGTCATTCGTCTCGCCGACGTCGTCGAGACCATCCCCGATGGAGCGACGTTGATGATCGGCGGCTTCCTCGCCGTCGGCGCGCCGCTGCGCCTGATCGGCGAGTTGGTCCGCCAGGGCCGCAAGGATCTGACGATCATCGTCAACGACACCAACCGCGCCGGCCTCGGGGTCGGTCGGCTGATCGCCGCCCGTGCGGTGCGCAAGGTGGTGGCCAGCCACGTCGGCACCAATGCCGACACCCAGCGCCAGCTCCTGGCCGGCGAGATCGAGGTCGAGCTGGTGCCCCAGGGCACGCTCGCCGAGCGGATCCGTGCCGGCGGCGTCGGACTGGGCGGCATCCTCACCCCGACCGGGGTCGGGACGCTGGTCGAGGACGGCAAGCCGGTGATCGAGGTCGGCGGTCGGCGTTTCCTGCTGGAGACGCCGCTGCGCGCCGATTTCGCGCTGATCGCCGCCAAACACGCCGACCACAAGGGCAATCTCGACTACGCCCTGACCGCCCGCAACTTCAACCCGTTGATGGCCATGGCCGCCGACACGGTGATCGCCGAGGCCCAGGACATCGTGCCGGTGGGCTGCATCCCTCCCGACCAGATCGTCACCCCCGGCGTGCTGGTCGACCACCTCGTCGCCAAGGAACAGAGCCATGGATGAGAAGACCCTGATCGCCGCGCGGGTCGCCCGCGAAATGACCGACGGGATGCTGGTCAATCTCGGCATCGGCCTGCCGACGCTGGTGGCGCGCCATCTGCCCAAGGGAATCGACGTGTCGTTCCAGTCCGAGAACGGCCTGATCGGCATGGAATCGCTGCCCGAGGCCGGGCTCGCCGACGACGACCTGATCGACGCCGGCGGCACGCCGATCGGCGCGGTCGCCGGGGCTTCGGCCTTCGACAGCGCGATGTCCTTCGGGCTGATCCGCGGCGGCCACATGGACGTCACGGTGCTCGGCGGCCTCGAGGTCGACGCCGCCGGGCGTCTGGCCAACTGGATGGTGCCGGGCAAGATGGTGCCGGGCATGGGCGGGGCGATGGATCTGGTGACCGGCGCCCGGCGGGTGATCGTTGCCATGACCCATACCGCCAAGGGCGCGCCGAAGATCGTCGCGCAGTGCTCGCTGCCGCTGACCTCCGAGCGGCGGGTCGATCTGATCGTCACCGAACTGGCGGTGATCGTCCCGACCGAAGCCGGGCTCGAGCTGCGCGAGACCGCGCCGGGGGTGTCGATCGCCGACGTGATCGCTGCGACCGGGGCGACGCTGATCATCCCGGCGGTAGTGCCGACGATGGTGATCTGAACCGACGGGGGGGACCCGCGGCCGCACCCTTCGCTCGCCCCGGGGGTGCGGCGGCGGTCCGTCGCCGGCGGGCGTGGTCTTTCCACGGCCACGCCCGTCAGTCGGCGCTCTCCAGGCCGCATTTGCGGATCTTGTCGAACAGGGTCGACTTCGGCACGTTGAGCAATTTGGCGGTCTTCAGCACGTTGCCGTTCTGGCGGCGCAACTCCTCGGTGATCAGCGAGCGCTCGAAGGCGTCGACCGCCTCGCCGAGCGGCACCGGCCGGTCGGCGACCGGCGAGCCGAGCGGCAGGCCGATGCCGAGCACGTGGCGTTCGGCGAGATTGCGCAATTCGCGGATGTTGCCCGGCCAGCCGTAGCCCATCAGATCGCGCACCGTGGCGTCGTCGATCTCCGGCGGTTCGCGCCCGTGGCGCAGCGCGGCCTGGGCGACGAAACCGTCGAACAGCAGCGGCACGTCCTCGCGCCGGGCGCGCAGGGGCGGCAGATCGATGGTCACCACCGCCAAGCGGAAATAGAGATCGGAGCGGAAGCGGCCCTGGCGGCCCTCTTCGGCGAGGTCGGCCTTGGTCGCCGCGACGATGCGGAAGTCGACGGGGATCTCCTTGTTGGAGCCGAGCCGTTCGACGACGCGCTCCTGCAGGACGCGCAGGAACTTGATCTGCATGGCCATCGGCATGCTCTCGATCTCGTCGAGAAACAAGGTGCCGCCGGCGGCGTGTTCGATCTTGCCGATGCGCTTCTTGACCGCGCCGGTGAAGGCGCCGGCCTCGTGGCCGAAGATCTCGCTCTCGAACAGCGTCTCGGGCAGGCCGCCGCAATTGAGCGCGACGAAGTTGCCGCGCGCCCCGGAGAGATCGTGCAGGCAGCGGGCGACCAGCTCCTTGCCGGTGCCGGTCTCGCCGCGGATCAGCACGTCGGCGCGGCTCTTGGCGACCCCGGCGATGGTGTCGCGGACCCGCCGCATCGGTTCGGAACGGCCGATGATCCGGCTGTCGAGACCGCCGAAGGCGGCGAGCTGGCGGCGCAGATCGCGGACCTCGAGGGCGAGGCCGCGCTTGTCGACGGCGCGGCGGACCACGTCGACCAGGATCTGCGACGAAAAGGGCTTCTGGATGAAGTCGTAGGCGCCGTCGCGCATCGCCTGGACGGCGGTGGCGACGTCGCCGTGGCCGGTGATCAGGATCACCGGCAAGGTCGGATCGCGGGCGACCAGCTCGCGCATGAAGGAGAGGCCGTCGCGGCCGGGCAGGCGGATGTCGGACACCACGACGCCGGGAAAGTCGGGGCCGATGCGGCGTTCGGCCTTTTCGACCGAGCCGACGCCCTCGGCGCGCAGGCCTTCGAGGATCAGCGCCTGGAGACAGCCGAGGCGGACGTCTTCGTCGTCTTCGATGACCAGAACCTGGAGATCAGTCACGGGTGTCACTCGCCTCTTCGCTCGAGGGCAGGTCGAGGGTGAACAGGGCGCCGCCGTCGGGGAGCCCGGTGGCGCTGAGGGTCCCGGCGAAGGCCCGGGCGATGTCGGCGGAGATCGCCAGACCGAGGCCGAGACCGAGGCCGTCGCCGCTCTTCTTGGTGGTGAAGAAGGGTTCGAACACCCGCGTCTCCATGTCGGGGGTGAGGCCGACGCCGTTGTCGACGACGCGGACCACGGTGCGGCCGTCGACCGCCTCCCACGACACGCGGACCTGGGCGTCGGCGATGCCGCGGGTGGCGTCGAGGGCGTTGCCGACCAGATTGACCAGGATCTGTTCGAGGCGGATGGCGTTGGCGCGGGCCGAGACCGGCGTCGCCGGCGGATCGACCACGACGCGGGCGGCCTCGCGGCTGGTGCGGTGGCCGAGCAGCGCCAGGGCGTTGTCGACCGAGCGGGCGATGTCGACGTCCTCGAGGTCGCCGCTCGACCGCCGCGCGAAGGAGCGCAGATGGCCGGTCAGCACGCCCATGCGCTCGACCAGATGGCCGATGCGTTCGAGGTTGAAGCGCACGGTGTCGTGGTCGCCGCGATCGAAGAAGCGTACGGCGTTCTGCGACAGGGTGCCGAGCGCGGCGAGCGGCTGGTTGAGCTCGTGGGCGATGCCGGCGGAGAGCTGGCCGATCACCGCCAGATTCTCGGTGCGGATCAACTCTTCCTGCATCGCCTTCAACTGCTGCGCCGCCTGGATGCGTTCGACGATCTCGGCCTGGAGATGCTGGTTGGCGGCACTGAGTTCGGCGTTGCGGGCTTCGACCTTCTCCTCCAGCGCCTCGTTGACCCGCTCCAGCGCAGCGCGGGCGGAGTCGCGTTCGATCAGATAGTTGCGGAACACGTCGACCGCGGCGGCCATCCGGCCGATCTCGTTCGACCCTTCGAGGCCGGCCACCGAGACGGTGCGGTCGCCCTCGGCGAGGCGGTGCATGGTCTCGGTGATGCGGTCGATTGGCCGGCTGATCGAACGCACCACGATCACCACGAAGCCGACCATCAACAACAGCGCGGCGCAGAACAGCGACAGGTTGAGGCGCATGGCGCGATCGAAGGTCGCCACCGCCGCCGCCCCGGAGCGATCGGCGCCGCGGTCGTTGTAGGCGATGGCGGCGTTGACCGCGGCATTGACGTCGTCGAAGGCGAGGCGGGTGCGGCCGTTGACCAGGGCGGAGAGTTCGCCGGCGCCGAGGCGCGCGAGGTTCTCTCGGACGGCTTTTTCTTCGCCGAGGTAGATCTGCCAGCGCTCCATCGCGGCGGTGAAGCCGAGGCGCTCTTCGGGGTCGACGAGACGGGCTTCGAACACGCGGGCGAGACCGCCGACGTCGGCGACACGCTGGTCGGCCATGGCGAAGACCTCGGCGCGGTCTTCCGGCTCGGGGGTCAGGATGGCGCGGACGAAGCGCAGGCGGTGGCTGGCCATGGTGTATTTCATCTCGGCGAGAATCCGCACCGACGGCAGCCAGCGCCCATAGAGCTCCTCGGTGGCGCGGTCGACGGTGGTCATGGCGGTCAGCGACGACAGACCGACGGCGACCAGCAGCATCAGGCTGACCGCCATCGCGACGATCAGTCGCGTGCGGATGGTCACGTCGGCGATCACGCTCACGTCGTCCTCCTCGCCGGATCGCGGCCGGCCGCGGCCGCATGCGCCGCGGCGCGATGATAGAGCCCGCTGTCCGGCCGGCGCAATCGGGGCGGCGCGGCCCGTCGCGCGGATTTCCGGTTTTCCGGAAGCGGTCCGGACGGCATTTCCGGAAACCCGTCCGCGGACCCCGGCCGCAACCTCGCCGATCGCCGAAAAGTCCTTGTCGGTCAAGGGCTCGGCGGCGATCGGGCAGGTGGCATGTCGGTTGCTGGAGAGAAGGTCGATCCGACGTCGCCGCGCGGATTCGGGCCGATCGCACGCCCGGGGCGAGGCGAGGCGCGAAATCAAGAAGACCAGAGATCGTCAGGAGGAATCGATGACCCTACCCATGGACGGGTCGCTGATCAGCGACAGCAAGACCGAAGCGGCCAAGGCCGTCCCCGAGAAGTTCTGGCCGCGCGGCTGGTGGAAGATCGTCGACTTCAAGATCGGCATCGTGCCGCTGCCGATCTTCGTGATCCTGGTCGGGCTGATCGGCTATTATTCCTGGATCGGCAAGCTGTCGGGCGAGATCACCATGGCGATCGGCCTGTTGGCGGTCGGCGGCTTCGCCTGCGGCGAGCTCGGCAAGCGCACACCGATCCTCAACAAGGTCGGGGCGGCGGCGATCTTTGCGACCTTCATCCCGTCGGCGCTGGCCTTCTACAAGATCCTGCCGGCGGAAGTCGTGCGGGTGACCACAGAATTTTCCAAGCAGAGCCAGTTCCTCTACCTGTTCATCGCGGCGATCATCGTCGGATCGATCTTCGCCATGGATCGGCAGGTGCTGATCAAGGGCTTCCTGAAGATCTTCATCCCTCTGGCGGTCGGCTCGATCGTCGCCGGCTTCGTCGGCACGATGGTCGGCATGGCGCTCGGCAAGACGGCCTACGAGACCTTCTTCTTCATCGTCGTGCCGATCATGGCCGGCGGCGTCGGCGAAGGCGCGATCCCGCTGTCGATCGGCTATTCGGAGATCCTGCATCAGCCGCAGGGCGAGTTGTTCGCCACCGTGCTGCCCTGCGTGATGCTCGGCTCGCTGACCGCGATTCTGCTGTCCGGCGCCCTCAACACCCTGGGCAAGCGCTATCCGCACCTGACCGGCGAAGGCCAGTTGCAGCCCGGCGTGTCCAACGACATCGCGGCGTCGGAAGAGAAGGTCGACCCGGCGTCGATCGACATCGCCACCATCGCCGGCGCGCTGGTCACCGCCTGCACCTTCTATCTGGTCGGCATGCTGGTGTTCAAACTGACCGGCCTGCCCGGTCCGGTGGCGATGCTGTTCCTCGCCGTGGCGATCAAGCTCGGCCACGCGGTGTCGCCGCGGCTCCAGGCCGGCGCCGGCATCGTCTACAAGTTCTTCCAGGTCGCCGTCACCTTCCCGCTGCTGTTCGCGGTCGGCGTGTCGATCACCCCCTGGGACAAGCTGGTGGCGGCCTTCAACCCGACCCACTTGGCGATCATCGTCTCGACGGTGGTGACGCTGATGGCCACCGGCTTCTTCGTCGGTCGCCGGATCGGCATGTACCCGATCGAATCGGCGATCGTGAACGCCTGTCACTCGGGCCAGGGCGGGACCGGCGACGTCGCCATCCTGACCGCCGCCAACCGCATGGGGCTGATGCCCTTCGCCCAGATCGCCACCCGCATCGGCGGTGCCATCACCGTGACGGTGGTGCTGATCGTCCTCTCGCGGATCGTGTGATTTCGACCTGGTCCGGCCCGCCGGCTCCTTGCGGAGTGGTGGGCCGGACCCCGATCGACGGCGCCGGTCGCGCCCGTCGACGGACCGGCGTGGCGGCCGACAGATGACGATATGACGAAGAGAATTCTCATTGCCGTATGTGAAATGCAGTAATGACTTTCGTCGAATCGGCCATTATGTTCGCGCCACCTCGAAAGACGGCAACATGACGGAAGAAATCATAAGTTACGCCATCGATCCGGCGCTTCAGTCGGACGAGCGCGACGAGGTCTGTGCCCTGCTGGCGCGCTCCGGCCTCGATTACGAGCAGGGCGTGGAGGCCTTCGTCGTGTTCCGGCGGGCGCGTCGGCTGATCGCCTGTGCGGGCCTCGAGAAGAACGTCGTCAAGTGCACGGCGATCGATCCGGAGCTGCGCGGCGAGGCGCTCGGCCTGCGCCTCCTGACCGAGGTCGTCCACCTCGCCCACGAGCGCGGCCACAGCCATCTTTTCCTCTACACCAAACCCGAAAACGTCGACTTCTTCCGCTCCTGCGGCTTCTATCCGCTGGCCGAAGTGCCCGGCTACGTGACGCTGATGGAGAACACCCCGATCGGCATCCGCAGCTATTGCGACGGGCTGCGGCGGCTGCGCCACGACGGCGCGGTGATCGGGGCGATCGTGATGAACGCCAACCCGTTCACCCGCGGCCACCGCTATCTGGTCGACCGGGCGGCGGCGGCCTGCGATCATCTCCACGTGTTCGTGGTCGCCGAGGACGCCTCGCTGATCAGCTACCGCGACCGCTTCGCCCTGGTGAAGTCGGGCATCGAGGGGATCCCGCACCTGACCCTGCATCCGGGCTCGGAATACATGGTGTCGCGGGCGACCTTCTCGGCCTATTTCTTCAAGGAGAAGGGGGTGGTCGGCGACTGTTTCACGGCGATCGACCTGCTGCTCTTCCGCAACTGGATCGCCCCGGCGCTGGGCATCACCCATCGCTTCGTCGGCACCGAGCCGTTCTGCCGCACCACCCACAAGTACAACGCCGACATGCAGCACTGGCTGCGAGAGGACGTCTCGCCGGCGCCGGCGATCGCGGTCGTCGAGATCCCGCGGGTGGTCCACGACGAGGTGCCGATCTCGGCCTCCGAGGTCCGCCGCCTGCTGGCGACCGGCGATTTCGCCCGGATCGGCGGCCTGGTGCCGCCGGCCACTCTGGCCCTCCTGATGGCCAAATACCGTCAGGATCGACCTTCCGCCGCCCGTGGCGGCCCGGGCGAGGCCGCGGTCAACCGCGCCTCCGCCTGATCGACGAGAAGAGGGACTTCGCAGATGAAGATCGTGAGAGAGGCGCTCGCCGGGACGCTCGAGTCGAGCGACCTGATGGTGCGCATCGCCCCCCGCGAGGAGGGGCTCGAGGTGGTGTTGCAGAGCGAGGTGATCCACCAGTTCGGCACCCAGATCGAGGCGGTGGTGCGCGAGACGCTGGCCAAGCTCGCCATCGTCGACGGTCTGGTGGTGATCGAGGACAAGGGCGCGCTCGACTGCGTGATCCGCGCCCGGGTGCAGACCGCGGTGCAGCGCGCCGTGGACGAATGGACCGCCGAATGGAGTGCGCTGTCATGAAACTGCGCCGCAGCATGCTGTTCCTGCCGGGCTCGAACGCGGCGATGTTGTCGACCGCCTTCGTCTATCGGCCTGATTCGATCATGTTCGACCTCGAGGACGCCGTCTCGCTGCGCGAGAAGGATTCGGCGCGGATGCTGGTGTTCCACGCCCTGCAGATGCCGATCTACCGCGACATCGAGACCGTCGTCCGCATCAACCCCCTGTCGACGCCCTTCGGCATGAAGGACCTCGAAGCGGTGGTGCGGGCCGGGGCCGACGTCATCCGCCTGCCCAAGACCGATACCGCGGCCGACGTCCACGCACTCGAAGCCGAGGTCGAACGGATCGAACGGGAATGCGGTCGCGAGGTCGGCTCGACCAAGCTGATGGCGGCGATCGAGAGCGCCTCGGGCGTGGTCAATGCGCTGGCCATCGCCACGTCGTCGAAGCGGCTGATCGGCATCGCGCTGGCCGGGTTCGACTACGTCATGGACATGCAGACCGAACGCGGCGACGGCACCGAGCTGTTCTACGCGCGCTGCGCCGTGCTGCACGCCGCCCGCTACGCCAAGATCGACGCCTTCGACGTGGTGTTCGGCGATCTCAACGACGAGGCCGGCTTCCTCAAGGAGGTCGATCTGATCAAGCGGCTCGGCTTCAACGGCAAGTCGCTGATCAATCCGCGCCAGATCGAGCTGTTGCACAACGCCTTCGCGCCGACCGAGGAAGAGGTCGACTATGCCCGCCGGGTGGTCGCCGCGGCCGCCGCCGGCGAGCGGCAGGGGCTCGGTGTCGTCTCGCTCAACGGCAAGATGATCGATGCCCCGGTGATCGACCATGCGCGCGTCGTGCTGCGCCGGGCCGAAGCCTCCGGCGTGCGCAAGTGATCGAGGACCGACCGATGACCCATTCGACCGAAGCCCGGCTCGCCGACGTGTCCCTGCCCGCCGGCCTCGAGGCCTTCTCGGGCGTGACGGCGCGGGCGCCGCATCTCGCCACCCAGACCCAGAAGCACGGCCGCAAGCTCGCCGCCAGTCTCGAGGACGCGATCCGCGCCTCGGGGCTCAAGAACGGCATGACCATCTCGTTCCACCACGCCTTCCGCGAAGGCGACAAGACCATCAACTTCGTGGTCGACAAGCTCGCGGCGATGGGCTTCCGCGACCTGACGCTGGCGCCGTCGTCGCTGTTGTCCTGCAACTTTCCGCTGATCGAGCACATCAAGTCGGGGGTGATCCGGCGGATCTACACCTCGGGCATGCGCGGCAAGCTCGCCGACGCGATCTCGCACGGCCTGATGGAGACGCCGATCAACGTGCATTCGCACGGCGGCCGGGTGCATCTGATCGACCGCGGCGAATTGACCCTCGACGTCGCCTTCCTCGGCGTGTCGACGGCCGATGTCTTCGGCAATGCCAACGCCATCTCCGGGCGGTCGCGCTGCGGCTCGCTCGGCTATGCGATGGTCGATGCGGCGCGGGCCGGCAAGGTGATCCTGCTCGCCGAGGAGATCGTGCCCTTCCCCAACGCCCCGGCGTCGATCCGGCAGGATCAGGTCGACTTCGTGGTCAAGGTCGACCAGATCGGCGATCCCTCGAAGATCTCGGTCGGCGCGGCGCGGATGACCTCCAACCCGCGCGAGTTGCTGATCGCCCGTCTGGCGGCGGAGGTGATGGAACACGCCGGGTTGTTCGAAGAGGGCTTCTCGCTGCAGACCGGCACCGGTGGTTCGGCCACCGCGACCACCCGTTTCCTCGAGGACCGGATGGTCAAGAAGGGGATCAAGGCGGCCTTCGCGCTCGGCGGCATCACCGGCCCGATCGTCGATCTGCACCAGAAGGGGCTGATCGGCCGGATCATCGACACCCAGAGCTTCGACGCGGTGGCGGCGGAATCGCTGCGGGTCAATCCCGAGCACTGGGAGATCTCGACCAACACCTACGCCAACCTGACCTCCAAGGGCGCCTATTGCGACCGGGTCGACATGGTCATCCTGTCGGCGCTGGAGATCGACCTCGACTTCAACGTCAACGTCATCACCGGGTCGGACGGCGTCATGCGCGGCGCCTCGGGCGGGCATTCCGACGTGGCGGCCGGGGCGGCGCTGGCGATCGTGGTCGGGCCGCTGATCCGCTCGCGCATCCCGACGGTGGTCGAGAAATGCACCACGGTGGTGACGCCGGGCGAGACCATCGGCGTGTTGGTCACCGATCACGGCATCGCGGTCAATCCCAACCGGCCGGAGGTCGCCGAGCGGCTGAAGGCGGCAGGTCTGCCGGTGATGACCATCGAGGAGCTCTATGCCCGGGCGATCTCGCTGACCGGCAAGCCGCAACCGATCGAGTTCCTCGACCGGGTGGTCGGGCTGATCCGCTATCGCGACGGCACGGTGATCGACGCGGTGCGGCAGGTGAAGGGATGACGGACGCGCCGCGCGATCGTCGGGCCGGGCCGGTGCCGCCGCTCGCGGCGGTGCTCGCCGCCCGCGAACGGCGGGTGGCGCGACGGGATGCGGCGCTGGCGGCGGGGGCGGCCACGGTGGTGGTCGTCACACCGGTGATGCCGGGTCCGGTCAAACTGTGCGGAATTGCCAGCGACGCGCAAAGCGCCGCGCTCGCCGCGCTCGCGCATCTGTTCGCCGAGGCCGGGTGGGCCCACGCGACGGTCGGCACGGAGAGTGCGGCGACCGGCTTCGAAGCGATCTTCGCGGTGGCGGCCGAGCCGCTGGCGGTCAAGCGGGCGACGGTCGCCCTCGAGGACGGCCATCCGCTCGGGCGGTTGTGGGACATCGACGTGACCGGGCCGGACGGCGCCACCTTGTCGCGGCGCGATCTCGGTGCGGCGCCGCGGCGCTGTCTGGTCTGCGATGCGCCGGGGCACGCCTGCGCGCGGTCGCAGGCGCATCCGCTGGACCAACTGTTGACGGTGATGGAGGAGAGGCTCGATGCAGCGCATGCCGACGATCCCGACCCGCGCACCTGAACCGCGGCCCGCCCGGCGGTCGGCGGTCGTGGGTCGGCGCGGCGCCGGCCTCGCGGCGGCGGTGGCGGCCCTGACCCATGAGGCGCTGGAGCGGGAATTTCTGCTCACCCCCAAACCGGGGCTGGTCGACCGGCGCAACACCGGATCGCATCGCGACATGGATCTCTCGACCTTCGCGGCCAGCGCGGCGGCGATCGCGCCCTTCGCCGCTCCCTTCTTCCGGCTCGGGCGGGCGGCGGCGGCGCTGCCGGCCGAGGCGGTGCTGGCGACGCTCCGGCCGACCGGGCTCGAAGCCGAACGGGCGATGTATGCCGCGACCGGCGGCGTCAACACCCACAAGGGCTCGATCTTCGCCTTCGGACTGGCGGCGGCGGCGGCCGGGCGGGTGGTCGGTCGCGGTGACGCGCTCGACGCCGAAGCGGTTTGTGAGGACGTCGCGGCGATCGCCGCGGGGCTGGTCGAACGCGAGCTCGGACCGACCCACGAAGCGACCACCGCCGGCGCGGCGATCCACCGCCGCTTCGGCCTGACCGGCGCGCGCGGCGAGGCGGCCTCGGGCTTCGCGACGGTGCGCCACGGTTCGCTGCCGGTGCTGACGGCGGCGCTCGATCGTGGCGTCGGCACCGAGCGGGCGCTGCACGCCGCCTTCCTGCATCTGCTCGAGCACAACCCGGACACCAATCTGGTGGCGCGTGGCGGGCCGCAAGGCGCGGCCTTCGCGCGGGCCGCGGCGGCGGCGCTGCGGCGGCGTGGCGGCATCGACGCCCCGGACTTCGTCGCGGCGATGGAGCGGCTCGACGATGCCTTCATCGCCGCCAACCTCAGCCCCGGCGGCAGCGCCGATCTCCTGGCGTTGACGTGGTTTCTCCATCGCTTGCCCGCGCTGGCGGCAGATCCGCCGCCGCGTCGTCGCAGTTGAAGTCCGACGGCGCCACGCCTACCCTGACCGAAACGCGACCTCTTCCCTCGGCTCGAACGCGGCCTCCGACGCCATGATCGTACTCCACACCCGCAAGACTCTGGAGGCCGTCGCGGAAGCTTCGCGGCGATACGATCTCGTCCTGGTGCCGGGCTTCAAGGACAGTGGCCCGGAACATTGGCAGTCGCTGTGGCAGACCCAGAGCCATGCCTTCCAGCGGATCACCCAGCGGCGCTGGGACAATCCCGACGTCGAGTTGTGGATCGCGGCGATCCAGCGCCTGCTCGCCACCCGGCGGCGGCCGGCGCTGCTGATCGGCCATTCGCTGGGCGCGCTGGCGTCGTGCTGCGTCGCCGCCGACGGCCATCCGATGGTCGCCGGCCTGATGCTGGTGGCGCCGGCCGAGCCGACCCGGTTCGAGGCCGAAGATCGGGTGCCGCAGACGCCGCTCGGGGTGCCGAGCCTGGTGATCGCCAGCCACAACGATCCGGTGATGCGCTTTCCTCGGGCCGAACACTGGAGCCGGCTGTGGCAGGCCGATCTGGTCGACGTCGGCGACGCCGGTCACGTCAACGCCGAATCGGGCTTCGGGCCGTGGCCGCACGGGCTCGATCTGATCCTCGATCTGGTCCGCGCCGTCGACCGCCGCGCCGAACCCTGATCGCGCCTCCGCCCGTCCTTCCGCTCTTCGCCGCGCCGACCCGGCCGGCATCGCCTCGAGGGTCCGTCATGCATATTCTCGTCCTCGCCGGCGACGGCATCGGCCCGGAGATCACCGCGGCGACACTCTCGGTGCTGCGCGCCGTCGATGCCGGCCTCGGGCTGGGGCTGCGGCTCGACGAGCGCGCGATCGGCCTCGCGGCACTGGCCGCCGAAGGCACGACCCTGCCGGCGGCGGTGACGGCGGCGATTCCCCAGGCCGACGGGGTGATCCTCGGGCCGGTCTCGACCTACGACTATCCGCCGCGGGAGGCCGGCGGGATCAACCCCTCGGCGGAGCTGCGCACGCGGTTCGAGCTCTACGCCAACATCCGCCCCTGCCGGTCGCGGCCCGATCTGTCGATCCTGCGGCGGCCGATGGATCTGGTGATCGTGCGCGAGAACACCGAGGGCTTCTACGCCGACCGGGCGATGTTCGCCGGGTCCGGCGAGTTCATGCCCGATCCCGACATGGCGCTGTCGTTGCGCAAGATCACCGCCAAGGGGTCGGCGCGGGTGGCGCGCGCCGCCTTCGAACTGGCGGCACGGCGGCGGCGCAAGGTCACGGCGGTGCACAAGGCCAATGTGCTGAAGCTCGGCGACGGGCTGTTCCTGCGCGAGGTGCGGCGGATCGCCGCCGAGCATCCGGAGATCGAACTCGACGAGATGATCGTCGACGCCGCCGCCGCGCGGCTGATCCGCACGCCGGACGCCTTCGACGTGATCGTCACCACCAACATGTTCGGCGACATCCTGTCCGACGAGGCCTCGGAACTGTCCGGCAGCCTCGGGCTCGGCGGTTCGATCAACGCCGGCGACACGGTCTGCGTGGCCCAGGCGCAGCACGGTTCGGCCCCCGACATCGCCGGGCAGAATCGCGCCAATCCGACCTCGCTGATCCTGTCGGCGGCGATGCTGCTCGACTGGCGGGCGCGGCGGAGCGGCGACGCCCGGCTCGCCACGGCGGCGCGGGTGATCGAGGACGCGGTCGACACGGTCCTGGCGGATCCGGCGTGCCGCACCGCCGATCTCGGGGGCCCGCTCGGCACCGGCGCCTTCGCCGACGCCGTGACGGCGGCGGTGGCCGGCGCCCTCGGGTGAAGCGCGCGCGTCAGCGCGGGGCGGCGCAGTCGCGACGGCCGGAGAGCGCGCAGGTCTGGAGCCGATCCCAATCGTGGACGGCGGTGATCAGCCAATAGGCGACGCCGACCAGGGCGATCGCGAAGACCAGCGCCGGGAGGATGCTCGGCCGCGACGGCTTGCGCGGCGGGCCGGGCGGCCGCGGCGCGGAGGTCGGGTCCGGATCGGGGTGGGTCATGTCGCCGTCTCCTCACGGTCGCGCCGCGCGCGGCCGCGCCGCCCGTCTGTCCGGAGCGGTTTCCGATCCGATTGCGTCAGCTCGAAGACCGCGCGGGCGTTTTCTCGGCGCCGGTCATGGCGATCCGCGCCGATACGGTCCGCGCGGCGGTGAGCTCGGCCGCCGGTGCGGCGGTGCGGTCGGGTGGGAGGGGCGATTTCTCCCGGGGGTCGTCGCGTCGCGATGTGCTCGCCGTGGTCGCAAGCGGCGGCCGGCGATATTTCATTCATTCGTCGTAAAGGGATGAACGTACGTAATCGCCCGCCCTTCGTCTTGGAAATTACTTCGATGAATCCATGAAGATATTTCAGGGTACAGCAAATGCGGTCTCTGAAATATTTCAGTTCATGCATGGAGACATGCGTCGACTGCGTCGTTGTCGCTGGTCGGGCTCCGTGTCAGGCTCACATGAACGATCCTGTCGCCGGCCGAAATTTTCGGATCGGCCGATGGGGCGCCGACCGTGGGTCGGTGTGCCGCGCTGGGGGTGGAGGTCGATCCGCTCTCGCGTCGAGCCGTATCGGAGGCCAAGATGGTACGCGTGTCTTACGGCGTGTGGGACGGGGTGGTACGGGACAACCGCGGCCTGATTCCGGTCGAGATCGCCCCCGATCCCGATCTCGAGGGCTTCGAGTACTTCAACGACGGCAATCCGATTCGCGCCTTCATCGGCGACCGGGGCTTCGTGGTGTTCGATCCGGAGGTCGATCTGGTCGACGCTCTGTGGCGGCACATGGATCGGGCTGCCGAGGAGTCCTGCGGCAAGTGCACGCCCTGCCGGGTCGGCGCGCCGCTGATCCGCGATGCGCTCGCCGAAGTGCGGGCCGGGCGCGGCAGTGAGGAAGGCTGGCAGCGGATCGCCGCGCTCGCCCACCAGATGGCGGAGACGTCGCTGTGCTATCTCGGTCAGTCGAGCGCCAATGCGCTGCTGGCGGCGATCGAGCATTTTCCCGAACATCTGAAGCCCGGCGGCGCCCCGGCGCCGGTCGACAACGGCATGAGCTACGTCACCGCGCCCTGCGTCGAGGCCTGCCCGTCGAAGGTCGCCGTGCCGCGCTACATCGACTTCATCAAGGACGGGCGTCCGGATCTGTCGCTCGGCGTGATTCTGCGCAAATATCCGATGGCCGCGACCTGCGGCCGGGTCTGCGTGCGGTTCTGCGAGATGGCCTGCCGGCGCAACGCCATCGACGAGCCGGTCGGCATCAAGATCCTCAAGCGCTACGTCGCCGACCAACAGGCCGGCCTGCACGGGCCGATCTTCTCGCCCGACATGATCCCCACCCGCCTGCCCGACTCGATGCGGGTGGCGGTGGTCGGCGGCGGCCCGGCCGGCGTCTCCTGCGCCTATCACCTCCTGCTGCGCGGCTACCACGTCGACGTGCTGGAGGCGGCCGAGGTGGCGGGCGGCATGGCGCGGTCGGGTATTCCGAGCTACCGCCTGCCCAAGGACGTGCTCAAGGCGGAGACCGACACGGTCGAGCAACTGGGCGGTCACTTCCGCTTCGGCCAGGCGCTGGGCCGGGACTTCACCATCGATGATCTGTTCGAGCAGGGCTACAAGGCGGTGTTCCTGGGGCTCGGCTGTGCCAAGGGCACATTGCTCGGCGTCGCCGACGAAGATCCGAGCCTGAAGGGCTATTTCTCCGGCATCGACTTCCTGCTCGAGGTCCACAACCACGTCGAATACGGCGCGCCGCTGGCGCTGCACGGCGAAGTCGCGGTGGTCGGCGGCGGCAATGTGGCGATGGACTGCGTGCGCTCGGCGCTGCGGCTCGGCGCCTCCAAGGTGCACCTGATCTATCGCCGCACCGAGGCCGACATGCCGGCCGACCACGAGGAGATCGAGGCGGCCAAGCAGGAGGGCGTGATCTTCCACTGCCTGACCAATCCGTCGCGGATCCTGTCCGAAGACGGTCGAATCGTCGGCATGGATCTGATCGACATGCGCCAGACGGTGCCCGACAAGAAGGGGCGGATCGGGGTCGAGCCGATCCCCGGCACCGAGCACGCCTTCCGCTGCGACGTGGTGGTGGCGGCGATCGGCCAGCAGGTCGACAAGCAGACGCTGCCGGCGAGCGACGGGGTGCAACTCGACAAGTGGGGCTGCGTGGCGATCAACCCGCAGACCCTGGTCACCACCCGGATGGGGGTGTTCGCCGGCGGCGACTGCGCCTCGGGCGCCTCGACGCTGATCCACGCCATGGCGATGGGGCTGAAGGCGGCGCGGGCGATCGACGACTATCTGCGTCATGGCCACGCCCGGTTCTTCCCGCGCACCCGGATGCGGCGCCTGCTCAACGAGAACAAGCTCCTGTCGGGCGAGTGTTTCGAAGTGCCGGTGGCCCACCAGTATCGGATCGACATTCCCAACCTCTCGCCCGACGAACGTCGCCGGACCTTCGAGGAGGTGGAGAAGCCGATCACCGCGGCGGAGGCCTATCGGGAGGCGGCGCGCTGCCTGCGCTGCTACCGGGTCTATTCGGTGGTCACCGAGACGGCGGTACCCGGCGGGACGCGCTGAGCGGTATTCGAACGCGAAGGATGGGACGGACATGGAAGCGCTCATCAACGGCAAGCCGATCGCCTTCGAAGCCGGCGACACGATCCTGACGGCGGCCCGGCGGGTCGGCTGCTACATTCCGAGCCTGTGTGAACTGGCCGACATCGACCATGCCCCCGGCACCTGCCGGGTCTGTCTGGTCGAGGAACGTCGCGCCGGCCAGACCGCGACCCATGTGGTGACGGCCTGCAACACGCCGATGGAAGAGGGCATCGAGGTCTTCACGCGGACGCCGAAGATCCGCGAGATGCAGAAGCTGCAGACCGAGTTGCTGCTCGCCGACCATGATCAGGATTGCGCGACCTGCGTGCGCCACGGCAATTGCGAACTGCAGGACGTCGCCCAGTTCGTCGGCCTGCAGCAGTCGCGCTTCGCCAATCCGATATGGGCCAAGAGCCGGCCGGTCGACCGTTCGTCGCTGTCGATCACCCGCGACATGGGCAAGTGCATCCGCTGCCAGCGCTGCGTCGCGGTGTGCCGCGACGTCCAGGGGATCGACGCGTTGTCGATCACCGAACGCGGCATCGGCACCTGTGTCGAGATCCGCGGCACCCTGGTCGGCGGCGAATCCGAATGCGTCAGTTGCGGCCAGTGCGTGATGGTGTGCCCGACCGGGGCGCTCGCCGAACGCGACGACACCGACCGGGTGATCGATCACCTCTACGATCCGGACATCGTCACGGTGTTCCAGTTCGCGCCGGCGGTCCGGGTCGGTTTCGCCGACAGCCTGGGCATCGACAATGCCGAGGGCCAGATCATCACGGCGCTGCGGAAGATGGGCGCCGACATCGTCATCGACACCAATTTCGCCGCGGACTTGGTGATCATGGAAGAGGGGACCGAGGTCGTCCGCCACATCCGGCAAGGCAAGCGGCCGACCTTCACCTCGTGCTGCCCCGGCTGGGTCAACTTCGTCGAGAAGAACTATCCCGACATCCTGCCGCATCTGTCGTCGGCGCGCTCGCCGCAGCAGTGCCTGGGCAGTCTCGCCAAGACCTATCTGGCCGAGAAGATGGAGATCGATCCGGCACGGATGCGGGTGATCTCGATCATGCCCTGCACCGCCAAGAAGGACGAGATGAACCGGCCGCAACTGGCCAAGAACGGCGTGCCGGACGTCGACGTGGTGCTGACCATCCGCGAATTCGCGCGCCTCCTGCGGCGCGAGGGCATCGATCTCGCGGCGCTCGAGCCCGGCACCTTCGACAATCCGCATCTCGGCGGCTATTCCGGCGCCGGCGCGATCTTCGGCACCACCGGCGGGGTGATGGAAGCGGCCGTCCGCAGCGCCTATTTCCTGATCAACGGTAAGGAGTTGCCCAATGCGGAAGTGACCGCGCTGCGCAGCTTCGAGAACATCCGGACCGCCACCGTCGCGGTCGGCGGCGGGTTGCCGGACGTCAATCTGGCGATCTGCCACGGGCTGAAGGCGGCGCGCGACGTGGTCGAGGGGGTGCTCTCCGGCAAGTACGACTTCGACTTCATCGAGGTCATGGCCTGCCCCGGCGGCTGCGTCACCGGCGGCGGTCACCTGCGCCACAAGAAGGCCTATCAGGCCGGGGCGCCGAAGAAGCGGGTGACGCTGTTCGACATCGATGCGCAGCGGGTGATCCGCCAATCGCACAACAATCCGCAGATCCAGCACCTCTACAGCGACTACCTCGGCGAGCCGATGTCGGAGCGGGCCCATCACCTGCTGCACACCTGGTACACCGACCGCAAGAAAGAAGCGGATGTGGCGGTCAAGGAGATCCGGCGCGAAATCCGTCTCGCCCTGCCGAAGGCCAAGGCCTCCGAGAGGGTGTGACGGCGACGACCGCCGGACCACCGGCGCGAGGGGGATGCATGACGGCAGAACAGACGACGGCGACTTGGCTCGATCCGGCGGCGATCGCCGCGACGCTGGCCGAGGCCGGGCGCGAAGACAAGGGACGGATCCGCGAGATCCTGGCCAAGGCGGCGCTGCTCGGCGGCCTCGATGCGACCGATGTCGCGGTGTTGTCGCAGGTCCGAGATCCCGATCTGGTGGCGGAGCTGTTCCACACCGCCGAGCGGGCCAAGACCGAGATCTACGGCCAGCGCATCGTGCTGTTCGCGCCGCTCTACTTCTCCAACATCTGCACCAACGAATGCGTCTATTGCGCCTTCCGGCGCTCCAACCGCGATCTGGTGCGCAAGATCCTGACGCTCGAGGAGATCGCCGCGGAGGCCGCGGCGCTGATCGACCAGGGTCACAAGCGGGTGCTGCTGATCGGCGGCGAGGCCTTCCCCAAGGACGGTTTCCGCTACATCCTCGATGCGATTTCGACGATCTACGGGGTCAAGCGCGAGCGTGGCGAGATCCGGCGGATCAACGTCAATCTGGCGCCGCTCTCCACCGACGAGTTCCGCCTGCTCAAGGGCGCCGGCATCGGCACCTATCAGCTGTTCCAGGAGACCTACGACCGCGAGCTCTACGGCCGCGTCCACGTCGACGGCCGCAAGGCGGACTTCGACTGGCGGGCCACGGCGATCGACCGGGCAATGAACGCCGGAATCGACGACGTCGGCCTCGGGGTACTGTTCGGGCTCGGCGACTGGCGCTTCGAGATGCTGGCCCTGATGCAGCACATCAGCCATCTCGAGGACGTGTTCGGGGTCGGCTGCCACACCATCAGCGTGCCGCGGATGGAGCCGGCGGTCGGGTCGGAGATGGCCTCGCATCCGCCGCACCCGGTCTCGGACGACGACTTCAAGAAGATCGTCGCGGTGCTGCGCCTGGCGGTGCCCTACACCGGGCTGATCATGAGCACGCGGGAGACCGCCGAGATGCGGCGGGCGACCTTCGCGCTCGGGGTGTCGCAGATTTCCGGCGGCAGCCGCACCAATCCCGGCGGCTACGCGACGCCCGAGGACGAGGACGCCGCCCAGTTCGAACGCGGCGATCACCGCGACCTCGACGCGGTGGTGCGCGACATCGCCGAAGGTGGACGGATCCCGTCGTTCTGCACCGCTTGCTACCGCATGGGGCGGACCGGCCACGACTTCATGGATCTGGCCCGGCCGGGGCTGATCCGCGAGATGTGCGGGCCGAACGGCCTGTCGTCCTTCGCCGAATATCTCCTCGACTACGGTTCGGAGGAGACGCGGGCGGCCGGCGACCGGGCGATCGATGCCGAGATCGCCTCGATGGAGCCGCGCATCCGCCGGTATTCCGAGACCATGGTCGCCAAGGTGCGGGCGGGCAAACGCGATGTCTTCCGCTGACGGAGCGGCGGACGGCGGGACGTCGACCGACGATCCGGGCGGGCGGGTCGAGCGCGACCTGCTCGGCGAACGCCTCGTGCCGCGCGACGTCCATTGGGGCATCCACACGCTGCGGGCGCTCGAGAACTTTCCGCTGAGCGGCCGCCGGGTCCATCCCGAGCTGATCCGCGGCATGCTGGCGGTCAAGGCGGCGGCGGCGGAGACCAACCGGCGGATCGGCGCCCTCGACGGGGCGGTGGCCGGAGCGATCGTGCGGGCCTGCGCCGAGATCGCCGAGGGGCCGCTGTTCGACGAGATCGTCGTCGATGCGCTGCAGGGCGGGGCCGGCACCTCGCTCAACCTCAACGTCGACGAAGTGGTCGCCAACCGCGCCGAGGAGATCCTCGGGGGGCGGCGCGGCACCGCGAGCCGGGTCGATCCGATCGCCCACGTCAATCTCCACCAGTCGACCAACGACACCTTCCCGACCGCCCTGAAGATCGCGGCGATCCGCCTGCTCGGCCGCCTCGAACCGGCGATCGCCGATCTCCAGACGGCGTTCCAGGCGCAGGAGAGCCGCTGGGCCGGGGTGGTCAAGATGGGGCGGACCGAGTTGCAGGACGCCTGTCCGATCGGCTGGGGGGCGGTGTTCTCGGCCTGGGCGGAGGCGCTGTCGCGCGACCGCTGGCGGGTGTCGAAATGCGAGGAACGCCTGCGGGTGGTCAATCTCGGCGGCACGGCGATCGGCACCGGCATCGCCGCGCCGCGCGCCTATGTGTTCCAGGTGGTCGACGTGCTGCGCGCCACCACCGGCCTCGGGTTGGCGCGGGCCGAGAATCTGGTCGACGCCACCCAGAACGCCGACGCCTTCGTCGAGGTCTCGGGGATCCTCAAGGCCCATGCGGTCGATCTGTTCAAGATCTCCTCGGACCTGCGGCTGCTCGCCTCGGGGCCGGACGCCGGGTTTGCCGAGATCCGCCTGCCGGCGATGCAGGCCGGCTCCAGCCTGATGCCGGGCAAGGTCAATCCGGTGATCTGCGAGGCTGTGGGCCAAGTGGCGTTGAAGGCGATCGGCCACGATTCGGTGGTGACCGCGGCGGCGGCGGCCGGCCAACTCGAGCTCAACCCCTTCCTGCCGCTGGTCGCCGATGCGCTGCTCGACATGCTGACCATCCTCACCGCGGCCTGCCGGGTGTTCGCGACCCGCTGCGTCGAGGGCATCGTCGTCGACAGCGAGCGCTGCGCCGATCTGGTCGGGCGGTCGTCGGCGGTGGTGACCGCTCTGGTCGGCACGCTCGGCTATGCGCAGGCGAGCGCAGTGGCGCGCGAGGCGCGGGCGAGCGGACGGACGATCGCCGAAGTGGTGCTGGCTCGAGGGTTGGTCGACGAGGCGACGCTGCGGCGGCTCCTCTCGGCGGAGGCGACGACGGCGCTGGGACGGCGGGGTTAGGCGAGGAGAGACGGCGATGATCGGCACACTGAAGAGCCTGCGGCCGACGATCGGCGTGTTCGGCCGGCGCAACGTCGGCAAGTCGTCGCTGGTCAACGCGCTGATCGGCCAGGACGTGTCGATCGTCTCGGCGATCGCCGGCACCACCACCGATCCGGTCGAAAAGGCGATGGAACTGGCGCCGCTCGGGCCGGTGACCTTCGTCGACACCGCCGGCGTCGACGACGAGGGCGAGCTCGGAACCTTGCGCATGGCCCGCACCACCGCGGCGCTGGAGCGCTGCGACGCGGCGATGGTGGTGGTCGACGAGGCCGGGCTCGGTGCCGACGAGGAGATTCTGTTCGCCGCCTTACGATCCCACGAGACCCCGTTCTTCGTGGTGTTCGGCAAGGCCGATCTGGCGCCGCCGCGGGATGCCGACCGCGACCGGCTGGCCCGCGACGGCATCGCCGCGGTCGCCGTCTCGGCGGTCCGGGGCGAGGGACTGGCGGCGTTGCGCGAGGCGCTGCTCGCGGTGATCCCCGACGAGGGCTTCGAAACGCCGCATCTCCTCGGCGACCTGATCCGGCCGGGTGGCCTGGTGGTGCTGGTGGTGCCGATCGATCTCGGCGCGCCGAAGGGGCGGCTGATCCTGCCGCAGGTGATGGCGATCCGCGACATTCTCGATGCCGACGCGACCAGCGTGGTGGTCAAGGAACGCGAGTTGCGCGACACCCTGGCGCGGCTCGGGCGCAAGCCGGATCTGGTGGTGTGCGATTCGCAAGTGGTGCTGAAGGCCGCCGCCGACACGCCCGACGACGTGCCGCTGACCACCTTCTCGATCCTGATGGCCCGGTTCAAGGGCGATCTGGTGGCCTTCGCGGCCGGCGCCGCGGCGATCGACCGATTGCGGCCGGGGGCCCGCGTCCTGGTCGCCGAGGCCTGCAGCCATCATGCGCTCGCCGACGACATCGGCCGGGTCAAGATCCCGCGCTGGCTGCGCCAATATGCGGGCGGCGATCTGGTCTTCGAGACCGTGGCGGGGCGCGATTTTCCCGCCGATCTCTCGCCCTATGCGCTGATCGTCCAGTGCGGCGGTTGCATGGTCAACCGCAAGCAGGTGCTGCTGCGCCAGCGCCGGGCGGCCGAGCAGGGGGTGGCGATGACCAATTACGGCGTCACCATCTCGCGGGTCCAGGGCGTGTTGCCGCGGGCGCTCGCGTGTTTTCCGGCGGCGCGTGCCGCCTTCGAGGCGGCCGCGGCGGAGTGACGCGTCCTCAGGCGCCGGCGGTCGGCCGGGCCTTGCGCGAATGCCCCGGTCCTTCGCCGACGAAACGTCCGAGGCTCCAGATGCGCGCGGTGGCGCAGCTCGAGCACGAGCCGTCGCCCTCGTCGACGCAGGGCTTGTCGGGATAGAGCAGGTAGTCCTTGCGATAGCGGCCGGGCGTGTCGTTGGGCATGAACACGTCGGCGCCGCGCTGCAGCGCGAGGTCGCGGCCGACGCCGGGGAACATCGCGTCGAAGGCGGTGGTGGCGGGGACGCGCAGGTCGGGATCGATCAGTCGCAGGGCGGCGACCGCGGCGAAACACATCTCCGGATCGTCGGCCCAGGCATTGGCCTGCCCGGCCAGCGGCGTGTCGGGATGGGCGATGAACGGGCCGATGCCGACCATGTCGAGATCGAGGGTGTGGACCAGCACCAGATTGTCGGCGAGCCGCTCGAGGGTCTCGCCGGGCAGGCCGATCATGAAGCCGGAGCCGACCTGGACGCCGAGATCGCGCAAGTCCGAGAGACAGTGCAGGCGTTCGGCGAGGCTGCAGTCGGGGTGGAGCCGGGCGAAGAGATCCGGGTCGCTGGTCTCGAAGCGCAGCAGATAGCGGTCCATGCCGGCGTCGCGCCAGGTGGCGTAGACGGCGCGCGGGCGATTGCCGGCCGAGACGGTGACGGCGAGCGGGGTCTCGGCGCGGATGCGGGTGATCAGTGCGGCGAGGCGGTCGTTCTCGGCCGGGGTGTCGACCTCGCCCGATTGCAGGACGATGGTGGTCTGGCCCCAGCCGGCCATGCGGCGGGCGACCGCGAGGATCTCGTCGGCGTCGATGCGATAGCGGTGGGGATGCGGATTGGAGCGGCGGATGCCGCAATAGAGGCAGTCGTTGGCGCAGACGTTGGAGAATTCGACGATGCCGCGCAGGAACACCTCGTCGCCCATGTGGGCGCGCCGCACCGCATCGGCCCGGGCATAGAGCGCCTCGCGCGGCGAGCGCAGCAGGTCGACCACCGCGGCGCGGTCGATCGGGCCGGCGAGCGGCCCGGCGGCGGCCGCTGCCGCGTCGAAGGAAACCGGATCGGGATCGTGCCCCATGGCCGAAGAACTCCCACGTCCCGGAGGCCGAACGGGCCCGGAGACCGTGCGATCATAATCGGTTCGGGGTGCCCCGACGAGGGCGGTGCGGCCGGCCGCCCCGCATTTCGCCATGCGCGGCGGGCGTCAGTAGTGGGGCGGCGGCGGTTCGGGGGCGCCGGAGAAACGCGCCGCGGTCTCGGCCTCCTTGACCCGGTCGGCGAGGCCTTCGAGGCGGCGGGTCAGGGCATCGATCGAGCGCCACTGGGCGACCAGCGCGGCGTTGAGGTCCTCGATGATCCGATCCTGGTGGGCGATGCGCACTTCCATCTCGACGAGGCGGTCGGCGAAGTCGGCGGGATCGGTCATCGGAACCTCGGGTTCGGGGCGCGACTCACAGGCGGCGGCCGCTCGCCGGATCGAACAGATGGACGAAGCCGGGGGCGACGTCGACCCTGACGGTGTCGCCGGGGGCGAGGTCGAGGCGGTCGCGGAACAGGCAGAACAGCGGCTGGGCGCCGAGCCGGCCGTGGACCATCATCTCCGAGCCGGTCGGCTCGACGCCGTGGACCTCGACCGGCACGCCGTCGGCGGTGACCCGCAGGTGCTCGGGGCGGACGCCGTAGATCGCCGGGGTGTCGGCGGCGATCGGGCAATCGGCGGGCAAAGGCAGGGCGATGCCGTCGGCGGTGACGAAGCGCGGCGCCGGGTCGGTGACGATGCGGCCTTCGACGAAGTTCATCGCCGGCGAGCCGATGAAGCCGGCGACGAACAGGTTGTCGGGGCGGTCGTAGAGGTCGAGGGGGCGGCCGATCTGCTCGACGCGGCCGTCGCGCAGCACGACGATGCGATCGGCCATGGTCATGGCCTCGATCTGGTCGTGGGTGACGTAGATCACCGTGGTGCCGAGGCGGCGGTGGAGGTCCTTGATCTCCGAGCGCATCTGCACGCGCAGTTTGGCGTCGAGGTTGGACAGCGGCTCGTCGAACAGGAAGACGCGGGGATCGCGGACGATCGCCCGACCCATGGCGACGCGCTGGCGTTGGCCGCCGGAGAGTTGCCGCGGGAAACGCTCGAGCAGGCTCTCGAGGCCGAGGATCTCGGCGGCGCGGCCGACCCGCGAGCGGGTCTCGTCGGCGGCGACCTTCTTCAGCTTGAGGGCGAAGCCCATGTTGTCGGCGACGCTCATGTGCGGATAGAGCGCGTAGTTCTGGAACACCATGGCGATGTCGCGTTCCTTGGCGGGCAGGTCGTTGACGACCTTGTCGCCGATGGCGATCTCGCCTTGGCTGATGCTCTCGAGGCCGGCGATCATGCGCAGCAGCGTCGACTTGCCGCAGCCGGAGGGCCCGACCAGCACGACGAACTCGCCGTCGGTGATGTCGACGGACACGTCGCGGATGATCTTGGCGGCGCCGAAGTGCTTTTCGACGCGTCTGATCGAAACCGAAGCCATGGACTTACTCTCGCGTGGGGACGGAAGACGTCAGCCGCCCTTGACGGCACCGGCGGTGAGGCCGGCGACGATCTGGCGCTGGGCGAAGACGGTGAGCAGCA
The DNA here is from genome assembly GCF_004328075.1 of Siculibacillus lacustris. Classification (GTDB taxonomy): domain Bacteria; phylum Pseudomonadota; class Alphaproteobacteria; order Rhizobiales; family Ancalomicrobiaceae; genus Siculibacillus; species Siculibacillus lacustris. The sequence goes on along the minus strand of NZ_SJFN01000022.1, from coordinate 11,743 downwards.
GGACCGGCAAGGTCACCACCAGAGCGGCGGCGGCGAGCGGGCCCCAACTGACCTGTTCGAAGGACAGCATGTTGTAGACTGCGACCGGCAAGGTGCGGGTGGTGCGCCCGGCCAGCACGATGCCGAACAGGAAGTTGTTCCAGGAGAAGATCACCGACAGGATGAAGGCGACGACGATGCCGGGCCGGGCGATCGGCAGGGCGACCTTCATGAAGATCTCCCAGCGGTTGGCGCCGTCGATCATCGCCGCTTCTTCGAGTTCGATCGGGGTGGTCTCGAAATAGCCGATCATGATCCAGATGACGATCGGCACGGTCACCACCAGATGGATGATGATCTGCGGCCACAGGGTGCCGATCAGGCCGAGGCTCTGGAACACCAGGAACATCGGGATCAGGAACGAAAGCCCCGGGGTCATGCGGGCGATCATCACGATCACCGCCGACTTGCGGGCCTTCATCCGCGCCATGCCGAAGCCGGCCGGCACGCCGACGGCCAGCGCCGCGAGGGTCGCAGAGCCGGTGACGATCACGCTGTTGACGAAATAGCGCAGGAAGTCGTTGGCCTGGAAGATCTGGGTGTAGTTCGACCAGGCGAAGCGTTCGGGGATCAGGATCGGCGGATAGGCGCCGTTGTCGATCTCGTATTTGAGCGACAGCGACAACATCCACAGGAAGAACAGGATCGCCGGCGAGACCACGACGATCAGCACGAGCGCGGTGCCGAGGCCCCTCAGGATGCGGCGCAGGGTCATGGCGGATCCTCACAGGCTCCATTGGCTGCGTTGCCGCAACCACAGGAGCGCCAGCGACAGGGTGATGATGACGATGAAGAAGACCACGGCGATGGCCGAGCCGTAACCGATGTCGTAATAGGAGAAGGCGACGTTGTAGAGGTAGATGTTGATCGTCTCCGACGCCGTCCCCGGTCCGCCTTGGGTCATGGCATAGATGATGTCGAAGCTCTTCAGCGCGTCGATGGTGCGGATCACCACGGCGATCATCATGAAGGGCAGGATCATCGGATAGGTGATGTAGCGGAACTGCTGCCAGCGGCTGGCGCCGTCGATCTCGGCGCTCTCGTAGGGCTCGGTCGGGGCGGCGGCGAGGCCGCCCAGCACGATCAGCATCACCAGCGGCGTCCATTGCCAGGTCTCGACCACCACCAGCGAGGCGATCACCGTGTCCTGGTCGAAGATCCACGCCTGGGCGGGCAGCCCGACCAGCGACAGGAGGTAGTTGAGGACGCCGAGCTGGGGGTGGAACATCATGGTCCACACCAGGGCGATGGCCACCGGGGTGGCCATCATCGGCATCACGAAGATGCCGCGCAGGGCGCCGCGGAACGGCACTTCGGCATGGAACACCAGCGCGGCGACGGTGCCGAGGATCAACGGCGCGACCACGGAGGCGGTGGTGTAGATCACGGTGCGCAGCAGCGACAACCAGAAGCGGGTATCGTGGGCGAGGCGCGCATAATTGTCCCAGGCGACGAAGTGCTGGGAGCCGCCGAGCGTCCATTCGTTGACGCTCATCCACAGGGTGAAGACCCAGGGAAAGACGATCACCGCGGCGATCAGCACGACCGCCGGGGCGATGAAGGGCCGATAGCTCGGCTGCAGGGGATCTCTCGATCGGAACACGGGCGCGGTCCTCGACCCTCGGGGCGTGTGGCGACGGGGGGAGCGGCGGGGACCGGGAGCCCCCGCCGCCAACCGGGGTTCAGCCGGCTTCGGAACGTTCCAGGACCGGCCGGAACTCGGCGGTCGCCCGCTTCATCTCTGCCGCCGGATCGGCGCCGCCGAGCAGGTTGGTCAGGCCGACGCCGATGACGTCGCGGAACTCGGTGACCGGGACGATCACCGGCAAGGTCAGGCGGCTGATCTTGGCGGACTCGACCACCGCGTCGATCCAGCCCTTGGGCATGGTCACGCCCTTGATGACCTCCGGATCGGTCAGGATCGAATGGCGGAAGGGCACGCCGGCGCCGGCCTGGAGCATGCGCGCGCCGACCGACTTGGAGATCGCCCACTGGCAGTAGAGATAGGCGGCTTCCTTGTGGGCCGAAGCCGCGGTGACGCCGATGCCGTCACCGGTGGTGGCGGCGGCGCGGGTGACCGGACCCTTGGGCATCACGCCGTAGCCGACCTTGCCGACCACCCGCGACTTCTCCGGGTTCTCCAGCGGCGGCGCGAAACCGACGCCGTCGAACCACATGCCGATCTTGCCCTGCAGGAAGGCCGACTGGCATTCGGCCCAGTTGAAGCCGGTGACGCCCTTGGGCGCCGACTTGGTCATCAGGCGCTGGTAGAGCGCGGCGGCGGCGATCGCTTCGGGGCCGTCGGTGGCGAGGCGGCCGTCGGCGTCGAGGGAATCCTTGCCCCATCCGAGCAGCAGCGAGGTGAACACCGGGGTGTTGGCATTCTTGGCGCCGCGCGCCACGAAACCGTAGACGCCGGCGGCCGGATCGGTCAGCGCCTCGGCGGCCTTGACGAGGTCGTCGAAGGTCTCGGGATAGGCCAGCCCCTTGGCGGCGAACAGGTCCTTGTTCCAGTAGATGATCCAGTAGTCGACCGACAGCGGCAGGGCGCCGATGTGGCCGGCCTTGTCCTTGGCGAAGGACCAGCCGGCGGTGGCGAAGTCGCTCTCGACCAGGGTCGGCTCGGTCAGCGAGGGATCCTTCAGGAAGCTGGTGAGATCGGCGAGCCAGCCGCCCTTCTCGAACTGGCGCTTCTGGACGTGGTAACTGATGTGGACGACGTCGAAGCTCGGCTTGCCGGAGGACAGTTCGATGGTGGTCTTCTGGCGTTGCTGCTGTTCGGGGGTCTGTTCGGAATTGACCTTGATGCCGGTCAGGGCCTCGAACTCGGCCTGATACTTCTGCAGCGTGTCGCCGCGCGGGCTCTTGATCAGGTTCACCTCGAGCGTCGTGCCGGCGTATTTGCGCCAGTTCACCTCGGCCCGCGCGGGGGCGACCCCGGCGAGACCGGCGGCGCCGAGGGCGGCGGTGCCGGCGAGGAAGCCGCGGCGAGACGGATGGGACCAGTGACTGTGCATGTGACGTCCTCCCTGAAGGACACCGGCGTCGGCATCGTCGTGTCGCGATGTTCCTACGCCGCCGGTGCGGTGGTCATACTCTCAAGATCAGCTCCCGAGCCATGGCGATGTGACGGGTGATCGCGTCGACCGCGGCCGCGCCGTCGCGCGCCTGCATCGCCGTCACCACTTCGAGATGTTCGCGCATCACCGGCACGACGCGGCCGACGATGCGCGAGCGTTCCTGGGCGATCAGCCGCTGCTTGATCGAATTGACCCGGTAGGCCTTGGAGATGATCGAATTGCCGAGCGAATCGATGATGCGGTCGTGCAGCCCCCAGTCGAGCATCTGGGCGCGGTCTTCGAGGTCGGCCGCCGGTTCCGGCGACAGCGCCTCGGCGAGGATCGCCTCGTGCTCGGCGCGCAGTGCGGCGAGTTCGGCGTCGCTCGCCTCGCGGGTGAACACCGCGACCGCCTCGCGCTCCAGGAACAGACGGAACTGGAAGGCCTCGCGGATCAGATCGAAGTCGACGTGGGCGACCTGCATGCCGCGCTGGGGCACGGTCTTGATCAGACCCTCGACCTCGAGCCGGGGAATGATCTCGCGAATCGCGCCGAGCGGCATGCCGGTCAGTTCGACCAGCTCGCGCTGCGACACGAACTGGCCGGGGCGCACGTCGCGGGCGAGCAGGTGCTTGGTGAAGCGCGCATAGGCCTTCTCCCGCTGCTTGATCGGTCCGACCCGTTCGTTCACGCCGTCCCCCCTTCCGTTCGCGTCGCTCTCGCATCGTCAGGCGACAGGGAACACCCGATCGTAGAGGTCGGCAAGCGCCGCGGCGGCGATCGCCGGGGTCGCCTCCAACGGCGGCCGGGTGCGGCCCCACGCGGCGTCGCCGGTCATGTGGGCGACCAGCGCCTTGACCGCCGGGGTCACGGGATGGGCGAGCAGCGCCCGCACGAGCTCGACCATGCCCGGGTCGTCGCGGCCGAGATCGACCATGGCGCGCAGCCGGTCGGGGCGGAGATTGGCCATGCCGGAGATCGCCCCGACCGCGCCGAGGCGGACGGCGCGGGCGAGATCGCGCTCGTCGCCGACCAGGATCGCCAGATCGCCGCGGGCGGCGAGGAGAGCCTCGGTGTCGGCCCAGACGCCGCCGGAATCCTTGACCGCCGCCACCGCGCGGGGGAAGTCGCGGGCGAGCCGCAGGATCAGCTCGAGCGGCAGCGGCACCGCGGTCACCGAGGGGATGTGATAGAGGATCACGTCGCGGGCGTCGGCGCCCAGCGCGCCGATCAGCGCGCCGTACCAGGCGGCGAGCCCGTCGAGGCTCGGATTCTTGAAATAGAACGGCGGCGGGATCAGCACGGCGCGGCAACCGCGGGCCAGCCCATCGCGGGCCTGGGCGGCGGCGTCGGGCCAGGCGGCGGCGGCGACGCCGCAGACGATGCGGTCGGCCGGGATGCCGCCGGCGGCGAAGGCGTCGAACACCGCGGCGCGCTCGGCCTCGCCGATCGAGGCACCTTCGCCGGTGGTGCCGAACAGCGTGACGCTGTCGCAGCCGCGGTCGAGACAACTGCGGGCATGGGCCACCAGGGTGGCGACGGCGATGGTGCCGTCGGCCGCGAAGGGGGTGGTGAGGGCGGCCGAGACGCCGAAGGTGTCGAGGGTGCTCACGAAGGGTTCTCCTGCTCCGCACCGGCCGGTGGGCGAGTGCGGCAATGTTCGGCGGCCCGCGACGCCGGGGGGGTTCGGCGGCGAGGCGATGGCGTGACGCCGCGGCGACGCCGGTTCGACCCGGCGCGTCACCGGCCGGCGGTTGCGTGGCCGGACGTCCGGTGATGGCCGGCGAGCGGGTGCAGTGCGCGTCGCGACGGTTTCGGGCCGTCGACGGGACCGTCGATCCGGCCGTCGCGACGGGCTCTGCGCCGTCCCGTCCATCATCATCACAGAGTAACATGTTACAAGTTGGTCTTTGGTCGAACGCTGACCACGGCGCGAGCGCAGACCGAGGAGTCGCGGTCGCGATCGTGTCGGCGGGGCGCCCCGGGTGTCGGCCGGGGGAGGAGGCGGGGGACGGACGGTCCGTCGTCGAGCGGACTTGCGTAGGGGAAAGGAATTGTGAAAATGCCGCAGGGCCGTGAGCCGGCGTTCCCTGACCGGATCGGCCGCCCGTCCGATCGCCACACCGGCGATTTCACGAGAAAAATGGCCTTCCGACGAGGCGATTGCGCCGCGCCGCCGGCCGTGAGCGGTGGGACTCCCACCTATGGACAGGGTCGGACGAACGTGGAATGGTCCGGCGGCAAGGCCGCTTGACCGCAGCGTTTCGGCAGCCGGCCGGGGGGCGCGACGATGCCGTGACGATCGCCGCCGCGCTTCGGTCGTGGCGTGAGCGATCCGGTCGGCCGAGGTCGCCGTCGGCGGCGCCCGAGCGAGCCGGTCGTCGATATCGGCCGTTCATCGATGCGTCGTCGTCAGAGATCGTCCGCGTTCCGTCGTCTTCCGCTCCGAGGCCCGTCATGCCCTTTCAACCCATCGATTCCCAGCGGCTCTACCAGCGGGTGGCCGATCAGATCGGCGACATGATCCGCGGCGGCGAGTTTCCGCCCGGCCACCGCCTGCCGCCGGAACGCGACCTGTCGAAGTCGCTGGGGGTCAGCCGACCGGTGGTGCGCGAGGCGATGATCGCGCTGGAGATCGCCGGGCTGGTCGAAGTGCGGACCGGTTCGGGCACCTATGTCCGCGCCACCCGGCCGACGGCGCCGATCGCACCGATCGACGTCGGTCACAGCCCGAGCGACGTCATCTCGGCGCGGCTGATGATCGAGGGCGAGATCGCCCGGATCGCCGCGACCACGGCGAGCGAGCGCGATCTCGCGGAACTGGCCGATCTGGTCGAACTGATGACCCGGGAGCACGAAGACGGGGTGCCGGGCGAGGACACCGATCTGCGCTTCCACATGGGGATCGCCGCGGCGACCGGCAATGCGGTGCTGCCGACGGTGATCGAGCGACTGTGGCAGGATCAGCATGCGCCGGTGTTCGAGATTCTCAGCGAGCGGGTGCAACTGCCGGAGAACTGGGAGCCGACGCGGCGCTATCACGCGGCGATCCTCGAGGCCCTACAGAATCGCGATCCCGACGGCGCCGCGGCGGCGATGCGCGCCCATTTGGCCCAAGTGCTGGCGGTGCTGACCGGCGACGGCCCGATGGTCTGAACGCCACGAGGCGCGACCGGTGAGGCGATCCTTCGTCAGTTGAGGAAAATCTCGAGCCGCCACATCGCTGCCGCCGCGACGCAACGGCGATGACCGCCGCGCGGAGCGCGACGGCGACGGCCTCCCCGTGAGGCGGTCGTCTCCGTCGCTTCCGGCCACCGAGGGCGGCGGTGGCGGGGGCGAGCGGAGGCGGGACGTCGGCGGCAGGCGCCGCTCGCGTCGTCCCGCCTCTCGCTCAGAGCTTATAGGCCTGTTTGACGAGGCGGTAGGCGAGGTCGTGGGCGACCTCGAAGGCGTCGTCGCGGTCGAGGCGGTGTTCGGCGACCAGACGCGCCAGGAAGCCGGCGTCGATGCGGCGGGCGACGTCGTGGCGCGCCGGGATCGACAGGAACGCCCGGGTGTCGTCGTTGAAGCCGACGGTGTTGTAGAAGCCGGCGGTCTCGGTGACCTGCTCGCGGTAGCGCCGCATGCCCTCGGGGCTGTCGTGGAACCACCACGCCGGCCCGAGCTTCAGCGCCGGATAGTGGCCGGCGAGCGGGGCGAGCTCGCGCGAGTAGACCGTCTCGTCGAGGGTGAACAGGATGATGGTCAGATCGGGCCGGTTGCCGAAACGGGCGAGCAGGGGTTTCAGGTCTTCGACGTAGTCGGTCGGACCGGGAATGTCGCAGCCCTTGTCCTTGCCGAAACTCGCGAAGATCTCCGGGTTGTGGTCGCGGCGCGAGCCGGGATGGATCTGCATGGTGAGCCCGTCGGCGACCGACATCGCCGCCATCTCGGTCAGCATCTGAGCGCGGAACAGCTCGGCCTCGGCCGGCGTCGCCGATCCCGAACGGACCCGGGCATAGAGCGCCGCGGCGTCTTCCGCGGACAGGTCGGCGGTCTTGGCGGTGGGATGGCCGTGGTCGGTCGAGGTGCAGCCGCCGACCTCGACGAAGTATTTGCGCCGCTTGATCAAGGCCGACAGATAGCCGGCGTAGGAGCTGGTGTCCTCGCCGGTGATCCGCCCGAGGGTGTCGAGATTGGCGACGAAGCCGGGGAAGGCCGGGTCGACCACGGGATCGGGCCGGAAGGCGGTGACGACCCGGCCGGACCAGCCGGAGGCACGGATCGCCGCGTGGTGGCGGAGGTCGTCGAGCGGGCTCTCGGTGGTCGAGATCACTTCGATATTGAAGCGTTCGAACAGGGCGCGCGGGCGGAATTCGGGGCGCTCGAGGGCGGCGGCGATTTTGTCGTAGATCCGGTCGGCGCTGTCGGCGGAGAGGCGTTCGTCGATGCCGAAGACGGTCTGGAAGGCGTGGTTGAGCCAGATCCACGACGGCGTGCCGCGATAGAGGTGGAAGTTCTCGGCCAAGATGCGCCAGATCTTGCGCTTGTCGGTCTCGACCGGGCCGCCGTCGAGGCGCGGCACGCCGACCCGCTCCGGCCGAATGCCTTGAGAATAGAGCATGCGGTGGACGTAGTGGTCGGGGATCACGAACAGGCTCGACGGGTCGGGAAAAGCGGCGTTTTCGGCGTACCAGGCGGGATCGGTGTGGCCGTGGGGGCTGACGATCGGCAGACCGGCGACCGAGGCATAGAGCTCGCGGGCGATGGCGCGGGTGCCCGGGTCGGCGGGCAGCAGACGGTCGGGGTGCAGGGCGTAGGGGGCCGTGCTCGCGACCCGCTCCAGTACTCGATCGGTAGTCATGGAAGTCGTTTCCTCCGTTTCATGCGTATTCGCACTGATGAGGGCGACCTTCGGCGGGATCCTGCGTATTCGCACCGATCCCGCGGACGTCGTCGTCGCTGGACATTCTCTCAGAATGATCTAATGGTCAAGTGGTCAGGCCACCAGGGCGGTTGGCCGAACTCGCGAAGCTTCCGATCCGAGCTCGCGGTCGACATCACCCGAAAACGGGGGTGCGACCGTCCGAGAGGGGAACCGGATCGAGCCGCGGGGAGATCGGACGTCGGGACCCGGCCGCGCCGGTGGACGCTCGTCGATCTACGAAGACAGTCTCGGCCAATCAGGACACGGCGTCGGAAGGGCGGCGTGTGGGGAGAAGACCATGAAATTCATCCCGAAATTGAGATGGAAGATGTTGGCGCTGATGCTGCTCGGCACCATCGTGATCTACGTCGACCGCAACGTCCTCGGCGTTCTGGCACCGGTCCTGAAGAAGGAACTCGACTTCACGACCGAGCAGTATTCCTATGTCGTCTCGGCGTTCCAGATCGTCTACAGCTTCTCGCAGCCGGTCGCCGGCTATCTCACCGACCTGATCGGGCCGCGTATCGGCTACGCCGTCGCCGCCTTCGTCTGGGGTGCCGCCGCGGCGCTGCACGCCGCCTCCAGCGGCTGGGTGTCGATGGCCGGGTTCCGCGCCCTGCTCGGCCTGTCGGAAGCCGTCGCCATGCCGACCGGCACCAAGACCTCGACCCTGTGGTTCCCGCCGCAGGAGCGCTCGATCGCCACCGGTTGGTTCAACTCCGGTTCGTCGATCGGCGCGATGATCACGCCGCCGCTGGTGATCTGGCTGTCCACCGCCTACGGCTGGAAGCCCGCCTTCGTGATCACCGGCCTGCTCGGCTGCCTCCTGTCGGTGGTCTGGTATTGGCTCTACCGCGATCCCGAGAGCCATCCGCGCCTCAGCCCGGAAGAGCGTCTCTACATCAACTCCGGCAAGGTCGACGGAACCGTCGCCAAGCCGTCGCTGAAGGCGGTGTTCGCCCAGAAGAAATTCATCGGCGTGGTCATCGCCCGCTTCCTGACCGAACCGGCGTGGCAGACCTTCGCCTTCTGGATCCCGCTCTACATGGTCACGGTGCGGGGCATGGACATCAAGCAGTTCGCGCTGTTCGCCTGGCTGCCGTTCCTGTTCTCCGACCTCGGCTGCATCGGCGGCGGTTATCTCGCGCCGTTCTTCCACAAGCGGTTGAACATCGGCATCGTCAATTGCCGGCTCCTGGTGATCACCATCGGCGCGCTGTGCATGGTCGGCCCGGCGCTGATCAGCTTCGTGGTCAGCCCGGTCGCGGCGATCCTGTGCTTCTCGCTCGGCGGTTTCGCTCATCAGATGCTGTCGAGCATGATGTATGCGGTGGTCGGCGACGTGTTCGAGAAGTCGGAAGTGGCCACCGCCACCGGCATCGCCGGGATGTTCGGTTATCTCGGCGGGGCGATCTTCACCCTGGTGGTCGGTGCCTTGGCGACGACGCTCGGCTACGAGCCGCTGTTCGCGCTGCTGTTCCTGTTCGACGTGGTCGCGGCGGTGGTGCTGTGGATCTTCATCGGCCAGCGCGGCGGACGCCCGGTGGTGGCACAGCCGGCGGAATGATCGGCCGGCGCTGCGGCGCCCCCACGCTCGAAGACGACGACGGCCGCCGCGAGGGATCGCGGCGGCCGTCGGCGTTTCGGGGATCGATCGATCTCAGGTGATCACGTCGGGCGCGGTGCGGCCGGTGCGTTCGCGGATCCCGGCGATGGCGTCGGCGGCGGCGAGCACCTCGGCGAGAACCGCCTGGGGGTCGAGGTCGTGGCGGGCCGGATCGGGCTCGAAGATCTCGACATAGAGCCTGAGGGTCGCGCCTTCGGTGCCGGTGCCGGACAGGCGGAAGATCGCCCGCGAACCGTTCGAGAAGCCGACGCGGACGCCCTGTTTCGTCGACACCGAGCCGTCGGTCGGGTCGGTATAGGCGAAGTCGTCGGCGCTGGTCACCTCGAGGCCGGCGAAGGACTTGCCGGGCAAGGTCGCCAGACTCCCACGCAGATCGGCGAACAGGCGATCGGCGACGTCGCTGGCGATGGCTTCGTAGTCGTGGCGCGAATAATAGTCGCGGCCGTAGGTCGCCCAATGGTCGGCCATGATCGCGGCGATCGACAGGCGCCGGGTGGCGATGACGTCGAGCCAGATCAGCACCGCCCACAGGCCGTCCTTCTCGCGGACGTGGTCGGAGCCGGTGCCGGCGCTCTCCTCGCCGCAGATGGTGACACGGGCCGCGTCGAGCAGATTGCCGAAGAACTTCCAGCCGGTCGGGGTCTCGTAGAAGCCGATGCCGAGTTTCTCGGCGACGCGGTCGGCGGCGCGGCTGGTCGGCATCGAACGGGCGATGCCCTTCAGACCCGCGGTATAGCCCTTGGCGAGATGGAGATTGGCGGCGAGCACCGCGAGACTGTCGGAGGGCGCCACCGAGATGCCGCGGCCGAGCACGATGTTGCGGTCGCCGTCGCCGTCGGAGGCCGCGCCCATGTCGGGGGCGTCCGGCCCGAACATGATGTCGAATAGCTCCTTGGCGTGGACCGGGTTGGGATCGGGGTGGTGGTGGCCGAAGTCGGGCAGGGGCACGCCGTTGACCACGGTGCCGGCCGGGGCGCCGAGCTCGCCTTCGAGGATGGCGGTGGCATAGGGGCCGGTGATCGCGCTCATGGCGTCGAAGCGCAGGGTGAAGCCCGAGGCGAACAGGGCGCGGATGCGATCGAAGTCGACCAGATCCTTCATCATCTCCAGGTAGTCGGCGACCGGGTCGACGATCTCGACCGCCATGCCGGCGAGATCGAAGGTGCCGAGGACGTCGATCGGCGGGGCCGGTTCCGAGACGATGGCGTAAGATGCGATGGTGGTGGTGGCGGCATAGATCGCGTCGGTGATCGGCTCGGGGGCCGGGCCGCCGTTGGCGATGTTGAACTTGAGACCGAAGTCGCCGTCTTCGCCGCCGGGGTTGTGGCTGGCCGAAAGGACGAAGCCGCCGAAGGCGCGGCGCTTGCGGATCAGGTTGGAGGCCGCCGGGGTCGACAGCAGGCCGCCGCGGCCGACGATCGCCTTGGCGGCACCGGCGGCGGCGAGCATGCGCAGGATCACGCCGATGGCGGTGTCGTTGAAGAAGCGGCCGTCGCCGCCGACCACGACGGTGCGGCCGGCGACGCCGCCGACCCCTTCGATGATCGCCTGGACGTAGTTCTCGAGATAGCCGGGGGTGCGGAACACCGCGGTCTTCTTGCGCAGGCCGGAGGTGCCGGGCTTCTGTCCGGGGATCGGCGAGGTCGAGATCGTCTGGGTGGTCATGCGGTCAAGCTCCCTTGGGTGGAGACCCTATTCTCTTCCTAGCCGAGGGGCGGGCGAAACTCCAGATGGTGGGGCTGGTCGGTGCCGGTTCCGCGCCGGTTCGGTCGCCGGGCGAGCGCCGCCGGGCTCGGTCGGGGTGGTCGCGACGAAGAAACGCCCGGCGCCGCGGTGAGGCGGACGCCGGGCGCAAGGCGGTCCGGGATCAGGCGATGGCCATTTCCGGGACGTGGTCGGGGATGATCAGGGTGGCCTGGGTGGCGGCGACGACCTCGGCGACGGTGACGCCGGGGGCGGTCTCGCGCAGCACCAGACCTTCGGCGGTCGGTTCGATCACCGCCATCTCGGTGACGATCAGCGACACGCGGCGCACCGAGGTGAGCGGCAGGTCGCACTTCTTGAGGATCTTCGGCGCGCCCTTGGCGGTGTGGGTCATGGCGACGATCACCT
>NZ_SJFN01000021.1 GCF_004328075.1 Siculibacillus lacustris | reverse complement strand
CCGCCCGCTCCGCCGCCGGCTCCGGTCGTGCCGCCGCCGGCCCCGCCGGTCGAGCCGCCCCCGCCGCCGCCCGCCGCGGCGGTCGAGCCCGCCCGGCCGACCCCGGCCGCACCGGAAGAGGTCGTACTCAAGGCCCGTCCGGTGCTGTTCGTCACCGGCCGGACCACCTGGGACGACGCCGAGAAGAAGATGGGCGAGGCCTTCGCCACCCTCAACGGCGCGATCAAGAAGTCCGGCGCCAAGCCGGCCGGCGGCCTCTTGGTGCAATATGTCGAAACCGACGGCGACGACGTCGGCTACAAGGCGATGCTGCCGGTGGTCGAGGCGCCCAAGGCCAGCAAGCTGCCCAAAGGCGTCAAGGCCGGGACCTCCCCGGCCGGCAAGGCCCTGAAGTTCGTCCACAACGGCTCGCTCGACGACCTCGAGGAGGTCTATGCCCGCATCGACGACTGGCTCGCCGGTCACGGGCTCGATTCCAAGACCGTGGTCGAGGAATACGACGCCGCCGCCCTCACCGCCCCGGAAGACCGCGTGGTGGTCGACATCTGGGTGTTCACCAAGTGAGCCTCGGCCCTCCCCCCACGGGGAGGGCCGCTCGCCGGCGCAGGCGACGCGATCGCCCGCGGATTCTTCGCGTCCCGCGCCGGCGTCTGCCCGCCGGCGGCCGAGAACATTGACTCCGCGGCCGCTCTCGCCTAGAGCTTCCGCCTCTCGCCGACTTCGTCGTCGATCTCCTGCCGACCGGGGCATCGCATAAGCCCCCGGAGGCGACCGTCCGCCAGCGCGTTGCGCCCGCGGGCGCGTTTTTGTTTGGGAGATCGGTTGCGCGGTCGGGCGAGGCCACGAGAAACGGACCCGAACCCATGTTCGAGAACCTGTCGGAACGCCTGTCCGGCATCCTGGACAAGCTCACCCGCCGCGGCGCCCTCTCCGAGGCCGACGTCGGCGAGGCGATGCGCGAGGTGCGTCGCGCCCTGATCGAGGCCGACGTCGCCCTCGACGTGGTCCGCTCGTTCACCGACAAGGTCCGCAACCGCGCCGTCGGCCACGAAGTGCTGCGCTCGGTCACCCCCGGCCAGCAGGTCATCAAGATCGTCCACGATCAACTCGTGGAGATGCTCGGTTCGACCGCCCGGCCGATCGACCTCGAGGCCCCGGCCCCGGTGTGCATCATGATGGTCGGCCTGCAGGGCTCGGGCAAGACCACCACCACCGCCAAGATCGGCAAGCGGCTGGGCGACCGCCACAAGGCCAAGACCCTGCTCGCCTCGCTCGACACCCGCCGCCCGGCGGCGCAGGAGCAGTTGCGGGTCCTCGGCGAACAGAATTCCATCGACACGCTGCCGATCGTCGTCGGTCAGACCCCGACCCAGATCGCCGAGCGCGCCATGACCGCCGGCCGCCTCGGCGGCTACGACGTGGTGATCCTCGACACCGCCGGCCGCACCCACATCGACGAGCCGCTGATGCTCGAGATGGCCGAGATCAAGAAGATCTCCAAGCCGCACGAGATCCTGCTGGTCGCCGACGCCCTGACCGGCCAGGACGCGGTCAATCTCGCCAAGTCCTTCGACCAGCGGGTCGGCATCACCGGCATCGTGCTGACCCGCATGGACGGCGACGGCCGCGGCGGCGCGGCGCTGTCGATGCGCGCGGTCACCGGCAAGCCGATCAAGCTGGTCGGCACCGGCGAAAAGGCCGACGCGCTCGAGGACTTCGATCCGGCCCGCATCGCCGGCCGCATCCTCGGCATGGGCGACATCGTCGCCCTGGTCGAGCGCGCCGCCCAGGACTTCGACGCCAAGAAGGCGGCCGACATGGCCGCCAAGATGAAGAAGGGTCAGTTCGACCTCGACGATCTCGCCGACCAGCTGCGCCAGATGAAGAAGCTCGGCGGCATGAAGGGCATCATGGGCATGCTGCCCGGCATGGGCAAGATGAAGGGCCAGTTGGACGGCTTCGACGAGAAGGTGTTCGACCGCCAGATCGCCATCGTCCAGTCGATGACCCCCAAGGAGCGCCGCAAGCCGGAACTGCTCGCCGCCTCGCGCAAGCGTCGCGTCGCCACCGGCTCCGGCACCCGCGTCGAGGACGTCAACAAGCTCCTCAAGATGCATCGCCAGATGGCCGACATGATGAAGGCCATGGGCAAGAAGAAGGGCGGCCTGCTCGGCGGCCTCGGCTCGATGTTCGGCGGCGGCGGCATGCCCGACCCGGCCGAGCTCGAGGCGATGGCCAAGTCCGGTCAGATGCCGCAGCTGCCGCCCGGCGGCCTCGGTGGCTTGGGCGGCGGCATGCCGACCCTGCCGCGCGGCATGACCCTGCCCGGGCTCGGCGGCCCCAAGGGCCCGCAGGGCCCCGGCTTCGGCCGCAAGAAGTGAATTCGCCCCGTCCGGTCGCCGCCGGCCTCGCCTCGCGAGGGTCCGACGGCGCGGCGGGAGAATGGACGATCCGGAATTCCGAGGGCGTGACCCGCCTTCGCTCGACACCGAAACGACAACGAAAGGAAGAGCCATGTCGCTCAAGATCCGACTCGCCCGTGGTGGCTCCAAGAAGCGCCCGATCTATCGCATCGTCGTCGCCGACGCCCGCGCCCCCCGCGACGGCCGCTTCATCGAGAAGGTCGGCACCTACAACCCGATGCTCGCCAAGGATCATGCCGATCGCGTCACCCTGGTGACCGAGCGCCTGACCCATTGGCTGTCCGTCGGCGCCCAGCCGACCGACCGCGTCGCCCGCTTCCTCGACACCGCCGGCCTGATCAAGCGCGAAGCGCGCAACAATCCGGAAGCCGCCGTGCCGGGCAAGAAGGCCCAGGAACGCGCCGCCGAGCGGGCCAAGAAGGCCGAAGCGGCGGCTGCCGCTCCCGCGGCCGAGTGACCTCGCGTGCCGCCGAGGGTGAGATCATGACCTCCGATCCGATCCTCGTCGGCCGTATCGGCGCCGCCCACGGCATTCGCGGCGAGGTGCGGGTCAAGGCCTTCACCGAGCCGGCCGAGGCGCTCGGCGACTACGGTCCGCTGATGCTCCCCGACGGGCGCCGGCTGACCATCGAACGGATGCGCGACCAGGGCACCATGCTGGTGGTCAAGTTCCGCGAGATCGCCGACCGCACCGCGGCCGAACGCTTCAACGGCCTCGACCTCACCATCGAACGCTCGGCGCTGCCGGCGCCCGACGACGAGGAGACCTTCTACCACGCCGATCTGGTCGGCCTGGCGGTGGTCGACGGCACCGGGGACACGCTCGGACGGATCGTCGCCGTGCCGAACTTCGGCGCCGGCGATCTGCTCGAGGTCCAGCCGGCCGAGGGCGGGACCTACTATCTGCCCTTCACCCGGGCCTTCGTGCCGACCGTCGACGTGGCCGGCGGCCGGGTGACGGTCGAACTGCCCGCCGACTTCTTCGATACCGAGGAGCCGACGGACGCCGAGACGGGGGACGACGCGTGACCGGCTTCGCCGCCACCGTGCTGACCCTCTACCCGGAGATGTTTCCGGGCCCGCTCGGGACGGCGCTCGCCGGCCGGGCGCTCGCCCGGGGCACCTGGACGCTCGACTCCGTCGACATCCGGGACTTCGCGGAGGGGCGGCATCGCTCCGTCGACGACACGCCGGCGGGCGGCGGACCGGGCATGGTCCTGCGCGCCGACGTCGTCGCCCGGGCGATCGACGCGGTGTCGGTCGGACCGGACGGGGCGGCGGATCGCCGTCCGCGCCTGTTGATGAGCCCGCGCGGGCGACCCCTGACCCAGGGGTGGGTGCGCGAGCTGGCGGCGGGGCCGGGGGTGATCCTGCTCTGCGGCCGCTTCGAAGGGGTCGACGAGCGGGTCGTCGAGGGCCGCGAGCTGATCGAGGTGTCGATCGGCGACTACGTGCTGTCGGGTGGCGAGATCGCCGCTCTGGCGATTCTCGATGCCGTCGTCCGCCTCCTCGACGGGGTGATGGGCAAGGCGGAATCCGGTTCGGAGGAGAGCTTCGAGGCCGGACTCCTGGAATATCCGCACTACACCCGACCGCAGGTCTGGGAGGGGCGGACGATCCCCGAGGTGCTGACCTCCGGTGATCACGGAGCCATCGCGCGCTGGCGGCGCGGGATGGCCGAGGCGATCACCGAAGCCCGGCGACCGGACCTGTGGGCGGCGCGTGTGCCGCCCGACCGGCGCCGGACATGACTTTCGGCCCCGCGACCTGCCCTTCGATGCGACGAGGGCATGACAAGGGGCGCGACTTCGAGTATGGACAACGCAACTTCTGACCAGGTGAGAGCCATGAACATCATCGAACAGCTCGAGAAAGAGCAGGCGGCCGTGATCGCCGAAAAGCGCACGATCCCCGCCTTCGCCCCGGGCGACACCGTCCGCGTCAACGTGCGCGTCGTCGAAGGCGCGCGCACCCGCGTGCAGGCCTACGAAGGCGTGTGCATCGCCCGTTCGGGCGCCGGCCTCAACGAGAGCTTCACGGTCCGCAAGATCTCCTACGGCGAGGGCGTGGAACGCGTGTTCCCGATGTACACCCCGCTGATCGAGTCGGTCGACGTGGTCCGTCGCGGCAAGGTGCGGCGCGCCAAGCTCTATTACCTGCGCGGCCTGACCGGCAAGGCGGCCCGCATCGTCGAGAAGAAGCAGGACCGCAAGGTCGTCACCGCCGCCGAGTGATCGGCGCCGCGCGTCCTCTGCCTACGAATGCCACGAGGCCGGGAGCGATCCCGGCCTTTTCGGCGTCGGGGTGGGGTGAGCGGCGCGTATTGCGGGCGGCGCTGTGCGGTGAGGGGCGGCGCAGCGAGGCGCGGCGAGGGTCGCACGGCTCGGGCGGGCGGATCGGGGGAGATCGCTCGACGGGGTCGGTTTCGCGGTCAATGCCGGCCGTGCCGGCTGCTTCCGAGCGGCAATCGGCGATCCTCGGGGAGCCTACCTGTGGACGTCCTCTCCCCCCTCGAGGGGGAGAGACAGAGAGGGGGGCCCAGACTCTCCCCCCGCGCGCCCGTCGAGGATGCAGCTACCCGCCCCCCCTCCCTGTCCCTCCCCCTCGAGGGGGGAGGGGACGAGGTGGCGTCGCACTCGAACAATCCTGTAGGCGGGGTTTTCGTCAACCCTTCGAGCCGGCAATGCCATCCTCGATGGATCGCGATGTCCCGGAACGCGGCTCGGGTGAGAACAATCGCCCACCGCACGGCCTCACCCCCGCGGGCACCCTCGCCCGCGGCCGTGCCCCGCGCGCCGTCAGTTGAACAGCCGGAACCGCTTCTTGGGATCGACCGCCGGGACTTCCGTATCCGGCCCCGGATCGTCGGGGAGATGCGGCAGGGCCGTCTCGACGCCGTTGCTGCGGCCGGTCGGGCCGATCGTCGGGGGGACCGCCGTATCCGGCAGATCGCGCTCCGGCGCCACGGTGATCGGCCGAGCGGCCGCTTGAGGCGGAGCCGTGACCGGCGCCTTGGCCGGCTCCGGCGCGACCGCGACGGGCTTTGCGGGTTCGGGCGCGACCGCCGCCTCGACCACCGGCGCGACCTCGGGTGCCGGTGGGGCTTCGATCGGCGTGATCGATCCCGACAGCGCCAGGGCCTCGTCGGGCCGATCGATCGGATCGGTCACCAATCCCGTCACTTCTTCCGGCGGCAGCTTCCATTCGAAGGCGTCGAGGCGGCCGGACACCGGCGACACCGGCATCCAGCGATCGGACACGAAGCCGTCGGCGACCCAGGTGCGGTCGCGCGCGGCGTGCACCGCCCGCGTCAGCCAGGCGCGGGCGGCGCCGACGTTGCCGTGCTCGCCCTCTTCGATCTCGGCCATCAACAGGCACACCCGCCGGCTCGGCCCCTGCGCCACGAAGGGCTCGAGCGACCGGCGCGCGCCGGCGAAATCACGCACGTCGATCTCGGCGCGGGCCATCGCCAGCGCACATTCGGGATGATGGGCGCGGACCTTGACCAGATCGCGGATCCGCGACAGCCGGTCCTGGACCGAATCCCCAGCCCTGAGATGGGCATAGGCCTCGGCCAGTTCGGGATGCGGCTCGACCTTCCAGGCGGCCTCCAGCACCCGCGCCGCCTTGCGCAGATCGCCGCCGCGGGCCACCAGCCGCGCCGCGACGCAGGCCGCCGGCACCAGACCGGGGGCGAGCCCATGGGCCTCGAGCGCGGTCGCGCGCACCACGTCGGGGGCCGCCTGCTCGCGCTCCAGCGCGTCGGCGGTCAACACCACGGCGCGCAGCCGACGGGCATCGGCCTTGTCGATCACCCCGTGCCGGCGGTTGCGCTCGATGGTCTCGAGCGCCCCCTGCCAGTCGCGCGACTGCGAGCGATATTCGACCAGCGCCTGACCGGCCCAGCCGAGCTTGGGGGCCGCCTGATTGGCGGCTTCGGCATGGGCCGCCGCGGCGAGCCCATCGCCCCAGCGCACCGCCTCGACATAGAGGCCGCGCAGGCCGAGCAGCCGCGTCGCCGGAACCTTGGCCATCGCCTCGAAGGCGGCGCGCGCGCCGGCGCGATCGCCGATCGACTGGGCCGACTGGGCTTCGAGCAGCAGCGCCAGCGGCTCGTCGCCGAGGATCCGCCGCGCTTCCGTCGAGAACTTCGCCGCGGTCGCCGGATCGCCGGCACCGACCGCGATCATGCCGCGCGACAGCGCCGCCCAACCCTTGTCGCGACGGCGGCGGCCGAAGAACGAGCCGATAGATCCCGGCGTGTTCCAGATCGCCCGGAGCACCGCCACGACCACCATCACCGCCACCACGAAGGCGACGACGCCGATCGCCACGGTCATCAGGTCGGTATCGACCCGGGTGCCCTGCCAGACGAATGTGACCTCGCCCGGCCGGTCGGCGAGCCAGGCGAAACCGAAGGCGAGAGCGAGGAGAAGGACGAGGAACGCCAGCAACCGGATCATCGTCGCCACCTCACGGATTGGATTTGGAGAGTTCGGCGAGGGTCGCCGCCGTCTGCGCCGCCAGCGCCGCATCGACCGCCACCCGCGCCGCCAGGGCCGCGCCCCAGTCGGCCGACAGCCGCCGCGAGGCCTCCGGCAGGGCCTTCCACACGCCGAGCGCACCGGGCAGATCGCCGGCCGCCATCCGCGCCTCGAGGCGCGACAGCTGCGCGGCGAGGCCTTCGCCGGCGATCTCGCCGGCCGGCCGCACCCGCACGATCTGCGCCGCGTGGGCGATCAGCCGATCGACCACGCCGTCGCCGGCCACCCGCGTCTCTTCCGCCTCGGCCATCGCCTTGGTCTGGGCGGGCAGCCGATCGCGCAGCGCCGCGACGCTCGGCACGCCCTTGGCCGCGAAGGGCTCCAGCGCCGCCAGATCGACCTTGCCGGTCCGCTTGACCACGTCGAATTCGCCGGCGAAGGGCCGGCCGGAATCGACCGCCGAGCGCAGATCGGCCAGCGCCACGGCCAGCACCGCCCCGGCCTGGGCCTTGGTCGCCGAGGCCGCACCGGCCTCGACCGCCGCGACCCGGCCGTCGATCGTCCCGATTCGGGACTCGACCTCGCCGGTGCGCTTGCCGAGCGCCTCGGTGGCCGCGCCGCGCGCCGCCTCCGCCGCCTTCTCGGCCGATTCCACTGCCGACAGGCGGCCGATCAGTCCATCCACGTCGGCGCGCAGCCCCTCGAGGCCGCCCAGCCGGGTGCGCACGCCCTCCAGGATCCGGGCGATGTCGGCGCTGCGCCGATCGAGATCGCCCGCCAGACCCTCCTTCAGGACCCGCCCGTCGGCGACCACGCCGTCGAGCCGCTCGCGCGCCTTGTCGAGTGCCGCATCGACCCGCCCGGCCACCGCGTCGAGCGCGGCCTGGGTCGAGCCGTCGGCCGGCAGCGACGCGAGCGCGCCGGCGACCGAATTGCGCGCCGCCTCCAGGCGTTCGTGCAATTCGCGTTCGAGCCCGGTGAGGCGCGCCGCCAGATCGTCGCCGCGCGTCGTCGCCGCCTCGAGGGCCGCGAGCCGCGTCTCCAGGGCCGCCAGACCGGCGGCGGGCGTCGGAGCGGCGGCGAGTTTGCGGTCGAGCTCGGCGAGGCGCGATTCCAGCGCCGCGATCTTGGTCTCGGCGGCGGTCGGACCCTTGGCCTCCGGCGCGGCACGCGGCGCCAGCAGCTGCGATCCGCCGATGCCGATCGCCCCGCCCAGCACCGTGGCCAGCGCGGTGGCCAGCGCCAGCCGGCCGAAGCCCTGGGATCCGCTCGGTTCCGGGCGGCTCGGCGGCGGCAGCAGCGGCGGCACCGGTTCGGCGGCGGGTTGATCGAGACCGGCGTCGGCGCGAATTTCGGGGGACGGTTCGCCGTCACCGCTCGCCGCGAACAGCGGCGCGGTCTCGGCGCCGTCGGCGGGCTCGGCCGGCGTCACCGCCGCGGCCGGGTCGACCTCGCTCGGGGGCGCGACTTCGGGGGTGGCCGTCGGCGTCTCGGGCTCGGCCGGCGCCGTCACGGGCGTCTCCGGCGCCGCCGCGTCCTGCGGCCGGTGGCCGTCCGCCGGTTCCGCTTCGATCTTCGACGCCATGTCCCGTCTCCTGGTCTCTTCGTCCGGTAGGGGCGCTCACGCCGTGGCGTAGTCCCCGAAAGTCGCCATCATCGCCGCCGAATCCGGCGACGCCGCGACCACCACGTCGGTCCATCCGGCCTTGCGGAAGGGCGCGGCGGTCGCTTCGGATATAGCATGGATGCGGAAGGCCGGCGAAGCGGGTGGAAACCCGCAATCCGCGAGCAACCCCAGCAGGATCGCCGCACTGCGCGGCGAATGCACGGCGACCGCGTCGATCGCCCCGGCCTCGAGCGCCCGGCGCGCCTCGTAGGGCAGTTCCTGCGCCGCTTCCGCCCGATAGACCTCGATCACCCCGACCCCGAAACCGTGGGCCGCGAGATCTTCGCGGAAACCGCGGGTACGGTCGCGCCCGGCCACCCACAGCAGCGCCCCGTCGGCGGGATCGAGCCGGTCGCAGACCAATCGCACCAGGGTGTGGCGATCGCCCTCGGCCGAGGCCACGGTGGAGAAACCCGCTGCCCGCGCCGCCTTGGCGGTGCCGGCGCCGACCACCAGCAGCGGCAGGCGGTGAATCTCGCGCCGCCCGGCCAGCGCCTCGACGGCGTGCCGGCTGGTCGACAGCAGCGCCTGGACCCCGTCGAGCGGCAGATGTGCCGGCGGCGTCGCCACCACCTCCATCAGCGGCGCGACGATCGCCTCGTTCCCCAGCCGGACGAGGCGCGCCGCCATGGCGCGTCCCTCCCGTTCCGGCCGCGTCACCAGGATCCGCATCGTCTCGTCCTCACCCTTGGAAGAACCGCGGTCCGCCGCGTTCCTTCAACACCCGACCGGCCTCGCGACCGATCGCCGCGGCCTCGCCGATCGGCCCGGAGCGGGCGATCGCATGGGCCACCGAACCGTCCGGCGTCAGAATCTCGCCGTCGAAGATCACGCTCTCGCCCACGACCCGCGCCCAGCCGGCGATCGGCGTGCGGCACGAGCCGTCGAGCTCGTGCAGGAAGGCCCGTTCGAGCGCCAGCGCCACGCCGGTGTCGCCGTGGTGGATCGACGCCACCAGGGCGCTCGTCGCATCATCGTCGGCGCGGCTCTCGAGGCAGATCGCCCCTTGGCCGACCGCCGGCAGAAATTCTTGCGGTGCGATCGCCGCGGTCACCACGTGCTCGAGCCCGAGCCGCCGCAGGCCCGCCAGTGCCAGCAGCGTCGCATCGACCTCGCCGGCCGCGAGCTTGGCCAGCCGCGACTGGACGTTGCCGCGGAAGGTCACCACCGCGAGATCGGGGCGCGCCCGTTTGACCATCGCCTGGCGCCGCAGCGAAGCGGTGCCGACCACCGCGCCCGGCGGCAACGCCGAAAGGCTCTCGGCGCGCGGCGAGACGAAGGCGTCGCGGACGTCCTCGCGCGGCAGGAAGGCCGAGATGGTCAGACCATCGGGCAGAATCGTCGGCATGTCTTTGGAAGAATGCACCGCGAGATCGATGGTTCCGGCCAGCAGCGCGTCTTCGATCTCTTTGGTGAACAGACCCTTGCCGCCGACCTCCGAAAGGGGGCGATCGAGGATGCGATCGCCCGAGGTCTTGATCACCACGATCTCGAAGTCCTCGGCCGGCCGGCCGCTCGCCGCCACCAGCCGTTCGCGGGTCTCCGTCGCTTGGGCCAGCGCCAGCGCACTGCCGCGCGTCCCGATTCTGACCTTGTCGGCCGACATCTTCGATTGCACGTCGTTCCCGCCCGGTGTTACGGCATGAACCTCGGAAGACGGGGCGCGCGAGCGGCCCCGAGGCTTCCGCCGCCCTGTCTAGAGGAAGTCGAAGCCGGCCGCCACCGATTGCGACCAATGGGGGAGCGCCGAGCGGCCCCCGTGCGAGAAGGACGACGACGTGCGGATCTTGGGAATCGAGACCAGTTGCGACGAGACCGCCGCCGCGGTGGTGCTGCGCGACGCCGAGGGTCGCGGCCGAATCCTCGCCGACGTGGTCCATTCCCAACTCGCCGACCACGCCCCGTTCGGCGGCGTGGTGCCCGAGATCGCCGCCCGCGCCCATGTCGACCTGCTCGACGGCCTGATCGCCCGGGCGCTCGACGAAGCCGGGATCGGATTCGCCGACCTCGACGGCGTCGCCGCCACCGCCGGGCCCGGCCTGATCGGCGGGGTGATCGTCGGATTGATGACCGCCAAGGCGATCGCCGCGGTCCATCGCCTGCCGCTGCTCGCGGTCAATCACCTCGAGGGCCATGCCCTGACGCCGCGCCTCACCGACGCCGTCGCCTATCCCTATCTGCTGCTGCTGATCTCCGGCGGCCACAGCCAGTTCGTCGCGGTCGAGGGCCTGGGGCGCTACCGCCGCCTCGGCACCACCGTCGACGACGCCCTCGGCGAGGCCTTCGACAAGACCGCCAAGCTGCTCGGCCTGAGCTATCCCGGCGGCCCGGCGGTCGAGCGGATGGCCGCGACCGGTGATCCCGCGCGATTCGACCTGCCGCGCCCCCTGATGCGCCGCGACAGCCTCGATTTCTCGTTCTCCGGCCTCAAGACCGCGCTGCGCCTCGCCGCCGAAGCCTGCCAGCCGGTCGACGACCAGACCGTCGCCGATCTCTGCGCCTCGTTCCAGGCGGCGGTCGGCGACGTCGTACGCTTCAAGGCGACGCTGGCGCTGGAGCGCTTCCGCCGCGACACCGGCGAGGCGGTGCCGATCCTGGTCGCCGCCGGCGGCGTCGCCGCCAATCGCGCCGTCGGCCGGGCATTGGCCGAAGCCGCCGCGGCGGTCGGCGGCCGTCTGGTGATCCCGCCGCCCAAACTCTGCACCGACAACGGCGCGATGATCGCCTGGGCCGGCGCCGAGCGCCTCGCTGCGGGACTCGTCGACGGGCTCGAGGTCCAGGCCCGCGCCCGCTGGCCGCTCGACGGCGACGCCGCTCCGAAACTCGGGTCCGGCCAATGGGGAGCCAAGGCATGATCGAAACCTCGCCCCTCGCCCCGATCGAGCGCGTCGCGGTGATCGGCGCCGGTGCCTGGGGCACCGCGCTGGCTCTGGTGGCGCTGCGCGCCGGCCGCAGCGTGACCCTGCTCGCCCGCGACGCCGCCACCGTCGGGGCCTACGCCACCGCCGGCCGCAACCCCCGCCTCGGCGATCTCGCCCTCGACCCCGGCCTCGTCGTCACGCTCGACGCCGACGCGGCACTCGCCGGCGCCGATCTGGTGATCCTGGCGGTGCCGACCCAGGCCACCCGCGCCGCCGCCCGCGCCCACGCCGGCCGCATCGCCGCCGGCGTGCCGGTGGTCGGCGCCGCCAAGGGCCTCGAACACGGCACCCGCGCCCTGGTCACCGAAATCCTCGCCGAAGAGCTCCCCGGAACCCGCGCCGCGATCCTGTCCGGCCCGAGCTTCGCCGCCGACGTCGCCCGCGGATTGCCGACCGCCGTCACCGTCGCCGCTCTCGACGACGCCGTCGCCGAAGGCGTCGCCCGCGCCCTGTCGTCGCCGAGCTTCCGGCCCTACGCCTCCCACGACGTGGTCGGCGTCCAGATCGGCGGGGCGTTGAAGAACGTGTTGGCGATCGCCTCCGGCATCGTCGTCGGCCGCGGCCTCGGCGCCAGCGCTCAAGCCGCGCTGACCGCCCGCGGTTTCGCCGAACTGACCCGCCTCGGTCAGGCGCTCGGCGCCGAAGCCGAGACGCTGATGGGCCTGTCCGGCCTCGGCGATCTCGTGCTCACCGCCACCTCGCCGCAGTCGCGCAACTTCACCCTGGGTCTGGCGCTCGGCGCCGGTGGGCGCATCGCCGACCTGACGGCGACCGGCCGCACGCTGGCCGAGGGCGTCCACACCGCCGCCGTCGCCGTCGACTTCGCCGCCGCCCACGGCGTCGAACTGCCGATCACCGCGGCCGTCGCCGAGGTCGTCGCCGAACGTCTCGGCGTCGATGCGGCGATCGACCGCCTGATGAGCCGCCCGCTCAAACGCGAAACCGCCTGATCCCCCGCGCATCCCGAGGAGACGCCCCCATGCTGTTCGTCGCCGTCTGCCGTGACAAGCCCGACCACCTCGCCGTCCGCACCGCCCATCGCGACGCCCATCGTGCCTGGCTCGCCGGCCTTGGACACACGCTGAAGATCGCCGGCCCGTTCCTCGACGACGCCGGTCACGAAATGATCGGCTCGATGCTGATCCTCGAGGCCGACAGCCTCGAGGCCGCCCGCGCCACCTTCGCCGCCGACCCCTATGCGATCGCCGGCCTGTTCGCCGCGGTCGAGGTGCGGCCGTGGCTGTGGATCTTCGGCAAACCCGCCTGAGGAGGTGTCGATGGCCCATTGGCTCTACAAGTCCGAACCCGGGGTGTGGTCCTGGGACGCCCAGGTCGCCGCCGGCGCGGCCGGGACCTATTGGGACGGCGTGCGCAACCACCTCGCCAATGCCCACATGAAGGCGATGGCGGTCGGCGACCGCGGATTCTTCTATCATTCCAACGAAGGCAAGGCGGTGGTCGGGATCGTCGAGGTCGCCGCCGCCTGGGCGCCGGACCCCGCCGACCCCAAGGGCACCTTCGGCGCGGTGACGCTGCGCGCCGTCGAACCGCTGCCCCGCCCGGTCGGACTGGTCGAGATCAAGGCCGATCTGCGCCTCACCGAGATGGTGCTGGTCAAGAACTCGCGCCTGTCAGTCCAGCCGGTGACCGACGACGAATGGCGGCTGATCTGCGACCTCGGCGGCCTCGCGCCTTGACCCCCGCCCGGGTGTCCGACCCGCGGGCCTTCGTGCTGGCCAACACCCGTCTGCAGAGCCCGCCGCACGTGCCGGAGATCCGCCTGCATCTCGCCGACGAGGCGATGGATCTGTGGCGGCTGACCGAGGAGGACCTCGCCACCCTCGGCCTGCCGCTGCCGTTCTGGGCCTTCGCCTGGGCCGGCGGTCAGGCGCTGGCCCGCTACGTCCTCGATTCCCCCGCGACCGTCGCCGGACGCCGCGTTCTGGTCTTCGCCGCGGGTGCCGGGCTGGAGGCGATCGCCGCCGCCCGCGCCGGCGCCGCATCGATCGTCGCCACCGAGATCGATCCCTTCGCGCTCGCCGCCCTGGCGCTCAACGCCGAGGAGAACGGCGTCGCCTTCACCATTTCCGACCGCGACGTCCTCGCCCGCCCCTTCGTGGATCTGGCGCCCCGTCCCGAAACGGTCCTGCTCGGCGACGTGTTCTTCGAGGAACCGATGGCGACCCGCGTCGCCGCCTTCGCCGCCGACGCCACCGCCCACGGCGCCGACGTACTGATCGGCGACCCCGGCCGGGCCTATCTGCCGACCGACCGGCTCGAACGGCTCGCCGAATATCAGGTGCCGACCACCCGCGCCCTCGAGGATTCCGAGGTCAAGCGCACCCGCGTCTGGCGCTTCCGCGCCTGACGACGCTGCCGCCGCGCCGTTTCGAGCCGTCGCGGTGTGGTCCCGATCTTGCGAAGTCTGAACGAAGGATCACCAAAGCGTCCCAATTCGAGACGAGGGTCGGTCCGGCGTTTCGGAGTGGGTCATGCGGATCGGTCGCACGGAAGCGGTATTCGGCAACGGCCCGACGGCGCTGCGGCGCGCCGGCGGCGGTCGCGTCGAGCCGATCGACCGCTCCGCCTCGCCGCGCCGCGAACTGCCCCGCGAGACTCCGGAAAGCGCCTCCCGCGCCCTGGTGCCGACCGCCGCGCCCGCCGTCCCCGAGAGCCCGGCCGAACGCCTCGCCCGGTACCGGACGCATACGCCGTTCATCGCCCATCTGATCGGCCAGCGCGACGACGCCGAGGCCCTGCGGGTCCGCCGCCGCGCCCCCCCGGCGCTCGCCGCCGCGACCTACGACCGGGCCATGGCCGGCGCCGGTCTGCTGGTGCCCGGCTATTTCGTCGACGCCGCGCTCTGAGGCGCGTCAGTCGCGATCGATCCCGAAGTCGCGCCGCGCCCCGCGGATGGTGATGGTGAAACCACCGATCACGTCGATCGTCGCCACCACCGTCAGGATGAAGAACACCGAGGTCGCCGCCGCACCGACGGTCAGGAACTCGACCAGGTGGACCACGAACACCGCGAAGGACAGCACGTGGTCGACGATCGTCGGCCCGGCGGTACGCGTCGCCTTGACGATCTCGACGAACAGGCAGGCCAGCGCCGCGACGATCAGCACGTCGCCGAGCAGCAGCGTGAAGCGCGCGTCGGAGACCATCGTCACGGTGAACACCGGCTGGACCCACGGGTCGCCCGGCGTCGCGCCGAAGAAGCCGGCGATCACCAGATTGTAGACGAGCAGGGGAGCGAGGGTCAGCGGCAGGCTCAGGAACATCGACGCAACCGTCCGAACGCGAGCCGCGGGCGGGAATCGCCGCGCGTCACCCTTCGATACAATCGAAGCGGGTCGAAATGAAGAAGGGGCCGGCGCATCGCCGACCCCTCCGTTCGTCTTTTCGGCGACCGGACCCCGCAGGATCCGGATCGATCACTCGGCCTTGGGCTCGAGGATCTGGCGGCCGCGATACATGCCGGTCTTCAGATCGACGTGATGCGGACGGCGCAGTTCGCCGGAATCCTTGTCTTCGACGTAGGTCGGGGCCACGAGCGCGTCCGCCGAACGGCGGAACCCGCGCTTCATCGGCGAGGTCTTTCTCTTCGGAACGGCCATCGTTCTCTCCAGGATGCAAGGCACGCCGACCGGGGACGGAACGCACCGAAAGGGACGCGTCACCGTCGACCGACGCCCCGCGGCCCGAACGGCCGGCCGAAGGCGATGGTTTTCGGTGGATGGGCCGGGCTTATACAGAAGCGCGGGCGGCTTGACCAGAGCCTTCGCGCGCTTTTCGCGCCGCCGCCGGTCGATCGTCGCGCGCCCCCCGCGCTTTCGGCTTGGCGGAGGCGCGGATTCGCGTTAACCGACGGGTTCGCCCGCCACGGACCCCGCCCATGACCCCCGACGCCTTCGCCTCCCGCCTCGACAGGGCCGCCGCCGCGATCGAGGCGATGCTCGCCCGGCTGATCGATGCAACCCCGCGCCCCGGCGAGACGCTCCGCCCATCCCGTCTCGTCGCCGCCATGGGCCATGCCACACTGGGCGGCGGCAAGCGCCTCCGGCCGTTCCTGCTGGTCGAGACCGCCAACCTCTTCGGACTTTCCGACGAGGGCGTCCTGCGCGCCGCCTGTGCCGTCGAGATGGTCCATTGCTACAGCCTCGCCCACGACGATCTGCCGGCGATGGACGACGACGACCTGCGCCGCGGCCGCCCGACCGTCCACCGCGCCTTCGACGAGGCGACCGCGATCCTCGCCGGCGACGCCCTGCTGACCCTGGCCTTCGACACGCTGGCCGATCCCGCGACCCACCCGGACGCCGCGGTGCGCGCCGATCTGGTGCTGCGGCTGGCCCGCGCGAGCGGCCTCGGCGGCATGGTCGGCGGTCAGATCCTCGATCTCGGCGCCGAGGGCCGCTGGAGCGACGACCACCGGCCGCTGGCCCTCGACGACGCGGCGATCCGCCGCCTCCAGGCGATGAAGACCGGGGCGCTGCTGCGTTGGCCCCTGGAGGCCGGCGCGGTGCTGGCCGGCGCGTCCCGCGACGACGTCGCACGCCTCGGCCGCTTCGGCGACATCGTCGGCCTCGCCTTCCAGATCGCCGACGACCTGCTCGACGTCGAGGCGACGCCCGAAACCCTCGGCAAGGCCACCGGCAAGGACGCCGGCCGCGGCAAGGGCACCCTGGTCGGCCTGCACGGGGTCGCGGCGATGAAGGCCGAGCTCGCCCGCCTCACCGCGGCGGCGGAAGCCGAACTCGCCCCCTGGGGTCCCCGCGCGGCCGTCCTCCTCGCCGCCGCCCGCTTCGTCGCCGAACGACGGAAGTGACGGCGGGCAGATACGAAGCTCCCGATGATGCCTTCTGCAGAGCATCCCTTACGCACGAATCACGATGGCATTCGCCAACAGATTATTGAATCAACATAACTGATTGTTATAACTTTATGTTTTTCAATTGGCACCTGTGGAAACCGTGTGGATGGCCTTGCGTTATGAGGATTCACACGCGAATCGAGACGTGCTAGCTTTGATTCGCCCTACCAGTCGGGGCAAAGTTGAAAGCTGAAAGAGCGACACGGTGAAATTCTGCCGGCCGTAGCACCGCCCACAAGGCGGGAGTGATTTATGGGGTTCGAGGCAGGCCCCATCTCTTTCAGTTTACTACGGGCACCCCAGCGGGTGCCCGTTTTATCTAGAAATAAGAATAAGTCGTGCTTGCTTTTGTTTATATTGCCGCTCATCGATCCTATGCATCGAAGAGACCCAAATTTGGTGACCGCTTTCGGTCGCCTTCATGGGGATAAAGAACATTTTGGCACCTTCGTGCCTATAAATTGCACCGAAAAAATTTAATTTCTCTGGATCTCTGTAAATATCTCCGTTCATTATTGCGATCGGAAGTAACACTAGATCAAAGCTCGTAATATCTCTATGTTTCAACAATATATGCGCCGCTGTTTTGCCTGACAAATAAACAGCTCCGACCGAACACCCAAATTCCTTTCGAGCACCTTCGTGGATATTACATATCCACAAAGGGTCATTTTTCCCGGAAAGCAGATTCGTGAGCTGGGCGTGTTCAAGCGTCATGCCCGCATGAATACAATCAGCAGTTATCTCGTTGCAAATGGAACATTAATCCCATCCAAGGAAATTCAGACACCCCTGCGCCCGGCGCCCCAGCGCGTCTCGATGTAGTCGGCGACCAGCGCCTTGAACTCGGCGGCGATTGCCGGGCCCTTGAGGGTCACGGTCTTGTGGCCGTCGACGAACACCGGGGCGGACGGCGATTCGCCGGTGCCGGGCAGCGAGATGCCGATGTCGGCGTGTTTGCTCTCGCCGGGGCCGTTGACGATGCAGCCCATCACCGCGACGTTCAGCGCCTCGACCCCGGGATATTTCGCCTTCCACTCCGGCATCGATTCGCGGATCAGCGCCTGGATGTCGTGGGCGAGCTCCTGGAACACCGTCGAGGTGGTCCGGCCGCAGCCGGGACAGGCCGCGACGATCGGCGCGAAGGTTCGGAAGCCCATGGTCTGGAGCAGTTCCTGCGCAGCGATGACCTCCTTGGTGCGGTCGCCGCCGGGCTCGGGGGTCAGCGAATAGCGGATGGTGTCGCCGATCCCCTGCTGCAGCAGCAGCGCCATCGCCGCCGACGAGGCGACCAGTCCCTTCGAGCCCATGCCGGCCTCGGTCAGACCGAGGTGGAGGGCGTAATCCGAGCGCGCGGCGATCTCGCAGGAGACCTTCACCAGATCCTGGATCTGGCTGACCTTGGCCGAGATGACGATGCGGTCGCGCGGCAGCCCGATCTCTTCCGCCGTCTCCGCCGACAGCAGCGCCGAACGCACCATCGCCTCGTGCATCACCGCGCGCGCCGACAGCGGCGCCCCGGCGGCGGCGTTCTCGTCCATCAGCCGGGTCAACAGATCCTGGTCGAGCGAGCCCCAGTTGACGCCGATCCGGACCGGCTTGCCGTGGCGGATCGCCAGTTCGACGATCGCCGCGAACTGCCGATCGCGCTTGTCCTTGAAGCCGACGTTGCCGGGATTGATCCGGTATTTGGCCAGCGCCGCGGCGCACGCCGGATGATCGGCGAGCAGCTTGTGGCCGATGTAGTGGAAGTCGCCGATCAGCGGCACCGTGACGCCCCAGGCGTCGAGCCGGTCGCGGATCTTCGGCACCGCGGCGGCGGCCTCGTCGCGATCGACGGTGATCCGCACCAGTTCCGAGCCGGCGCGGGCCAGATCGCGGACCTGGGCGGCGGTGCCGGCGACGTCGGCGGTATCGGTGTTGGTCATCGACTGCACGACGATCGGTGCGCCGCCGCCGATCCGCACCCCGCCGACGTCGACGGCGACCGAGGCACGGCGGGCGAGCGGGGCGACGAGCGGATACATGAGGGACTCCGGGCGGGAACGGGGGGCAGACGCGGCCGACAGGAATGTCGCCCTCCCGTCGCCGCCGTCAAGAGCCCTGCGCGCCGCGCGCGCACCGATCCCGCCGCCCGGTCTTGCGCCGACCGAACGAGCGGTTAGAGTGCCGCCGAATTTCGCCCTTTCCCCAACGATCCCGAGGAGCCGACGATGGCCGTGGAGAACGTCAAGAAGGTGGTGCTGGCCTACTCCGGTGGCCTCGACACCTCGATCATCCTCAAGTGGCTCCAGGTCACCTATGGCTGCGAAGTGGTGACCTTCACCGCCGATCTCGGCCAGGGTGAAGAGCTCGAGCCGGCGCGCAAGAAGGCCGAGATGCTCGGCATCAAGGAGATCTTCATCGACGATCTCCGCGAGGAGTTCGTGCGCGACTACGTCTTCCCGATGTTCCGCGCCAACGCCGAATACGAAGGCCTCTACCTGCTCGGCACCTCGATCGCCCGGCCGCTGATCGCCAAGCGCCAGATCGAGATAGCCCGCCAAGTCGGCGCCGACGCGGTCTGCCACGGCGCCACCGGCAAGGGCAACGATCAGGTCCGCTTCGAGCTCGGCTACTATGCGCTGGAGCCGGACATCAAGGTCATCGCGCCGTGGCGCGAATGGGACTTCAAGTCGCGCGAGGCGCTGATCGCCTTCGCCGAGCAGCACCAGATCCCGATCTCCAAGGACAAGCGCGGCGAAGCGCCGTTCTCGGTCGACGCCAACCTGCTGCACTCCTCGTCCGAGGGCAAGGTGCTCGAGGATCCGTGGGTCGAGCCGCCGGAATACGTCCACATGCGGACGATCTCACCCAAGGACGCCCCCGACGTCGCCACCGAGATCACCATCGCCTTCGAGAAGGGCGACGCCATCGCCATCGACGGCGTCGAGATGTCGCCGGCGACCCTGCTGACCCGGCTCAACGAGCTCGGCCGCGCCAACGGCATCGGCCGCCTCGACCTGGTCGAGAACCGCTACGTCGGCATGAAGTCGCGCGGCGTCTACGAGACCCCCGGCGGCACCATCCTGCTCCAGGCCCATCGCGGCATCGAGAGCATCACGCTCGACCGCGGCGCCGCCCATCTCAAGGACGAGCTGATGCCGCGCTACGCCGAGCTGATCTACAACGGCTTCTGGTTCTCGCCGGAGCGCGAGATGCTGCAGGCGCTGATCGACAAGAGCCAGGAAGCGGTGCGCGGCGAGGTCCGGCTCGAGCTCTACAAGGGCAACGTCCGGGTCACCGGCCGCCGCTCGCCGTGGTCGCTCTACGACCAGGAGCTGGTGACCTTCGAAGAAGGCAAGGTCGCCTACGACCAGCGCGACGCCGCCGGCTTCATCAAGCTCAACGCCCTGCGCCTGCGCAGCCTGGGACGGCGGAAGAATCGCCTGGGGGCGTGAGCGCTCGCGCTTTGCGACGAGATGCCAGGGCGGCGGCTCCCGACGGGGCCGCCGCCCTTTCCGTGTCGGCTCACACCCGCGCCTTCGGCCACCACAGACCGAGGAGATGGGTCGCGAAGGCGATGGTCAGCATCGCCGGGAAGATCGTGCCCAGTGCGTTGACCGGATCGACGAAGGCCGTCGCCGCCAGACCGCCGACGAAACCCGCCCCCATCTGGATGAAGCCGAGCAGCGCCGAGGCCGAACCGGCGGTCTCGGCGAAGGGGGCGAGCGCCCGCGTCGTCAGATCCGGCATGATCGCCGCCGCCGCGAAGGCGAAGATGCCGATCGGGATCATCACCGTGGCATAGGTCGGGGTGATCCCGTGGCCGAGCGCCGCCGTCGCCAGCGCCCCGAGGAGGCCGAAGATCAGCCCCGGCAGCACCAGCCGTTCGGCTCCCCACACCGCCATCAGCCGGCGGGTCACCAAGCCGCCGAGGGTGTAGGACCCGGTCTGGGCCAACATGCCGAAGCCGAAATGGGTCGGCGTCAGGCCGACCCGGTCGATCAGCACGAAGGGCAGGATGGTGCCGAGCGCATAGAACACGCCGATCGCCGTGCCCATGGTCACCGCCGGCACGATGAAGCGCCGGTCGACGATCAACTGCCCGTAGGTCGCCAGCACCCGCCCCGGCCGCGCCCGCGCCGGATCGCGCGACAGGTTGGTCTCCGGCATGGCGAAACCGACCATCGCCATCGCCGCCAGCCCCACCGCCGCCATCACCACGAAGATCGCGTGCCAGCCCGAGAGATCGAGCACGATGCCGCCGATCGTCGGCGCCACCGCCGGACCGATCGCCAGCATGATGCCGATGGCGTTCATCACCTGCGCCGACTGCTGGCCGACGAACAGGTCGCGCACCACCGCGCGCGCCACCGCCACCCCGACCGCCGCGCCGATGCCCTGGAGCAGCCGCGCCGCGATCAGCACTTCGATCGAGCTCGCCAGCATCGCCACGACGCTGCCGGCGACGTAGAGCACCAGGAACAGTCCGGCGATCGGCCGGCGGCCGTAGCCGTCCGACAGCGGGCCGCACACCAGTTGCGCCAGCGCGAAACCGGCGAAATAGGCGGTCAGCGTCGATTTGACCATCGCCATCGAGGTGCCGAAGGCCAGGACCAGCGCCGGCATCGCCGGGGTGTAGATCGCCATCGACACCGAGCCCAGCGCGATCAGCAGGCCGCCGATCACCGTGGTCCGGCCGGCCGACATCGTCACGGGAATGACGCTCATGCCGCATGCCCCCGCGCCGCGGGACTCGTCGCCAGATTGGCCCGCACCCGATGGAGCAGGCTCGACAAGGCCGCCACCTCCTGGGCGTCGAGATCCGCGGCCATCGCCGCCCGCACCCGCGCGGCGATCGTGCCGATCGTCGCGGCGACCGAAAGCCCGGCTTCGGTCGCCCGCACGATCTTGGCGCGGCGATCGTCGGCGTCGGGCCGGCGCTCGACCAGACCGCGGGCTTCCAGCCGGTCGAGATGGCCGACCAGGGTCATCGGCTCGATGTGCAGCCGCTCGGCCAGCCGCGACTGACGCGAGCCGCCGCCGTCGCAGCGCTCGACCAGGGTGATCAACACCCGCGCCTCGCCGGAGGTGAAGTCCAGACCGGCGTCGCGGAAGGCCGCCTCCAGACGTCGCCAGAACAGGCGGGCGACGTCGGAGACGAGAATGCCGAGCGTATCCTCGGCCCGATCGGGGGGGATCATGGCAACTCCGAATTCAAAAGGATGCCTTATGATAAGGTCGCCTTACGATTCGACAAGGGTCGGGGCGACGAAAAGCGGCCGCGTCACCGTCATCGCCGCGTCACCGAACCGACGCATCGATCGGGTCGCCGCCGGAGCGGTGCCTCTCGCGCTTGCGAAAAACCCCTGAAAAGGTTAGAGACGGCGCCAATCCGTGAAAGACGACCGATCACACACGACGCGGGCGGCGCGTTGAGCGCGCGACCCCGTAACCGGCAGGCATTTCCATGAAGATCCGCAACATCGCCATCATCGCCCACGTCGACCACGGCAAGACGACTCTGGTCGACGAGCTCCTGAAGCAGTCCGGCACCTATCGCGAGAACCAGAAGGTCGCCGAACGCGTGATGGATTCCAACGAGTTGGAAAAAGAACGCGGCATCACCATTCTGGCCAAGGCGACGTCGATCGTGTGGAAGGACACCCACATCAACATCGTCGACACGCCCGGCCACGCCGACTTCGGCGGCGAGGTGGAGCGCATCCTCAACATGGTGGACGGCGCCATCGTGCTGGTCGACGCCGCCGAGGGCCCGATGCCCCAGACCAAGTTCGTGGTCGGCAAGGCGCTGAAGGTCGGTCTCCGCCCGATCGTGGCGATCAACAAGGTCGATCGCCACGACGCCCGCGCCCAGGACGTCGTCAACGAGGTGTTCGACCTGTTCGCCGCCCTCGACGCGACCGAAGACCAGCTCGACTTCCCGATCCTCTACGGCTCGGGCCGCAACGGCTGGATGGCCCATTCGCCCGAAGGCCCCGACACCGACGGCATGAAGCCGCTGCTCGACCTGGTGCTCCAGCACGTCCCCGAGCCGCACGTCGAGGAAGGGCCGTTCCGCATGATCGGCACCATCCTCGAGGCCAACCCCTTCCTCGGCCGCATCATCACCGGTCGCATCTCGTCCGGCACGATCAAGCCGAACCAGACCATCAAGGTGCTGCACCACGACGGCACCGTGCTGGAAACCGGCCGCATCTCCAAGATCCTGGCCTTCCGCGGCCTGGAGCGTCAGCCGATCGACCTCGGCGAGGCGGGCGACATCGTCGCCATCGCCGGCCTGCAGAAGGGCACCGTCGCCGACACCTTCTGCGACCTGTCGGTCACCGAACCGATGCACGCTCAGCCGATCGACCCGCCGACCGTCACCATGTCGTTCCTGGTCAACGACAGCCCGCTCGCCGGCACCGAAGGCGACAAGGTGACCAGCCGTGTCATCCGCGACCGCCTGCTCAAGGAAGCCGAGGGCAACGTCGCGCTGAAGATCGAGGAATCGGTCGACAAGGATTCGTTCTACGTCTCCGGCCGCGGCGAACTCCAGCTCGCCGTGCTGATCGAGACCATGCGCCGCGAGGGCTTCGAACTGGCGGTGTCGCGGCCGCGCGTGGTGATGCAGAAGGACGAGGCGACCGGCGAGACGCTCGAGCCGATCGAAGAAGTGGTCATCGACGTCGACGAGGAGTTCTCCGGCGTCGTCGTGCAGAAGATGAGCGAGCGCAAGGCCGACATGGTCGAGATGCGGCCCTCGGGCGGCAATCGTCTGCGGCTGATCTTCTACGCACCGACCCGCGGCCTGATCGGCTACCAGTCGGAACTGCTCACCGACACCCGCGGCACGGCGATCATGAACCGCCTGTTCCACGAATACGCCCCCCACAAGGGCGAGATCGCCGGCCGCCGCAACGGCGTGCTGATCTCCAACGACGCCGGCGAGTCCGTCGCCTACGCCATGTGGAAGCTGGAAGATCGCGGCCCGATGATGATCGAGCCCGGCACCAAGGTCTACCGCGGCATGATCATCGGCGAGCACACCCGCGAGAACGATCTCGAGATCAACGTGCTCAAGGGCAAGCAGCTGACCAACATCCGCGCCGCCGGCAAGGACGAGGCGGTGAAGCTGACCCCGCCGATCCGCATGACCCTCGATCGGGCGCTGGCCTGGATCCAGGACGACGAGCTGATGGAAGTCACGCCCAAGTCGATCCGCCTGCGCAAGTCCATGCTCGATCCCAACGAGCGCAAGCGCATCGCCAAGACCGGCTACTGAGCCGCACGGCAGCCATTCCCGACGGCCGGACCTCGCGCGATCGAGGCCCGGCCGTCGGCGTTTCGGGCGCCGCGTCGCGGCCCCGTGCGAACCCGCGATCCGGAAACTACTTATTGCGAGTGAGTGGCAATGTCCCTATTCACGGATCAGAGCCCTCGTGTCCCGGAGCCGCCCCTTGTCGTCCTCGTCGCTTACCCTCGCCGACCCGGCCGAGCCCGATCGGCTCGGCGCCTGCCCGCGCGGCTGGTCCGGTTGGGTCACCGGCTACGAGGCGACCGACGCGCTGTCGATCCCCTGGAACGAGTTGGAGCGACGTCTGCTCGAGATGGGCTTCGTCGAAGGGGCGCGGCTGGAGGTCCTCCAGGAGGGTCCGATCGCCCGCGATCCGATCGCCGTGCGGGTCGACGACCTCACCGTGGCGGTGCGACGCCGCGACGCCGCGGTGATCCGCGTCAGCGCCGCGGAATGAGCCGATGAACGTCGCAGCCCCCGATCTCGCCCCCGAAACCGCCACGCCCTTCGTGCTCGACAGCGCCCCCGAGATCGCCCTGGTCGGCTGCCCCAACTCCGGCAAGACCGCGCTGTTCAACGTCCTGACCGGCGCCCGCCAGAAGGTCGCCAACTACGCCGGCGTGACCGTCGAGCGCAAGGAGGGCGCCTTCGTCACGCCCGCCGGACGTTCGGTGAAGATCCTCGACCTGCCCGGCACCTACTCCTTGCGCGGCCGCAGCCCCGACGAGGCGGTGACCCGCGACGTGGTGCTCGGTCGCCTCGACGGCGAGGCCATCCCCGATGCGGTGATCTGCGTCGCCGACGCCACCAACCTGCGCCTGGTGCTGCGGCTGGTGTTGGAACTGAAGTCGGTCGGTCGGCCGATGATCCTCGCCCTCAACATGGTCGACATCGTCGAGCGCCTCGGTGGTCGCGTCGATCCCGAGCGCCTGTCCCAGGAACTGGGGATCCCGGTGGTCACCACCGTGGCGGTGCGCAAGGGCGGCGCCGACGATCTGATCGCCGCCGTCGACCGCCTCGACTTCGGCCGCCGCGTCGACGTGCACGGCTGGAGCGAGCCGACCGGCGACGAGATCCGCGCCGCCCATGCCGAAGCGGCGCGCATCCTCCAGGCCTGCGCCTTCCATCCCGGCGACGAGAAACTCACCCGCCGCCTCGACCGCGTGCTGCTGCATCCGGTCGCCGGCCTCGCCATCCTGTTCGCGATCCTGTTCCTGGTGTTCCAGGCGGTGTTCACCTGGGCCGCCCCGGCGATGGACCTGATCAAGGCCGGCGCCGGTCTGGTCGGCGACACCCTGCGCATCGCCCTGCCCGACGGCATCCTGCGCAGCCTGCTGGTCGACGGCGTGGTCGCCGGGGTCGGCAGCGTCCTGGTGTTCCTGCCGCAGATCCTGATCCTGTTCCTGTTCATCATCCTGCTCGAGGACTTCGGCTACATGGCCCGGGCGGCGTTCCTGATGGATCGCCTGATGGCCGGCACCGGCCTGCACGGCCGCGCCTTCATTCCCCTCCTGTCGAGCTTCGCCTGCGCCATTCCCGGCGTGATGGCCGCCCGCGTCATCGAGAACCGCCGCGATCGGCTGGCGACCATCCTGGTGGCGCCCCTGATGACCTGCTCGGCGCGCCTGCCGGTCTACACCCTGGTGATCTCGGCCTTCGTGCCCGATCGCACGGTGCTCGGCGGGATGGGCCTGCAGGGCCTCGTGATGTTCGCGCTGTTTTCCGCCGGCATCGGCTCGGCGCTGGTCGTCGCCTTCGTGCTCAAGAAGCTGGTGTGGCGCGAGGCGCCGGAACCCTTCCTGATGGAGCTGCCCGACTACAAGTGGCCACGTCCGTGGAACGTCGCGCTCGGCCTGTGGCAGCGCGCCGAGGTGTTCCTGCGCCGCGCCGGCACCATCATCCTCGCCCTGATGGTCCTGATCTGGTTCCTGTCGTCCTGGCCGGCCCCGCCCGAGGGCGCCGTCGGCCCGGCCATCGACTGGTCGATCGCCGGCCGCGTCGGCCACTGGCTGACCCCGCTGTTCGCGCCGATCGGCTTCAACTGGCAGATCGTCGTGGCGCTGATCCCCGGCATGGCGGCGCGCGAAGTCGCGGTCGGGGCGCTCGCCACGGTCTATGCCCTGTCGGCCACCGGCGAGGAGGTCGGTCAGGCGCTGCAGCCGATCCTCGCCGCCGAATGGTCGCTGCCGACCGCCCTGTCGCTGCTCGCCTGGTTCGTGTTCGCGCCGCAATGCGCCTCGACGCTCGCCGTGGTCAAGCGCGAGACCAATTCTTGGGCATGGCCGGCGGTGATGTTCGGCTACATGGCGACGCTGGCCTATCTCGCCGCCTTCCTGACCTTCCACATCGCCACCTGGGCGCTGACATGATCGAGAAGCTGATCGTCGCGGCGATCGTCGCCGCCGCCGTCCTCTGGCTCGCCCGCCGCTGGTGGCCGTCGCTTGCCTGCGGCCGCCGAACCGATGCGGCCGCCACGCCCGGCAAGCCCGGCACGACCTGCGGCAAACCCGGCTGCGGCGGCTGTCACTGACAGCGCCAGTGAGGTCCCGCTCACGCCGAAGTCGCGAAGCGCGGGTGCAGACGGCCGACGATCGGCGCGATCCGCGTCGGGGCGCGACCGAGGCCGCCGCCGGCGGTCGCCGGGGCGAGGTCGTAGGTCTCTTCGGTGACGTAGGGTCCGCCGCCGCGCGAGGCCTTGGACGAGAACAGCACGAAACGGTCGGCGGTGAAGGTGACCCCGGCGAAGCCGCCGCGCAGCGCCAGCCATTGCGCCACGCCCTCGTGCGAGGCCGCCTTGCAGCGGGCGATGGTGACGTGGGGGGTGAAGCGGCGCGGTTCGGCCGGCAGGCCGAGGCGCTGGCAGATCCGCTCGTGCTCGGCCTGGAGCTCGCTCAGCGCCGCCGACGCCGCCACCTTGGCCACCAGCGAATGGGGCTGGCGCCCGCCGAACACCGTCACCCCTTCGATCCGCACGTCGAACCGCTGCCGGCGGACCCGCGCCAGCTCCTGGGCGACCTCGTCGGCGGTGCGTTGGTCGACGTCGCCGATGAAGCGCAAGGTGACGTGGTAGTTCTCGGGGTCGATCCACTTGGCGCCGATCAGGCCGCCGCGCAGGAAGGACAGGGAGAGACCGAGACTTTCGGGGACTTCGAGACCGGTGAAGAGGCGCGGCATCGTCGGGTCCTCCGGTCTCGTCCCGGACGGCCGGAAGGTCCCGGCCCTCGAGGGCGCGGTCACCGCGGTCGAATCGCTCGCCGCGATGCACCATGGGGAAAAGGTACGCGAGCCCGCCGCGACATCAAGACCGGGACGGCGCGCGCGACCGCTCCGCCGCCCGGGCGGGCCGAAATGTCACAGGTCGAAGCGGGCGATCACCGGCACGTGGTCGGACGGCCGCTCCCAGCCGCGCGCGGCGCGCAGCACCTCGACCCCGATGAGCCGGCCGTCGAGATCCGGGCTCGCCCAGACGTGATCGAGGCGGCGCCCCTTGTCGGCCGCCGCCCAGTCGGCCGCCCGGTAGCTCCACCACGTGTAGAGCTTCTCCGGCTCCGGCACGAAGCGGCGCATCACGTCGATCCAGCCGCCGCCGCGGCGGATCGCCTCGAAGGCCGCGGTCTCGATCGGCGTGTGCGACACCACCTTGAGCAGCGCCTTGTGCGACCACACGTCGTCGGCGAGCGGCGCGATGTTGAGATCGCCGACCACCACCGACGGCATCGTCGCCGGGGTGGTGCCGAGCCAGGCCTCGAGCTCGGCGAGGAAGGCCAGCTTGTGGGCGAACTTGTCGTTGATCACCGGATCGGGCTCGTCGCCGCCGGCCGGGATGTAGAAGTCGTGCAGCTGCAGCGGGCCGACCGCGGTGTCGAGGACCACCGCGAGATGGCGGGCGTCGCCCTTCTCGCAGAAGTCGCGTTTGTCGACCGCCGTGAACGGCCGTTTCGAGACGATCGCCACCCCGTGGTAGCCCTTCTGGCCGTTGATCGCCACGTGGTCGTAGCCGAGCCGGTGGAAGGCGCCGGTCGGGAAACTGCCGTCCGGGCACTTGGTCTCCTGCAGGCACAGCACGTCGGGCTGCGTCGTCTCCAGGAAATGCTCGACCAGCGGCAGGCGCAGCCGCACCGAATTGATGTTCCAGGTGGCGATGGCGATCGACATGGCGGACCCTGCGCGAGCCGGGACCGCCCCCCGCGGAGTGGCCGACGCCGGCCCTGGCCGGAGCGGCGAACCCGGCGGGTCGAGCCAGTCCCTAGCGGATGATGGTGCGGTCGATCTTGAACAGCTTTTCGTCGACCGGTTGATTCGGCGTGACGTTGTAGACCGCCACGGTCGTATCGTAGCCCTGGGCGTCGGTCACCGTCCACTGCCGGAGTTCCGACGACTTGCGGTCGAACACCATCGTCAGCTTGCCGTCGCCGAACACCGTGTTCTGCTCCAGCACCACCGAGATCAGATCGGGCTCGAGCGACACCTTGGTGACGTTGGCCTCCGAGGTCAGGTCGATCTGATCGGCGAGCAGGAAGCGCAAGGGCGTCTTGCCGAGCGGATAGAGATCCTTGGTCTGGTTCTTGATGTCGCGCACCACCACGTCGATGCCGTCGGCGACGATGTCGAGGTTGGAGGGCTTGGCGTAGATGAAGCGGATCTTGCCCGGCCGGGCCATGTGGAATTCGCCGTCGGCGGTTTCGCCGTCCGGTCCGAACTGCACGAAGGCGCCGCTCATCGTCCGCACCGAGTTGAAGTAGCGGTTGATCGCCGACAGCGCCTCGCGCTGGGCCGGAGCGAGCCCGCCGGGCTTGACGCCGGCGTTCTGCATCACCATCGGCGCCTTGGGCGAGGCGGTGGCGGCCGGCGACGGCGAGGGTGTCGGGGTCGGCGGCGCGGCGAAGGCCAGCGACGCGGCGACCGCCACGGCGCCAAAGGAACCGAGGCGGGCGAGCAGAACGAACGGCGACGAACGGAGCGGCATCGAGGAAACCTTCGCGAGGACGGACGCGGAATCGGACGGGCCGGAGGGCGAACCGGCGGGGGGATCGACCACCACCATGGCCGGGCTTCGTGGCGGAACTCGGGAGCCGAGCCCCGCCATCGCTCAGTCGGCCTCCCCGACCAGGATGTCGCGCTTGCCGGCGTGATTGGCGGCGCCGACCAGCCCCTCCTTCTCCATCCGCTCGATCAGCGAGGCGGCGCGGTTGTAGCCGATCTGCAGCCGCCGCTGGATGTAGGAGGTCGAGGCCTTCTTGTCGCGCAGCACCAGGGCCACCGCCTTGTCGTAGAGATCGGCGGCATCCTCCAGCCCGCCGGCATCGCCGTCGCCGGCGACCTCCTCCTCTTCCGCGGTGATCGCCTCGAGATAGGCCGGCGCGCCCTGACGCTTCAGATGCGCCACCACCTTCTCGACCTCCTCGTCGGAGATGAACGGCCCGTGGACGCGCTGGATCCGGCCGCCGCCGGCCATGAACAGCATGTCGCCCTGGCCGAGCAGCTGCTCGGCGCCCTGCTCGCCGAGGATGGTGCGGCTGTCGATCTTCGAGGTCACCTGGAAGGAGATGCGGGTCGGGAAGTTGGCCTTGATGGTGCCGGTGATGACGTCGACCGACGGCCGCTGAGTGGCCATCACGATGTGGATGCCGGCGGCCCGCGCCATCTGCGCCAGCCGCTGGATCGCCCCTTCGATCTCCTTGCCGGCGACCATCATCAGGTCGGCCATCTCGTCGACGACGACGACGATGTAGGGCAAGGGCTCCAGCGCCAGTTCTTCCTGCTCGAAGATCGGCTCGCCGGTGTGGCGGTGGAAGCCGGTCTGGACCTCGCGGGTCAGCACCTCGCCGCGGGCGTTGGCTTCCGCCACCCGGGCGTTGAAGCCGTCGATGTTGCGCACCCCGAGCTTGGACATCTTGCGATAGCGGTCCTCCATCTCGCGGACCGTCCACTTCAGCGCCACCACCGCCTTCTTCGGGTCGGTGACCACCGGGGTCAGCAGATGGGGAATGTTGTCGTAGACCGACAGTTCCAGCATCTTCGGATCGATCATGATCAGCTTGCACTGCTGCGGCGTCAGCCGGTAGAGCAGCGACACGATCATGGTGTTGATCGCCACCGACTTGCCCGAACCGGTGGTGCCGGCGACCAGCAGATGCGGCATCCGCGCCAGATCGGCGATCACCGATTCGCCGCCGATCGTCTTGCCGAGACAGAAGGCCAGCCGCGCCTTGGTCTGATCGAAGTCGCGGCTCGACAGCAGCTCGCGCAGGAACACCGTCTCGCGCCGCTGATTGGGCAGCTCGATGCCGATCACGTTGCGCCCCGGCACCACCGCGACGCGGGCCGACACCGCGCTCATCGAGCGGGCGATGTCGTCGGCGAGCCCGATCACCCGCGACGACTTCACCCCCGGCGCCGGTTCGAGTTCGTAGAGCGTCACCACCGGCCCGGGCCGGACGTGGTTGACCTCGCCCTTGATGCCGAAGTCGTCGAGCACACCCTCCAGCATGCCGGCGTTGGATTCGAGCACGTCCTCGGAGAGCTCCTTGTCGGGTCCGAGGCGCTTCGGTTCGGTCAGCAGCGACAGCGCCGGGAACTGGTAACCGCGGGCGTCGAGGTGGTCGTCGCGCATGCCGACGTCGCGCGCGCCGGGCTTGCCCGGCAGCGGCGGCTTGGCCGCCGGGGTCACGGCGATGCGCCGGCCGTCGGAGGCGTCCGCGCCGGCGTCGACCGGCGCGCCGCGGGTCACCTGGGCGGTGCGCGGCGCGGTCGCGGCTTGCGGCGGCGGGCTCCAGTCGTCCTCGTCCTCGTCGTCGAAGGGCAGTTCGCTCTGCAGCGGCGCCGTCCGCGCCGGTTCGGGCGCGGCGACCCGCGTCGGGGCCGGTCGCGACTCCGGCCGCGGCGGGGTGAAGCCCGGCTCGACCCGGCCGACCGGGGCCCGCGAGCGCAGACCGACCGACGGCGGCAGCGCCTCCTCGTCGTCCCAAGCCTCCTCGCGTCGTCCGAACCGCGCCAGCATCCGCCGCAGCGACGGTCCGTGGCCGCGCGCGTCGAGGGTGTTGGGACGCCGTCCGAAGATCCGCAAGACGTTGGCGCGGGCCACCAGGAAGCCGTGGTGCAGCATCGCGAAGGGCATGAAGCCGCCGCGATCCTCGTCGGGGCCGCCGAAGTCGTCGTCGTCCCAGGCCGAATCCGCTTCGATCCGGCGCGGTCCCCACCAGCCGAGGCAGCGCGGGAAGGCGTGGATGGCGAAGCCCCCGAAGGCGAGGCCGGCGATCACCCGCACGCCGTCGCCGTCGCCGAGCAGCTTCACCGGCAGCCGCAGCAGCATGTCGCCGATCACCCCGCCGAGGCCGATCGGCAGAGGCCAGCCGCCGGCCAACGGCAAGGTCGCCAGCATCCCGCTGGTCGCCAGCCCGCCGAGCACCCACCAGGTCGCGAAGCGCCGATCGAAACCACCGGCCCCGGCGGCGATCAGGCGCCAGCCGATCACCAGGAGCGGCGGCAGCAGCAGCGGCGCCGACAGGCCGACGACCTGCATCGCCAGATCGGCGAGGATCGCGCCGACCGAGCCGAGGGCGTTGTGGGCCGGCTGGGTGGTGGCGTTGGACAGGCTCGGATCGGTCGCCGACCAGGTCGCCAGCGCCGCCCCCACCGCCGCCACCGCGGCCATCGTCGCGAGCCCCGCGAAACCGCGCAGGTTTCGGGCGAGGACCTGACGGACGTCCGCCTCCGGAGAGTAGGCGGGAGATGCCGAGCGTGCCGAACGCATGAGGGCGCCCTCCGTTTCAGTCGGCCTCAGCCGAGGGTTTCGACGATGCGACCGAGGGCCTCTTCGGTCGCCGCGAGGCTTTCGACCATCGCCACACGCAGGTAGGCTTCGCCGGGATTGCCGGCCCCGCCGCCGCACAGGTAGCTGCCCGGGACGGTGCGCACCCCCGCCTCGACCCACAACCGCATCGCTGCCGTCTCGCCGCCGCCCGAGCCCGAGACGTCGAGCCACAGGAAGAAGCCGCCCGGCGGCGTGCGATGGCCCCAGCGCGTGCCGATGATCCGCTCGGCCGCGGCATATTTCAGATCGTAGAGCCGACGGTTTTCGATCACGTGGGCTTCGTCGGCGAGGGCCGCCACCGCCACCGCCTGGATCGGCCCCGGCACCTGCGGCGCCGCCATGTTGCGGAACCCCGCCCAGGCCGCGAGAAACGCCGCGTCGCCGGCGGCGAAACCGCAGCGCAGACCCGGCAGATTGGAGCGCTTGGACAGCGAATTGAACGCGACGATGCCGTCGAAGCCCTCCGGCGTCTCCAGCGCCACCGACAACACCCCGTCGGGGACCATCCCGTCGCGATGGATCTCCGAATAGCATTCGTCGGCGAACACCAGGAAATCGTGGCGACGCGCCGTGTCGATCACCTCGCGCCAGTCGGCACGGCTCGCCACCGACCCTTGCGGATTGGCCGGCGAGGCATAGTAGATCGCCACCGCCCGATCGAGCAGATCGCGATCGATCTTGGTCAGGTCGGGCAGGAAGCCGGTCTCCGGCCCCGCCTCGATCAGCACCGCCTCGCAGCCGGCCGCCGCGGCGCCCGCCGCATAGGCCTGATAGAACGGATTGGGCAGCAGCAGGGTCGGCCGGGCGATGCCGCGCTTGCGCGTCCGCCGGGCCTCCAGCGCCGCGAAGAACAGGCCCTCGCGCGAGCCGTTGAGCGGCAGCACCTGGGTCTCCGGATCGATCCGCCCGTTGAGCCCGAATCGCCGATCGAGCCAACCGGCCACCGCGCCGCGGAACTCCGGGGTGCCCTTGATCGGCGGATAGCGCCCGAACCCGGCGGTCTCGGCGGCGAGAATCGGCGCCACGAAGCCCGGTACCGGGTGGCGCGGCTCGCCGACCGTCAGGTTGATCGGCGACCGCCCGGGCGCGTGCGGCGCCAGGAGATCGGCCAACTTCTGGAACGGCGAGGCGAAGATCGCCGGCGATTCGGCAGCGGGCGAGGACGTCGGGGCGGGGCTCATGGGGGTCCGATCGATGGGTTCGTCGGCCCCGAGCCTAGTCGGCGCTGGTTAAGGCGCTGTTAACCAAGGGCGCCCGATCGCCGTGGTTCGCGCGGCCGGCATCGCGGCGGGAACGCCCGGCGGCGGCCGGGGACCGCGGGACGAGAAAAAACCCCGGGCGGCTGAGCCGTCCGGGGTCGGGAGTTGGTCGGTCTCGGGGACCGGCAGGAGGAGAAGATCAGTTGTAGCCGCGTTCGCCGTGGGTCGAGATGTCGAGACCCTCGCGCTCGGCCTGCTCGCTGACGCGGATGCCGAAGATCGCCTTGATGATCAGCAGCGCCACGAGAGAGACCACGCCGGAGACCACCACCGAGGTGCCGACCGCCCAGAGCTGG
This sequence comes from Siculibacillus lacustris, assembly GCF_004328075.1. Classification (GTDB taxonomy): domain Bacteria; phylum Pseudomonadota; class Alphaproteobacteria; order Rhizobiales; family Ancalomicrobiaceae; genus Siculibacillus; species Siculibacillus lacustris. The sequence continues at coordinate 56,050 of NZ_SJFN01000021.1, read as the reverse complement.
GAGGTGACCTGGTCGCCGAGGACGTAGGGCACCATGCCGGAGGTCGCGTCGACCGCCGCATAGTTGGTGACGCCCACGCCGCCGAGACCCGGGTTGACGAACACGCCGGTCAGGATCGCACCGACGATGCCGCCGACGCCGTGCACGCCGAAAACGTCCAGGCTGTCGTCGTACTTGAACATGCCCTTGAGCCAGGTGACGGCCCAGAAGCAGATCACGCCGGCGGCGACGCCGATGACGATCGAGCCCATCGGACCGGCGAAGCCGGAAGCCGGGGTGACCGCCACCAGACCGGCGACCGCACCCGAGATGGCACCCAGCGCCGAGGCATGACCACGGGCCAGCCACTCCACGAAGGTCCAGGCCAGGGCCGCGGCGGCGGTGGCGACGATCGTGTTGAGGAAGGCGAGACCGGTCAGGCCGTTGGCTTCGAGGTTGGAGCCGGCGTTGAAGCCGAACCAGCCCACCCACAGCAGACAGGCGCCGATGACGCTGAGCGGCAGGTTGTGCGGCGCCATGTTGTCCTTGCCGAGACCGACGCGCGGTCCGAGCACGATGGCGGCGACGAGACCCGCGATGCCGGCGTTGATGTGGACGACGGTGCCGCCGGCGAAGTCGATCGCGCCCTTGGCATAGAGGAAGCCACCGGTCGCGGTGACCGCGTCGGAGAAGTCCGACAGGACCTTGGCGACGGCTTCCTTGTTCTCGCCGGCTGCGGTGAGCGCGGCCAGGAACTTCTGGGCACTCTCTTCACCCAGCGCACCCTTGATGGCGTCGAGGTTGGAGGCGGCCAGAGTGAAGGCGTCCGGGCCGGCCCAGAACCACACCATGTGGGCGATCGGCAGGTAGGAGAAGGTGAACCAGATCGTCAGGAACAGCAGCACCGCGCCGAACTTCATGCGCTCGGCGAAGGCGCCGACGATCAGCGCCGGGGTGATGGCGGCGAAGGTCAGCTGGAAGATGACGTAGACGATCTCGGGAATGACCACGCCCTTGGAGAAGGTCGCGGCATTGGCGAAGCTCATGCCGGCCACCGGATCGGCGGTCAGGACGCCCTTCAGGAACAGCTTGTCGAAGCCGCCGATGAAGGGATTGAGCGCGCTCGAGGCGTTGCCGGAGAAGGCCAGCGAATAGCCGTAGACCACCCACAGGAGGGCGATCAACGAGAAGCCGGCGAACACCTGCATCAGCACCGACAGGACGTTCTTCGACCGGACGAGACCCGCATAGAACAGCGCCAGACCGGGGATCGTCATCATGATGACGAGCGCGGTCGAGATCAGCATCCAGGAGGTGTCACCCTTGTTGGGCGTCGGCGCATCGGCGAAGGCCGAAGCAGCGGAGAGGGCCACGAGACCCGCCGCCAGCGAGGCGGTGCGAGCGCCCCGCGCGATGGAGAGGTTGAGGTTCATTGTCTTGGTCACTCCCACGGGGTGTCTCAGAGCGCTTCCGAATCGGTCTCGCCGGTGCGGATACGAACCGCCTGGTCGATGCCGTAGACGAAGATCTTGCCGTCGCCGATCTGACCGGTCTTGGCGGCGGAGGAAATCGCCTGCACGACCTTGTCGACCTGATCGGAATTGACCGCGATCTCGATCTTGATCTTCGGCAGGAAGCTGACGGCATATTCGGTGCCGCGGTAGATCTCGGTGTGTCCCTTCTGCCGGCCGTAGCCCTTGACCTCGGTCACGGTCAGACCCTGGACGCCGATCGCCGTGAGGGCATCGCGCACCTCGTCCAGCTTGAACGGCTTGATGATGGCCATCACGAATTTCATGTGGTGGTTCCCGTTTCCCTACGCCCGGTGGAGCGGGCCCTGAAGACTGACTGGTGACGGTGGGCTCGAGATCCGACCGGCGCCGGACCTCTTGTAATCAAGCTTCGTGCCAACTGCCCGAAAACCCCGTCAAACCCTTGTAAACCATCCCATCCGACGCCTGCCGCGGCGCGCTTCGGGCGTGTATTCCGACTGTCTTGCCGCATCCTGAGGCAGATCCCTCCGGCCTTTGGCCGATTCATCGGGATTCTCCCCTAGGGGTCGCTCGAGAAATAGGCAGCTGCTCACCATCGAGTCGCGATCGGCGGAGGTGACCGAGGGCTCAGGCCGGATCCGGCCGCGCCGACCGGCGCCGAATCAGGCCTTCCTGCGCCGTCGAAGCGACCAGCTCGCCGCTCGCCGTATGGATCGCGCCGCGGCAGAAGCCGCGCCCGCCCCCCGAGATCGGGCTGTCCTGGGTGTAGAGCAGCCAGTCGTCGACCCGGAGCGGGCGATGGAACCACATGGCGTGGTCGAGGCTGGCCAGTTGCAGCGTCGGATCGAACACCGAGCGGCCGTGGGCGAACAGCGCCGTGTCGAGCAGCGTCATGTCCGAGGCATAGGCCAGCACCGCGGCGTGGATCGCCGGATCGTCGGGCAGCGGCCCGGTGCTGCGCATCCACACCTGCTGGAAGGGATCGAGCCGGCGGCGCGAGAAATAGTGTTCGAGGTCGACCGGGCGCAGTTCGATCGGCCGCTCGTGCTCGAAATAGGCGCGCACGCCGGCCGGCGCCTCGGCCAGGAACTGCTGCTTCAGCGTCGCCTCGTCGGCGAGCGTCCCCGGCAGCGGCGCCGTCGGGCCGGCCACCTGATGGGCGAGGCTCTCCTCCGGGCGGTGGAACGAGGCCTCCATCGAGAAGATCGCCGCGCCGTGCTGGATCGCTTCGACATGGCGGGTGGTGAAGCTGCCGCCGTCGCGAATCCGCTCGACCCGGTAGACGATCGGCACCTTGGGGTCGCCCGGCCGCACGAAATAGCCGTGCAGCGAATGCACCGGCCGATCGGCGCCGACCGTGCGGGTCGCCGCCACCAGCGCCTGGCCGATCACCTGTCCGCCGAACACCCGCTGCCAGCCGGACTGCGGACTGCGACCTCGAAACAGATCGCGTTCGAGCGGCTCGAGATCGAGGATCTCGAGCAGAGCGGCGACGGCAGCGGACATCGAGGGCCTCGTGACAACGTTGGGGGGAGGAAGTTGCCGATTAGGTGTTCATCCTTACGCTCGAACGTCAACTTGGTCGATCGGATCGGTCATGGCTTTCCCCGCGCCATGCTGGTTGAATGGCGCGACGCGCCGACCGGCGCTGCGACACGTCGTCGCCCCGACCGAGGAGGACCACCCCATGACCGACCATTACGACGTCGTCGTCGCCGGTGGCGGCTATGTCGGCGCGTCGTTGGCCTTGGCCCTGAAGCGCGCCGATCCGCGTCTCACCGTGGCGGTGGTCGATCCGACCCCGCCCGGCGGCGGCGCCGACACCCGCGCCTCGGCGATCGCCGCCGCCGCCCGCCGCCTGCTCGAGCGCCTCGGCGTGTGGGCCGAGATCGCCCCCCACGCCCAGCCGATCGTCGACATGATCGTCACCGATTCGCGGCTCGGCGACGCCGTGCGGCCGGTGTTCCTGACCTTCGACGGCACCCTCGACACCGGCGAGCCCTTCGCCCACATGGTCCCCAACGGGGTGATGGTCGCCGCCCTGCTCGCCGCCGCCGGCGCCGCCGGAGTCGACCTGCGCCTGCCCGAACGGGTCGTCGGCTTCGAGACCTGCCCGGCCGCCACCACCGTCCGCCTCGGCGGCGGCGCCGTGCTCACCACCGGCCTGCTGGTCGCCGCCGACGGCGTCCGCTCGCGCCTGCGCGATCTCGCCGGCATCCGCGCTCTGCGCTGGGACTATGGCCAGTCCGGCATCGTCGCGACGATCGGCCACGAACGCCCCCACGGCGGCCGCGCCGAAGAACATTTCCTGCCCGCCGGCCCCTTCGCGGTGCTGCCGCTGGCCGACGACGCCGAGGGCCACCACCGCTCCTCGCTGGTGTGGACCGAACGCAGCGACGCCGCCGACCGACTGGTCGCCGGCGATTCCTTCACCTTCGGGCTCGAACTCGAGCGCCGCTTCGGCCGCCATCTCGGACCGATCGCCGCGCTGACCCGGCCGCGCGCCTTCCCGCTCGGCCTGACGCTCGCCCGCGACTTCGTGCGGCCGCGCTTCGCGCTGGTCGGCGACGCCGCCCACGGCATCCACCCGATCGCCGGCCAGGGCCTGAACATCGGCTTCCGCGACGTCGCGGCGCTGGCCGAAGTGGTGGTCGAGGCCCGTCGCCTCGGCCTCGACCCCGGCGGGCTCGACGTGCTCGCCCGCTACGAGCGCTGGCGGCGGTTCGACGCGGTCGAGATGGGCATCGTCACCGACGTGCTGAATCGCCTGTTCTCCAACGACCTCGGACCGATCCGGGTGGCGCGCGACATCGGCCTCGGTCTGGTCGACCGCCTCGGCGGGCTCAAGCGCCGCTTCATCCGCGAGGCCGCCGGCATCGGCGGCGCCACCCCCCGCCTGCTGCGCGGCGAAGCGATCTGAGGCGGCGATGAACGGCAGTTGAAGGGCGGGTTCGGATCCGGTTCAGTCGGGATCGGCGAAGATCGCTCCATCGACCGGCGATCGAGGTCCCTTCCGGACCGACGCCGCGGTCGACGGGTCTCGCATCGGAGCCGCCGCCATGACCTTCCGCATCCGCAGCCTCGCCCTCGGCCTCGCCGCCGCCGTCCTCGGCGCCGGCCTGCTCGCCGCGGTTCCCGCCCTGGCCTCCGAAGACGGCGGCAACGACGACTGGCAGCCCCGCCATTACGCACCCCGCTACGACCGGGGCGCCGACGGCCGCTCCGCCGGCGGTTGGGGCGACCGCTCCGAAGACGGCTGGAACAACCGGTGGGGACCCCGCGGCGACTGGGGCGGTCACCACGGATTCCGCGACCGCCGCTGCTGGACCGAAGAGCGCCACGTCCGCATCGACACGCCCTGGGGGCCGCGCTGGCGCCTCGGCGAAGTCCGCAACTGCCGCTGATCCCGGGTCGATGAACCGCGGATGAACGTCGATCTCACGGTCGGTTCACGCTTCGAGATGCAGAATGGAAATATCGGAAGTCGACGTCGCCGACCCAACGGGGCGCGATCGCGAGATCGGAGGATACGAACATGAGGAAGTCCATGCTCTCGGCCGCCGCCGCGGTCCTTCTCGCCGTCGTCGGCACCGCCCTCCTCGCCGCCCCGGCCTCCGCCCAACCCTACTGGCGCCATCATCACCACCACTATGGTTGGGGCGGCCCGATGGTCGGCTCCGGCCTGTGGCTCTATGCGCCGCGCCCGCGCTGCTGGACGGAGGTGCGCACGGTGCGTGTCCACACCCGCCACGGCTGGGTGCTGCGCGACCGCGCCGTTCGCTACTGCCGCTGATCCCCCGGCGACGGTCCGTTCGGACCGCCGTCACCCCCTCCGTTCTTCCGGTCGACGCCCGGTCGCAACGGCGCGATGATGATGCGTCGACGCACGTAGCGGCCGCAGGGCCGCGTCAGACGAGAACAACAGAAGACATCGGGAGACCCGACATGGTCCGCAGCAGACTCCTGACCGCCCTGGCCCTGGTGGCCGGCTTCGTCGCCCTCGACGCCGCCAGCCCCGCCGCCGCCCAGCCGTGGGGCTGGGGTCCGCCGCCGCGCCATCACCGCTGGGACGGCCCGCCGCCGCGCCGCTGCTGGATGGAAGAGCGCCGCGTCCGCGTCGACACCCCCTGGGGTCCGCGCTGGCGGATCCGCGAAGTCCGCGTCTGCCGCTGACCACACCCCGCACGAGATTCGACGCCGGCCCTCACGGGCCGGCGTTCGTGTGTCCACGTGCCGGACTCAGGAGCGGCCGGGCGTACGGGCCAGCGCCTTGACGATCTCCGGGCCGAGCACCGCGGCGATCGAGCCGGCCGACAACGGGCCGATGAACTTGTAGGTCACGGTCCCGTCGGCGGCGACCACATAGGTCTCGGGCACCCCGTAGACCCCCCAGTCGATGCCGGTCCGCCCCGATTCGTCGAGCCCGATCGCCGCATAAGGGTTGCCGAGCCCGGCGAGATAGCGCCGCGCATTGTCCGGCTTGTCCTTATAGGCGATGCCGACCAGCCGCACCCGCGGATCGCGCGCCAGCAGATCGAGCGCGCCGTGCTCGACCCGGCATTCGGCACACCACGACGCCCAGTAGTTGACGATCGTCACCCGTCCCGGACCGGGGGCGAGGAGATCGGCCGAGGTCAGGCCCGGCAGCGCCGCGCCGTCGCGAGTGATCCCCGGCAGCGCCGGCAGGGCCAGCGTCGGCGCCGGCCGATCGATCAGCATCGACGGCAGGCGGTTGGGATCGCCCCCCGTCTCCAGCCGCCACAGGAAGAATCCGGCGAGCGCCACGAAGATCACCAAGGGCAACAGCGCCAGCGACGGCCCGCGCCGAATCGGCGCCTCCGTCGCGGCCGGGCCGTCCGTCTCGATCCCGCTCATCGCCCCTCGCCTCCCGCCGCAACGTCCGAACGCCGGCGGATGCCGCGCGCCTCGAGCTCGGCCAACTGCCGGCGTTGGGCGCGGCCGTCGAGGCCGACCCACAGAAAAAGCCCGGCGATCACCACGACGGCGAAGCCATAGGCGGCGACGATGAATCCGGCGTGGGTCCCGAGCATGGTCACTCCGCCCTCGAGGCTTCGATCATCCGCATGGCGCGGATCCGCCGGCGCAGGATCTCGTTGCGCATGGCCATCAGGTGCACCGTCACGAACAGGCCGGTGAAGGCCCCGGCCATCACCAGGAGCGGCACCAGCATCGCCGGGTCGATGGTCGACCCGCCCATCCGGAACACCGAGGCCGGTTGATGCAGGGTGTTCCACCATTCGACCGAAAATTTGATGATCGGGATGTTGACCACCCCGACCAGGGTCAAGACCGCCCCGGCGCGCGCCGCGCGCACCGGGTCCTCGATCGTCTCGGTCAGGGCGATCAGCCCGAGATACATGATGAACAGCACCAGCACCGAGGTCAGGCGGGCGTCCCACACCCACCAGGTGCCCCACATCGGCTTGCCCCACAGCGATCCGGTGGCCAGCGCCAGGAAGGTGAAGGCCGCACCGATCGGCGCCGCGCACTTGGCCGAGACGTCGGCGAGCGGGTGGCGCCACACCAGGGTGCCGAGCGCCGATCCGGCCATGGTCATGTAGCAGAACATCGACAGCCACGCGCAGGGCACGTGGACATACATGATCTTGACCGTCTCGCCCTGCTGGTAGTCGGCCGGCGCCACCGCGAACACCAGCCACAGGCCGATCGCGAAGGTCACCGCCGTCGCCCCGGCGATCCACGGCAGCAGCCGGGCGACGAGACCCAGGAAGCGGGTCGGATTGGCATAGTCGATCAGACGCATCGTCTCGTCCCGCAGGCTCTTCGATCGTCGCGGCCGGCCACCCCGCGTGGTCGATCCCGCCTCGCTCCGCCGGCCCTGGCCCCAGACTTCTAGAGGGCGGGCGACGGCGCATCAATGCCGTCTCCCTCGGCCTTTCGCCTTGCGCGGGATCAAGTCGCCGTGACGGCTCAGTCGCCGGCGAAGCGCAGGGCCGCCGCCCCCGCCACCGGCCCGAGCACCGCCGCGAACAGGCCGAGCGCCGACAGGATCAGAAACGGGGTGAGGAACGGCACCGGCTCGCTCACCGCCGCCGTCGCCGCCGAGACGCCGAAGATCATCACCGGCACGGTCAGGGGCAGCACCAGGATGGCCAGCAGCAGGCCGCCGCGCCGCAGCGACACGGTCAGCGCCGCGCCGATCGCTCCGATGAAGGTCAGGGCCGGCGTGCCGACCAAGAGCGTCGTGGTGGTCGCCGCGATCGCCGTCGGCTCCATGTTGAGGAACACCGCGAACAGCGGCGACACCACCACCAAGGGCAAGCCGGTCGCGGTCCAATGGGCCAGGCACTTGACCAACACCACCAGTTCGAGCGGCGTCTCGCCGGCGACGATCAGATCGAGGCAGCCGTCGTCGCGATCGGCCTGGAACAGCCGGTCGAGCGACAGGAGCGTGGCGAGCAGCGCGCCGATCCACAGGATCGCCGGGCCGATCCGGGCGAGCAGCGCCAGATCCGGCCCGACCCCGAAGGGCACCACGGTGACCACGATCAGGAAGAACAGCGAGCCCATCAGCGCGCCGCCGCCGACCCGGGTGGCGAGTTTCAGTTCGCGCACGAACAGGGCGAGGAGCGCCGTCATGCCGCCCGCTCCCCGTTGCCCGGAGCGAGCGCCAGATTCTCGGACGCCGGCAGCGCCAGGGGCAGATGGGTCGCCGCCATCACCACGCCCCCGGCCGCCAGATGCCCGGCGACGATCTCGGTCAGCCGTGCCTCCGCCGCCGCATCGAGCGCCGCCGTCGGCTCGTCGAGCAGCCACACCGGTCGCGCCGTGACCAGGAGGCGCGCGAAGGCCAGCCGCCGCCGCTGCCCCGCCGAAAGATAGGCTGCCGGCAGGCCGGCGAGCCGCCCGAGCCCGACCCGATCGAGCGCCGCATCGACCGCCAGCGCCGGCACGCCGCCGAAATCCCGCCAGAAGGCGAGATTCTCGGCGACCGTCAGCGGCCCCTTGAGCGCATCCTGATGGCCGAAATAGTGACACTGCTGGCCGATCGTCAGCTCCGGATCGCCACCGGTCAGCGCCAACCGTCCGCCGACCGGCCGGAGCAGGCCGGCGACCAGCCGGAGCAGGGTCGACTTGCCCGAGCCGTTGGCACCGGTGACGATCAGCGCGGTGCCGGCCCGCGCCGTGAAGGACAATCCGTCGAGCACCCGCCGTCCGCCGCGATCGAGCGTCAGCCTCTCCCCGGTCAGGCGTTCCACGGCGGCCGTCGTCACGTCGCTCTCGTCCTTTTCCCCGCCGGTGGGCGGTCGGCGCGGACCATGTCCGAAAGCGCCGAACTGGTCAATTCGCCGCCCCGCCCCATATGCCGGGGGTAGCGTCGGCGCCCGCGCCCGCTCGAGGACCCGTCGGCCGCGTCCGACGACCCCGTCGCGGGGATCACGCCGTCCCGCCATCGCAGGGAGCCCCACGACCATGCCCACGCCCGACACGTTCCGCGCCCGCCGTCTCCTCGCCGTCGGTGGCGTCGACCACGTCGTCTTCGGCCTCGCCGAGGCCGAGCGCAACGGCCTGCCCGGGATCGGCCGCCTGCCGCGCTCGCTGAAGGTGCTGCTCGAGAACCTGCTGCGCCACGAGGACGGTCGCACGGTGACCGCCGACGACATCCGGGCTCTCGCCGACTGGACCACCACCCGCGGCCGCGGCGAACGCGAGATCGCCTTTCGCCCCGCCCGGGTGCTGATGCAGGACTTCACCGGCGTGCCGGCGGTGGTCGATCTGGCGGCGATGCGCGACGCCATGGTGGCGCTCGGCGGTTCGCCCGCCCGCATCGAGCCCTTGGTGCCGGTCGATCTGGTGATCGATCATTCGGTGGTGGTCGAGGCCTTCGGCGCCGCCGATTCGCTCGCCCGCAACGTCGAGCGCGAATACGAGCAGAACGGCGAGCGCTACGACTTCCTGAAATGGGGTCAGGGCGCGTTCGAAAGCCTGCGCGTGGTGCCGCCCGGCACCGGCATCTGCCACCAGGTCAATCTCGAATATCTCGCCAAGACAGTGTGGACCCGCCGCGACCGCGACGGCACCGTCCACGCCTATCCCGACACCTGCGTCGGTACCGACAGCCACACGACGATGGTCAACGCCCTCGGCGTGCTCGGCTGGGGGGTCGGCGGCATCGAAGCCGAGGCGGCGATGCTCGATCAGCCGGTGTCGATGCTGATTCCGGAAGTGATCGGCGTCCGCTTCACCGGCCGCCTGCCGGCCGGCGTCACCGCCACCGATCTGGTCCTGACCGTGACCCAGATGATCCGGGCGAAGGGCGTGGTCGGCAAGTTCGTCGAATTCTTCGGCCCCGGCCTCGACGTGCTGTCGCTGTCCGACCGCGCGACCATCGCCAACATGACGCCGGAATGGGGCGCGACCTGCGGCTTCTTCCCCATCGACGAGGTGACCCTCGCCTATCTGCGCCTGACCGGCCGCACCACCGAGGAGGTGGCGCTGGTCGAGTCCTACGCGCATGCCCAGGGCCTGTGGCGCGACCCCGACGCCGAGGAGCCGCTGTTCACCGAGGTCCTCGACCTCGACCTCGCCACGGTGCGGCCGTCGCTGGCCGGCCCCGGCCGACCCGAGGACCGGGTCGACCTCGCCGCCGTCCCGACCCGTTTCGCCGAAGTGCTCGCCGCCACCCCCGGCGCGACCGTCGACCTCCACCACCGCGCCCGGGTCGAACACCGCGACTTCGACCTCGGCCACGGCGACGTGGTGATCGCCGCGATCACCTCCTGCACCAACACCTCCAACCCGGCGGTGATGGTCGCCGCCGGACTGCTCGCCCGCAAGGCCCGCGCCGCCGGCCTGATGCCGGCCCCGTGGGTCAAGACCTCGCTCGCGCCGGGATCGCAGGTGGTCGCCGCCTATCTCGCCGAGTCCGGCCTGCAGGCCGACCTCGACGCCCTCGGCTTCGCCCTGGTCGGCTTCGGCTGCACCACCTGCATCGGCAATTCCGGCCCCCTCGCCCCCGAGATCTCCGCGGCGATCGGCGCCGACAGACTCGCCGTCGCCGCCGTCCTGTCGGGCAACCGCAACTTCGAGGGCCGCATCTCCCCCGACGTGCGGACCAATTGGCTGGCCTCGCCGCCGCTGGTGGTCGCCTATGCGCTGGCCGGATCGGTGCAGATCGATCTCACCACCCGTCCGCTCGGCATCGGCACCGGCGGCCGGCCGATCTATCTCGAAGAGGTCTGGCCGAGCGACGCCGAGATCCGCGAGATCGTCGACCGCCACCTCGGCGCCGATCTGTTCCGCGCCAAATATGCCGACGTCTTCACCGGCGACGCCCGCTGGCGGGCGATCACCCCGTCGGGCGGCGGCACCTATTCGTGGAACGACGCCTCGACCTACGTCCGCAACCCGCCCTACTTCGAGGGTCTCACGCGCACCCCGCTGCCGCTCGCCGACGTGGTCGGCGCCCGGGTGCTGGCGCTGTTCGGCGACAAGATCACCACCGACCACATCTCGCCGGCCGGGGCGATCGGCAAGACCTCGCCGGCCGGGCGCTACCTCGCCGAGCACGGCGTGGTGCCGCGCGACTTCAACCAGTACGGCACCCGGCGCGGCAATCACGAAGTGATGATGCGCGGCACCTTCGCCAACATCCGCATCAAGAACCACATGGTCCGCGACGCCACCGGCACCGTCGTCGAGGGCGGCCTGACGGTCCATCACCCCTCCGGCTCGACCCTGTCGATCTGGGACGCGGCGGTGCGCTACCGCGCCGAGGGGGCGCCGCTGGTGGTCTTCGCCGGCGTCGAATACGGCAACGGCTCGTCACGCGACTGGGCCGCCAAGGGCACCGCGCTGCTCGGCGTGCGGGCGGTGATCGCCCGCTCCTTCGAGCGAATCCACCGTTCCAATCTGGTCGGCATGGGGGTTCTGCCCCTGCAGTTCCTCGACGGCACCAGTTGGGAGAGCCTCGGCCTCACCGGCGACGAGGTCGTCTCGATCGGCGGTGTCGCCCGCGGTCTGACCCCGCGCTGCCGCCTCACCGTGACCATCGATCGCGCCGACGGCCGTCGCCTCGAGGTCGAGGTGATCGCCCGCATCGATACCGCCGACGAACTCGACTATTTCACCGACGGCGGCATCCTGCCCCACGTGCTGCGTCGGCTGCTCGACTGAGCCGGCGCGGCGCGCGCCACGCACCTTCGTCTCACCGCGAAGTGACTGGTCCGGATCGGCCGATTGTGGCTAACGTCTTCCCTCGGCAGGGATCGTCCGACCCGCGCAAGGCGCGGAGATCGGGCGGACCACCGACCACCGAGGGGAGGACCGGGCTCTGAAACCGCTGACGTCGAGATGCGCCGGAACGTCGTTGGGCGCCGGCTTGGCCGTGCTGATCTCGACGCTCGCCGCGCCGTCGGTGGTCGCCGCCGACGAGGCGACCGACCCCTCGCGACACCCGCGCGCGGTGGTCGAACTGTTCACCAGCCAGGGCTGCGCCAACTGCCCGCCGGCCGACGCGCTGATGCAACGCCTCGGCGCCGATCCCGATCTGGTCACCCTGTCCTTCGCCGTCGACTATTGGGACTACCTCGGCTGGAAGGACACCGCCGCCCGGCCGGAATTCTCCCAGCGCCAGCGCGCCTATGCCGAGATGCGCGGCGACCGGGCGATCTATACGCCGCAGGTGGTGATCAACGGCCGCGTCCATGCGGTCGGCTCCGACCGCCCGGCGATCGAGCGCCGCCTCGCCGGCCTCGCCGCCGAGCATCAGGATCTCGACGTCGCCATCGATCTCGAGACCGCCGGCGACGCCCTGGTGATCCGGGTCGGCGCCGCCCCCGACGACCGACCGCGCCCCCCCGCCACCGTGTGGTTGCTGCATTACGAGAAGAGCCGCACCGTGCCGATCGGTCGCGGCGAGAATTCCGGCAAGACCATCACCTACACCCACCTGGTGCGCAGCATGCAGCCGATCGGCATGTGGAAGGGCGCCGCCCTGCGGCTCGAACTGCCGCGCCGCGAGGCCACCCATGACGGCTCCGGCGGCTGCGCCGTACTGGTCCAGGTCGACCGCGACGGCGGTCCCGGTCCGATCGTCGGCGCCCGCGTGCTGGCCGGCCCGTCGTCCTGAGGCGTCCCGCTCAGCAGTCGACCAGCTTCGGCACCGTCTCCAGCACCGCCAGCACCCGTTTCAGGTCGGCGCCGCGTTTGACGATGCGCCCGCCCTGGTCGACCACCCGATAGGCCCCCTGGCGCGCCGCCAGCTTCGGGTCCTTCTCGATGCGGAATCGCGCGGTCTCGCGGGCATGGCGGAACACCGAGAACACCGCCCGGTCGGGCAGGTGATCGATGGCATAGTCGCGCCATTCGCCGGCCGCCACCATCCGCCCGTAGACGGCCAGGATCTCGAACAGCTCGCGGCGATCGAAGGTGACGTCTCGGGTTGCCGGCCGCGCCCGGAACCCGACCACCGTGCTGCCGGGCGAATCTGCCCCCGCCGCTTCGCCGCCGCCCGCTTCGCTCACCGCGCACGTCCTTTCGCGAAACCTTCGCCCGAGGTCGCCGCCGTTGCCGGACGGCGCCGTCGCCGAACCGTCATGATCGGCGAGCCGCCCGCCGCTGGCAAGACCCGCCGGCGGCGTCCGGTGGCCTCGCGGCGCAATCCTGTTGCGCCAGACCGCCCGACGATCGATCCGACGGTTTGACCGCGGCCCGTCGGTCGGCGATGGTGCCGGCCCCGCCGCCCCGTCGAAACGAAGTTCCCCATGGTCCGGTTCCTGCGTCCTCTGTCGCTGCTCCTCGCCCTCCTGCCCGCCATCGCCGGCGCCGGCGAAGCCCCGGTCGCCCCGCCTCGCGACGCCCGCATCGAGGCCGAGATCGCCGCGCTCCTCGCCCGCATGACCCTCGAGGAGAAGGTCGGCCAGATGTACATGGGCGGCTGGTCGCCGGACTTCGATCTCTCGGAAGTCACGAGCTCGAGCATCGGCGCCCTGTCCGGTCCGCCCGACGCCCCGACCATCGCGTCGATCGCCGCGACCGCCCGCCGCACCCGGCTGGGCATCCCGCTCTTGTTCACCCAGGACATGATCCACGGCTACCGCACCCTGTTCCCGATGCCGCTCGGCCTCGCCGCCTCCTTCGATCCGCGGGTGATCGCCGCGGCCGCCGAAGGCACCGCCCGCGAGGCGGCCGCTCAGGGCATGCATCTGGCGCTCGGACCGATGGTCGACCTGTCGCGCGACCCGCGCTGGGGCCGGGTGGTCGAAGGGCCGGGCGAAGACGTGTTCCTGTCGCGCCTGTTCGCCGAGGCCACCGTGCGCGGGCTGGCCAAAGGCGGGCTCGCCGCGACCCTGAAGCACTTCGTCGGCTACGGCGCCGCGGAGGCCGGGCGCGAATATGCCGCGACCTGGATCCCGGACGTGCAGTTGCGCGACGTCTACCTGCCGGCCTTCCATGCCGGGCTTTCCGCCGGCGCACCGATGGTGATGGCCGCCTTCAACGCCCTCAACGGCATCCCCGTCACCGCCAATCGCTTCGCGCTGACCACCCTGCTCAAGGGCGAATGGGGCTTCGACGGCTTCGTCGTGTCCGATTGGGATTCGGTCTCGGAACTGAAGGCCCACGGCCTCGCCGCCACCGATTCGGACGCGGTCGCACTCGCCGTCAATGCCGGGCTCGACGTCGAGATGGCCGGCCGCCTGTTCCCGCGCCTGCTGCCCGATCTGGTGCGCGCCGGCCGGGTGCCGATGGCCCGCATCGACGACGCCGTGACCCGGGTCCTGCGGGTCAAACATCGGCTCGGCCTGTTCGACGCGACCCGGCCGGCGATCGATCCGGCTGCGGCGACCGCGGCGTTGGCCACCCCGGCGACCCGCGAGATCGCCCGCGAGGTCGCCCGCCGCTCGGTGGTGCTGTTGAAGAACGATGCCGACCGCCTGCCGCTGGTGGCGCCGCCGCCGCGCATCGCGGTGATCGGCGCCGCCGCCGCCGATGCCGGCGACCACATGGGCGCCTGGGGCGCCGCCGGTCGCCGCGAGGACGTGCCGCTGCTCCTCGACCAGCTGCGCGACCGCCTCGCCGGCCGCAGCGAGGTCACCTTTTCCGCGCCGTGCGACGACGCCTGCCGCTCGACCGACGGCTTCGACGCGGCGGTCGCCACCGCCGCGGCCTCCGATCTGGTGATCGCCGTGCTCGGCGAGCCGTGGTGGATGACCGCGGAAGCGACCTCGCGCACCCGCCTCGGCCTGCCCAATCACCAGGAGGAACTGCTGACCCGGCTCGCCGCCACCGGCAAGCCGATCGTCCTGGTGGTCATCGCCGGCCGGCCGATGGTCCTGACCGAGACCTTGCCCAAGGTCGCGGCGATCCTCTGGACCTTCTCGCCCGGCACCATGGGCGGCGCGGCGCTGGCCGACCTGCTGCTCGGCGAGGCGAGCCCTTCGGCGCGCCTGCCGATGAGCCTGCCGCGCGCCGTCGGTCAGGTGCCGATCAGCTACGACCAGCTGCCGAGCGGCCGCCCGACCGGCCCCGATCTCCTGACCTCGCGCTATCTCGACGAGGAGGCGAGCCCGCTGTTCCCCTTCGGCTACGGCCTCACCTACACTCGCTTCGCCCACCGCGACCTGCGCGTCGTCGCCGATCGCCTGCGCCTCGCCGACACGCTCGCCGTGGCAGTGACCGTCGCCAATGTCGGCAGCCGGCCGGGGCGCGAGATCGTCCAGCTCTACGTCCACGACCTCGTCGCTTCGCGCAGCCGGCCGCTGCGCCAGCTCGCCGCCCTGGCGATCGTCGACCTCGCCCCCGGCGAGAGCCGCGAGGTGACCCTGTCGGTGCCGGTCGCCGATCTCGCCTTCCACGACGACGCCGGCCGCCGCATCGTCGAACCGGGGGTGTTCCGTGTCTTCGTCGGCGGCTCGTCGGACGCGACGCTGTCGGCCGACGTCACCGTGGTCGAGGGCACGCCGTCACCCTGACGGCAGCCGGCGCCGGCCCTTGGGGTCGAGGAGATCGCGCAAGCCGTCGCCGAGCAGGTTGAGGCCGATCACCGACACGGCGATGGCGAGGCCGGGGAAGATCGCCAGCCCCGGCTGGCGGCCCATGTAGGTCTGGGCTTCGGCCAGCATCCGCCCCCAGCTCGGGGCCGGCGGCCGCACGCCCAGGCCGAGATAGGACAGGCCGGCCTCCGCCAGAATCGCCAGAGCGAACTGGATGGTCGCCTGCACGACGATCGGCCCGAGCACGTTGGGCAGCACCTCGCCGATCAGGATGCGGGCCTCGCCGAGCCCGGCGAGCCGGGCCGCCGCGACGAAGTCGAGCGCCGTCACCTGCAGCGCCGCGCCGCGCACCAGCCGCACGAACACCGGCACGTTGAACAGCGCCACCGCCGCCACCACGTTGGCCGCCCCCGGCTCGCGGATCGCCGCCACCAGCATCGCGGTCAGCACCACCGGGAAGGCGAAGGCGAAGTCGGCGACCCGCAGCACCAGGCCCGACAGGAACGATCCCGGCCGCGCCGCGGCGATCAGACCGAGCGCCGTGCCGACCGCCATGGCGAGACCGATCGCCGCCAGGGCGATGGCGAAGGAGGTGGTCGCCCCGACCATCAATTGCGAGGCGACGTCGCGCCCGAACGGATCGGTGCCGAGCAGATGGCGCGCCGACGGCCCCTGCAGCCGCTCGGCCACCGCCATCGCGGTCGGCGAACGCGGCGTCCACACCACGGCGAGCGCCGCCACCGCGACCATCGCCCCGGTCGCCGTCGCGCCGATCACCAGCGACGGCGATCGCAGCAGCCGCCCGGGCCCGCTCATGCCGCACCTCGCCCGAGGCGCGGATCGATCACCCCATAGGCGACGTCGACGACGCTGTTGACCACCACCACCAGCCCGGCGAACAGGGTCACCAGGGCCCGCACCACCACCAGATCGTGGCCGGAGATCGCCTGGAACAGCAGCCGCCCGAGGCCGGGCAGGTTGAACACGTTCTCGATCAGGATCGCCCCGGCGACCAGCGACGAGAACTGCAGCCCGAGGATGGTCACCACCGGCACCAGGGCGTTGCGGGCGACGTGGCGGCGCATCACCGCGCCGCGGTCGAGGCCCTTGGCGCGCGCCGCGCGGACGAAGTCGGAGGAGAGCACTTCGAGCGCCGCGCCGCGGGTGACCCGCGCCAGGATCGCCGCCTGCGGCAAGGCCAGCGCCACCACCGGCAGCACCAGGGCCGCCGCCGCCGGACCGAGCCCGCCGCCCCAGCCGGGAAAGCCGCCGGCCGGCAGCCAGCCGAGCGTCACCGAGAAGCCGAGCACCAGCAGGATGCCGATCCAGAAGGCCGGCACCGCGAGGCCGATCTCGACCACCACCATCACCCCCGTGTCGAAGGCGCCGCCGGCGCGCGCCGCCGCCGCCAGCCCGACCGGCAGGCCGATCGCCGTCGACAGGCCGATCGCCGCCACGGCCAGCGCCAGCGTCACCCCCAACCGCTCGCCGATCAGGCTCGCCACCGCCACCCGATAGGTGGTGCTCTCGCCGAGCTCGCCGCGCGCCAGATCGCCGAGCCAGCCGAGGAAGCGCCAGACCACCGGCCGGTCGAGGCCGAGATCCCGATGCAGCGCCGCCAGCGTCTCCGGCGTCGCCGAGACCCCGAGGATCATCGCCGCCGGATCGCCGGGCAGGACTTCGGTGACCACGAACACCACCGTCGCCGCGCCGAGGAGCGTCGCCACCAGTTGCACCAACCGGCCGAGGATCAGGTCTCGCACCGCTTCCCGCCTCCGCCGCCCGACCGCGCCCCCGCCCCGCCGCTCATGGCCAGGCGAGCTCGGCGAGCGGATTGGCCGGCAGCGGCCAATCGGTCCACATGCCGGTGAGCCCGCCGCGCGTCACGGTGATCTTGGGCAGGATGAACAGGAAGATGTTGACCGCGTCCTGGGCGAGCATCTTCTGCGCCGAGATGTAGAGGCGGTCGCGCGCCGCCTCGTCGGGGGTGGTCTCGATCGTCGCCATCAACTCCTGAAAGCCGGGATTGACGTAGTTGAAATAGTAATCGGGCCGCGCATAGATGCCGATGTCGAGCGGCTCGGTGTGCGAGATGATGGTCAGGTCGTAGTCCTTGCCACGGAACACCTGCTCGAGCCACTGCGGGAACTCGACCGGCAGGATCGCCACCTCGACGCCGATCTCGGCCAGCTGCGCCGCGACGATCTCCGCCGAGCGCCGGGCATAGGCCGGCGGCGGCACCTTCAGCGTCAGCTTCAGGCCCTTGACCCCGGCCTCGTCGAGCAGCGCCCGCGCCTTGTCGGGATCGTGGGCGTTGATCGCCGTGAGATCGATATAGGCCGGATGATTGGGCGAGAAATGGCTGCCGATCGGTGTGCCGGTGCCCGATTCGACCGCCAGATTGACCGCGTCGCGATCGATCCCCATGGCCAGCGCCCGGCGCACCCGCACGTCGTCGAGCGGCTTGCGGGCATTGTTCATGGCGACGATGGTCTCGCCCTCGGTGCGCCCGACCACCACCGCGAGTTTCGGATCGGCGGCGAGCGAATCGGCGGCTTCCGGGGCGGCGAGATTGGTCAGCACGTCGCAATCGCCGGCCTTGATGCCGGCGACCTGGGCCTGGGGATCGTTGACGAAGCGGAAGGTCGCCTTGGCGATCCGCGTCGGCCCGCCCCACCACGCGCCGGTCGCGACCAGGGTCAACCGATCGCCGCGGGTCCAGGAGTCGAGCCGGTAGGGGCCGGTGCCGATCGGCTTGGTGGCGTTGGTCGCGGCCGTGGCACGGCCGACGATCACCGCATCACCCCAGGCGAGGCCGTAGAGGAAGTTCGCCGACGGCTGTTTCAGGGTGATCTTGACCGTGCGCGCGTCGGGCGTGTCGATCGCCGCGATCGGCGCGAAGATCCATTTCTGGGCGTTCTTGGAGTCGGGCGCCACCGCCCGCTCGAAGGAGAAGCGCACGTCGTCGGCGGTCACCGGCGTGCCGTCGTGGAAGATCGCCCCGTCGCGCAGGTGGAAGGTGAAGACCGTCCCGTCGGCGGCGACGTCCCAGCCTTCGGCGAGCCGCGGCACGATCCTCCCGTGGCGGTCGAGCCCGACCAGACCTTCGAAGATGTTGGCATAGGTCACTTCGCGGATCGCCTGCGCCGCTCCGGCGGTCGGGTCGAGCACCGGCGGCTCCAGCGACATGCACAACACCACGTCGCCGCGGGCCGGTGCGCCCGGGGCCGGCACCGGCTCGGCCCCGCCGGCGACGGCGACGCTCGCTGCCCATGCCGCGGCGATGATCCCGATGGCTCTCATGACGTCCCCTCCCGTGTCTCGGCATCCGCCGTCCAGTCGACGCCGATCAGCGTCGCCACCGTCGCCGCCAGGACCTTGGCGGAGGCGACGAGATCGTCGATCTCGACGTGTTCGTCGGGTTGGTGTGCCTGTTCCAGGTCGCCCGGTCCATAGGCCACGCAGGCGAGCGCACCGCCGAATCGGGCGAGATGCTTCTGGTCGTAGGTCCCGGGCGAGGCGACGTGCCGCGACGGCCGCCCCAACACCCGGTGGATCCAATGGTCGAGCGCCGCGACCACCGGCGCCTCGGGGTCGGTCATGGTCGGCGGAAAGCTCATCAGATCGCGCATCCGCCAGTCGAGCCCGGCGCGCTTGGCCTTGACCCGCTCGAGCAGCTCGACGACTTCGGCGCGCACCGAATCCGGGCTCTCCTCGACCAGCCAGCGCCGGTCGAGCACCAGGCGGCAGCGATCGGCGACCAGCGGCGCCGGCAGGCCGGCGTCGTCGGTTTCCGCGAGGCCGCCGTGCAGCGAATTGAGGTTGAGGGTCGCCGCCCTGGCGCCTTCGGGCACGCAGGGCATCCGCGTCGTCCGCTCGGCCAGCCGCGGCAGCAGCTCGGTCTCGAGCAGCGCCAGGAAGTCGCCCATGCCGCGGATCGCGCTGACCCCCAGGAACGGCATCGAGCCGTGGCCGATCCGTCCGGTGATCTCGACTTCCGCCCACCACACGCCGCGATGGCCGAGGCACACCCGGTCGACCCCGAGCGGTTCGGGAATCAGCACGTGGTCGACGCGGCCGGGATCGAACAGCCCGAGCCGGGCGAGATGGCCGACCCCGCCGAAGCCGCCGGATTCCTCGTCGGCGGTGCCCGACAGTTCGAGCGTCCCCGGCAGCGGCCCGCCGACCTCGATCAGCGCCTCGAGGGCGATCATCGCCGCGGCGATACCGCCCTTCATGTCGGCGGTGCCACGGCCCCAGACGCGGCCGTCGCGGACCAGCCCCGCGAAGGGCGGGACGGTCCAGCCCTCGCCCGCCGCCACCACGTCGATGTGGCCGTTGATGTGGACGGTCGGTCCGGGCGCCGCACCGGCGCGGCGGGCGACCACGTTGATCCGCGGATGGCGGTCGCCGTCGCCGGGCGCGCCCTTCGCGCGGATGTAGTCGACCGCGAAGCCGAGGCCGGCCATCCGCTCGCCGATGTAGCGGGCGCAGGGCTCGTAGTCGGCGCCGGGCGGATTGACCGTGGCGAAGCGCACCAGATCGGCGGTGGTCGCGACCAGGGCGTCGCGTTTGGCCTCGATCCGTTCGAACAGCCGTGACGGCGTCATCGCACCCACTCCCCGGTCGATCGTCGCCGCCTCACGGCCGCGGTCGGCGGACGCCCCCGACTATAGGCATTCGCCCGGAGCCCGCAACGACGCTGCCCGCGACCCGGCTCGCCCGAAGGCGGATGGAACCGACCGCACGCTTCTGCAATAGTGGAAACACCGATCCCCGGAACCCGGACCGCGCCGCGATGTTCGATGCCCTGAAGCGCTTCTTCGCCGATCTCGCCCCCGAGGCGCCGGGCGAGCCCTGGGAGCTCGACGACCCGCGGCTCGCGGTCGCCGCCCTGATGTTCCATCTGATCGCCGTCGACGGCTGCATCACCCCGCGCGAGATGGCCGGCATGGAGGGCGAACTCGGCCGCCGCTACGGGCTCGACGCACCGCAGGTGCGCACCCTGGTCGCCGCGGCGCGCGCCTCGACCCGCGAATCGACCGATCTCCAGAGCTTCACCGCCGGTCTCGCCCGCCGCCTGCCGATGGCCGAGCGCCACGAGGTGCTCGCCTCTTTGCTGCGGGTGGCGCTGATCGACGGCTCGCTGCACGAATTCGAAGACGATCTCGTCTGGCGCATCGCCGACCTCCTCGGCATCGCCCCGCACGAGCGGGTGGCGATCCGCAAGCGGCTGGAGGCCGACCAGGACGACGCCGACGCGCGGGCCGGCCGATGACCGTCTCCGACCACGGCGACGCGGCGCTCCCGCCGCCCTCGCGCCCGAACGACCCAGAACCCCGGCCGATGATGCCGCCGCCGAAATCCGCCGAGCCCCTGCTGCCGATCCTGATCGTGCTGCATCAGGAGCAATCGTCGCCCGGGCGTGTCGGCCAGATGCTCCAGGCCCGCGGTCATGCCCTCGACATCCGCCGCCCGCGCTTCGACGATCCGCTGCCGACGACCATGGCCGGCCACGCCGGCGCGGTGATCTTCGGCGGACCGATGAGCGCCAACGATTCCGACCCGTGGATCCGCCGCGAGATCGACTGGATCGGCGTGCCGCTGGCCGAGGACAAGCCGTTTCTCGGCATCTGCCTGGGCGCCCAGATGCTGGTGCGCCAGCTCGGCGGCACGGTGTTCGCGCACGAGCGCGAGGAGGTCGAGGTCGGGTGGTATCCACTGCTGCCGACCGAAGCGGGCCGCGCCCGCATCGACTGGCCGGACAAGGTCTATCAGTGGCACAGCGAGGGCTTCGATCTGCCGACCGGCGCCACCTTGCTCGCCACCGGCGAGCGCTTCCCCAATCAGGCGATCGCCCATGGCCGCGCCGCCTGGGGCGTCCAGTTCCATCCCGAACTGACCTGGGCGATGATGAACCGCTGGACGGTGCGCGCCGCTCATCGTCTCGGCGCGCCCGGCGCTCAGTCGCGCCGCCATCATTTCGAGGGACGCGGCCTGCACGATCACCAGACCCTGCGCTGGACCGAGCGGTTCCTCGACCTGTGGCTCGCCCCCTGACATGCGACGACCCCGCCACCGGGGGAGGGTGACGGGGTCGACGGGCGCTCACGGGGGGATGCGAGGCCGACGACACGCGACAGGGGGGGCGTGGTGTGCCGTCAGGCGCAGCGGGGGTCCGACCGTCGCTCGGCCCGGATCGTCCAGGGGGGTGGCGACCGGGGGCGGTTCGGACGGGCCGTCCGTTGCGATTGGATGATCTTGGTCGCCGGGCGTGGCCGCCCTTTGACCGAATGATGGCGAAAGCGCGAGGACGATCACGAAACCCGGAGCGCGGCGTCACCGGGCGATCCGAAACGATTTTTCCGGGACTTGCGGACAACCGTATGCGACATCGCCTTGGGTCGCGCCGCAGGTTGCGCTATCTTCGCATGCGTCGCGTCCGATCGGGGCTCGATCCCTCGGCGGGTCGGGAGGGTCGGGTCGCGGCTCGTCCGGTGAGAACCCCGCCCCCCGGCCGGGTTTGCGGCGAACGCAGGCGTCCAACGGCGGATTCCAATGGATCGGTTGCAGACCGCCCTCGACTTCATCGGCGACATCGCCGCAGAGGTCGACGTGAATCAGATGCTGGCCCGCCTGAGCCGGATCGCCGGGGGATTCGGCTTCGACTCGTTCCTGCTCACCGGCGTACCCGATCCCGGCCGCCGGATCGACGGCTACATCATGCTGTCGGGCTGGAGCGAGGCCTGGCTCGACCGTTACGTCTCCCAGGACTACGTCCAGGTCGATCCGATCGCCCGACGCCTGCAGAGCGTCGCCGATCCCTTCGTCTGGTCGGAGGTCATGCGTGGCCTCAAACCCGACCCGATGGGGCGCCGGGTGATGGACGAAGCTGCCTCGATCGGCATGCGTGACGGCCTCTGCGTGCCGCTCTACGACCGGGTGCGCGGCCGCTCGGTGCTGTCGCTCGCCGCCCGGACCGTCGATTTGTCGCCGGCCGACCGCGCCGTGCTCCATCTCGTCGGCATGTACGCCCAGTCGCGCATCCGCACCCTGCTCGATCCGGCGCCGCACGTCGACGAGCACCCGCGCCTGTCGCCGCGCGAACGCGAATGCCTGCAGTGGACCGCCGCCGGCAAGACCTCCTGGGAGATCTCGGCGATCCTCGGCCTGTCCCAGAGCACCACCGACGGCTACATCGCCTCGGCGACCCGCAAGCTCGGCGCGGTCAACCGCACCCAGGCGGTGGCCGAAGGCATCCGCCGCGGCCTGATCGACTGAGCCTCCCGGCTCCGGCCGTCGCGCGCTCGACGCACCACCGCACCCTCCGATGAACGCCACTTGCCGGAAACACCGATGCCCGCCGCCGTCGGCGGTGGCCGTTGCGCAGCGGTACCCGCTCTCTTCGATTGTAATTTCTTCGTCGACAACCAGAGTCTCCCTGCGACGCGGCCGAGAATCGGTCACGTCGCACGCGCCGTCCGTGCAGCCGAAAGACTGGGGAATCCGAATGATAAGAACCATCGAGAACGTCACCGCCGACCACCGCCTGCCCGTCCTCGAACAGGCGTGGCGGCTTCGCCACCGCGTCTTCGTCGAGGAAAAGGGCTGGCACGACCTCGCCCGTCCCGACGGTCGCGAGATCGACGCCTACGACCACGCCGAGGCGACCCACCTCTGCGTGATGCGCGGCGACCGCGTCGTCGCCTATGCGCGCCTGCTGCCGACCACCCGCGGCCACCTGCTCTCCGACGTGTTGCCGGAGCTGTGTCGCTTCCGCGCGGTGCCGCGCGGGCCCGAGACCCGCGAATGGACCCGCCACTGCGTCGATCCCGCCTACCGCGGCAGCGGCGCGGTGATGGGCGAGGTCGAACGCGAGCTGATCTGCGGCATCGTCGACTGGGCCGCCGAACACGGCGTCGAGCAGCTGACCGCCGAGGGTCACCCGGTGTGGGCGTCGCGCCTGCGCCGGCTCGGCTTCGGCGTCGAGCCGCTGTGCCTGCCGACCCCGATCGCCGGGGAGAAGGCGATCGGCATGCTGATCGCCCTGGAGGGTGCCGATCCCGACGGCGCCGGCGGCCGCCGCACCCCCACCGGCGCGGTCCGGGTGCCGGCGTCGCGTCCGGCTCCGACCGTCCCGCTCGGCCTCTGAGCCGTCAGGCCGATCCTTCCGGCGCGCTCCGGCGCGCCGGATCCTCCAGCGCCGTCTCGACCGACGATTCGAGCTCGGCCACGCCGGCATCGGGCCGCCGCCGCCGGGTGAACACCATCAGCGCCGACGGCGTCACCACCAGCGTCAGGATGGTGGCGAAGGCCAGACCGAACACCATGGCGCTCGACAGATGGATCCACCATTGGGTCGAGGGTGCGCCGATCGTCGTCTCGTGGCCGATCAGGTCGGGGTTGATGCCGAAGGCGATCGGCAGCACGCCGAAGATCGCCGTCACCGCGGTCAGCACCACCGGTCGGGCGCGTTCGCGACAGGTCTCGAGCGCCGCGTCGCGCTTCTCCCAGCCCTCGTGGATCAGCCGGTCGTAGGTGTCGATCAGCACGATGTTGTTGTTCACCACCACGCCGGCCAGCGCGATGATGCCGATCCCCGACATCACCACCGAGAACGACATGTCGTTGGCCATCAGGCCGAGGAACACGCCGATCGTCGAGAACACCACCGCCGACAGCACCAGCGCCACCGAGGTGAACTTGCCGAACTGGGCGAGCAGCACAGCGAAGATCAGGAACAGCGCCGTGCCGAAGGCCTTGGACAGGAACGCCGAGGCCTTGCGCCGTTCCTCGTCCTCGCCCTTGAGCTTCCAGCGCACCCCCGGGCCGAGATCGAGGCCGGCCATCTGGGCGGTGACCTTGGCCTGGACGTCGGCGGCGGGAACACCCTCGCGCAGGTTGGCGCTGACCGTCAGCACCCGCTCGCCGTCGACCCGATCGAGCCGGCCGACCCGCGGCGCCGCCTTGCGTTCCATGACGTTGGCGATCGGCACCGAGCCGTTGACCGAGTTGATGCGGATCTCGTCGAGGGTGGCGAGTGTCCGCCGCTCGGGCGGATAGCGCAGCACGATGTCGACCGAATCGGTGGTGTCGGAGGGTCGATAGTCGGTGAGCTTCAGGCCGTTGGTGACCAGTTGCACCGCCGACCCGACGGTCCCGACCGAGACCCCGTATTTCGCCGCCTCGGAGCGCTTGACCTCCAGCCGCCAGTCGATGCCCGGAACCTGGCGGGCGTCGTCGATGTCGACCACCTCCGGGTGGTCGCCGAGCATCGCCGCCACCTTGGCCGCCGCCGCCGGCAGATTGGCCGGATCTGCGGCCTTGATCTGGATCTGGATCGGCTTGCCGGTCGGCGGGCCGGCCTGCGGCTTGCGCGGCTCGATCTCGAGACCCGGCATCTCGGCGGTGCGCTCGCGGATCTCCGCCAGCACCTCGCGCGCCGGCCGCCGCTCGCGCCAGTCGACCAGTTCGAACTGGATCACCCCGATCACGTCCTCGGCGACGTCGCCGGAGCCGCCGCGCTGCTCGCCGACCCGGGTGTAGACGGTCTTCAGTTCGTTCATGCCGAGGAGCCGCGCCTCGACCGCCGCCACCGCGCCGTTCTTCTCCTCGAGGCTGAGATTGCCGCGGGCGTGGACATGGACGAGCCCGTAGTCCGGCTCGACGTCGGGGAAGAACTCGACGCCCTTGCCGAGCTTGCCATAGGCCTGCGGCACGGCGATCAGCAGGACGAGGGCAATCGCCAGCACCGTCTTGGGGTGATCGACCGCCCGCGTGACGATCTTCATGTAGAGCCCGTCGACCTTCTTCACCTCGTGCTTGGGCGGGCGCCCGAACAGCGAGCCGAGGGTCGGCGTGAAGATCAGCGAGAAGATCAGCGACGCCGACAGCGTGGCGATCAGCGTGATCGGCATGTACTTCATGAACTCGCCGACCACGCCCGGCCAGAACAACAGCGGCGAGAACGCCGCCACCCGGGTGGCGGTCGCCGCGAACACCGGCCCGGCCATGCGTTTGGCCGCCAGCGAATAGGCCACCGGCGGCGACATCCCCTCCTCCATCCGCCGCTCGGCGAATTCGGCGACGATGATCGCATCGTCGACCAGCATGCCGACCGCGAGGATCAGCGAGAACAGCACCACGATGTTGACCGTCAGCCCGGCCAGCGACAGCCACATGATGCCCATCAGGAACGACGTCGGGATCGCCAGCCCGATCATCGTCGAGGCGCGGAAGCCGAGCGCGTAGAGGATCACCACGAAGACCAGGATCACCGCGATCAGCACCGAATTCTGCAGTTCGCCGAGCAGGCGCCGGATGTCGGTCGACTTGTCCTGGCTGAAGCCGATATGGACGCCGGCCGGCATCTTGGCCGCGAACTCGCCGGCCACCCATTTCACCGCGTCGACCGTCTCGATCAGGTTGGCGCCGGTGCGCTTGACCACTTCGACGGCGATCGCCGTGCGCCCGTCGATGCGGGTGATGGTGGTGGCGTCCTTGAAGGTGCGCTTGACCGTGGCGACTTCCGCGGCGCGCACCACGGCGTTGGGGCCGGCGACGATCGGCAGATCGGCGACGTCGGCGAGCCCTTCGATCAGCGACGGCACCTTGACCGCGTAGCGGCCCTCGCGCCCCTCGAGCGTCCCCGCCGCCACCAACTGGTTGGAGCCGTTGGCGACCGCCAGCAGCTGGTCGAGCGACACGCCGTAGGATTCGAGCAGCATCGGATCGACGTTGATCTCCACGAGATCGTCGCGCGCGCCCTGCAGATCGGCCGAGAGCACGCCGGGCACCTGTTCGATCGCCTGACGCAACTCGCGCGCCAGGGTGGTCAGCGTCCGCTCCGGGGCGTCGCCCGACACCGTCACCACCAGCACCGGGAACAGCGACAGATTGACCTCGCGCACCGCCGGCTCGTCGGCGGTCGTCGGCAGGTCGCGCTTGGCGTCGTCGACCTTGGCGCGCACGTCGGCGAGCGCCGCCGAACTGTCGAAGCCGGCGTTGAACTCGAGCAGCACGTAGCCGCCGCCCTCGAAGGCCTGGGAGCGCATCTCCTTGACGTTGGTCACCGACTTCAGCCGCGTCTCGACCGGCCGTAAGAGCAGCCGCTCGGAATCCTCCGGCGAGATGCCGCGGAGCGTGAGCTGGACGTAGACGATCGGGATGCGGACGTCGGGTTCGGCCTCCTTGGGGATGCCGACATAGGAGAAGGCGCCGGCCACCAGCGTGAAGATCAGACACACCAGCGTCAGGCGCCAGTTGCGGATGGCGATGTCGACCGGGCTCATCGCACCACCTCGGCGACCACCGGGGTTCCGACCTTGACGAACTCCTGGCCGGCGACGATCACCCGGGTGGCATCGGCGATGCCGGCGAGCCACAGGCCTTCGGCGGTGTCGTCGAGAATCTCGACCGCGCGGAAACCGACCTTGCCCTCGGCATCGACGAAGCGCACGCCGATCACCCCCTCGTCCGACAGCGTCAGCACCGAGCGCGGCAACCGCACCGCCGGCACCGGCTCCGACGGCAGGGTGATCTCGGCGGTCAGCCCACCGGCGATGCGGTCGCCGGTGTTGATCGCCTCGACCTCGACCCGGTAGGTGCGGGTACGCTCGGCCGCCGACCGCGACACGTAGCTGATCCGCCCCTTGATGGTCTCGCCGGTGACCAGCCGCACCTCGGCCGGCCGTCCGACCGCGGCGCGTCCGACCGAACGTTCGCTGACCTCGCCGACCACCAGGATCGGATCGAGCGCCAGCACCGTGGCGATCAACCGCCCCTCGCCGACCGCCTGACCCCGCTCGATCGGGATCTGGTCGACCACCCCGGCGATCGGTGTCACCAGCGTCTTCTTGTCGACCTCGACCCGCGCCATGTCGAGCATCGCCGCGGCGCTGTCGACCGCCACCCGCGAGGCGGTGAGGTTGAGGCGCGGATTGGACCCGGTCTCGGTCAGCCGGCTGGCGGCTTCATATTCGATCTTGCGCTGGGCGAGGAAGGCCTCGGCCTGTTTCAGGGCGCTCGCCCGACCCTCGTCGGCGAGGCGGGCGATCACCGTCCCGGCCGCCACCTTGGTGCCCTTCTCGACCGGCAGGTCCTCGACGATTCCGGGACCGCGCGCCGAGATCGCCACCGCCTTGTTGGCCTCGGTGCGGCCGGACACTACCAGCGCCCGGCGATAGGCCTCGGTATGGACCACCGTGATGCCGACCTTGCGGCTCGCCGCCACCGTCGCTTCGCCGCCGCGCACCGGCGTCGGCTTCGACGCCGAGCGGCCGAACTCGCCGAGCCCGATCCACACCCCGACCGCCGCGATCAGCACCACCGCGACCGCCCGATTTGCCTTCAACCCGATCATCACGAACCCAAGATCCTGTGCAGCACGGCGCGATGGAGATCGGCCGAAACAGAGGAGAAACAGCAGAACACGACGCGAAGATGGTCGATCGCCGCGCTCGCGTCGAGGACCGTGGCCACCGCCACCTCCGCGGCCTCCCCCGGCGGGTAGCCGTAGACCCCGGTGGAGATCGCCGGGAAGGCGACGCTGGCGAGGCCTTCCGCCGCGACCAGGGCGAGGCTCGACCGATAAGCGGCGGCGAGCAGGGCCGGCTCCCCGGCGGTGCCCCCCTGCCAGATCGGCCCGACGGTGTGGATCACCCGCCGCGCCGGCAGATCGAAGCCGTCGGTGATCCGCGCCTCGCCGGTCGGACAGCCGCCGAGCGCCCGGCAGGCTGTGAGCAGGCGCGGTCCGGCGGCCCGGTGGATCGCCCCGTCGACCCCGCCGCCGCCGAGCAGCGACGGATTGGCGGCATTGACGATCGCATCGACCCGCAACGTCGTGATGTCGGCCACCACCACCGCGAAGACCCGCGTTCCCAGCCGATGTTCGTCGTCTTCCGCCACCGAGTTGCCCTTTCGACGACCTGTGCGCGCGGAACACATAGGCACAACGCATTGCGAGGTCGAGGGGCCTTCGCCGGGGTCGTGACGTTTCGTCACCCCCCGTCAGTCGCGCGCTGCGGTAGAGCGTTACCCGATCGACGCGTAGAGCGATTTCCGGCCCGATGTCGGCGCGCTTTCATGGTCGTCGCGACGAAAATCGCGAGTTCGGCATTATTTCGACGTCAGCGTTTGATCTCGATCAACGCCCGGATCGGGGTGTCCGCATTCCGAACAGAACTGATCTTTTCTGGACTTCGTCGATGCTCGAGATCGCGTCCGGATTCATTTCCCGGCCTTCGATCGTCATCTTCGCCGATCGCCGGCCGGCGCTTGATCGCGATCAAGGGGGCGGAGCGCGACTTCCTGTCCTCTGGACGGCGTCTCGTCGAGCGCGGCGCCGCCGCGCCCTCGCATCGATACGTTCGGGAGGACCTCACCGATGTTGAAGATCGCCGTACTCGTCTGGATCGTCCTCGGGGTCACGGTGGCCGGCGCCGCCCTCACCGTGGTGCTCGCCGTCCCGTCGCTCACCGTGAACGCGATGAAACTGCTGCCGATCGTCGCGCTGCTCGGCTTCGTGGTGGCGATCCCGCTGTCGATCCTGGTGGCCCGCCGGATCGACGCCCAGACCCGCCGGCCCTGAGCGGCGACGGCCCGGCGCCGTGGCCCCCGGGCCGCGGCGGCGCGCGCATTCGAATTCAGCCGAGCGACGATCAGCATTCGCGACACCGATGCCCGGCTCTTTGGCAATGTGCCCTTTCGTCGTCGAGGACGGGCGACCGCCGACACCGCCGCTCGATCGGTCGCCGCCCGGCACCGGCCGCCATGAGGGGACACGGCGCGTGGGCCGAACGGTCTCGGACCCGAACGGACCGGCCGTGACACGATCGGGCGAGCGCCGGTCCGGCGCCCGCCCGAAAGACTGTCGATCGCAGTGAACGTCGTCGGCTCAGCGCTTGGGTTCCGGGATCCACGGCGCCATGGCGACTTCGGCGCGCGAGAACTGCGGGATCTTGGCCGCCAGTTCTTCCATGTTCTTGATGCCCTTCTCGGCGAGCATGGCTTGCGTGATCAGGGTCGGCGGCACCACGACTTCACGGCCCGGATCGATCCCGGCGAGCAGCAGGGCGAGCGAGCGCACGCAGACTTCGCCGACGACGGCGGAGTTGGTGGCAGTGGTCGCGGACCAGGCGCTGTCCTTCTCGATCATCGCCGAGATGTCGGGGGTCGAAATGTCGGCCGAATAGATCTTGATCTGCTTCGACAGGCCCGCTTCGTCGACGGCGGTCTTGACGCCCTTGGCGAATTCGTCGAACGGCGCGAAGATCATCTTGATGTCGGGATTGGCGCGCAGCACCGCGGCGGTCTGGTCGGCGACCGAATTGGCGATCGGGTTGTTCATGGTCCCCCAACGGGCGACTTCGACGATCTTCGGGTACTTCTTCTTGACCGCCTGCCAGGTCTCGTCACGCCGGTCGAGGGGGGCGATGCCGGGGACGTAGACGTAGCCGGCCTTGAAGGCTTCGCCGTTGTCGCGGATCGCCTGCTCGAGCGACAGGCGGGCGAGTTCGCGGTCGTTCTGTTCGATCTGCGGGATCTTCGGGTTCTCGCAGTTGACGTCGAAGGCGACGACCTTGAAGCCTTCGGCGACGGCGCGGGCAGCCGGGTCCTTCAGGGTCTCGGTCAGACCGTGCTGCAGGATGATGCCGTCGACGCCCATGTTCATCGCCTGGGCCAACATCTCCGCCTGGAGAGCGGCGTCCTGGCGCGAGTCGAGGACGTGCAGATCGATGCCGAGAGCGGCGGCCTGGCGGGTGACGCCGGCGAGATAGAACTGGAAGAAGTCGCCGGTCGACAGATAGCGCACCAGCGCGATCTTGACCTGGCGCTTGCCGAAGATTCCCGGCGCGCCGGCGATGCCGGCGGCGCGTGCCGCCGAGAACGGCAGGGCACTCGCCAGCGACGCGCCGGCGAGAGCGGTGAGAACATGTCTCCGTGTTGTGGACATCGTGGACTCTCCTTGGGTAGTGCGCGTTTTTTGCGTTCTTGGTTGGTCACGGATGGCGTCGGCGACGTCATCGATGATTGCTGGAGGCAAATCCGAAGGTGAAGAGCAGCGCGAGCACCAGCACCAGGCCTTTGACGAAGTCCTGGGCGTAGTAGGGCGCATTGAGCATCGTCAGGCCGTTGAGCAGAGTGCCGACGAAGAGGGCGCCGATCGCGGTGCCGAACACGTTCGGTTTCTTGGCGCCGAGCACGGCGAAGCCGATCAGCGCCGCCGCGACCGAGTCGAGCAGCAACGAACTGCCCGACGAGACGTCGCCGCGACCGACACGGGCGGCGAGCAGCATGCCGCCGACCGAAGCGAAGCCGCCGGAAATCATGTAGGCGGCGATCTTGTAACGCTCGACCGGGGCCCCTGCGAGACGGGTCGCCTTCTCGTTGCCGCCGATCGCATAGAGGACGCGGCCGTAGCGCGAGCGCTCCATGAACACCCACAGGAGGATCGCAGCGACGATCATGACGATCACCGGCAACGGGATCAGGTCGAAGACGCGGTAGCGGCCGAGCGCCAGGAAGGTCTCGGTGAAGGAGCCCTGGGCCGAGCCGCCGCTCGGCAGGGTCATGCCCTTGGCGATCGAGCGGCCGCCGGTCGGGATCAGTTGCAGGCCGAGCAGCAGGAACATCATGCCGAGGGTGGCGAGCAGATCGGGAATCCGGCCCTTGACGATCAACATGCCGTTGGCGAAGCCGATCGCCAGTCCGAGAAACAGGCAGACGGCGATCGCCGGGAGCGTGCCGAGGTCGAGGATCACCATCACGTAGCTCGACGCCATCAGCGACATCGCCGCGGTCGAGCCGATCGACAGGTCGAAGCCGCCGATCGCCAGGGTCACGGTGACGCCGAGAGCGAGCAATGCCGTCACCGACACCGCCTGGAGGATCGAGAACATGTTGCGGGCGCTGCCGAAGGCCGGCTCGAGCCGCCAGAACACCACGATCATCACCGCGAGGATGACCAGGAGACCGAACTTGATGACGAAGTCCTTCAGCGAGAAGGAGACCCGTCGCGGTTCGGGCGCCGGCGACGTCTGGACGGAGGATGGGGTCTGCATGGGGAGTGCCTCTCGATCAAGCCAGGGTCGTCGCGGACTTCACGCTGGTCATCTGGTGGACCAGTCGATCGAGCGAGATGCCCTCGATCGAATGCGATCCGACGATCGAGAAGTCGCGCATCACCACGATGCGGTCGGCGATCTCGGTCGCCTCTTCCAGATCGGTACAGATGACCAGGGTGGCGCGCCCGTCGGCGGTCTCGCGCAGACGCCGTCCGATGTCCTGCCGAGCGCCGATGTCGACGCCTTGGAAAGGTTCGTCGAGCATCAGCAGGCGGCAGGGCTGCAGGAGCCAGCGTCCGAGCACGACCTTCTGCTGGTTGCCGCCGGACAGCGAAACGATCGGCGCGTCGGTCGACGCGCATTTGATGCCGAGATCGCCGGATTGCTTCTCCGCCGCCACCCGTTCGCGTTCGGGATCGACCAGCGTCAGGCGGGAGAAGACGGAGAGGAACGGCAGCGTCATGTTGTGACGGACCGAGAAGTCGACGACCAGCGAGCTGTTGCCGCGATCCTCCGGGGCCATGTGGACGCCGCGGGCGATGGCGTCGCCGGGATCGCGCGGCGCGTAGGGGGCATCGTCGAGCAGCACACGCCCGGAGACCGGCTTGCGGGTGCCGAACAGGCATTCCGCCAGTTCCGATTTGCCCGAGCCGATCAGCCCGGTCAGCACCACCACCTCGCCTTCGCAGAGATCGAGATCGAAGGGCTCGGCCCCCGGGCGCAGCACCACGTCGCGCAGCGCCATCGCGACGGGCCCGCCGGGCACCGCGACGCGGCCGCCGTCGGTGACGCTGTGCCCGATCATCGCGTGGATGATCGCATCGAAGTCGAACGGCGCGGCGAACTCGGCCCGCCAGCGGCCGTCGCGCATCACCACCGCGCGGTCGGCGAGGCGGCGGATGTCGGACATGCGATGGCTGATGTAGACGATGGCGACCCCACGGGACCGCAGGTCCTCGATGATCTCGAACAGCCGCGAGGCCTCGGATTCCGACAACGACGAGGTCGGCTCGTCGAGGATCAGGAGCTTGGGTTCGTGCGACAGGGCACGGGCGATGGCGACGAGTTGACGTTCGGCCTGGCCGAGTTCGCTCATCGCCCGCCCGAGCGGCAGGTCGAGACCGAGGATCGCCTGGATGTCCCGTGCCTGGGCATGGATGCGGTCGCGGCTCAGCATGCGCGGCCCGTCGGGGCGACAGATCTCGTCGAGCACCAGGTTTTCGGCGACGGACAATTGCTGGACGACACCGTCGTTGATCAGTTGGTGGACGGTGTGGATCCCGGCGGCCCGCGCTTCGAGCGGCGAGCGGAAGGCGACGGGGCGACCATCGATCTCGATGGTGCCGGAATCGGCCGGGTGCACGCCGCACAGGATCTTGATCAGCGTGGATTTGCCGGCGCCGTTGGCACCCATCAGCGCCAGCACTTCGCCGCGCCGGACGTCGAGGTCGACGGAGTCGACCGCCTGGGTGCTGCCGAAGCGCTTGGTCAGGCCGCGGACGCGAACGGCATCCACCGTGTCACTGTTCATGCCCCCGACCGCCTCCACGGATACACTGGCACGGAAGGTCTCTATCGGACCCGTTGCCGGCACCCTAGCGACGCCAGTTTCAATTGTCAAACGTTCTTGACAAATGACGAGAGCGGATCGAGAGTCGGGTCGACGTGGAGATTGTCGGCGTCCGTCGCACCATGCCCGAGCGGGCCGGTCGCGTCGGCGGACCGAATGCCGCACGACGCGGCTGTCCCGCGATGGAGGATGTCCCATGGTCCGCAACGAGAGCGCCCGTACCGGTGGCGCCGACTATCGTCCGATGAACGAGGCCAGTCTGCCCGCCTATCTCGCCGGCATTCCGGAAGTCGCCGACCGGCTCGGCGGAACCAGTGTCGATTGGACGGTCGCCGAGGTCGGCGACGGCAATCTCAATCTGGTGTTCATCGTCCGTGGCCCGACGGGCGTGCTGATCGTCAAGCAGGCGCTGCCCTATGTTCGACTGGTCGGCGATTCCTGGCCGCTGCCGCTCGATCGCTCCTACTACGAGACCCAGGCGCTGTTGACCCAGGGCCGCCATGCCCCCGGTCTGGTGCCGGTCGTCCACCATTTCGATGCGACCATGGCACTGGTGATCATGGAGTTCCTCACCCCCCATGTGATCATGCGCAAGGGGTTGATCGGCGGGGTCGAATATCCCCGCTTCGCCGCGACGCTCGCCGAATTCATGGCCCAGACGCTGTTCAAGACCTCCGATCTCTACCTGCCGGCGGCCGAGAAGAAGGCCCAGGTCGCGGTATTCTGCGCCAATACCGAGCTCTGCCGGATCACCGAGGATCTGGTGTTCACCGACCCCTACCGGATCGCCAAGCTCAACCATTGGACGACGCCGCAACTCGACGACATCGCCGCGGAGTTCCGGGTCGACGGGCCGCTCAAGGCGGCCGCGCAGGCGATGAAGCTCAAGTTCCTGTCGCAGACCGAAGCCCTGGTGCACGGCGATCTGCATTCCGGCTCGATCATGGCGACCGCCGACGACGTCCGCGTCATCGATCCGGAATTCGCCTTCTTCGGGCCGATGGGCTTCGACGTGGGCGCGCTGATCGGCAATCTGATCCTCGCCTATCTGTCGCAGGACGGTCACGCCACGGCGCAAGACCCGCGGATCGCCTATCGCGCCTGGATCCTGCGACAGATCGCCGAAGTCTGGACGCTGTTCGAGGCGCGCTTCATCGAGCTCTGGAACACCGAAGGCAAGGGCGACGCCTTCGTCGCCGAATTGTTCGCCGATGACGCCGGCCGGGCCGCGCTCGCCGTCGAGCAGAAGGCCTATATGCGGCGGCTGTTCGAAGACACCCTGGGCTTTGCCGGCTGCAAGATGATCCGCAGGATTCTCGGCCTCGCCCATGTCGCCGACTTCGAGACCATCGCCGATCCGGACGTCCGGGCCCGTGGCGAGCGCAAGGCGCTGCGCCTCGGTCGCCGGCTGGTCGTCGACCGTACCCGCTTCGCCGACGTCGATGCTCTGTGCGCCGCCGTCGTCGAAGCCGCCAAACAGGTGTGAACCCATGAAGATCTATGGAGAATCCCGCAGGACGATCTGGATCGCCGCCGACTCCTGGGGGGTCGAGGTGATCGACCAGACCCGGCTGCCGTTCGAGGTCGAGACCAAGGTGCTGCGCAGCATGGCGGCGGCGGCCGAGGCGATCCGCACCATGGTGGTGCGCGGAGCGCCGCTGATCGGCGCCACCGGTGCCTATGGCCTGGCACTGGCGATGCGCGAGGACCCGTCCGACGCCAACCTCGCCGAGGCCCATGCGACGCTGCTGGCGACCCGTCCGACCGCGGTCAATCTGCGCTGGGCACTCGACGACGTCGCCGGCCGCCTCGCGCCGATGGCGCCGTCGGAGCGGATGAGCGCGGCCTACCGCCGGGCTGCGGAAATCTGCGACGAGGACGTCGAGAGCTGCCGGTCGATCGGCCGCCACGGGCTCGAGATCATTCGCGGGCTGTGGGAGAAGAAGGGCAAGCCGGATCGTTTCGACGTGCTCACCCACTGCAACGCCGGCTGGCTCGCCACCATCGACTGGGGCACCGCGCTGGCGCCGATCTACATGGCCTATGAGGCCGGGATTCCGGTCCATGTCTGGGTCGACGAGACCCGGCCGCGCAACCAGGGCGCCAGCCTCACGGCCTTCGAGCTCGGCCAACACGGGGTCGACCACACGGTGATCGCCGACAACCTCGGCGGTCATCTGATGCAGCACGGGCAGGTCGACATGGCGATCGTCGGCTCCGACCGGACCACCGCCGCAGGCGACGTCTGCAACAAGATCGGCACTTATCTCAAGGCCTTGGCGGCGCACGACAACGGCGTGCCGTTCTATGCCGCGCTGCCCTACACGACGATCGACTGGTCGCTGTCGGACGGGGTCGAGGAGATCCCGATCGAGGAACGCGACGGGCGCGAATTGTCGCACATCACCGGCCGCACCGAGGACGGTTCGCTCGCCACCGTCGACATTCTGCCTCGCGGCAGTCGGGTGGCGAATTTCGGCTTCGACGTGACGCCGGCGCGGTTGGTCACCGGCCTGATCACCGAACGCGGCGTCTGCGCCGCATCGCGGGAGGGCCTGCGCGGGCTCTATCCGGAGGTCGCCGGCTGAGAGGCCGCCGACCGACTGCCGCTCGGCCCCTACCGCCGGCCGCGGCCTCGCCGCGACTCCCTTCCCCCTCGCGGGAGAAGGGAAGGTCGCGGCGGCGAGATCTCGAGCCGGCGCCCCGCGTCACCCGACCGGCGTCCCCGCCTGCGCGAAGATCACAGACGATTGAGGATGTTGCGCGCGGTCGGTTCGTCGGTGATCAGCGCCGTCGGCAGGCCGCCGCGCAGCGCGCCGAGGATCGCATCGGTCTTGTCGGGGCCACCGGCGACGGCGATACGGGTCGGGACCTTGAGGACGTCGTCGAGGGTGATGCCGATCATCCGGTCGTCCATGGTGCCGCGGATCCACTTGCCCTGAGCGTCGTAGAACCGCCCGGCGATCACCCCCACCGCCCCCTTGGCGATGAAGTATTTGCTCTCCTCGACGCTGATCAGGCCGCTGGCGAAGACCAGGCTGTTGGTCTTCACCGTGCAGATGCCGAACAGCAACTTGTTGCAGGAGCGGATGCGGGTGAACTGTTCCTGGATGGTCGGTTCGAGCAGCAGCGCGTCGCGCAGCGCAGCGCTCGAAAGCGACGCCGGGGCGTGCAGGTTGATCGAGCGGGCATGCAGCCGCCGGGCGATGAAGGCGACGCATTCTTCGGCGGTGAAGCCGTCGTAGGCGCCGCGTTGGCTGCCGATCACCTGCACGACGGACGACTCCGGCATGATCTTCTCGGGCAGGTTTTCGGCCAGCGCCAGCACGGTGTGGCCCCAGGCGACGCCGAGGACGTCGCCGTTCGACAGTTCCTGGTCGAGATACTGGGCACCGGCGCGGCCGATCCGTTCGGACGGGGGGCGCAGGCCGCCGTCCGACGGGATCACCATGCACTCGCCGAGGCCGAAGGCGGACTTCAGCCGTTGCGCCAGATCGATGGTGTTGAGCAGTTCGGGGCGGACCACGACCTTGACGTAGTGCTGTTCGCGAGCCTGTTGCAGGTAGTTGACCACGGTCGCCCGCGACACGCCCATCAGGTCGGCGATCTGGCTCTGGGTCATCTCGTCGTGGTGATAGAGCCAAGAGGCCCACAGCAGCGGATCGCATTGATATTCGCCCGGCCGCGGCGTCACGCTCGGTTTGGCGCCGCGATCGATCCGCGCGCTCAGTCCGCTGCTCTTCGTCCTCGTCGCCATGATCGGCCCGCCTCCCTCACCGTCGACCTTACAATTGACAGTGCTACATAACATAAGTATAGATTGGCCCTGTTGTCCAGATGTGGGGAGACGCGTCTTTCGACCGATCCTCGCCCGAACCGACGAGTTGGAAACGCCGATGTCCGCCTCTCTCCCGCTTCTGTCGCATCGCCCCCTGCGCGCCGAGATCATCGCGACCTGCCGACACATGAACGACATCGGAATCAACCAGGGGACGTCGGGCAACGTTTCCGTCCGCGTCGGTGATCGCATCCTGCTGACGCCGAGCGGCATTCCCTATGGCGACATGCGCGACGAGCAGATCGTCGAAATGACCTTCGACGGAACCTACTACGGGCCCTGTCGGCCGACCAGCGAATGGCGATTCCACCGCGACATCCTGGCGCGGCGTCCCGACATCGACACGATCATCCATACCCATTCGATGTTCTCCACGACCCTGTCGTGTCTGAGGCGCGACATTCCGGCGGTGCACTACATGATCGCCGCGGCGGGCGGCGATTCGATCCGCTGCGCCGACTATGCGACCTTCGGGTCGCAGGCGCTCTCCGACCATGCGCTGACCGCGCTGGAGGGCCGATACGCCTGCCTGCTCGCCAATCATGGGATGATCGTGTTGGGCGCCGATCTGAAGAAGGCGATGGCGCTGTTGGTCGAGGTCGAGACCATCGCCGCACAATATTGGCGTGCGCTGCAGGTCGGCGAGCCGGTGATCCTCGATTCCGAGGAGATGCGGCGGGTGATCGACCTGTTCAAGACCTACGGCCGCCAGGATGCCGCCGACGCCGGCCTGCGTCACGGCGGCCTGTCGGCGCCCGCGGTCGCCTGACGCAGCTTCCGACGCGATGGCGAAAGCCCGGGATCTCGGCGCATCCGCGTGCCGAGAGCCTGTCGATGTCGCGCGATCGCCCGGGCCCGACGATCGGGATCGCACCGGACTGCGGCCGCGCCCGAGGGTGTGGCGGGAGGCGTCGATGGGGCGTCGACCCGCGGTTTCGACGAGCGAGCGGGCGTCGTCCGAGAGCCCTCTCCTCCGCGCGCCTCGGACATCCCGACGGATCCGAAACTCGGCCCGGCGACGGAGGGGCGGCCTATCCCGGTCACCGGAGCCCGTTCGGCCTCAATTTCGACGGATGGGCAACGCTACTGCACCGGTTTGCGGAACTTGAGCACGAAGCGATCGCTTTCGCCGATCGCCTCGTATTTGGCTCGGTCGACGGCGCCCAGGCGGAACACCGGCGGCAGCGTCCAGACGCCGGCGGAATAGTCCTTGGTGTCCTTGGGGTTGGCGTTGACCTCCGAGCTGCCGGCGAATTCGAAGCCGACCCGTTCGGCCAGAGCGATGGTCCAGTCTTGGCGGACGTAGCCGCTCTTGGCTTCGGGATCCTGTGGTTGATCCGTGCGGCCGCGGTGTTCCTCGACGCCGAGCGTGCCGCCGGGCTTCAATGCCCTGAAGAACGTCCGAAACGCCGCCTCGTCTTCATGTTGTGCCATCCAATTGTGGACATTGCGGAAGGTGACGACCAGATCCGCGGTCGCGGCCGGAGCGATCTCATGCCGGTCGGCGCCGAACTCCGTCGTCGTCACGCGATCATAGAGACCGGGCGTCGCGGCGAGTTTCGCGGCGAATGCGGCATTGGACTTGAGCGTCTCCTCCGAAGCCCCGACCGTTTCGCCGACCGCCGCATAGTAGTGCCCCTTGTCGCGCAGGTAGGGCGCGAGGATCTCGGTCCAGTAGCCGCTGCCGCCCGGCCAGATTTCCACGACCGTCTGATCGTCCCTCAGGCCGAAGAAATGCAGAACCTCGTAGGGGTGTCGGAAGTTGTCCCGCGCGGCGGCGGCCGGTGTGCGCTGCGGTCCCTCCACCGACTGCTTCAGCTTCGCGTCGGGGACATCGTCGGCGCGCGCATGCGTGCCGGCGACGAGAAGGGCGACGACGGAGGCAATTCCGGCGGCGCGAACCAGCCGTGAGGCGTCGAACATCGGGATGGACCTCTGACGGTGAGCGGAAACGAGCAGATTGGGCGCTGCGATCGATCCCCGCAATGCATGAACGACGATTTCTCACGACCGCCGTCCGATCCTCGGCCGGCCTCACGCGCGGGCGATGCGGTCGAGGTGTCGGAAGAACGGGCGCTCGCGTTCCTCGGTCGCGATGTCGGCACCGAGGTCGAGCCCTTCGACGCCGGTCACGTCGATCACCCAGACCGCCGCGAGATCGACGTCGCCACGATCCGCTCGGAAGGCGGCGTAATGCGCCTGAAAGCGAGGGCCGGCGATCACGGCACGCTGCGGTCGGCCGCGGGCGGTGAAACGTCGTCCATCGGCGGCCACGACGACGACCGACACCGGCCGGTCGAACCAGATGGCACGAGTGAGATTACGCTGCGTCTTGGACGACTCCAGCGGTTCGAAGTAGAGCAGCGTGCCCCCGTCACCGGGGGCGATGAAGTCGGACACGGCCGGACGAGGGGTTCCGTCCTCGTCGGTCGTCACCAGGATCTTCAGTGTCGCCGGGGCGGCGATCAGGGCGTGGAATTCGGCCAACGACATGCGATGGGTTTCCTCAGAGCAGACGGGCGAGGTCGGTGTCGGGGTGATTGCCGCAGCGGCGATAGTCGTCGAAATCGATCGACAGACCGTATTTGACCCGCAGCCGGTGCAATCCACTCGCCAGGCGAATGTAGTAGTCGAGCGAGGGGGCGACCTGGTCGCGGAACTGCGAGCCGGGGCGCGGGACCCACACGGTGTGGATCGTCGTGACGCCGCGTTCGGCGAGATATTCGGCTTCCGACAGCGTCGCTTCGAGCGCTTCGCCCTCGCCTTGGAAGCCGAGAGGCCGCGCCAACTCGACGCCGCCGACGATGCCGGTGTTGACGTTGCCCCGACCGAAGATGTCGACCGCTCGGATCAGTCGATCGCGCCATTCGCGGTAGCCGACGTGCTTCGCCTTGCCGGGGCAGATCCACTCGAAGAGGCGTTCGTTCAGGACTTCGAGGTCGCTGGTGTAGCTGGTCAGGCCGGTCTCTTCCCACAGTCGCCGCAGTTGCTTCTCGTTGAAGGCCGAGGCGACGAGTTGGCTCGGGAACTTCTTCGTCGTGAAGTTCTCACCGATCGCCTGGAGGGTCTCGATGTAGTGGGAGACCTCCAGATCGAAGAGTTCCTCGCCCTTCAGCACCGAACCGCCCGTCAGGCAGAAGGTGGTGAATCGGCCCTTTTCCTTCAGAGCTTCCTTCACCGTCTCGGCGATGTCGCGCGCCCGCGGCCGCTCCGGC
The DNA here is from genome assembly GCF_004328075.1 of Siculibacillus lacustris. GTDB lineage: Bacteria > Pseudomonadota > Alphaproteobacteria > Rhizobiales > Ancalomicrobiaceae > Siculibacillus > Siculibacillus lacustris. Next base: position 15,915 of record NZ_SJFN01000021.1, on the reverse strand, counting down.
CGGTCGGAGAGGACTTCCCGTTGTTGCTTGGTGAAGTTGACGATGTCGCAGAATTGGCAACCGCCGTCGTCCTTGGCCCAGAAGTAGCAGAAGCTCGATTGGAAGATGTTGATCCGCTGCGGCCGCGCCTGAGCGATCAGGTTCATCGGCACGCCGGAACTGGTGGAGCGGTCGTAGAAGGCCGGCTTGTGCCAGAGCTCGACCTCTTCGAGCCGTTCGCCCTGATCGAACAGGAAGAGACGATCGTCGACGCGATCGACGACATAGGGGCCCCATTCGAGGGGCGCCGGATCGACGACGATCGACGTGCCGTCGCGCAGCAACAACGAATCCGGCAGAAGATAACGCACCTTCTCGTCGCGGGTTCCGAAGATGTTGGCACTGCGCAGTTGGTGCAGGGCCGGATCGACCAGTGTGAGGGCGCCATCGGTGTAATGGACACCGCGGCGTTGGACGTCGATCTTCAGGGCGATGAGGCGAGGAAAGTCCGGGTACTTCGCCCAGGCCTCGCGCAGCGTCGCCGTGTCGTCGAAATGCGTTCTCGTCAGGACGTAATTCATTCGGCAATCTCCGCTCGGTGCAGGGTCATCGGGTCGTCAGTTCGGAGGCGAAACCGTCGTCGAGAAAGGCCTCGACATCGACCGCCGCGCGGGTCAGCCCCTGTGAACGCAGGAAGGCTTCGGTCTTCTTCAACTCCGGCAGATACTCCGGGCGGAGCGCCGGATCGTAGTCGAACTTGGCGACCGAACCGGCGATCACCGCTACCGGCTGGTTGATCTCGGCCTTGAGGATTCCGATCGCCTGATCGCGGTTCTCGGCGAGGAAGGCGGCGGCGCGCCGATCTGCCCGCAGCACGGCACCGATCTCGGCACGATGGCCGGAGGCATAAGCCTCCCGGACGACGAAGGGGACGATCGAGTTCTTGGCTCCCTTGCCGTCCCTCAGGAGGCGCACGCCGCCGCGCTGCTCGAGCGCCGTGAGAATCGGTTCCCCGACCGCCGAGGCATCGACGTCGCCTTTGACCAGGACGTTGCCGAGGTCTCCCATCGGCAGGTTGACGAAGTCGAAGTCCTGGGCACCGATCCCCGCCTCGGCCAGAGCGGTGATGAGAAACTGGTGAATGGTCGTCCCTTTCTGGGTGGCGACCTTCTTTCCCTTCAGTTCGGCGACCGAGTGGATCGGAGAATCGGACCGGACCAAGAGGGAGACGGAGTTCCACCCCGAGGATGCGATACCGACGGCACGGGTCTGGAGCCCTGCCGACCTGCCGATCAAGGCCGGCGTGTCGCCGTAGGCGACGATGTCGATCTGGCCGGCGGCGAGCGCCTCGTTCATCGGCGGCCCCGCCTGGAAGGAGACCCACTCGATGGTCGTCGACGCGCGGCCGGCCTTGCGCAGTTCCTCCTCGACGAAGCCCTTCTGCTTGGCCAGCAACAACGGAGCGTCGAAGGTCGTCGGCGTGGTGCCGATCCGGATCGATTCCGCCGTCGCGGCTGCCGCCAGAGACAACAGTGCGGTGCAGGCCAGCACCAGGGAGGTGAGGAAACGCATGGGGGAACCTCGATGGGTCAGTGATGAGTGAAGAATCGGTGATGGATTTCGCGACGCAGCGCGACGAAGACGGGATCGGCGCGATCTCTGGGGCGCGGGAGTTCGACCTCCATGCGGGCGACGACGCGCCCGGGACGGTCGGACAGAACGACCACTTGGTCGCCCAAATAGATCGCCTCCTCGATGTCGTGCGTGACGACGATCATCGTCACGTTCCGCGCCGCCCTGAGCCGCAGCACCTCGTCCTGCATGCGCAGCCGGGTGAGAGCGTCGAGAGCCCCGAAGGGTTCGTCGAGGAGGAGGACCTGGGGGTCGTGCGACAGGGCACGCGCGAGGGCGACGCGCTGCGCCATTCCGCCGGAGAGTTGGTCGGGATAGGCATCGGCAGAGGTGGTGAGGCCGACCAGATCCAACTGCGCCTCGACCCGCGCCCGCCGTTCGGTCGGAGAGAGGCGATGGAGCGCGAACGCCACGTTGTCGGCGACCGTCATCCAGGGAACCAGGCGATGATCCTGGAAGACCAGACCGCGATCCAGTCCGGCACCGACGATCGGACGCCCCCCGACCGAGGCTTCGCCGGAGTAGTCACGCTCGAGTCCGCCGATGATGCGCAGGAGCGTACTCTTGCCGCAGCCGCTGGCTCCGATGATGCAGGTGACGCCGCCGCTCGGAACGGCGAGGCTGACATCCGTGAGCACCGTCGTGTCGATCCCTCCGGGTCCGAGGAAGGACTTGGAGACGTGACGCAGGTCCACCGGGGCGCTCATGGCTCAGTACCCTGCGAAGGTGGTGCGCCAACGGATCAGCCGTCGCTCGACGACGCGAAGCCCGTCGTCGCTCAGTTTGCCGACGACGCCGAGCGTGAGCATTCCGGCGAGAACCAGGTCGACCTGAGAGAGTTCGCGCCCGTCCATGATCAGGTAGCCGAGGCCTTTCGAAGCGGCGATCAACTCCGCAGCGACGACGCACATCCAGGAATAGGCGAAGCCCAGACGGAGGCCGGTCATGATCTGCGGCAGGGCACTCGGGATCAGAATTTTACGGACGAAATCGCCACGACCGACCTCCAGGACACGGGCCAATTCGACGAAGCGGCGATCGACTTGCCGCAAGGCTTCGACGGTGCTGACGAGGATCGGGAAGAAGGCACCCAGGACGATGATGAAGACCTTCGCCTGTTCGCCGATGCCGAACCACAGGATGGCCAGCGGAATCCAGGCGATCGGCGGGATCGGCTTCAAGACCTGGATCAGCAGGTCCGCCAAGCGGGTGACCGGCGGAAAGACGGCCATCGCCAAGCCGATCGCAAAGGCGGTCGTCGCGGCGATCGAGAAACCCTGCGAGACCCTCAGAAAGCTGGCACCCACATGGCGGAGAAGCTGACCCGAGGCGATCAACTGATAGAGCGTCTCGGCCACCCGGAGAGGCGAAGGCATGAGGAACGGCTCGACCCACCCGATCGAGGTCACGATTTGCCAGATGGCCAACAACGCGACCGGAAGCGCCAACCGTGCCGCATACGACATCACGGAAACGCGCGATCGAGGCCCGGTACGTGGGGTGGGGAGCGCCTCTACGATCGCTTGACTCATGAGATGACCAATTACTCTATTTTTCCGATCGATTATGATAATTATCATCGGCGAGCGCTGTCAAACCCTGCGGGTCGGTAGATCCGCGTAGAAAATGCTGCGTCTCCTCACACCGTTCCCGCAGTCCCGGCTTTCCCGGGCATGCGAACATCGTAAATGCGCGGTCCCGAGAACAGATCTCCAGATTCACCGGCATATTTGGATCAAGGAATTTCGCGCGACGGCCCTCGCCCTCATGAACCCTGCCGTACCCCCCGCATTTCGGTCCATCGGACGCAGGATTCCGGCCCGTTGAAAGGACCGGTGCGCCGCGAGATGGCGGACCTGTTCCACGTCGATCGACGGCCGGCGGCCCTCGTCGACGCCTGCGGCCTTCGCTCTGGCGATGCCGCCCATCTGGTGTTCACGGCGGATCGAGGGGTCTCCAGTGTCGCTCCGGCGAAACCCATGCACGCTTGGCATCCCGAGTAAGCGCGGGACATGCATTACGCACCTACTGATTGCATCAATTCGGGTTGGCTCGCCTACGCACCGCGGCGGCGGACTTGCCCCTGCTGCCGCATCGTTCGGCGCCGCCCCGACGCGAGCCCGCGCCGCGCCCTCGTGAAACGGAATTTTCAAAAATTTGCGCGACCGGCGCCGGCGTTGGGGTGTGCCGGCGGCGTCGTGCGGGGAAATCACCCTTTCTCGGCAGAGATTTGGACGGCGTCGGACAGCGCTCGGACGGCGCGGCGGCGTAAGCCGTTGAATTCATGAGGTTTGAACGGCGTCGACAGGGTGGCGGCGCATCTTGGAGAGCGCATTGAAAGGAGAAATCGAAAGTGCAGGAAAATCAGCGCGCTACACCCCTCTGCAGGGGCGGCGAAAATGCCGAACAGGGGTCGGGTTCCGAGTCGACGCCGAAGGTCTCCGAATATTCGAACAGAGGTTTAGAATTTCAGGGGCTGGAGGGCATTTCCGGGCCGTCTCCGGGTGCCCAAAACGGGGCGCCGGAACTCTCGGTTTCGGAACACGCCTCGTGCCGGCCCCCACGAGGTCCGTTCCCGTGCTCACCGAGCGCTTCCTTGGCGAAGCGCCGATCGGAAGCTGGTCGAGCCGGCCAAATAAAAACAAAATCAAATAGTTGAATGGTGCCCCAGGCCGGACTCGAACCAGCACGCTCTCTCGAGCAACAGATTTTGAGTCTGCCGCGTCTACCATTTCGCCACTGGGGCAGCGCGGCGCGCATATTAGCCGGGAGCGCCCGCGCGTCAACGGCCGCGCCGACGATCGTCGCCGACCGCCCGGGGAACCACCCGGGACCGCCCCATGCCCGGTCGCTCCGAACCCGACGGTATCGCCCCCCTTCCCCGGCCGCCCGGTCCCGCCAGTGCCGTCCTCCTTCCCCCGGCCGCGCCCCACCACCCGTCCGAGGCGCGCGCCCGTTCACTTCGCCGCGAGATCGCAGGCGCGCAGGGTGGACGGCGACCGGTGGCTCGGCTACATCCCGGAGCGTGAACCGACGCCCGCGCCCCGCCCGGTTCCCGCGCCGCGGAGCTTTCGGCCGCCGCGTCCCACCGCCCGGCTCCGCGCCCCGATCGTGCGACCCCGCCCCCCGAGGATCCATGCTGAGACGCCTCTACGACTGGACCCTGTCGCTCGCCGCCCGCAAGGGTGCCGAAGTATGGCTGGCGGTGATCGCCTTCATCGAGAGCTCGGTGTTCCTGGTGCCGGCCGACGTGCTGTTCCTGCCGATGGCGCTGGCCCGGCCGGAGCGCGCCTATCGCTATGCGCTGATCGCCACCGTCGCCTCGGTCGCCGGCGGCATCGCCGGCTGGATGCTCGGTTACTACGCCTTCGACGCCCTGGCGGTGCCGATCCTGCAGTTCTACGGCAAGCTCGAGGCCTTCGAGCGGCTGCGCGTCGCCTGGGGCGATTCGGTGCTGCTGCTCCTGATCACCTCCGGTCTCGCCCACCTGCCGCCGATCAAGGTGGTGACCATCCTGTCGGGCGCGGTGAAGGTCGACCTGTGGCTGTTCGTCATCTCGGCGATCGCCGCCCGCGGCGCCCGCTTCTTCGCCCTCGCCTGGGCGCTGAAGCGCTGGGGCGAGCCGATTCGCCACTTCATCGAAAATCGCCTCGGTCAGATCGCCGGCCTCGCCGCCGCCGCGATCATCGTCCTCTATGTCGCGGTGCGCGCCTTCGCCTGAGGCGACGGCGCGAACGGGAGAATGGCTTCGATGCCCACCTTCGGACTGGAACGCCCGCGCGCCACCGTCGCCGGGCTCCTCGCGCTGGCCGCCGTCGCGATCGTCGCCACCGCCTGGGGCTTCGAACTGATCGGCGGCTTCATCCCCTGCAAGCTCTGCCTCGAACAGCGCGAGCCCTATTATCTCGGCGCCGTCGTCGCCGCCGTCGCCTTTGCCTCGGAGCGCTTCGGCGGCCCGGCGCTCGTCGCCCGCCTCGCCTTTCTGGTCCTCGCCGGCCTGTTCGCCTGGGGCCTGTCGGTGGCGATCTATCAGGCCGGCGCCGAATGGGCCTTCTGGCCGGGGCCGACCGACTGCGGCGCGGTGCGCGGCGTCAGCGTGCCGATGAACGCTTCCGACCTGCTCGGCAGCCTGGAGAAGACCCACATCGTCGACTGCACCAAGGCGCAGATCCGCATCCTCGGCCTGTCCTTCGCCGGCTGGAACGTCCCGACCTCGCTCGGCCTGATCGCCGTGTCGCTGATCGGCTTCGCGCTGCCGCGCCGCACCGCCGCCTGAGGTCGACCCGCGACGATCGGCCGGCGCGCGACGGGGCGACGCAGCCGCCGCGACGGCCTATTCTCGGACCTCGCCCCGTCCCGGAGGCTGCCGCGATGACCTTCGCGAAAACGGTCCCGCTGATCCTCGCCCTGTCCGCCGCCCTGTGGCCGGCCGCCGCCCGCGCCGAACGGCCGACCCGCCACCCTTGCGTCACCGCCACCCGTGCCGCCGCCGACGGCCCCCTGCGCCGCACCGTCTGCGGCACCGGCGCTGCCGCAGTGTGGCTGTTCGACGGCGGCAGGGAGGCCTCGCAGGATCCGCGCTTCGCCTTCGGCTGGCGCGATGCCGAGGGATTGCCGGCCTTCGACGACGACGAAGCGATCCCCGAAGCCCCCGAGACCGTGCTGGTGCGCCGCGCCGACGGCGCCACCGTCGCAGTGTTCGGCGCCCATGCCTGGCGCACCGCGACGATGCACGCCAACCACGCCTTCTTCGAACCGGTGTGGTCGAAGCATCGGCGGTGGCTGTGGGTCGGCGGATCGGAGCGCTATTTCGCCGATTCGATCGACGTCGTGCATTTCTCGCCCGACGGCGACCGGGTCGCGGTCGGCCGGCTGCGCGACGCGGTGATCGGCCCGATCGAGCGGGATTTCGCGACGCGCGGCATCGTCGGCGACTTCGGCCCGACCTTGCCGGAGTCGCTGCGGATCGACGACGACGGCCGGGTCACCGCCGAGGTCCACTTCTGGGCCCGCGTCACCGGCGGCCCGGATCGGATCTACGACGTGGCGTTCCGGCTCGCCGAAACGCGCGGCGCGGTCGTCGTCACCGGCCTGACCTTTCGCTGGCGCGGCGCAGCGCCGGAGTGAGCCGGGGCGGCGGACGCGCCGCGCCCCTGCCCCCTGCCGCGAGACCCGACGTCGTCCCGGCCGCTCACGGCTCCAGTTCGGTGTCCCAGTAGAGGTAGTCGAGCCAGCTGTCGTGCAGGAAGTTGGGCGGGAAATGGCGCCCGGCGTCGTGCAGGTCGTGGACCGTCGGGCGCCACGGCAGATGATGGGGGTGCATCCCGACCTCGCGCCAGCCCTTGTCGGCCTTGCGCAGGTTGCACGGGGAACAGGCGGTCAGCACGTTCTCCCAGGTGGTCTGGCCGCCGCGCGAGCGCGGGATCAGGTGATCGAAGGTCAGATCCTCGCGCGACCCGCAGTACTGGCACTGGAAGCGATCGCGCAGGAACACGTTGAACCGGGTGAAGGCGGGATTGCGCGACGGCTTCACATAGGTCTTCAGCGACACCACCGACGGCAGCCGCATCGCGAATCGCGGCGAGCGGACCTCGATGTCGTAGTTCTGGACGATGTTGACCCGGTCCATGAACACCGCCTTGATGGCGTCCTGCCAGGACCACAGGGACAGCGGATAGTAGCTGAGCGGGCGGAAATCGGCGTTGAGGACGAGGGCCGGGTGCGACCTGGGCTGGACGGGGACGTGGATCGTCAAGACGCGCTCCTCGTATCGGCTCCGACGACGGAGACGCTGACGCGTGCGGTCCCTTTCCCGGTTCGAGGCGGCGGCGGGACCGCGAGCGCCAACGAACGTCGCGGATATTCTACAGGCCTCGTGTCGAACTTGTGAAGCTCGCCGTGAGCCCGGCGCCGATCACGTCGCGACCCCCTCGCGGCCGGCCCGGCGGGCGGCGTAATAGGCCCAGAACAGACGCGCCGCGACGCTCCGCCAGGGCTGCCAGGCCAGGGCGATCGCTCGGCATTCGGCCTCCGACGGACGCAGCTCGGCGCCCAGCGCCTCGCCGACCGCTTGCCGCAGCGCCAGATCGCCGGCCGGCCAGACGTCGGGATGACCGGCGCAGAAGAGCAGGAAGACCTCGGCCGTCCACGGCCCGATCCCCTTGATCAGGACCAGCTTTTCGATGGCCTCTGCGGCGTCGTGATCGGCCACCGCGGCGAGGTCGAGCCCTTCCTCGCAGGCCGCGGCGATCGCCCGCAGCGTCCGCACCTTGCCCGCCGACAGGCCGGCGCCGCGCAGCGTCGCGTCATCGTGGGACGCGATCGTCGCCGCCGTCACCGGGCGGTCGATCCCCGCGCCGAGCGTCGCCTCGAGCTTGGCCCAGATCGACGTCGCCGCCGCCGCCGAGACCTGCTGGGCGACGACGATTCGCGCCAGACCCTCGAATCCCGGGGGCCGGCGGCGCAGCGGCACGCTGCCGGCGAGGTCGATCACCGGCCCGAGTCGCGAATCGATCCGCCGCAGTTCGGCGAGCCCGAGGGCCACGTGTTCGTCGGTTTCGATCGGCCGCATCATGCCTCCCGCGGCGCCGCCGGCGCCTCACCCGCAGCATAGGCGGATTTGCGCCCGCGCAAAGGGCTGCCGCGCGGTCCGGCCGCCGCCCGCGTTGCCGCCGAGGTCCGGGCCGGTCTAAAAGGAATGCCCACCCGAGCCCGAACCGCCCATGCCGCAGCCGGTCTTCCGCTTCGCGCCGAGCCCCAACGGCGCCCTCCACCTCGGCCACGCCCTGTCGGCGCTGCTCGACCATGCCCTGGCGCGCGCTTGCGGCGGCCGCTTCCTGCTGCGCCTCGAGGACGTCGACCCGACCCGCTGCCGTCCCGAGTTCGAACGCGCCATTCTCGACGATCTCGCCTGGCTCGGCCTCGACTGGGACGGCGAGGTCCGCCGCCAGTCCGAGCATCTCGCCGAACACCGCGCCGCCCTCGCCCGGCTGGAGGCCGAGGGGCTGGTCTATCCGAGCCGGGTCACCCGCGGAGCGCTCAAGGCCCTGGTCGCCGCCGCCGAGGCCGCCGGCACGCCCTGGCCGCACGATCCCGACGGCGCCCCCTGGCCACCGCCGCGCGGCGCCCCGTTCGCCACCGTCGACGGCGAGCCGCCGGCCCTGCGCCTCGACACCGCGGCGGCGCTGGCCCGCAGTGGCCCGCTCGACTGGATCGAGACCGGCGGCGAGACGCCGGGGGTGGCACGCCGGGTCACCGCCGATCCCGCCGCCTGGGGCGATCCGATCCTGGCGCGCAAGGAAATGCCGTCGAGCTATCATCTCGCGGTGGTGGTCGACGATGCCGCCCAAGGAGTGACCCATGTGGTGCGCGGCGCCGATCTCTATCGCGCCACCGACGTCCACCGCCTGCTCCAGGACCGCCTCGGGCTGCCGGCGCCGATCTATCACCACCACGAACTGATCCGCGACGGACAGGGCCGCAAACTGTCGAAGTCGGCGTCCGACACCGCACTCGCCGCGCTGCGCGCCGACGGTGCCACCCCCGACGACGTTCGCGCCCTGATCGACTGGCCGGCCCGCGAAGCCGACATTCCGCGGCTTAGCCGAGTCTTAAGGGACGCCCGCTAAGGTCGGTTCCGGTTCCCACCGGAGCGCGACCATGTCCGCCTTCGATCCACCCCTCGCGCCGCTGCCGCCCCTGCCGCTCGCCGGCCTGCGAGTCCTGGCGGTCGAGGATCATGCCATCGGCCGGATGCTGCTCGAGGCGATGCTCGGCGGCTTCGGCGTCGTCGCCACGCTGGTCGGCACCGGCGAGGAGGCCCGCCGGACCGCCGCAGTCGGCGTGTTCGACGTGGTGTTGATCGACCTCGGCCTGCCCGACATCCCCGGCGACCGGCTCGCCGTCGAGCTCGCCCAGAGCCCCGGTTGTCGCGACGCGGCGATCATCGCCGTCACCGGGCGCGAACGTCCGACCCAACTGCCCGACGTGTTCCGCTCCTGGCTGCAGAAACCCTTCTCGGGGCGCGAGTTGCACGACCATCTCACCGCCGCCGCGCCGGTCCACGCCGTCCGCCGGGCCTGATCAGCGCGACAGCGGTCGCCCGTCGACGATCAGCACCGACCGCCCGCCGTTGCCGTCGAATCGCCAATTCGCGACCTTGCCGTCGAACAGCTTGCGCCAGCCGCTCCCCGCCGCCTGCCACACCTGCAACAGGCAGCGCTCGCCCTCGCAATAGGGTTCGTGCGCGCCGCCGCACAACGCGCGGGAATAGTCGAGCACCACGTCCGGCCGCCCGTCGCCGTCGACGTCGCGGCGCAGGACGAAGCCGACGTCGTAGCCGGTCGAGGTCTCGCAATAGGCGTGCTCGGTGGCGACGATCTCGCCGGCCAGCGCCTTGGGCAGATCTTCCGCCGCGGCGGTCGCGATCGACGCGATCAGCATCGCCGTGAGGATCATAGCCTGCCGGACCATGGGAACACCCTTTCGAGAGGCCGCGCAGCCGCGACGGAGCGCCCCGGGGAGGGGCCTGCGCGCGGATCTTCGCGCCGACATCGTCAATTTAATCTTAACATCAGGTTTCCCGACGCGATCGACCTGAGAAACGCGTCAGCGGCGAAGACTTGTGTATGCTTTTCGAATTCCGTCCTTCTCGACGCCGCCCCATCCTCTCGATTTCCGCGGCCGTCGACTATCGCCGAGGTGAGCCCGTCATGCTCCGTACTCTCGCTCTCGCCGTCGTCGTCCTCGCCGGCCTGTTCGGCCTCGTCGCTCCGGCCTCCGCCGCCGTCGAAGCGCGCATCCACATCGCCACCCAGCGCATGGAAGTGATCGTCGACGGCGCCACCACCGGCGTCTACGCCGTGTCGACCGGCAAACGCGGCCATCGCACCCCGATGGGCGTGTTCACGCCGCAGCGGATGCACGAGAAGTACCGCTCGCACACCTATCACAACGCCCGCATGCCCAATTCGATCTTCTTCGTCGGTGGCGTCGCGCTGCACGGTACCGACGACCTGCGCCATCTCGGCCGCCCCGCCTCGCACGGCTGCGTCCGCCTCCACCCGCAGGTCGCCGCCGGATTGTTCGATCTGGTGAAGAGCCACGGCATGAAGACCACCCGCATCGTCGTAACCGACTAGAGCAGCGCTCGGGAGCAAGTTCTCGTCGATCAGGTCGGTTCGACCCGATCGGAACGTGCTCCGAGCGGCCCGTCGCTCCCCGCCTCGGCGCGTGCGTCCTCGCGGAAGAAGCGGCGGATCACCTTGCCGGTGGTGGTCATCGGGATCTCGTCGACGAAGGCGATCTCGCGCGGATATTCGTGCGCCGACAGCCGTTCGCGGACATGGGCGCGGATCGCTTCGGCCAGCGCCGGCGACGCTTCGACGCCGTCGCGGAGTTTGACATAGGCCTTGACGATCTCGGTGCGCAGCCGGTCGGGCTTGCCGACCACCGCCGCAAAACCCACCGCCGGATGGCCGATCAGGCAGTCCTCGATCTCCGCCGGGCCGATGCGATAGCCCGACGAGGTGATCAGGTCGTCGTCGCGCCCGACGAAGGTGACGTAGCCGTCGTCGTCGGCGATGCCCTGGTCGCCGGTCATCAGCCAGTCGCCGCGGAACTTCGCCGCGGTCGCCGCCGGCTGGTTCCAATAGCCGAGGAACATCACCGGATCGGGCCGCGCCACGGCGATCTGCCCGACCTCGCCCGGACGCACCGGCGCCCCATCCGGCCCGAGCAGAGCCACCCGGTGGCCGGGCACCGGACGCCCGATCGCCCCGGCCCGCGACACCCCGAGCCCGGCCGCCGAGCCGAGCACCAGATTGCATTCGGTCTGGCCGTACCACTCGTTGATCGCCACGCCGAGCGCCGAACGGCCCCACTCCCAGGTCTCCCGCCCCAGCGCCTCGCCGGCCGAGGCGACGCTGCGCAGGCTCAGGCCCTTCCGCGCAGCCGGCGTGCCGCTGCGCATCATCTTCAGCGCGGTCGGCGGCAGGAACACGTTGCGCACCCCGAGATCGATAATCGACCGCACCGCCCGGTCGGGATCGAAGCGACCCCCGCGTCCGGCCACCACCGGCACGCCGAAGGCCAGCGCCGGCAAGAGCGCGTTGAGCAGGCCGCCAGCCCAGGCCCAGTCGGCCGGGGTCCACATCAGATCGCCGGGGGCGGGCAGGAACTCGTGGGCGAGCTGCACCCCCGGCAGATGGCCGAGCAACACCCGGTGGCCGTGCAGCGCGCCCTTGGGCAGGCCGGTAGTGCCGGAGGTGTAGATCATCAGCGCCGGGTCGTCCGGCCCGGTCGTCACGGGCGTGAAGGCATCGGAGGCCCGCGCCGTCGCCGCCGCCAGATCCTCGCCGTGAGCGCCGGGCCCGTCGACGCACCAGATCGTCTCGAGGCTCGGCAGACGATCGGCGAGCGCCGCGATCTTGGCCGCGCCGGCATGATGGGTGATGACCGCCCGCACTCCGGCGTCGCCGAGCCGATGGTCGAGCGCCTCGACCCCGAACACTTCGGCGAGCGGCAGCGCCACCGCGGCCAGCGCATAGACCGCGAGATGGGCGATCACCGTGTCGGGCGACTGCGGCAGGAGGATCGCCACCCGGTCGCCGCGGCCGATCCCGGTCGCCGCCAGAACGTTGGAAAGACGATGGACGGCGAGCGACAGGCGCCGGTAGGACCACACCTCGATCCGCCCCTCGTCGCGCGCGTCGACGATCGCCGGCGCGTCGGGGCTCGCCGCCGCGCGACGTTCGCAGACTTCCACGGCGATGTTGTAAGTGGTCGGGCGCGGCCAGCGGAACTCCGCGGCGATCTCGTCCCAACTCTTCGCCCGCGGCAGCATCCGATCCTCCCGAGATCCGTCCCGGAACTATCGGCGATCACACCGCACTGCACAATCCGACCAACGGCGGCGATCCGCGGGTCGCGGCGGCGGATGGGCGACGTCTGGCGAGAGGCGTCGCCCGACCGGCGCGATCAGGCCACGTCGAGGTAGTTTTCGCCCTTGCAGCCGCACACCGGGCAGGAATCGGGGGCGTCGCCGATCACCGTGTGGCCGCAGTGCGGGCACACCCGCGCGGTCTCGGCGCCGAGATCGGTGCCGGTCTTCAGCGCCGCCAGGGCCTGCGCGAACAGATCGAAATGGACCTTCTCGACCTCCAGCGCATAGCGCATCGAGCGCATTGCCCGCTTGTCACCGGCCGCGGTGGCCCGCTCCAGCATCGGCGGATACATCTCGGTGAATTCGTGCTGCTCGCCGCCCTGGGCTTCGGTCAGGTTGTCGAGCGTGCTCTTGACCCCGCCCATCGCCCGGAGATGCGCCAGAGCATGGATCGTCTCGGCGGCGGCCACCGCCCGGAACAGCTTGGCCACGCCGGGAAAGCCGTCGGTGACCGCCTGCTCGCCATAGGCGAGATACTTGCGGTTGGCTTGGGATTCGCCGGCGAAGGCTTCCTTCAGGTCGTCGGTGGTGCTCATTTCGAGTCCTTCTGATCGCTCGGTGGCCGTCGTCCGGCGTGGACCTCCCGGCGACGCCACCGCGCCGCACCTTATCCGCTGGAGCGGGGCCGCTTCATCCGAGTTTCCCCCTAGACGCCGGGGCGATCGGGCTCGAACCGCTCCGGGCCCCCCGGTCCGGTTCGGTCAATGACGGATCGGCAGCCGGGGGCACCGCCGGACCGTTCGACGACGGACGGCGACATCCGAACCCCCTGGAAATTGCCGCTTTTCGCAATCGGAACGTCCGGGGCGGTGGGCTCGGGTCCTGCTGCGGCCGGCGATCTACGCCGCGAAGATCGCGTCGCCGCTCTTGAAGCCGAGCGCCGGGTGGGGATCGAACCGGACCACGCCGACCGGAATCCCGTCTCCGGCGGCCCGGCAGATCTCGGCGACGCCCTGGTTGCCAAAACCGGCGCAGAGTTCGATCGCCACCACGCCCTTGGCCACCAGATCGGTCACGGCGGCGACGGCGGCGGCGTAATTCGCGACGCCGACGACGTGGAGATGCACGATCGGCGTCTCGATCAGGGCGGCGTGCGTCCGGGCATCGGCCTCGGGGGCGAGGAAGATGAAGGCGGCTTGGATCGACATGGCGGGTTCTCCGGGATCGGGCCGATGGCGGCGAACCGCCGCCCGGCCGCTCAGGGCGCGTGGATCGGACGACCGGCCGCGACCAGGGCGGCTTCGGCGATGGCCTCGGCGATCGTCGGATGGGCATGAATGGTCGCGGCGACGTCGTCGAGCGTCGCGTCCAGGGTGAGGCCGAGCCCGGCTTCGCCGATCAGATCGGTGGCGCGCGGCCCGATCACGTGGACGCCGAGGATCTGCCGGTACTTCCGCTCGGCGATCACCTTCACCAGACCGTCGCCGGCGTTCATGATCAGGCTCTTGCCGTTGGCGGCGAGCGGGAACCGGCCGACCACCACGTCGAGCCCTTTGGCGCGCGCCTCCTTTTCGCTCATCCCGACCCAGGCGATCTCCGGCCGCGTGTAGATCGCCCCGGGCACGGCGGCGACGGCATGCGCACCGGCGACCCCCATGATCGACTCCGCCGCTTCCAGCCCCTGATGCGAGGCGAGGTGGGCGAGCATGATCGGCGCGGTGCAGTCGCCGATCGCCCAGACGTGGGGCAGGCTGGTCCGCAGATCGCGCCCGGTGACGATCCGCCGACGGTCGAGGCCGACGCCGGCGCGCTCCAGCCCGAGGCCGTCGGTGGCCGGGCGCCGGCCGGTGGCGACCAGGACCTTCTCGGCGACCACGGTGAAGGGTTTCGGTCCGGCGATCGCCACCGCGTAGCCGTCGGCCTGCGCCGTCACGCCGGCGACCGCGACCCCGGTGTGGACGGCGACGCCGAGCGCCTTCAGCCGCGCCCGCACCACGGCGACCAGATCGTCGTCGACGTTGGCCAGGATCCCCGGCAGGGCCTCGACGATCGTCACCTGGGTGCCGAATGCGGCGTGGACGAAGGCCAATTCGACCCCGATCACCCCGCCGCCGACCACCACCAGCGAGCGCGGCAGCCGATCGAAGGCCAGCGCCTCGGTCGAGGTGGCAATGCCCGGCAGATCGAAGCCGGGCACCGGCGGCAGCGCCGGTTCCGAGCCGGTGGCGACGACGAAGGCCTCGGCGGTGAGCGCCGAGGTGGTCCCGTCGGGCGCGGTGATCTCCAGCGTCGTCGGGCCGGTGAAGGCGGCCCGGCCGGCGATCACCTCGACCCCGTGTTTCTTCATCAGAAAACCGACGCCGCCGGTCAGCCGCGCGACGGTGGCGTCCTTGCGCCGCATCAACGCCGCCCAGTCGAGCCGGCGGCCGTCGACGGCGATGCCGAAGGTCGCCGCCTCGCCGATCTCGGCCCACAGTTCGGCGGCGTGCAGGAGCACCTTGGTCGGAATGCAGCCGCGATTGAGGCAGGTCCCGCCGAGCATGTCCTTTTCGATCAGGGTCACCGCGGCGCCCAGTTGGGCGAGCCGGATCGCCGCCACATAGCCGCCGGGGCCGCCCCCGATCACCGCCACCCGCTTCTTGCTCATGCCGGTTCTCTCTTCTGGCGGACGAATCAGACCACCGCCGCGATCGGATTGGCGAGGAGGGCCTCGAAGGCGGCGAGGAACTTCGCCGCCGGCGCGCCGTCGACCACGCGATGGTCGTGGGACAGCGAGAACCCGGTCAGCGGCCGGATCTCCACCCGGCCGTCGACGGCGACCGGCGTGTCGACGGTACGGCCGACGCCGAGGATCGCCACCTGCGGCAGGGGGACGATCGGCGTGAAGTGGTCGACCGAGCCGAAAACCCCTTCGTTGCTGATCGTGAAGGTGGCGCCGACGAGGTCCGCCTCGACCAGAGTGCGGGTCCGCGCCTTGGCCGCCAGCGCCTTGGTGTCGGCGGCGATCTCGTCGATCGACCGGCGGTCGGCGGCGCGGATCACCGGCACCACCAGCCCGTCGTCGACGGCGATCGCCAGCCCCATGTCGACGTCGCGCAGGATCTGCAGCTCGTGCCCGTCGAACACGGCGTTGAGTTCGGGCACCCGGACCAACGCCCGGGCGGTGATCCGGATCAGGAGATCGGTCAGGGACACGCGCCGCTCGGCGTCGCGGTCGCGATTGATCCGGGCGCGCAGGTCGAGCAGCGCCGACACGTCGATCGCCGCGTGCTGGGTGACCAGCGGCACCGCCGCCCAACTCGCGGCCATCGCCGTGCCGATCGCCTTGCGCATGCCGACGTAGGCCACCCGGCGCAGCACGGCGTTGCCGCCGGGCGCCGCCGGAGCGGGCGGCTCGGCCGGCGTCGCGGGCGCCGCCGCCG